>NZ_VTDK01000004.1:0-328170 GCF_035615575.1 Acinetobacter sp. MD2
ATGCAGCAACCACGGCATCGACTGGCAAAACCGATACCTTGGGCGCGAGCACAGCGAGCAACTTGGGTGGCGGATCAACCTATGACAGCAGCACAGGCACTATCAGTGCGCCAACGTACACCACCACCAAAACTGATGGTACGACCACAACAGCCAACAATGTGGGTGATGCATTAGGCAACCTCAATGCTGAAGTGATCAAACCAGTGACCTTTACAGGAAACACTGGCACAGTCGATCGCAAATTGGGTGAAACGCTGAACATCAGCGGTGGATTAACTGGCGCGGCCACCAGCTCGAACAGCAACATCAGAACGGTGATCAGTGGCAACACGCTTGATATCCAATTGGCGGATGCACCAGTCTTCACAGGCAAAGTGACCGGCAATGGCTTTGATGTTAAAGATGGGTCAGGGAACACAATTGCGAGTCTAGATAACACAGCGTTGACAGTTAAAGATGGCAGTGGCAACACAGAAACCAGCATTAACCAAGCAATCAACACGTTGAATGCAGCGCAAGGTGAAACTGACAAGTTTGCAGTGAAGTATGACAAGAATCCTGACGGCAGTATCAACCAAGACAGCGTAACCTTTGCAGGTACAAGTGGTACTAAGCTAACCAATGTTAAAGCAGGAGATGTATCAGCGACATCTACAGATGCGATCAACGGTAGCCAATTATATGGCGTTGCAAACAGCGTGAAAAATGCAATTGGTGGCTCAACCACAATTGATGCAGCGACTGGTGCAATTACAACGGCTAATATTGGTGGCACAGGTAAGAATACCATCGATGATGCAATTGCTGATGTTAAAGGCGCAGCGACTAAAGCGAAAACTACAGTTACGGCTGGCGACAATGTTGTTGTCACTGCGGGTACTAATGCAGATGGTTCAGATAACTATACAGTTGCGACAGCAAAAGACTTAACCGTTGATTCTGTAAAAGCAGGTGATACAGTTCTGAATAATGCAGGAATTAACATTGGCAATAATACAGTTGTATTGAATAACGCTGGCTTAACCATTGCCGGTGGGCCAAGTGTCACAGTTGCAGGAATTGATGCTGGAAATAAAACCATTACTAATATTGCAAATGGTGTAAATGCATCTGATGCAGTAAATAAAGGTCAACTAGATAGTGCGATTAATACTGTATCCAATAATGTAAATCAGCTTGCGAAGAATGCAGTTCAATATGACGATGCATCGAAAGATAAAATTACACTTGGTGGAACTGACGGTACAACAATTACCAATGTCAAAAATGGTGATGTGAGTAAAGATTCTAAAGATGCTGTTAATGGTGGTCAATTGTGGAATGTCCAAAAACAAGTTGATCAGAACACAAATAATATTAATGATCTCCAAACGAATATTACTAATATCAGCAATGGTAAATCGGGTCTTGTTCAACAACAAAGTTCAACTGCTGAAATCACTGTCGGTAAAGATTCTGGCGGTACCAGTCTGAATGTTTCAGGTACAGATGGTGTGCGTGTTGTAACTGGAGTAAAAGCAGGTGATGTATCGGCAAAATCTAGCGATGCTGTAAATGGTGCACAGTTGTATAGTACCAATAACAATATGGCAACTTATCTAGGTGGTGGTTCATCTGTCGATGCAAACGGTAATGTGAGTGCTCCAATCTATAACGTGGGTGGTAGTGCCTACAATAACGTTGGTGATGCTATTGGCGCGATGGATCAAAAAGTAAATGATGTTGCCAAAACGGTAGATCAGGCATTTGTGTATACAAATAATCGGATCAATAAACTTGAGGATAAACTCTCTGCTGGTATTGCTGCAACTGCTGCACTTGAACAAGCTCCTTTTGTTGCGGGTAAATGGACCTACGCTGCTGGTGCATCGTACTACAATAACCAAAGTGCGATTGGTGCAACCTTAAGACGCACCTCAGACAATGGCCGCTGGTCAATGACTGGTGGTGTGGCAGGTGGTACTATCGGATCACCATTAATTCGAATTGGTATTTCTGGTGTGATTGACTAAGGTTTATCGATACCAAAAGTAAGAGATGCAGTTCATCGCATCTCTTACCTTATACAAAATAGGATTAGGATTTTTGAGAAGAAGCAAAGCAATGAAAAAAACACCATTATTTTATGCATTTATGATCAGCACGTTTATGTTTACTGCGATTGATACACATGCAGAAACATCTACAAGTCAAGATATTAAGTATCCAGAAATTAAAAATAGTTATTTGAAGCAAGTACCGCGTTATGACTATGCAACTATTGCAAATTTAACCACAGGGTTAGATAAAGATGAGTATCGTCGCTTGTTGGGTAATCCACAATTTAATGAGGGATTATTTTTCGTAACAACATGGAATTATGTTTTGGATATTCGTGTGTCAAATACACAAGATTATAAACGTTGCCAACTAAGAATTGACTTTGACAAAAAAGGAATCGGCCAACAGTTAAATTGGAAGAGCGAGGAGTGTGAAGTATTTGTAAATGGCATTAAATAATATATTAGTAGTCGTTGCAGCATTAGCTCAATTTGTTTATGTATTATTTGATTTTGATGTAACAGATATGAATGTGATTTTAAGTCAGTCTATTTCTACCCAAGAGTTTGCAAAATAAATTAAGTGCAGGCCATGGATTTAATTATGATCCTACAATACTACGCTTGAAAGTTTATTTGTCATAAAATTGCTGAGTGCCTGGAAAAAGCATGACGATACTGATGATCAAACTCAAAAATTGGATAAAGTAAATTCATTGATCTGCTTTAATAACCTTAAGCATTAAAGATTAGAGTTAGATTATTTTGTTCTGAATTGAGGTTTGAATTTAAAGTCGCTATTTAAAAAATTATTGATTTATTTATATATTGAAGTAAAAGGGAAATATAATGTTAAAGAAACTAGCTTTTGCTTTCTTATGTTCAGGTCTTGCATTTCAAGCTAACGCGGTTGATAAAGCACAAGTCGATTTAGGTCAAACGATTTGGGGAACTTGGACAGTTTATAATGCTCAGAATAAGTGTTCTGAAACATATACATTTAAACAACCTAATCAATTTGCGTATCTTAGTTTGCAGAAAAAAATGTCTGGAAATTTTGGTGTAGTGCGTGATAGTAAAAATGTGAATAATTTAGATATCTTAACGATGAAAGTTGCGGTTGATAATAAAAAAGCGGCATGTGCTGGTACTGCAAAAGATATGACAAACCAAAATGTTGCGTTTAGTCTAAAATGGATTTCACCTAAAACAGCTCAGATTTGTATGGATGCCACAGGCCAAAAATGTTCATCTTTATATTTGATTAAACAATAATATGGTCTGCGGTCAGATATAATATTTGATCGTTACTCAAAATAAAACTAGCGCCATACGCGCTAGTTTTATTTTGAGTATACAGCACATAGTCTTCATACCCTGAATCGGATATAATCGGTGCAATTTTAAAACACACCTTCACACATTGAATTTGTACATGACTTTGTTTGTACAAATGTGTGTCTAATTGCAGATGAATTTCATGTTAAAAGATCAATTGGCCCAAGAAGTAAAGGCGCGCAGAACCTTTGCAATTATCTCGCATCCCGATGCGGGTAAAACCACGATGACAGAAAAATTACTGTTATGGGGGAAAGCGATTCAGGTTGCAGGTATGGTGAAAAGCCGTAAATCTGATCGTTCTGCCACCTCGGACTGGATGGAAATGGAAAAAGAACGGGGTATCTCCATCACCACCTCGGTTATGCAATTTCCATTTAAGTCACATGTTATTAACTTACTTGATACGCCTGGGCATGAAGATTTCTCGGAAGATACCTATCGTACCTTAACTGCTGTCGATTCTGCCTTAATGGTAATTGATGGTGCAAAAGGGGTTGAGGAACGTACCATCAAGTTGATGGACGTGTGTCGTATGCGTGACACGCCAATTGTATCTTTTGTTAATAAAATGGACCGTGAAATTCGTGAGCCATTAGAATTACTAGATGAAATTGAAAATGTTTTAAAGATTCGCTGTGTGCCAATTACATGGCCATTAGGTATGGGGCGTGATTTTGCTGGTGTGTATAACATTTTGCAAAATAAACTTTATGTGTATAAAGCAGGTTTTGGCTCAACCATTACCGATATTGAAATTCGAGATGGTTATGATTATCCCGATATCCGCGATAAAGTGGGTGAGCTTGCTTTTAAATCATTTGAAGAATCACTTGAATTGGTACAAATGGCGAATGAACCATTAGATCGTGAACAATTCTTGGCAGGTAAACAAACGCCTGTATTATTTGGAACAGCATTGGGCAACTTTGGGGTTGACCATGTTCTAGATGCGTTTGTGGAATGGGCACCTGAGCCAAAAGCACATCCAACCCAAGAGCGTAGCGTTGAGGCGACTGAAACTGGTTTTTCAGGTTTTGTCTTTAAGATTCAAGCCAATATGGACCCAAAACACCGTGACCGTATTGCCTTTATGCGTATTTGTTCAGGAAAATATGAAAAAGGTTTGAAGATGAACCATGTGCGTTTGGGTAAAGACGTGCGTATTTCTGATGCCTTAACTTTTTTAGCAGGTGAGCGCGAGCATTTAGAAGAAGCGTGGCCAGGCGATATTATTGGTTTACACAATCACGGTACCATTCAAATTGGTGATACTTTTACCAGTGGTGAAAAATTACATTTTACAGGGATTCCACACTTTGCTCCTGAAATGTTCCGTCGTGTGCGTTTGAAAGATCCGTTAAAATCTAAGCAGTTACAAAAAGGCTTAAAAGAGTTGTCTGAAGAAGGTGCAACCCAAGTCTTTATGCCACAAAACAGCAATGACTTAATTGTGGGTGCAGTTGGGGTACTTCAGTTTGATGTCGTGGCGTATCGTTTAAAAGAAGAATACAAAGTCGATTGTATTTATGAACCTGTCAGCATTAATACGGTGCGTTGGGTACATTGCGATGATGAGAAAAAGTTTAATGACTTTAAAAAGAAAGCCCATGACCAATTGTCGGTCGACGGTGGTGGTCATTTAACTTATCTTGCACCTAGCCGTGTCAATTTACAAATTATGCAAGAACGTTGGCCTGATATTCAGTTCCGAAACACGCGCGAACATTAATCATAAAACACAGCTTCTTCGGAAGCTGTTTTTATTTCAAGGGCAGTATTTCTCCCCCAAACTTATCGATATCAGTTAAACTTTATTGCGAAGAATAGATCGTTTGTTGTTGGTTTATCCAAACTTTTTTGATTGGGATACGTCAATTATTACAAAATATCTTAGCAATTGATTGGGAAAATAAGGTGTTGGGGATGAAGCAGGGTTTAATGACAGGCGTGTTATTGGTGACAATCGGGTTATTAGCTGCATGTCAAAAACAGTCAGATCATACCCAAACTGCATCTGAACCAGTAGCTAGTCCATCAGTACAAAATACGGATGTTTTGCCGTATTTAAATATTCAGCCACAAGCGGCAAAATATGCATTGCCATTTTGTGAGAAGAAAAATTGTATTGATATCAATATTCAAACCTTAAAAACCCAAGATCAGTGGCTCAATCAATGGATTGAAAAAAGCCAAAGTCAGGTGATTCAAGCCCAAATTGTCTTAAAGCAAAATTTGAGCCTGCAAGATGCGATTAATGCTTATGTCAAAGCTTCAGATACATGGCAACAGCAGTTTAGCGAAAATCAGCCTTATCAATTACATATGATCACGCGAATTGCTGCGCAGCGGAATCAATATGTTTTGCTACAGTTGCAATTAGATACGCATCAAGCAGATATTACCGTCAAAGATCGGCAATACTTTTTTGTTGCCGACCGTAAGCAACAAAAGAATTTAAGTATTTTAGATGTAGTTGATTCTGCACAGCAAATGCAAGTCGATCAGTGGGTGCAACAAGCGTATCAAATTTGGCTGAAGAAACAACCACAAACCTCAGCGCAGCTTGCACCAAAAAAATTGTATTGGGGACAGGCAGAATGGTTCTTTGACGGCGAAGGCGTTGGGCTACATTTTAGAGCTAATGAAATTGTTAAAAATAGCAAACAACTTGATATCTTCTTCACCAAACAGCAAACAAAACAAGTGGTTAAATCGGTTGTATTTGAACGAATGTTTTAATAGGTTACAGATTAACAATGTTGCAGCTTTAAAAAAGCCGTTAATCTGATCACAGTATCAATTTATAAAGGTGTGTCTTAAAAGATGAATCAGCCCAATAAAATGCGTGTTGCTGTGCTTATCGCTTTAGGACTAGGTTTAGCCGCTTGCCAAAAACAATCAGATTCTACCACTCAAGCGGCTTCAGATACGCAAGCTTCTGCGCCTGTGCAACAGCCAAAGCCAAGCTTTAGTGCTGATATTCAAACTGTAAAGGTTAATTTACCTGAATGTAAAGGTGAGAGTTGTCCTGAGTTCCAAGTACAGCGTTTAAACAGCAATGTGCCTGAAATTAATCGGGTCATTGATCAAGCGATTTTGAAGACCTTAAAAGACAATTTAGATTTTTCTGAAAGTGCGGCATCTGACGCATCAGCAACTCAGCCAAGTCAAGAGCGTTCTAGCGATGCCTTTGGTGCTGAGGTGATTCGTTATGCCAATACTTTTGAGGGAATGGTGAATGATCTTAAAAAGATGGGTGCCAGTCCACAAATTAGTTTACATATTCAACCTAAAGTGATGCCAAGCCCTGAAGGACTTGTAACTATTCAATTAAATGCGGATAACTTTTTAGGTGGGGCACATGGTGCGGCATCACAGCAATATTTTACCTTTGAACTTGCCCATCCAAAGTCATTAAAGCTAGATGATGTTTTAGAGAAAAATCAAAAACCTGCCTTAGAAAAATTGGCATATGCACAGTTTAAACAATGGGTCGTATCGCAAAAATTATCCGATAACCTTGCGAATTATGAGCAAACATGGCCGTTCACATTAAGCCGTAATTTTTATTTCGATGATAAAGGCTTAACACTACAATATGCACAATATGAAATTGGACCGTATGTGGTGGGCATGCCAAGTTTTAGTTTAACTTACGCACAGTTAAAAGGCATTGTAAAACCACAATATTTACCGAAAGTTGGCAGTTAAATTTGCTTTATGGGCATTCTTTTGTTTGATACGCACACCCATTTTGATGTGCCCGATTTTGATGCAGATCGGGCACAACTGGCAATGCTTGCTAAACAAAATGGCGTGGAGGCGTTGGTCTTGATTGGCATAACGGCAGAGCGCTTTCCTGATCTATTGCGTATTCACCATGATTTAAAGCAATTAAAAACTGCACCACAAAGCTATTTAGCACCGGGTTTGCATCCGATTTATATCGAACAGCATTTACCTGAACACCTGAATAATTTAGCGCAGTTACTTCAAACAGAAACCTGTGTGGCGATTGGGGAAATTGGCTTAGACACATTTTTACAGCAACATAAGCCGCCTGAAATTTATCAAAAACAGCGTGAGTATTTTGACCTGCAATTGGCAATGGCAAAGCAATATCAAAAACCAGTTTTACTGCATATCCGTAAAGCCCATGCCGATGTGCTGCAACAACTTAAACAGCATAAATTTCAGTTTGGCGGGATTGCCCATGCTTTTAGTGGTGGCGTTGAAGAAGCCAAAGCACTGATTAAAATGGGGTTTAAAATTGGAATTACAGGTCAAGTTACAAATCCACAAGCGAAGAAACTGCATCAGGTGATTCAAAAAATTGGCGCTGAACATTTGGTAATTGAAACGGATTGTCCTGATATGACGCCATTATGTTGTCAAATATCAACAGAAAAACGTACACGAAATACGCCAGTTAATTTACCCTTTGTTTTAGCGGGCTTAGCGAAAAGTTTGAATTTATCTGCGGAGGCACTTGCCCCAATATTGTGGCAAAACTCCTGCCAAGCTTTGCATTTAGCATCCTAAATTAAGCCAATTTTTGTGAGTCTAGGTTTGAATTGATCACATTTTTAGATCAAAACTCAGTACACTATGTCCTTTCAATTCATGAGTAAACCATCTAAATGTCTGATTTAGCCCAACATGATGAATACGAGCGCCGTTTTGCAGGCGCTGCGAAAATTTATGGTGATGATGCTTTTTCCCACTACGAAAAAAGCCATGTTATGGTGATTGGCATTGGTGGTGTGGGCAGTTGGGCAGTTGAGGCATTAGCACGTACAGGTGTGGGCGAGTTAACCTTAATTGATATGGATGTTTTGGCAGCGTCAAATGTAAATCGTCAGTTGCCTGCCTTAACCAGTACACTTGGACGTGAAAAAATTGAGGTCATGGCCGCGCGTTGTCGTGAAATTAATCCGCGGATTAAACTTAATTTAATTGATGATTATTTAACGGCTGAAAATTTAGTGCAGATTATGGCGGCTGCACCCAGTATTGTGTTGGACTGCATAGATGATGTAAAAGCTAAATTGGCATTGATGCTTTATTGTCGTTTTCAAAAAATTCCACTGATTGTATCGGGTGGAGCAGGGGGTAAACTTGATCCGTTAAAAATTCGGGTGGCAGATCTATCTAAAACTGAACAAGATCCTATGCTTGCAAAATTACGCAGTCAATTACGTGCCAAAGGCATTTGTAAAAAGCCCAAAGAAAAATTTGGCATTACCTGCGTGTATTCGATTGATAATCCATTTTCGAGTGGCAACGTCTGTGCTACGGCAGGGTTACGTTGCGGAGGCTATGGTTCGGCAGTGGTCGTGACTTCAACTTTTGCTATGGTTGCAGTGGCAGAGGTGCTAAAAAAATTAGATGCGAAAGTGAAATAAAACATCCACCTTCTCTGAACAGAGAAGGAAAGATGTATTTGGTCTATTGCTAAAACTGGTTTTAAGTTGGCGTGACTGCTTAGATAGGTAACGAAGAAAGTTTATGATGAGATCTCTTGATTAAACACAACTTGTTTGCGCCAATGATATGCGCCATAGAGCGAGTTAAATAAAGAAGCACAGGTCATCATTAACATGGCATAGTTACCCGCAACTGCCCAAATGATAATGCCTAAAATATTTGAGCTAATCCATAAATACCACTGTTCTGAATAGCGCATGGTCATTAAAATTTGCGCCACAATACAAATCACTACGGTAAATGAATCTAAACGTACTTGTTGAGCATTTAGATTGGCTAAAATTTCAGCATAAGCAAATGAGCAGCTTAGTACGATTGCAAGCATCATCAGCCAACCCTTCGCCGAGAGTTTTTTGACTCGAATATCCGATGAAATTTCTGCTTGCTGATTGCGATTTTTAATCCAAAAATACAGACCAATAAACTGCATGGGAAAGTAGAACAGTCCACTGAGCATGGCTTCGCCATAGATATGATTGCTAAAAGAAATGTAGGCATACAGGCTGGTCGCCACCATCCCGAAAAAGAAATTTTCCATGCGGCCTTTGGCAACCAACACCACACAGAGCATATTAGATAAGGCACAGATTAGATCAATTGCAGTTTGTTGCCACCAAAAAAAGAGGATGAACTGAATACTTGAAAAAGCAGTGAGCCATACTTTTTCAAATAAGGTCCATCCCTGTAAAAGCTTCATGTTAACGTTCCCAAAGCAGCCAAGCAAAATTGCGCTAGATGATGCTTGGGAATGTTAAAAAATTCAATCTTAAATGTTGTTTTAATTTTACTTTTTAAGAAAGTTCAATATTTTGCTGCGATGCAATATAGTTTTCAGTGCGGATAATTGCATCTTGCATGTATTGAATAGCATGCTTGACATCATCTAATGACTTAGCATTGCCACCGCTAAGTGCTTGTCGCCATTTACGCGCGCCAGGTAGGTTTTGGAATAGACCTAAAATATGACGGGTGATAATTGAAAGCGGCGCACCTTCTGCTAGACGTTGTTCTATATAAGGTAACATTTGTTGCATAATTTCAAAACGATCAGGCATATTTAGCTGCCATAACTGCCCTAATTCCGCCAACAGGTAAGGGTTGTGGTAGGCTTCACGACCAATCATCACGCCATCGACATGTTGTAAGTGTAATTGGGTCTCTTCAAATGTTTTAATCCCGCCATTAATTTCAATCAACAAATGTGGGCGTTCTTTTTTTAAACGATAAACATCTTCATAACGTAATGGTGGAACATCACGATTTTCTTTCGGTGACAGTCCTTTTAAAATTGCAATGCGTGCGTGCACGACAAAATGCGTACATCCTGTTTTGGCAACTGTATCGACAAAGTGCAGCATTTCTTCATAAGACTGCATTTCATCAATACCAATACGATGTTTGACATGTACAGGAATTTGCACCGCATTTTGCATGCTGCTAATACAATCGGCAACCAAGTTAGGTTCAGCCATTAAACAGGCACCAATTTTATTATTTTGTACGCGGTCACTTGGGCAGCCAACGTTTAAGTTAATTTCGTTATAGCCCCAGTCTTGTGCCATTTTGCTACAAAGTGCGAGGTCTTGTGGGTTTGATCCACCCAGTTGTAACACAATCGGGTGTTCTTGTTTGTTAAAATTGAGATGACGTTCGGCATCACCATGAATAATTGCACCTGTAGTCACCATTTCTGTATATAAAACCACGTTTGGGTTAAATAGACGTGCAAAGAAACGGTAATCTTTGGTGGTCCAATCCATCATCGGGGCAACACTGATTCGTGGAGATTTAATAGTTTCAGTGTTTTCGATAATAGTCATTAAAAATCATACCTTTAAAAATAGGGGTTCATTGAAAAAATTAATTTTTTCAATGATGAATACATGTGCATTCTGTAAATTTTACACCATAATAAAGAGGATGTCGCTGTAGCTTGTAGCGCTCTATTAAAACACTTGAATAAGTGCATAGACATTTTTTTAAATCAAAATAAAATCATCATACTTTTTGAAGCACCACTCCTAAATCATATGGATATGTTGTTTTAGTGGGTTCTGTTTGTAAAAGTCGTATCAAAAATAGCAGATCAATATCACTAAGGTCTAACTTGAAATCTTGGCATACTTTATGCTTCAATCGAAGACATTACAGGAGAGCAGTCAAAGTTCTGACTCGCCGAAGGAGCAACGACCCCGGAATCTCTCAGGCAAAAGGACTGTAATAAATAACAACAATCTGGAGAGCAACTCGCACTAGCAGAGTTCACCGAAGGAAGAAAATCAGTTTTTTTACTGATTGAAGATCTCAGGTACATATACAGATGGGGCATATTTACTCACCAATGGAGTTGGGTGGCTATGCCATATATATTAATGCAACACTGCACATGTCAGGTTAAGCATCGCTTAAACCTTACTCCATTTTTAGCTCAATTATTTCATTCAAATAGCACTCAAAATGCGTTAATCAACCACAATTTTTAATTAAATTGTGGTTTTTTATTGTGTGTTTTATTCGAAATTGAATGAGTTTCGTTGGGTTTAATCTGAGTCAATATTTCTAAGAATTGTTATTTATGAAGAAAAATCAAGGAGTTTTGGCATGACATCTACAATTCGTTTTACCACAGAGCACGAATGGGTACGTTTAGAAGACGATGGAAGTATGACGGTGGGGATTACTGAGCATGCACAAGATGCGTTGGGTGATGTGGTGTATATCGAGTTGCCTGAACTCAAAAGCTACACACAAGGTGAAGAAGTTGCGGTAATTGAGTCAGTTAAGGCTGCAAGTAATATTGATATGCCTTTAGATGGTGAAGTGATTGTAGTGAATGATGCTTTAGAGGCTGCACCTGAAACAGTCAATGAAGATGCTATGGGTGCAGGTTGGTTTTTTAAAATGCAAGCAGCCGACTCAACAGCATTCGATACGCTGCTAGATCAGGCGGGTTATGACGCATTTATTCGGTCTTTGTAGGAGCTAGAGCATGAATTTTAATCAAAAAAATAGCTTCGTTAAGCGTCATATTGGGCCAACCGAATCTGAACAAAGTCAGATGTTACAAAGCTTGGGTTATTCTCAGTTAGATGCTTTATTGGCCGATATCATTCCCGATGCGATTAAAAATAGCAATGTTTTAGCAGCAACCGATGGCGTGAGTGAAGAGCAAGCTTTGGCAGAACTCAAAGCGTTGGCACAAAAAAATCAAATTTTTAGCAGTCATATTGGACAAGGTTATTATCCGACCCATACACCTGCGCCAATTTTGCGTAATTTACTGGAAAACCCTGCGTGGTACACCGCGTATACGCCGTATCAACCTGAAATTTCACAGGGGCGTTTAGAGGCTTTATTTAATTTTCAAACGCTCATTAGTGACTTAACCGCATTGCCCATTTCAAATGCGTCTTTGTTAGATGAAGCTACGGCTTGCGCTGAAGCGATGACCTTTTGTAAGCGCTTATCTAAAAATAAAACCGCACAGCAATTTTTTGCCTCGAAACATTGTCATCCACAAACCTTAGCTGTGTTACACACCCGTGCAGCACCACTGGGCATTGAAGTTGTGGTGGGCGATGAATTTGAGCTTTCCAATTTTGACGCATTTTTTGGGGTATTGCTGCAATATCCTGCTTCGACAGGTGCGGTGCATGATTATGCTGCATTGGTAGAGCAAGCGCACAGTGTTGGTGCGTTGGTGGCGGTATCTGCCGATTTACTCGCTTTAACCATGTTAAAAGCACCGGGTGAATGGGGCGCAGATGTTGCAATTGGCACAGCGCAGCGTTTTGGTGTGCCGATGGGATTTGGTGGGCCACATGCCGCTTATTTTGCCACTAAAGATGCGTATAAACGCGACATGCCGGGGCGTGTGGTTGGGTTATCGGTTGACCGTTTAGGCAAACCTGCCTTACGTTTGGCGCTGCAAACCCGTGAACAACACATCCGCCGTGAAAAAGCCACCAGTAATATTTGTACGGCACAAGTACTGCTTGCCAATATCGCCAGTATGTTTGCGGTTTACCATGGGCCTAAAGGTCTAAAACAAATTGCCGAGCGTGTGCATGCTATCACTGCCATTTTGGCGCAAGGTCTGAAACAACTCGGTGTTTCTGTCCTAAATTCATCGTATTTTGACACGTTAACTATTCAAGTGACTGATGCGGCGACGTTGCATCAACAGGCACGTCAACAGCGCATTAACTTGCGTGAAATTGATGTGCAGCATGTCGGGATTTCTTTAGATGAAACCACGATGCCTGAACAAGTTGTCGTATTGTGGGCATTGTTTGCCAAAGATCAAAGCTTACCGAGTTTCGATAAGTTAAGTGCGGAAGTGAGCACCCAATTACCGAAGAACTTGCTTAGAAACAGTGCGATTTTGACCCATGCGGTGTTTAATCGTTATCACAGTGAAACTGAATTGATGCGTTATTTGCGTCAATTGGCAGATAAAGATTTGGCCCTTGACCGCAGTATGATTCCGTTGGGTTCATGTACCATGAAATTGAATGCGGCCAGTGAAATGTTGCCAATTACGTGGCCTGAATTTAGTCAGTTGCATCCATTTGCGCCGATTGAGCAAGCTCAAGGCTATGTTGCAATGATTGCACAATTAAAAGAAATGCTGTGTGCGGCAACAGGCTACGATGCCATTTCACTGCAACCGAATGCAGGTTCACAAGGTGAATATGCAGGTTTATTGGCCATTCGTGACTACCATATTAGCCGTGGGGAAGGGCAGCGTAATATTTGTTTAATTCCACAATCGGCACATGGGACCAACCCTGCAACCGCAAGTATGGCCGGCATGAAAGTGGTGGTTGTGGCATGTGATGACAACGGCAATGTCGATGTGGCGGATTTAACAGCCAAAGCTGAACAACACAGCAGCCATCTTGCAGCACTCATGATTACCTATCCTTCTACGCACGGTGTATTTGAACATGCCGTGGTTGAAATTTGCGATTTGATTCATGCACATGGCGGACAGGTTTATATTGATGGCGCAAACATGAATGCGATGGTGGGCTTATGTGCGCCGGGGCAATTTGGTGGAGATGTTTCGCATTTAAATTTACATAAAACCTTCTGTATTCCACATGGCGGTGGTGGTCCGGGTGTTGGGCCAATTGGTGTAAAAGCACATTTAAAAGCCTTTATGCCGGGGCATCAGCAACATTTAGACCGCAGTGTCGGGGCAGTCAGTGCAGCGCCGTTTGGAAGTGCCAGTATTTTGCCGATTACGTGGATGTATATTCGCATGATGGGTGGTAAGGGGCTTAAGCAAGCTTCGTCAGTTGCGATTTTAAATGCCAACTATATTGCCAAGCGTTTAAGCGCGGCTTATCCAGTATTGTATAGCGGCGACAAAGGTTTGGTGGCGCATGAATGTATTTTGGATGTGCGGGGCTTTAAAGAACAATGTGGCATTACCGTGGATGATATTGCCAAGCGTTTAATTGATTTTGGTTTTCATGCGCCAACCATGTCATTCCCTGTAGCAGGCACGCTCATGGTCGAGCCAACCGAAAGTGAAAGTTTGTACGAGCTTGAACGCTTCATTGCTGCCATGCTGAAAATTGCCGAAGAAATTGCCCAAGTGACCGATCAACGTTTAGATGCCAACGACAATCCACTTAAAAATGCACCGCATATTGCCGAAGAATTGGCTGGTGAATGGACGCATCCGTACACCCGTCAGCAAGCCGTTTATCCATTACCAAGTTTACTTGCCAACAAATATTGGCCTGCGGTAGGGCGGGTGGATAATGTATATGGTGACCGCAATTTGGTGTGTGCTTGCCCAAGCATCAGCGCCTATGAGGATGAGTAAATGTCTGAATTAAAAAATGTTCCTTTGCTAAATTTATATCTTGAACATGCTGCGAAATTAGTGCCTTTTGCAGGCTATAACATGCCTGTGCAATATACAGGTGTGCTAAAAGAACATTTGCACACCCGTGAACAGGCAGGTTTATTTGATGTGTCTCACATGGGGCAAATCTTTTTAAAAGGTGAACACGCTGCGCAGGCGTTGGAGCAACTGGTTCCCGTGGATGTCATTGATTTACCCACGGGCATGCAACGCTATGCCGTATTTACCAATGCCGAAGGTGGTATTTTAGATGACTTAATGATTGCCCGTTTAGCCGCAGATGAGCTGTATTTGGTGGTGAATGCGGCATGCAAAGAACAGGACTTGGCACATCTACAACAGCATTTACATGGGCAATGCGAGATTAGTCCGCAGTTTGAACAACGCGCATTATTGGCATTACAAGGGCCAAAAGCGGTGGATGTATTGTCACGTTTAAATCCTGCTGTGGCACAATTGCATTTTATGCAAGTTCGGAAAGTCATGCTGGGTACTGCTGAATGTATTGTGAGCCGTTCAGGTTACACAGGCGAAGATGGTTACGAAATTTCTGTGGCGAGTTCTGAGGTTGATACATTGGCACGTCGTTTACTGGAAGAACCTGAAGTCATGTTGATTGGTTTGGGCGCACGCGATTCCTTACGTTTGGAAGCGGGTCTATGTTTGTATGGACATGATATGAACGCAAGTACCACACCTGTCGAAGCAAGCCTTGTTTGGTCGATCTCAAAAAGCCGCCGTGCAGAAGGAATACGTGCTGGCGGCTATTTAGGTGCGGATATTGTGCAACAACAGATGGGTACTGGTGTAAGTAAAAAACGGGTAGGCTTTAAAGTACTCGACCGTATGCCTGTGCGTGAAGGTGCTGAAATTTTAAACCAAAATGAGCAAGTAATTGGTTATGTCACCAGTGGTGGTTTCGCGCCAAGTTTAGCCAGTCCCATTGCAATGGGTTGTGTCGAAACAGCGTATGCGACTGATGCAACAAAGTTGTTTGCCAAAGTGCGCGGTAAACTTGTGCCTATTCAAGTCACGAAAATGCCATTTGTAGCGCAGCGCTATTATCGCGGTTAATTGTGATCGGCAACTGTGCTAAAACGTATGAGCCGAATGATTTACACCTTCGGCTCATTTCGTTGATATTCAATTTTAATGATATACCACGTTTTTTTGCCCATAGGCGTGTACACAAAGACCTCATCATCCACTTGTTTACCTAAACACGCTTTGGCAATTGGCGCTTGTAATGAAATATGCTGTGCTTGGCCATAAATTTCTTCATCGCCGACAATGCGAAATTTGACCTGTTCTCCATCGTCATTTTCAAGCTCAACCCATGCGCCAAAATACACTTTTCCATCTTGTTGTGGATGATATTCGACCATTTGTGCAACTTCAAAAAGCTTGCTTAAGAACCTGATTCTACGGTCAATTTCACGTAACTTACGCTTATTATAATGGTAATCTGCGTTTTCTGACCGATCGCCGAGGCTGGCTGCCCACGACACAATTTTGGTAATTTCAGGACGTTCCACGCGAACTAAATCATTAAGTTCATTGCGTAAGCGCTGGTAACCTTCAGGGGTGAGGAGTTTTCGTTGCATGCTGTGCAATCCAAAGCTTGGGTCAAGCAAAAATTAACGCTGTCTATCATAACCGATTCCAATAAAGATCAATGCCCAAGCCATAGGGGGATTTTTACGAAAATGAATCATTAAGATGATGCAGCCGCTATCTTTTTATGTTTGAATCGAAAGAGCATCAATTTTTATGTTCAATCTGGCTGCGGCACAATAAAAAGTAGAACAATTTATGTTTGTATTAGAAGAAATTTTAAAAATGCAAAGCCATCAACTTCCATCCAACCTACGTTTAAGGGTTGAGCGTAGTTTAAGTTGGCTTAAAAAGTCGAATGATTTAGCCGAAAGCCCTGACTTACAGTTGATGAGTTTATGGGTGGCAATGAATGCCTTATATTTGCAAGATACCGCAGAAGGCGTAAATATTACGGCATTGAATTATTTTTTAGCACAGCTTTATCAGCAAGATCAGAGTGATAAAATCACTCAAGTTTTATGGCAAGAAGCCGAGATGTCACTCGAGCAGTGGCTCAGCGTTGCGCATACTCATCCGATGTATTGGGATTTGCAGCATGGCAAAATTACTCGTGCTGAATATCATGAAAGTTGGGCTGCATATTTAGATAAAATAAAAAAGATGGAGATACAGCAAAATCATTTGTTGCGACTACAATTGACGTTTGAGCGTTTATATTGTTATCGGAATCAAGTGTTTTTTGGAGGGATGCGCAGCCAAAGTCAGGTTTATCATCAGCAACTTAGCGAAGCATGTCGGCGCTTACAGCCTTTAATTTTACAGTTTGTGTACGTGATGCTAGAAAATGCAGATCAATACCGTGATGATCCGCAACGTTATTTCCCAGTCATGAATTTATCTTAAATAGGTTTGTGTTGGCGCTTGGTTTACAGGTAAAAATTAGTGTTTTAACGGCTTTTTACTTAAACTAATCATTAATATTCCACTAATATTGAGTACGCAGCCGAGCCATTGCCAAGCATTTAAATGCTCATTTAAAAATAGAACTGCCAATAAAATGGTTAAAATAGGGCCAATGGCAGCAATCATCGCTGATTGTCCTGCACCTAAACGGGCAATACTTTGCATCAGCAAAAATGTGGGTAAAACCGTCACAAAAATACCTAGTCCAATGCCATAAAGCCAAACTCCAGCGGGTAAGGTTATAAGTAAATGGATGGCATGTGGTGTCGCTAAAAAGTAATGTACCAATGTGCCGATACAGGCAATACTTAAAGCCAGTCCAGTAAAGTTAGAAGGGCCAAAGGTGCGAATCAGCTTTGGGGTGAGCAGTAGATAACAGGCAAAAGCAACCGCACTGGCAAAAACTAAACTCGTCCCTAACCAAAAATTGCTTTGTAATGGTGCATGATTTTGTTCTTGAAGTAAGACAATTACTGTTCCGCCATAACTGAGCAAAATAGCAACACTGGTCTTTAGTCGTATGCGTTGTTTATAAATGACGCTAGAGGCTAAAACTGTTAATGTTGGATATAAAAATAAAATAATCCTTTCTAATGAAGCACTAATGTACATTAAACCGACAAAATCAAGCCAACTGGCAAAGTAATATCCCAATAATCCTGCCATAACCAATAAAGCAATATCTCTATAACAGAGGGGTTGTTGTCGTTGCTGTTTAAAATACCATGCAATGATTAAGAAAAAAGGCAGCGCACTTCCCATGCGTAAGGCCATTAAAACGGTAGCATTGACTTCGTCAGATAAGGCATAGGCTTGTTTAATAAAAATGGCTTTTGAGCTAAATAAAAAGGCAGAAAAAAGTGCACATAAAGAGCCGATTTGGGTTTTAGAAAGCACAATTTTCATCATTCAAACACAGCAGTTTTGCAAAAAAGAAGCATATTATTTCATGTTTTTAAAGTCGCTTCTAAATAAAAAATGCCATGCTTGTACTATTTATTAAATAAATGATGTATGGCAATTGAATGTATCTTGACTAGAATCGGTTAAAACATCGGCAAAGTGAAAAGCCTTGCGGGGAAGGTGGTTTTTTTCCATATATTGAGGAGGGACGGGTATGCAGATCGGAATCCCAGCAGAAACGATAATAGGTGAAACACGCGTTGCTGCAACACCTGAGACAGTCAAAAAATGGGTGAGCGCGGGTCATCAGGTTATGATTGAACGTGGCGCAGGTCTAAGAGCAGCTTACATCGACAGTGCTTATGAACAAGTGGGTGCCACTATTACGGATGATGCCTACCAAGGTAGTCAATTGATTTTGAAAGTTCGTGCACCAGAAGGTGACGAAATTCAAAAGCTTTCAGCCAATACCACCGTTGTGGCGATGTTTGATCCTTATCGTAATCCTGATCTAGATACATTTGCGAATCAAAACGTGTCTGCATTTGCGTTAGAACTGTTACCACGGACTTTGTCGCGTGCACAGAATATGGATGTACTTTCATCTCAAGCCAACTTGGCTGGATACAAATCCGTATTACTCGCTGCAAATGAATACCAGCGTATGTTCCCGATGCTCATGACGGCTGCGGGGACTGTAAAACCTGCGCGTGTTGTGATTATGGGTGTTGGTGTTGCGGGTCTTCAAGCGATTGCAACAGCAAAACGTTTAGGTGCAGTGGTTGAGGCAACGGATCTTCGTCCAACAGCCAAAGAGCAAGTCGAGTCACTTGGGGGTAAGTGGTTAGATGTTCCAATGTCGCCTGAAGAACAAGCTCGTGCTGATGAAGCCGCCAAAAACGGCTATGGCTGGACACCGGGCGAACAATACATCAAAGACCAAGCTGCGATTGTTGATAAAGCAGTTTCAAATGCCGATATCGTAATTACCACTGCATTATTGCCAGGTCGTAATGCACCACGTCTCATTAATGCGACAACGGTTGCCAAAATGAAACCGGGTTCGGTCATTTTAGACATGGCGGTCGAAACAGGCGGTAACGTTGAAGGCTCAAAAGTGGGCGAAACCGTTTTTACTGAAAATGGCGTGAAGATTTTGGGTGTGCCAAATATTCCATCGACATTATCGACAGAAGCGTCAGCACTTTATGCACGCAATGTTTTCAATTTTGTTGAAACATTATTTGATGCAGATAAGAATTTCCAAATTAATCCAATTGATGAAATTCAAAAAGCCCTATTGGTCACTCATGGCGGTCAAGTACTGCTGAAACGTGGTTAAGGAGAATACTCATGGTTGAAACGATTACAATTTTCGTCCTTGCCATCTTCGTAGGTTATTACGTGGTATGGGGAGTAACACCTGCGTTGCATACGCCATTGATGGCGGTGACCAATGCGTTGTCTTCAATCATTATTGTGGGTGCGATGATCCAAACGATCGGTCTTCCCATGATTGGTGTTGAGGGTAGTGTGGACTTTCAAACCATTAATGTCGTGAGTGTATTAGGTGCAGTTGCGGTGTTCTTGGCGAGTATTAACATTTTTGGTGGTTTTGCGGTCACTGCGCGCATGCTAGAAATGTTTAAGCCGAAGCAAAAAAAATAAGAGGACGAAAACATGGAATTTATTCGAGCGAATGCAGAGTGGTTCTACCTTGTAGGTGCTGTCCTGTTTATTATGACGCTTCGTGGCTTGTCTGGCCCTAAAACTGCGATTTCGGGTAACCGTTATGGCATGATCGGTATGGCGATTGCGGTATTGACCACCTTCTTTGTTGCTGATCATCCTGTGGTGTGGATGATTGTTGGGGCGATGGCATTAGGGGCAATTGTGGGGATCGTGCGTGCCCGTACTGTTCCAATGACGCAAATGCCTGAAACTGTTGCACTCATGCACTCTTTGGTAGGTTTGGCTGCTGTTTTGATTGCCATTGCTGCAATTTTGCATAATAACCAACTCAATGTTCTTTTTGAGCAAAACGAAGCGGCGTTGACTACTGCTGGCGTTCAGCATGCACATATGAGCTCAGTTCATTTATTTGAACTGTTTGTTGGATGCTTTGTGGGTGCGATTACCTTTACTGCATCTGTCTTTGCTTATGGTAAATTGGCTGCGAAGAAATGGGCAAAAACCATTTCAGGGGCTTGGGTGAAACCAGTTCAGGCCATCATATTTATTGCAATGCTGTCTTGTGGTTTTTACTTCTTCTCGACAGGTAATATGACTGCATTTTGTGCAATGGCGATTCTGGCACTTGCTTTCGGATGGGTGTGGATTGCGCCAGTGGGTGGTGGTGATATGCCAGTGGTGGTGTCACTCTTAAACTCATTTTCGGGTTGGGCGGCAGCTGGAATTGGTTTTACTTTAGAAAACAATATGTTGATTGTTGCTGGCTCTTTGGTAGGTTCATCGGGCGCAATTCTATCTTACATTATGTGTAAGGCGATGAACCGTAACATCATCAATGTTTTGTTTGGTGGTGCCATGGGCGGTGCTGCGGTTGCAGGTGCAGCCAAAGGCGAACAAGTGCAACGTAACCATCGTTCAGGTTCAGCAGATGACGCAGGCTTCTTGATGTCAAATGCAGACAGCGTGGTGATTGTACCCGGTTATGGTATGGCGCAAGGTCGTGCACAAAATGCGGTTAAAGAATTAGCGAATCTATTAAAAGAACAGGGTGTTACTGTACGTTTTGCGATTCACCCAGTTGCTGGTCGTATGCCAGGTCATATGAACGTTTTGCTTGCTGAAGCTGATGTGCCTTATGAAGATATTTTGGAAATGGATGAGATTAACTCAGACTTTCCTGCGACCGATGTGGTGCTGGTGATTGGAGCCAATGACGTAGTCAATCCGGCTGCCAAAGATGATCCAAGCTCTCCAATTTACGGGATGCCAATTTTGGAAGCACATAAAGCACGGACGATTATGGTGATCAAACGCTCAATGGCGACAGGTTATGCAGGTTTGGATAATGATCTGTTCTATAACGAAAAAACCATGATGATTTTTGGTGATGCCAAAAAAGTGGTGGAAGATATGACCAAAGCCATTAATGGCAATGGTCATTAATCTACTTCAATTTAAAGAAACCACCTTCGGGTGGTTTTTTGTTGCGCTAGAGCTGAATGAGCAGCAATTGTTTAAAGCAAAAGTACAGCACGTTTTAATGTTTGCTAAAAACCAATATTATGCGCCAATTTGGATCCCACAATTAAAACAAGAAAATTGGATTTTATTAAAGGCGATTGGAAATTCTTTTAATTTATATGATGAATATAATAATATAGCTAAGCTGTTGAAAATAATTTAAATGATTTGAGCTTGCGAGAGTTTTATTTTAAATAAAAATCAACTTAAAACAGTATGTTTGATGAATAAGGGGTGTCAATTGCGTCAGTATGGGAAAATTAAAACGTATAATCAAGAACGTGGGTTCGGCTTTATTGCCTTGGATGATGGAAAAGATTTGTTCTATCACATCAAAGATTTTCCATCAGCGCAGTTACCACAAATTGGTGAAAAATTAAGTTTTCAAATTAAGCAAGAACAGAATAAAACGCGAGCAATACACATTATTCGTTTAGATCATTCAAGTGATAAAAGCATATTGCAGCATGAAGTGATTTCTGCACCCACATGGAAAAAAGGGATAAAGGAAAGAAAGTCACAAGCTTCTTTTCCTTTATTTTCATGGATGTTTGTTGTCATTATGATTCTTGGGTCAGCTTATTTTATTGGTGGACAAGTACAGCAATATTTACATCGTAAAAATTTAGCTGAGCAACCCGTAACAACACAGAATTTAAAAGTGGCAAATACAGTTGCTATCACACCTACAACCTCAGATTTTAAATGTGATGGACGAATACATTGTTCGCAAATGAACTCAAAAGCTGAAGCCGATTGGTTTGTACGGAATTGTCCAGGAACAAAAATGGATGGAGATGGTGACGGAGATGCTTGTGAAAATGACAGTCGCTGGTAAGCTGTGCATTTAGTTTTCTAATTTTAGTCATAATTTTGATGAGGGGCTGGTAGCTCCTTTATTGATGTAATTAAATTGGCTTTATCCATTCTGTTTTTTAATTGGTTTTACCTATAATAATTAGTAGTTTTACATAGTTAGTTATTTAATTAAGTGTATGATTTTATAAAAATATTTCAAAACTTCTTATTGAGAAAGATTATTAATTGGCTTAATATTTAGATCATTTAACAAATTTTTAACAAATCATGAAAAAGCCCCATTTTTATGTCAAAACAAGCCTAGCGATCGCATTATTTGCACTTATGCACCCCGTTTTTGCAGATGATACGACTTTGCCGACAATTAATGTTTCTGTACAAAAAAATATCGAGAAAAATACTGAAATTGCAACAACAACCCAAAGTTTAAAGTCAGAACAATCGTTATTCAAAACGGCAAAATCGATTTCTGTTGTAACACAAAAGCAAATTGAACAAAAGCAAGCCATGAGTCTAAATGATGCGATTCAAGGCGTCGCAGGTGTCATTGCTGCACCTTTAGGTCGCCGTGGTTCGGATGATTTTATGATTCGTGGACAAGATTCATCGAATGCAATTTATGTCGATGGACTACGTCAGACACAAGCATCAGATGCATCGAATGACATTACTGGATTAGCGCGGATTGAGGTCGTCAAAGGGCCTGATTCAATGCATTTTGGTCAAACTGCACCAGGTGGTATTGTTAACTTGGTGACCAAACGTCCAGTGAATGACAATTTCAATGACGTTAGTGTACGTTATGGTTCTCATGATTTACGTCAGGTAGGAGTAGATTTTAATCATACTATTAGTGACTCAAATAAAGCTGCATGGCGTTTAAATGCGACGTATTCCGATCAGAATGATGCAACTGATTCTATTTATTTTAAAAACTTCTATATCTCGCCCTCGTATAATTTTGACTTAGGTGAAAAAACCGATTTATCTATTATTACAAGTTATAGCCATAAAGAATACATGCGTCAGCAAGGTCTACCTTTGTATGGCAGCATACTGAATAATGTCAATGGTTCTCTCAATCGTCATTTATTTATTGGGGACAATACCGCTAAGCCATATCAATCAGACATCTATCATTTTGGTTATAATTTTAAGCATACTTTTGATAGTGATTGGGTTTTTCAACAAAATTTCGGTGCGCAAAAATCTCGTTTAAATGGTCAAGCGGTGTTTATTAATAGCACATCTGCGAACAGTGCCACGATTACTCGTTCGGGGCGTGATCAGCATTATCAAGATCAGAATTTTAGTCTAGATAATAATTTTGCAAAAGTATTTAACCTTGCAGGCATGCAGCATCATCTGATGCTTGGTGTTGATGCAATGCACGATACACGTGATGTTTGGAACTATACTTGTTCCATTGGTAATTTGAATCTCTATACGCCTGTCTATGGTCAAACATTCTGTGCAACTAAAACTTTACGTAAAGCTGATAGTGTTGAAGCAACGTTAAAAACGCTAGGCGTATATGTTAAAGACCAAATTGATGTGACTGATCATTTGAACCTTAATTTAGGTGTGCGTCATGATTGGGCACAGGTTAAAGCAGTGAGTAATGCCGTAGATAGTAGCGATAACCAAAGTAATCATGCATTTACCGGTTCAGTTTCTGCATTGTATAACATCAATGAGATGATCGCACCTTACGTCAGTTATTCAACATCATTCATTCCAACAACCGATGTAAACTCAACAACGGGTACGATTGCTTTATTTGATCCAGAAAAAGCCAAACAGTTTGAAGTTGGTTTTAAGTTGCAGTCGCCTGATCAGCGGGTGCAAGGAAGTTTAGTTTGGTTTGATTTAACTCGCTTCAATGTTATTTCTGCCGACTCAAATGGCGACAAATATCAAACAGGTGAGGAGAACACGCAAGGCTTTGAGACCGAACTGACAGCTAAAGTCACACCAAATTGGCTTGTTTCGAGTAATTACACCTATACGCCAACAGCGAAAGTAACATCGGATGAAACAGCTTCACGTATTGGAAAACGCTTAAGAAATGTCTCAAAGCAGGCTTTTAATCTCACAACGCGATATAACTTTAGCCAAGGTGCACTTGATGGATGGTTTATCGGCGGGGGGGTTCGTAGCGAATCAGCAAAAACAGCTTATTTTAATAACACCACCATGGCGCAGAATTATCGTATTGCTGGGTATGGTTTGTTTGATGCACAAATTGGTTATCAAGCTAAAACATGGCAAGCCAGTATTAACGCCAAAAATCTTTTAAATAAAGACTACTATGCGGGTGGCAATACCTTGTTTGTTGCTTTAGGTGATGAGCGACAAGTGAATTTTAATTTAAGTTATCAGTTCTAAATGCAGTTAACATGAAAACAAGTTGCTTTCATGTAACAAAAAAGCGATTCAATAGAATCGCTTTTTTATTTGTTATGCAACTGATGCTGCACGCCATAAGCTTTCTAAGTCATAAAACTTACGGGCAGTTGGGAGCATTACGTGTACCACAACATAGCCGAGATCAATCAGAATCCATTCGGCATCGCGTTCACCTTCAACACCAATTGGGCGAAAGCCTGCTTTACGTGCTTCATCAGCAACGTTATCTGCAAGGGCTTTAACGTGACGAGTTGATGTACCGCATGCAATCACAATGGCATCTGCAACATTGCTCACATTGCTTACATCAATTTCAAGAATATCTTTTGCTTTTACATCTGTAAGGGCTTCGTGAACAGCAACTAAGCAAGCTTTTACATTGTGCTTATCGGTTGTGTTCATAGCGATTTCGTGCGAATTAGAAGCGCTGGGCGATGGTTCTAAATTCATAAAAAGTTAATTTTCCAGACAATTACTCATCATCTAATATAGTCTTTTTAGGCGAAAAATTCAATTGCCTGCATAAGAATTATTCAATATGGTCGAAAAATTGTTGTTTCCACGCAAAGCTGTATTCTGAATGCCCACTCGGGCGATATTCGGCTGAGGTAAAACCCGTGTAGTTTGAATGTTTAAGCCATTCAAAAATTCGGTTGTAGTTTAAGTCACCTGTATTGGGTTCGTGTCGGTTTGGGAAATCGGCAAATTGAATGTGCCCAATTTGTGTCATATTTTCTTGTAAGCTTTCTAAAATATCTTCGCCCATCATCGCCATGTGGTAGCAGTCAAATTGTAATTTAAGTGCAGGGTGACGTACTGCTTCTAAAATATCTTGCGCCTGTGCAATATTTTGGATTAAAAAGCGTGGCATGTCTGTGCCATTAATCATCTCAATTAAAGGCTGAATGTGATAATCACTTAAGGCATGGGTTGCAAGCTTTAAGTTACTTGCAAAGGTTTTTAAACAGGGGAGTAAGTCGGCATCAAGGGGTTGTTTCCCAGCCAAGATATTGACATTTGGCACATGTAACATGCTGGCATAGCGTAGACAAAGCTGTAAGGCTTGATAAAATTCCCGCTCGCGACCGGGAATGCCCGCTAAACCAACACCACCTTGCATTAAATCGCCTACAGGTAAATTAATTAAGCATAAATTTAATCGATAACGCTCAAGTTGTTCACGAATTTGTTCAATACTGAGTTCGTAAGGGAACTGAATTTCAACATGGTCAAAACCATGTTTTCGAGCTAAGGCAAAGCGTTCAATTAATGGGACTTCAGTAAAAATCATGGACAGATTAACAGCCAGTTGAATCATTGTTATTCTCCTGTATGACTGAAAATTATGGTTTTATATGTTGAATGAATGTAGATAGGTCTTGTGTGGCATAGCCTGAATGTTGATGTTCAAGTAATTGTTGTAATGCACAGTTTGCAACAGGTAGCTTGAGCTGTTGTTGCTGTGCTAGTTTAATCGCATTATTTAAGTCTTTGCTTAAGGTCTGGACTTTCCACTGAATCGGTTCAAAACATTGCGTTGCCATGCGTGGTGCTAAAATTTGAAAGGGTTTTGAGTCAGCAAAACCATTTGCAAGTGCTGGTGCAAAGCGCTCTAAATTCACGTCGGCTTGAGTTGCAAGTGCGACTGCTTCGGCAATGAGGGTACTGGTTGCAGCAACAATAAGTTGATTACAAATTTTGGTGGCTTGTCCTGTACCTGTGCTGCCCATAACCGTAATACGTTGTGCCAGTGTTTTATAAATTGGCGCTAGTGCTGCAATTTTTTGTTCATCTCCTCCTGCAAATACCACTAAATTGCCTTGTTCTGCACCTGTTATGCCACCTGAAACAGGCGAGTCAATCCATGTGACTTGTTTTTGTTGTGCTGAATGTGCAAGGCGAAGTGTGGCCTCTACCGAAAGGCTTGAAAAATCAATGATGATTTGTCCTGCATTTAAAAAAGGTTCAATTTGTGCAAAAACCGCATTTACCGCAGCATCATCGGCAAGGCAGAGTAAAACAATGGGATAATTTGCAATTTCATTTAGGTTTAGAAGTGTTGCCCCTTGGCTTTTCAGCACATCACATGCGGTTGGCGTACGGTTCCAAACCGCAACCTCGAAACCTGCATGAAGTAAGCGTGCTGCCATACGGCTGCCCATTAGCCCCATCCCTAAAAATGCAATTTTTTCTACAGCACTCATAATTCACCTTAAAACTGACGCGGTTGAAAAAGTTGAGTTGGATTCTTATCTTTTATTCTTGCGATACGACTATTTTTACCAAGAATTAGTTTCAGTTGCCAGCATTTTTCTAAGTAAAGTGTTTTACGAGGAGATTGATACAGCATGGCATGTAAGAGGTGTTTTGCTGCGGATACTGCATCGGGTGAACGCTCGGCAATTTCTTCTGCAAGGGCTTGGGCGTGTTTTAATGGTTCTTCTGATAAATGGCTGACCAGTCCAATCGATTTGGCATAGTTGCCATCGAATACTCGGGCGGTATAGGTGAGTTCTTTAAGCAGGTCGATGCTAACGAGTCCACGTAAGCTTTGGCTAAGCCCCATATCGGGCACTAAGCCCCAACGGCTTTCCATAATAGAAAGTTGGGTGGTAGGATGGCAAATTCGAAAATCTGCTGCCATTGCCAATTGCATGCCTGCACCAAAGCAATAACCTTCGATGGCACAGATAACGGGTACAGGCAAGCTTTGCCAAACCAAACAGGCTTTTTGAAACAAACTTTGGCTGGGTTTAATCAGTTCCCATAGTGCAAATTTACGTTTTTGTGGTGAGTTTAAGTCGCTAAGATCAATGCCCGCACTAAATATCCCTGCATCGCCCGTTAAGATGACGGCACGTAATTGACGATCTTTTTTGAGTTGCTGTGCGGTGTCGTAGAGTTCTTGCAGTAAAGCAAAATTCATTGCATTGCGTTTTTCTGCACGGTTTAAGTAAATAGTCACGATATGATTGTTGTTTTCCACCCGCAATAAACTCATTTCTTATCCTTAAACTTTAAACGGTAACGATAGAAAGCTTAACAGGTTTTATGGATACAAAAATGGACAGCACAGTCAATTTACGTCACTGCACTGTTTTGAAATTATGGTATTAAACGTGATTGCGCTGCTTCTTTGGTGCGGCTAATTACAAGGGTCAGATCATCAAAACGGTTTAACACATTTTTGATAAAAGCATCGTCTGCACGGCGTTGTTCTTTGCGTAATAGTGATACAAACTGTTCAAATTCACCCGTAACTTGTTGTAGTTTTGGTGTGCCGACATAACGAGTTGCACCATAAAGCCGATGTAATACGTGTTCAAGTTGTGGGAAGTCTTCAAGTTCAATCAGTTGTTGCATTTCATGCAATTCGGTTTTAAAGCTTTCGACTAGCATTTTAAGTAAATCGAGTGCTAAATCTTCTTTGTTGGCTGCCAATTTTAGGCTGAGCTGCCAATCTAAAATTTCAGGGTCTATTTCTGCTGTGGGTGTTTTGTTGGTGTTAAGAGGTAGATTTTTCTGATTTTCAAATTGCTGTTTGCTCCATTGGGTTAAAATTTGGATGAGTTGTTCAATCTGAATTGGTTTAGAGACATAGTCATCCATACCTACCGCAAGGAGTTTTTGCTTTTCATCGGCCAGAGCATGTGCAGTGAGGGCAATAATTGGGAAGCGGATATTGTCAAAGGTTGACTCTAATGAACGAATGGCGCGCGTGGTATCAATTCCAGACATGACTGGCATTTGAATGTCCATGAAAATTAGGTCAAATGGTTTTTGTTTTTGCTCGAGTTGTTGCTGAACAAGGGTAATTGCATCTTGACCACTGAGTGCTTTGGTCATTTTAACGTTTAATTCACCCAATAGTGCTTCAAGTACAATTAAGTTGGGTAAATGGTCATCGACAGCTAAAACATGTAGTCCTTGACCATCAAACGATTGGAGTTGCTCATTTTCAAAGTCAATTTGATTACTTAACAGTTGCAATAATGCGTTGCGGCTTAGCGGTTGGTATAGCGATTTCGCGCGGAATTCACTGAGCATGTTCGGGTCAACCGACATTTGGTAACCATAAACGGCAAGGTTACCTTGATAGCGACTGCGAATTTCTTTTAATAGTGCACGTGTGTCACTGCCATGGTCGACAATGACCCATGTATGTTCGCTGCTTTCTAAGTTGTTTAAGCGACTGAATAAATCAAGTAAAGAAACAGCTTCGGTATGTTGTACTTGATAATTTTCTAAATAATGACGCAGGACATTGGCGGACGCTGGATGTGATAAGAATGATACGGCATGGACGTGTGAGTAATTAAACTGTAATGGCTCTTGTGTTTCATCAACCAAAAACTTGGCACTAAACCAAAAGGTTGAGCCTTTTTCAGTTGGGGCGCGTTCTTGGTTGTCTTCAAAGCCAATTTGCCCATGCATGAGTTGAACCAATTGTTTAGAAATCGCAAGCCCAAGCCCTGTGCCACCGAATTGCCGCGTGACCGAAGCATCACCTTGCGAGAATGACTCAAATAGTTTTTTACGGTCATTGCCATGTACGCCTATGCCGCTATCTTGCACGCTAAAATGAATGCTACATGCGCCAATGTCGTCATGTTCCATCCGTGCGCGCACAATAATTTCACCTTCGGGAGTGAATTTAATCGCATTGGAAATGAGGTTAGTTAAAATTTGTTTAAAGCGCAGCACATCGCCAATCACTTGCTGTGGCAGGTCATAGGCAAAATAAAAGGCGATATTGATATTTTTCTGTGCAGCCAAAGGTGACAGCATATCCATTGCGTCAAACATTGCACCTTCGAGTTCAAAGGGTGCGGTTTCGAGTTCTAGTTTTCCTGCATCAATTTTAGAAAAATCCAGTACATCGTTAATCAGTGCCAATAAATGTGCAGATGACTTTCGGATGGTTTGGATATATAAATTTTGTTCGGTATTTAAATTGTTTTGACGCAGCATTAAGTGGATGAAGCCGTCAATGCTATTTAGCGGCGTGCGTAATTCGTGACTAATATTAGCCAAAAAAACCGATTTGGATTGATTGGCAGAAATGGCTTGGTCACGTGCCTGCCGATAGGTAATATTTTGTACTTCTAAGGTGTCAAGCGTGCGGCGTAAATCATCTTCGGTTTGTTCAGTGTGGTCTCTTAATTCTAAAAAACTATGATGTAAACGCTTAAGTACATTGGCAATATCTTTTTGTAGTAAGCGCAATTCACCACTACTGTTAATTTCGACAGGTTGGTCTAAGTTATCTGCATTTAAGCGTTGTAGCTGCATGCGAATTTCGTATAACGGGGCAATCCAACGCCGTGTATAAAAATTTAAGCACATCATCAGTAACAATAAAGTGATAAAGACGGTTGCCATCAACACCATCAATACGCGGTAATGTGCAAGTTCTACAGGTTTATTGTCGAGTTCAATGACCAACCATGCAGGCGTCGTAGTTTCGGGTTTGAGTTTAATTGCATAAACGGTATTGTGATGAATGTGAATTGGGCCAACAAAGCGACTATGACTCTGAATTTGTGGCCATTCACGTTGTGCTTGATATCCAATACTGACAATTGTTTTCCCAATATTGCTCGCAATACTGGCACGTTGTAAGTCGGTCTCACTTTGCATGCGCGTTAAAATATGCTGAACTTTTGCGACAGATGTTGGATCTTTTTCTAAGGTATATGCCAATAGCTCAGCAGTTCTTTGGTAGCGATATAAAATAGCAGTTGCAGTGTTGCGTTGTTGGCTGCGTGCAGAAGATGAGGTTTCTTGGATAACAAGCGTACTTCCCACCGCAGCAATAATAGCAATCGGAATAAAAATAAGTGCAACGAGTTGCCCGTACGCATGGTTGAGTTGTAAACGCTGCAAGATGGATTTTTTAATTTTTGCCATGAGTACTGCAAATCATTTCCGAATCTAGCCGCATAGTAACATGTTTTTAGAACGAAAATGTGCCTTGCTTGAGCGCAGAAAAATCAGGAAAGGGATGCAGTTTATGTGATTTTTCCCTACAATAGGCACACCTAAACACAGGTATAGGCCATGAGCACGCAGAATCCAAATTTTTTCGCAGATACATTTTTGTTAGACCATTATGTGGGGAAAACCCCTTTAGTCCGTTTACAGCGCTTAGACTGTAGTGGCGCTACGGTACTTGCGAAACTTGAAGGTAATAATCCTGCTGGCTCGGTGAAAGACCGTCCTGCGTATAACATGATTTTACAAGCGGAAAAACGCGGTGAGATTAAACCTGGTGACACTTTAATTGAAGCGACCAGTGGTAATACAGGCATTGCACTAGCTATGGTTGCTGCCATGCGTGGCTATAAAATGAAGCTGATTATGCCTGACAATATGAGTCAGGAGCGTAAAGATGCCATGCTCGCTTATGGCGCTGAACTCATCGAAGTGACGCAAGCGCAAGGTATGGAAGGCGCACGTGATTTAGCTATTGCCATGCAAGCACGTGGCGAGGGTGTGGTGTTAAATCAGTTTGGTAACCCAGACAATTCAGAAGCACACTATTTAACGACTGGCCCTGAAATTTGGGCACAAACAGGTGGAAAAATTACCCATTTTGTCAGTTCAATGGGTACAACTGGCACCATTATGGGGGTGTCTAAATATTTAAAACAACAAAATCCTGACGTTAAAATTGTCGGATTGCAACCTTGTGAAGGCTCAAGTATTGCGGGCATTCGCCGTTGGCCTAAAGAATACTTGCCAACCATTTTTGATCCAACCCGAGTTGATCGTATTATTGACATTCCTCAAATTGAGGCAGAAAAAATGATGCGTAAATTGGCCAAAACCGAAGGCATTAGCGCAGGAACATCTTCGGGTGGTGCAGTATGGGCCGCACTTCAAATTGCAGCAGAACAACCTGACGCGGTGATTGTGTGTATCATTTGCGACCGTGGCGACCGTTATTTATCGACTGGTCTATTTTCAGTACAAGATGACCCATCACCCAATTGAGAACCGTTGTGCGCTTACCAATTTTAGTTTTTGATATCGAAACCATCACTGACCTTCATGCGGGCGCGCATTTATATCAGTTACAAGATTTGGCCGATGCGGACGTTGCATCTGCTTTAACTAAATTGCGCCGTCAAGAAGCCGATACCGATTTTCAACGTTTACCTTTACATGAAATTGTCTGTATTTCAGGTTTATGGGTCGATGAAAAAGGTTTTAAACTGTTTTCATTTAGCCAGTCGGATAATACTGAGGCAGAGCTGCTACAAAAATTTTTATCGATTTTTAATAAACGTACGCCTATTTTGGTCAGTTGGAATGGATTGCAATTTGATTTACCTGTGATTTTATTTCGCAGTATGTTGCATGGTTTGTCTGCCCCCAATTTATTTGACCAAGGCGAGATTGACCGCCAAAAGCGTTTTAGCAACTATCAAAATCGTTATCATCAACAACATGTTGATTTAATGGACGCGATGGCAATGTTTAATGGGCGTAATTTCCAAAAATTGGATGATATTGCTCAATTGCTCGGGTTTCCTGGTAAGCGTGAAGGGGCGGGTTATTTGATACCTGAACAAGTTGCACAGCAAAAATGGGCCGATTTAACCGCCTATTGTGAAGGCGATGTGTTAAATACATGGCTGATTTATTTGCGTTGGATGTTACTTAAAGGACAATTGTTGCTTGAAGATCATCAGCAGTTAACCGCCAACACGATTGCCTTTTTACGTGGTCAGCCACAACACCAACAATTTTTAACTAATTGGGAAAAAAATGCACAAGCCACGCCATTTAGCGCAGCCGCATTTCCTATACAACACTCATCTTGGATACAACATTGAAAGCGCAAATCAAGTCCCGTTCAGCCAAACCGCTAGAACAACATATTTTTCAAGTGAATGCACTTTCACATGAAGGGCGAGGAATTGCGCTGTATCAATCAGAACTTGAGCATGCTGAAAACTTACTGGGTAAAAAGGTGTTTATTCAGTTTGCATTGCCGGGTGAGCGGGTGCGTGCGCAAATTACGCATCAGTCGAAACGCTTAGACGAAGCCGACGCGGTAGAAGTGTTAGCCGATGTATCACCTGATCGGATTGAACCGATGTGTCAGCATTTTAAGCAATGTGGGGGGTGTAATGTACAACATATGCAACCTGATGCCCAAATTGCTTTTAAACAGCAAGTATTGGTGTCGCATTTAGCGCATTTTGCTGGTGTAAAGCCTGAAACGTGGCTTGAGCCAATTCGCTCTTTACGCCCTGATTATCGTCGCCGTGCCCGCATAGGGGTACGTTATTTGCCAAAATCAAAACAATTGGTCATGGGCTTTCGCGCACGCAATAGTAATCATTTAATTAATATTCAGCATTGTCCAATTTTGGATCACAAGTTAGATCAGCAATTGCCTGCATTACGACAATTACTCGAAAGTCTAACAGGCAAAGCTGACATTGGTCATATAGAATTAGCCATGGGTGATACCGAGATTGCCTTGGTGGTGCGGCATACGGCCGAGTTGAGTCGAGCAGATCGCGCTCAATTACTTGACTTTGTTCAAGCACAGCAATGGCAATTGTATTTGCAGTCGGGTACAGCATTGAGTTTAAAACGGGTTGATCAGGTAAATGAACCTGCACAGTTGCATTATAGTTTGCCTGAGTTTCAGCTTAATTTTGCTTTTTCACCGCTTGATTTTACTCAAGTCAATGCCGGGGTAAATGCACAAATGGTGGCTTTGGCATGCCAATTGCTAGATTTACAGGCTGGTGAACGCGTACTCGACTTATTTTGTGGTTTGGGTAATTTCTCTTTACCGCTTGCTCGTTTGGTGGGTACAACAGGTTATGTTGCCGCAGTTGAAGGTAGTCACGAGATGGTGGCGCGTGGAACTGAAAATGCAGTACATAATGGTTTGCAGCAGTTACAATTTTTTGCACAAGATTTAACCCAAGATTTTTCAAATGAGTCTTGGGCAAAACAAGGTTTTGATGCATTATTAATTGATCCACCACGTTCAGGCGCTGAAGCGGTTATGCATTACATTGCCAATTTTGCAGCAAAACGAATCGTATACGTTTCATGTAATCCTGCAACGCTTGCACGAGATACAGGTATACTACTTCAGCAAGGCTATGTATTGAAAAAAGCAGGCGTAATGGACATGTTTACCCATACGGGGCATGTGGAATCCATTGCCTTGTTTGAAAAAATTGAGCAAATCCAATACGATAATGAATGACACGATAATAGGAGATAGGTATGGTCACAGTCCGTGAACAGTTACCTGAACGACTAACTCAGTTGTCAGAAGAAACGACTGTCGAACATGTCTTACATGCACAGCAAGATTTAGAGGAATGGCTAGATCGTGTTCGGCAGCAGCTCGATGGTGCGAAGCTGGTGAAGCTTGAGCAAGTGGCATGGCTGACACTTGAAAAAGAATTAAAAACTGCCCATGACCATCGCATTAATACCTTTGTTACAGGTATTGGTTTGGCCAATATTTTGGCACATTTGCATGTCGATGAAGATACGTTGATTGCAGCATTGCTGTATCGAAGTGTACGTGAAGGTTTAACTTCTTTCGATGAAATTAAAGCGCTGTATGGTGAAAGTGTACTTGGTCTTGTGCAAGGCACTTTGGCAATGGGTAAGCTATCTGAGCTGATCGAGAAAAATAAACGTCTAGAAGATCATTTTAATAACAACCAACAAGAACATTTAACCGGCATTTACAAAATGCTCATTTCGGTCACCGAAGATGTTCGTGTGGTGCTGATCAAACTTGCCGAGCGAACGTATGAACTGCGTGATTTGGCAAAATCGTCTCGCGAACGTCAAGAGCGTGTAGCACGAGAAATTCTGACCATTTACTCACCATTGGCACACCGTTTAGGTATTGCGCAATTAAAGTGGGAACTCGAAGATTTAGCATTTCGTTATTTAGCACCTGAACGTTATAAAGAGATTGCGACATTACTCAATGAAAAACGTTTAGAGCGAGAGCAATATATTCAATCGGTGATAAACCGTTTGAAATCTGAATTAGCCGATATTCAGATTGATGCTGACATTACAGGTCGTGTAAAGCATATTTACTCTATTTATCGTAAGATGAAAAGTAAGAGCCTGAGTTTTGATCAGTTGTATGACATTCGTGCATTACGTGTGTTGGTTAAAGATGTGCCTGAGTGTTATCACGTTTTAGGCATTGTTCATCAAATTTGGCGGCATATTCCACATCAGTTTGATGACTATATTACCAACCCCAAAGCCAATGGTTATCGTTCTTTGCATACTGCGGTGATTGCGGAAAATCGCTCGCTAGAAGTGCAAATTCGTACCCATGATATGCATGAAGAAGCTGAACTTGGGGTGTGTTCACACTTTAATTATAAAGAAGGTGCAAAATCGACTGATTTTTCCTTTAATCATCGTTTGCATTCATTACGTGCCGTACTTGAACATTATCAAGAACGCAATGAAAGCAGTGCGCATCCAAAAGATGAAGATGATTTTGAAAAACTTCAGGATTTTGAAGGTTTTGAAAAAATCTATGTCTTTAGTCGAGATGGTGATATTAAAGAGTTGCCACATGGTTCGACCGTTTTAGATTTTGCTTATCATGTGCATACTCAGGTGGGAAATAAGTGTTACGCAGCGCGCGTCAATCAACGCTATGTACCATTGACCTATGCATTGAAAACCGGTGAGCAAGTTGAAATTTTAACCAAGAAAGACCGCGAACCAAACCGCGATTGGCTGATTAATTCTTTAGGATATATTAAGACTTCACGTGCGCGAGATAAATTGCGCCATTGGTTTAGACAGCAAGATCGTAGTAAGAATTTAGAAGTGGGGCGCGAGTTACTCACCAAAGAATTACAACGGTTGGCTATTCACCCTAAAAGTATTGATTTAATTGAATATTGCAGCCACTTTAATGTGAAGTCGGGCGATGATATTTTAATTGGCTTGGTTAGTGGTGATATCAGTCTGCATGCTTTGATGAATCAAGTGAATCGTCACATGAATATCGATCAGGATGAGCCAGAATTGGTGCTCAAACCTGCATTGAATCCACGGGCGAGCCATACATTATCGGCACATGGTATTTTGATTGATGGTTTGGACAATGTTGAATTGCACGTAGCACAGTGCTGTCAGCCTGTGCATGGTGAACCTATTGGTGGTTACATTACCCTGAATCGGGGGGTGAGTATTCACAAAGTGGCTTGTTCTGACTATGTACGTATGATTAGCAATGAACCTGAACGTGCGGTTGATGCCGATTGGGAGTTGCAGCCAACCAGTGGTCAACGTGTACAAATTGTTGTGGAGGCGTATGATCGCCGTGGTTTACTGCGTGATCTCACCCAAGTGATTTTTGCTGACCAAATTAATATCCGTCAGGTGAATACCATTTCAGAAGCAGATGGTATTGCCAATATGAAATTGCTCATTGAAGTCAAAGGCTTGGCACAACTATCACGATTGTTGGCACGGCTAGAGCAGCAACCAGGCATTATTAGTGCAAGGCGCTTGGTGCAAGGTAATTAGGATTAACACCCGATTGGTGCAAGCGAATCGGGTGATTTTTTTGGTATAGAAAACTGGAATAAATGAAATGGCGATTGAGAAGTTATTGGTGCTGATGCAAACCTTACGTGAAAAATGCCCGTGGGATCAAAAGCAAACGCCACAAAGTTTAACCCGTTATGCCATAGAGGAAGCTTATGAAGTTGAAGATGCGGTTACGCAGGGCAATGTAGATGAGATTCGCAATGAACTGGGCGATTTATTGTTACAGATCGTATTCCAGTCACAAATGTACCAAGAACAAGGTGCTTTTAATTTTAATGATGTGGTCGAAACTTTAATTGAAAAGTTGAACCGCCGTCATCCACATGTATTTCAAGCTGAACAATTTGAAAAGTTAAGTGGTGATGATGTTGCAGCATTGTGGAAAAACATTAAACAACAGGAAAAACAAGGCAAAGCACAGTCGCTATTAGATGAGGTTAAGCATGGGCCTGCCATTGTGCAAGCCGAGCAAATTCAAAAGGTGGCAGCAAAAATTGGCTTTGATTTTGCAACGACCCAAGATGCAATGGCAAAGTTTGATGAAGAATGGGACGAATTACAGCAGGCGATGGCCAGCCAAAATACAGCACATATTGAAGCCGAATTTGGCGATTGTCTCTTTTCTTTAATCAATGTTGGACGTAAATTAGGATTGTCAGGTGAAATGGCACTTTTACAAACCAATCGGAAATTTAGACGGCGTTTTGCTTATATTGAAACCACGGCACAGCAACAAGCGAAACATCTTGAACAGTTAAGCTTAGAAGAAATGGATTTACTTTGGAATGCAGCCAAAAAATTAGAACAATGACCTGAAGAATAAGAGGTGTGAATGAGAAAGATAATATGGGCAATTTTATGTAGTGGTATTTTTAGCACAGCTATGGCTGCGCACAATCAAAATTTTGATCAACAATATCAAACTTGGCGCAGCAAACAGCAGTCGGTACAAACACAGTCCTCATCTGCATCACCACAGCAGGCGAAAGGGGTATCGCTGAATCAAGCCAGTGCTATTGAACTACAGCAACAGCTCACAGGAATTGGCGAGAAAAAAGCCCAGGCGATTATTGAGTATCGACAGCAGCATGGTAAATTTAGACAGATTGATGAGCTAAAAAACATAAAAGGGATTGGTGATAAACTTTTTGAAAAAAATCGCGATAAATTGCGTTTATAATGATCTTGGTCTTACTTGATTAAGCATGTACGTTAAGATGGGGTTAAGATTCAAATTGCCCTTTTGAAAGCGATACACTATGATGAGCAACAATTTATACTATTCACTCCAGACGTAGGAGAACGCGTCTTTTGCATACCTTACGCGCGTCAAAATATGGTTTATCCATTAAACAATTACCCCCTTCTATTGTTGAAGTGATTGATGCTTTAACCAAAGCAGGTTATGACGCCTACATTGTTGGTGGAGGGGTTCGTGACTTAATGCTTGGATTGCATCCAAAAGATTTTGATGCAGTCACCAATGCTACACCTGCTCAAGTAAAAGAAGTATTTGGTCGCCGTTGTCGAATTATTGGGCGGCGCTTTGAGTTGGCACATGTTTATGTGGGCCGAGATTTAATTGAAGTTGCAACGTTCCGTGCACCACCGAAAAAGGCAGTTACAAGCGCACAAGGCATGATTTTGCGTGACAACAATTGGGGTACGATTGAGCAAGATTTTGCCCGTCGTGATTTCTCAATTAATGCTATGTATTATCAACCACGCAAAGATCAAATCTTAGATTTCTGTAATGCGATTCAGGACATTAAGAAAAAAACTTTACGTTTGTTGGGTGACCCTGCCTTACGCTTTGAAGAAGACCCCGTACGTATGCTGCGGACGTTACGTTTTGCAGCGAAGCTTAATTTCTCGATTGCGCCTGAAATTTTAAAAATCTTCACCCCTGAAATGACCCAGTTGTTGCGTGATGTATCGCCACATCGTTTATATGATGAGTCGCAAAAACTGTTTACCATGGGGCATTTGCAACGTGTCTTACCTTTATTGATTGACTTTGGAATTTGGAAACAATTGTTTGCCGAAGCTCGTCCACAGGTAAATGCGTTTATTGAGCTTGCGGCAAAAAATACCGACCAACGTATTCAAGTTGGTAAAACCATTAATCCTGCATTTTTCTATGCAGTGTTATTGTGGGAAAAGTTCTTAGAGCGTTGTAATGACTATTTAAGCAAAGGTTTAGTCCCTGCTGAAGCACGTGCGCAAGCCTCTTTAGATGTGTTAAAGCGTCAATCAACACGAACTGTAATTCCACGTTTTGCCGAAACATTTATTCGTGAAGTATGGGAGATGCAAACCCGTTTGCTTAATCCAAAACCACAGCAAATTCAAGCATTGGCAGGACATGCACGTTTCCGTGCAGGTTTTGACTTTTTATTATTACGTGAAAAGTCTGGTGATAAAACCACTGAAGGCATGGGAACTTGGTGGGATGTTTACCAAAACCTAAGTAATGATGAAAAAGAAAAGGCAATTGCACAATATAATCGTAGTCGTGCCAAAAAACGCCGTTCGGCAGCGACTTTGGTTGAGGAAACTGAAACCCCGACTGAAATGACACCTTTGGTTGTTGAAAGAGAAGGTCGTCGTTCACGGAGTCCATCGCGTCAGCGTAATGAAAAGCAGACAACCCGTGTTGATGCAGTGGTATCTACAACCTCAAATTTGGATGCAAGTCATCCTATTTTAAAGCGTAAACGTGTGCAACGCGATTTAACTCAAGTGGTTTTTGGGCCAACCCAATGAGTGTAAAAACCTATATTGGATTGGGCAGTAATTTAGGCGACTCGTTGCAAATTTTGCAGCAAGCGGTGGTGCAGTTACAAACCCTTGGAGCAGTGCGGGTATCGAAATTGTATTCAACACCACCCATGGGGCCACAAGACCAACCTGATTATTTAAATGCCGCGCTTGAGCTTGAAACAACGCTTGAGCCGTTGGCATTACTCGATTGTTTACAACAATTTGAACAAGATGCAGGACGTGTGCGCCTGCGCCGTTGGGGGGAGCGAACTTTAGACCTAGATTTGCTCCTTTACGGACAACAGCAAATTCAGCACCCACGCCTAACTGTGCCGCATATCGGTTTATTTGAGCGTGATTTTGTGCTTGTACCCTTATTAGATTTAGATCCTGAACTTACCGTTGCCATGCAGGCATTAAAACACTTGCCTGTGGTACACGGTTCCACGCTTTGTGCGATTCAATCGAATGATTGGGCAAATGCACCGCTTGCGCAGGTTCAGATAGATGTAGAGGAAGTGAAATGATTAGCCTAAATGATTTAAGACAATTTAAAATGCAAGGTCGCAAATTTTCTTGTTTGACTTGTTACGATGCGAGTATGGCAAAAGTAATGCAAGTTGCAGAAATTGATAGTATTTTAATTGGCGATTCATTGGGTATGACCATTCAAGGGAATGACTCAACGCTGCCTGTTACAGTTGCAGATATGGCGTATCATACACGTGCTGTGCGCCGTGCCAATCAGCATGCATTTATTATGACGGATTTGCCGTTTATGAGCTATGCCACATTACCCGATGCAATTGCGAATGCGCGTGAAGTGATGCAAGCTGGCGCGCAAATGGTTAAAATTGAAGGTGGTGCATGGTTGGCTGAAACTGTGGCAAACTTAACCCGTAATGGTGTACCTGTGTGCATGCATTTGGGATTAACCCCACAGTCGGTGCATGTTTTTGGTGGCTATAAATTGCAAGCAAAAACGCGTGAAGCAGCTGATCAATTATTGGAAGATTGTCAGGCACTGGCAGATGCTGGCGCTGCAATGTTTGTATTGGAATGTGTACCTGCACAACTGGGTAAAGAGGTGGCAGAAACATTCCCGCATATTCCTGTTATTGGGATTGGTGCAGGCAATGAAACCGATGGTCAAGTCTTGGTGGTACAAGATATGCTTGGTTTAACGATGGGTAAACTACCCAAGTTTGTCCGTAATTTTATGGCAGAGCAGGCAGGTGCTGAAGCAGCGCTAAACGCAATCCGTGCTTATCACGCCGCAGTACAAGATCAAAGTTTTCCATCAGCAGAATATACCTTTCAGGTTGAGCTTTAAGCATGAAAACAGAAACCACAATTCAGGGTTTAACCGCATCTTTAAGTCCTGCTCGCGGTGCGCGTAAAATGATTGGTTTTGTACCAACAATGGGGAATTTACACCAAGGGCATCTTAATTTAGTACGTGAAGCACGTAAATTGTGTGATGTGGTGGTGGTGAGTATTTTTGTGAACCCCATCCAATTTGGGCCGAATGAAGATTTTGAAAACTATCCAAGAACATTGGTGCAAGATAGCCAAATGTTAGCCGAAGTTGGCTGTGATATTTTATTTGCACCAACGGTTGAACAAATGTATGGCACTCAGCCACGTTTAACTAATATTAGCGTGTCAGGAATTACCAATGATTTGTGTGGCGCATCTCGTGAAGGTCATTTTGATGGTGTTGCCGTAGTCGTCACTAAATTATTCAATATGGTGCAGCCAAATTATGCTTTTTTTGGTGAAAAAGATTATCAACAGTTGGCGGTGATTCGTCAGTTGGTACAAGATTTGAATATTCCGCTAGAAGTCATTGGTGTGCCAATTGCACGTGCGGAAGATGGATTAGCATTAAGCTCACGCAATGGGTATTTAACCGAACAGCAGCGCGCGCTTGCACCGAATATTTACAGCAGTTTAAAACAAGCTGAGCAAGCCTTGCAGCAAGGGCAAGCTTTGGCAGAGGTATTGCAGCAAATTAAGCTAAATTTAACCCAAGTCGGGTTTGATGTGGACTATGTTGCAGCACGTAGCCTAAAATTAGTCCCTGTCGAGAGCTTTAATCAAGATACTCAACTTTTTGTGGCGGCTAAATTAGGAACGACACGCTTAATTGATAATGTGTTTGTCAAATATACGGGCTAAATTTGCTTTAAACTTTGCATGAGGGCAGTCTCGTTATGAAACGGATTCTAATTGTCACAGGTCAATCTGGCTCTGGAAAATCATCGGCATTACAAGTGCTTGAAGATTTAGGCTACTATTGTATTGATAATTTACCGTTGGCATTACTGCCTGAAATTGTCGGTAAGCTCGATCAAGAAAATAACCTTGAACAATTGGCACTTGGCGTAGATGTACGCAGTACTCGTGCTGACTTACAAGAGTTTGATCAAGTTTTTGAACAGTTACAAAAATATGGTTCGGTCGATATTATTTATCTGACCACTCAAGATCAAGAATTAATCACGCGTTTTAGTGCATCACGTCGTCCACATCCATTAGCAGGGCGCTGGCCAAGCTTGCATGAGTGCATTCAAGAAGAAAAGGGTTTATTGTTGCCGATCCAAATGCGAGCGACGGTTAATATTGATACGACAGATAAAAGTGTACATGACTTAAAACACACTTTATTATCTAAGCTTGGACAAAGTGACAATTTGATTGTGATTTTACAATCTTTTGGGTATAAACACGGCATTCCACTTGATGCCGATTATGTGTTTGATGTTCGACATTTACCCAACCCCCATTGGGACTTGCAGTTACGTAAACTTTCGGGTTTAGATGCGCCTGTACAAAAATTCTTAAGCGAATTTGAACAAACAGGTCAAATGTTTGAAGATATCCATCAATTTTTGGCAAAATGGCTGCCTGCATTTGCAGAAGGCCACCGACATTACATTACCGTGTCGATTGGTTGTACCGGTGGACAACACCGCTCGGTTTATATGGTGAATCGACTCAAACAAGCGCTTGAGGCGAATTGGTCGATTCAAGTTTTACACAGAGAAATGAAGCATTGGTCATGATTGACACAACAGTAGATGTAATTAACAAGCTTGGTTTACATGCACGTGCCTCTGGCAAGTTGATTGAAGTAACCACAAAATTTCGCTCATCCATTCACATTGGCAAGGGCGAAAAGTTAATTGATGCTAAAAATATCATGGCCTTGCTGATGCTAGGTGCAGGCAAAGGAACGACTTTGCGTCTAGTGATTGATGGTTCAGATGAAGAAAAAGCGCTAGAGGAAGTTCAGGCGCTTTTTGTCGCAAAATTTTATGAGGCAGATTAAACGTGGCACGACGTCCGCAACAACGCTATACCAACGATGACTTTGAAGCTTTAGAAGGTCGTGCAAGTAAAACCGAACAAAAAAAAGCAGTGCAACGTATGGCTGCTTTAGGTGAACAACTGGCAAACCTTCCAAGTAAGAAAATTCAGCAGCTTCCTGTCGATGAGCGCTTGATTGAAGCATTGTTAGATGCGCAAAGCATTACATCGTTTGAAGCCAAACGCCGCCAATTTTTGCGGGTTGGAAAATTACTACGTAATGAAGATGAAACGATAATTTTATCTTATTTAACGCCGCAGCAGGGCTTAAAAAAACAAGCGCAGCTTGAGCGTTGGGTTGATCGTTTAATTGAACAAGGCGATACAGCACTCAAAGACTTTATTAAAAGTCATAATGCAACTGATCGTCACACTTTGCGTCAGCATATTTTACGTTATCATCGTGATAAAGGCTTGCAGGCAACCCCTGAAGAATTGCTAGAAGCACGTCAACGTATTTTAAACTATGTGCAACAAGTGGCGTTATTGTCCGATCAAGGCAAAGCGAAATAAAAATGAGCGACCTATAAGGTCGCTATTTTTTAATTTTCATATTACGAACTGATTTTAAGCTGTAAATTCAACTCAATTGCTGATCATATTGGGCTTATATGACGACAAAGGTTCCTTAAATTGTCGAAGCCGTGTAAAATTGTAGAACATTTTTACCCCACCGTTTTTATTTTGAGGTTTTCCTCGATCTGAATCTCGCGGTGATATGCTCCGATGTATGGGGCATCACTCCTTAAGGATTTTTTATGCCAATTATCACATTGCCAAATGGCGATCAAAAACAGTTTGACCAAGCTGTTTCCGTTATGGATCTTGCACTAAGTATTGGGCCGGGTCTTGCAAAAAATACGGTTGCAGGTCGTGTCAATGGTCGTTTGGTGGATGCTTGTGACCTCATCACAGAAGATGCAACAGTTCAAATTATTACCCCAAAAGATGACGAAGGCGTTGAAATCATTCGCCACTCTTGCGCACACTTGGTTGGACATGCGGTAAAGCAGTTGTTCCCTGACGTGCAAATGGTGATTGGGCCTGTCATTGAAGAAGGCTTCTATTACGATATTTTCAGTCCAAAGCCATTTACTTTAGATGATATGGCTGCGATTGAAGCGCGTATGTTGCAGCTCATTAACCAAGATTATGATGTCATTAAAAAAATGACCCCACGTGAAGATGTAATTAAAGAATTTACAGCGCGTGGTGAAGGTTATAAATTACGTTTAATTGATGATATGCCTGAAGAAACGCAAATGGGCTTATATTATCATCAAGACTATTTGGATATGTGCCGTGGCCCGCACGTGCCAAATACTAAATTTTTAAAACATTTTAAATTGACTAAAATCTCAGGTGCTTATTGGCGCGGAGATGCGAAAAACGAACAATTACAACGTATTTACGGTACAGCTTGGGCAGACAAAAAACAGCTTGCAGCTTATGTAAAACGTATCGAAGAAGCTGAAAAGCGCGATCACCGTAAAATTGGTAAAGCTTTAGACTTGTTCCATATGCAAGAAGAAGCACCGGGCATGGTGTTCTGGCATCCAAATGGGTGGACCATTTACCAAGTACTTGAGCAATATATGCGTAAAGTACAGCAAGATAACGGCTACCTCGAAATTCGTACCCCGCAAATTGTCGACTTTACGCTTTGGGAAAAATCAGGTCATGCTGCGAACTATGCAGATGGCATGTTCACAACCCATTCTGAAAGCCGTAATTATGCAGTAAAACCAATGAACTGCCCATGTCACGTACAGGTGTTTAATCAAGGTTTAAAATCTTACCGTGATTTACCGATTCGTTTGGCCGAATTTGGTTCGTGTCATCGTAATGAACCATCGGGTTCTTTACACGGCATTATGCGTGTCCGTGGCTTTACTCAAGATGACGCGCATATTTTCTGTACCAAAGAACAAATTGGCAAAGAAGTCGCAGACTTTATCAAACTTACTTTAGATGTGTATAAAGACTTTGGCTTTGAAGAAGTACAAATGAAACTTTCAACACGTCCAGAAAAACGTGTGGGTGATGATGCACTTTGGGATGTTGCAGAGAAATCTTTGGCAGATGCTTTAGATGAAGCAGGCTTAGAATGGCAAGAACAGCCGGGTGAAGGCGCATTCTATGGTCCAAAAATTGAATTCTCACTCAAAGACTGCTTAGGTCGTATTTGGCAGTGCGGTACAATTCAATGTGACTTTAACTTGCCAGAGCGTTTAGACGCATCTTTTGTAACCGAAGATAACGAACGTGACCAACCAGTGATGTTGCACCGTGCAATTCTTGGCAGTTTTGAGCGTTTTATTGGTATACTTATTGAACATTATGCTGGTTTTATGCCACCTTGGTTAACACCAATTCAAGCTTGCGTCATGAATATTACTGACTCGCAAGCCGAAGCGTGTGAACAAGTGGTGGCAAAACTCAAAGAAAATGGCCTTCGTGCAATTTCAGACTTGAGAAATGAGAAAATCGGCTTTAAGATTCGTGAGCGTACACTTGAGCGTATTCCGTACCTTTTAGTATTAGGTGACCGTGAGGTTGAGGAAGGTACTGTTAATGTTCGTACTCGCTCAGGAACAAATTTAGGTACTATGTCAATTGATGCATTCATTGACTTGGTGAAATCTGCCGTAGCCGAACGTGGCCGGTACATTGTGGAGTAAGAAAGATTAAACAGCCTGAACGTAACCAACAACAAGGTGGTAAAAGCAACCGTCCTGCATTAAATGACGAAATCAAGGCGAAAGAAGTTCGTCTTGTTGCTGCAGATGGCGAGCAAAGAGGCATTGTTTCACTTGCAGAAGCATTGCGTGCTGCTGAAGAATCTGATCTTGACCTCGTTGAGATTGTTGCAAATGCAGAGCCACCTGTTTGTAAAATCATGGATTTCAACAAGCACTTGTTTGACTTAAAGCAAAAGCAAAAAGAAGCCAAGAAAAAGCAACATCAAGTGCAAGTGAAAGAAATTAAACTACGTCCGGCAACGGATGTGGGCGATTACCAAGTGAAATTGCGTGCGATTTTAAAGTTCCTTGAAGAAGGTAACAAAGTTAAAATCACTTTGCGTTTCCGTGGTCGTGAAATGGCCCATCAACAGCTTGGCTTGGCTCAACTGCAAAAAGTTGAAGCTGACGTGGTTGATTATGGTGTTGTGGAACAAGCACCAAAAATGGAAGGTCGCCAAATGGGTATGTTACTTGGACCGAAAAAGAAAAAGTAATTTCCCATTCATCTAAAAAACGCAGCGGTTAAGCTGCGTTTTTTTATGGATGAAATTTAGATAAATACTTGAGACCAGACGCGGTATATTATGAATCTATTGCTAGATATAGCGTGACATAATGCAAAAAAAATAGGGTTAGCCATCGTTTACTTTTTTTGATTGTAGCAATTTGCAGCATTCATTTATGCTTGAGTCGAAGCATGTTATAACAAGCAGGTTTTCTCTACTTTAAAACTTAAAAGCACAATAAAGGATATTAAGATGATTGATCTTTATTATTGGGGTACACCCAATGGGCAAAAAATTGCGATTGCACTTGAAGAAATGGGTCTTGAATATCAAGTTTTTCCGATCAATATCTTAGAAAATGATCAGTTTCAACCTGATTTTTTAAAGATATCACCGAACAATAAAATCCCTGCCATTGTTGATCAAGATGGACCGAATCACGAACCAATTTCGATTTTTGAGTCGGGTGCAATTTTACAGTACTTAGGGCGTAAAACAGGCTTATTTTATCCTACAAACGAACAAAAACGCGTTGAAGTCGAGCAATGGCTAATGTGGCAAATGGGTGGTTTTGGACCGATGTTGGGGCAAAATCATCATTTTAGTCAGTTCGCAAAGGAGAAAATTCCTTATGCAATTGAGCGTTATATTGGCGAGACGAAGCGTTTATATACGGTTTTAGAGCAGCAATTGGTTGGGCAAGATTACGTTGCTGGCGAATATTCAATTGCGGACATGGCAATTTTCCCGTGGCTTTTGCGCCATGAGTGGCAAAGCATTAATTTAGATGATTTCCCGAATATAAAAGCCTATATTGCACGCATAAAACAGCGACCAGCCGTACAAAAGGCCTTGTCCATTTAATGTATTGCATATTTGTAGGTAGATAAGTTTTGCCATGAGTGCAATAAAATTGATGTGATAATGAGTTATCTCACTTTATTTATCTGTGCCTTTGGTGCAGCGACATTATTACCGCTTCAATCCGAAGCGGTTTTGTTTTCATTACTGTTATTACAGCCAGAGCAGGCATGGCGCTTACTTGCTATTGCGACCGTGGGGAATGTACTTGGTTCTTGTGTAAATTGGTGGTTAGGCCTAAAAATAGAGTCTTTTAAAGATAAAAAATGGTTTCCTTTCTCGCCAAAACGACTTGTAAAAGCGCAACAGTTTTATCAGCGTTATGGATTTTATGTATTGTTACTCAGCTGGCTACCTATTATTGGTGATCCGATCACATTGGTGGCGGGAGTTTTAAAAGAGAAGTTTCCACGCTTTTTGTTGTTGGTGTTTTGGGCTAAATTCGGGCGCTATTTAGTCATTTATGCGGTGTATCGGTTTTATCATTAAGATAAATATCTTGTGCTTAGTAAACATCTTGCATCATCTCATTCGCTTTATTTGGCTTGATAGCGATAAGCCAATCACGGGAAGCGCTTCAGCTAAACCAATCATACCTACGGTGAGTGGATCTTTGGTAATTTGATATACGCTATAATCGATAATGACTTTTTGAATTAAAATTACTAAAGTTAAGTACAATTGATTTAGGGTGATAATCGAAAAATTTCGATAACCTAATGTCGCAAGTGGGCTTGGAATTGAAGACGTGGCTTTAGAATTAGTGATCAAAGAGTTTGATTATAATGTTAATTTTTGAGTAAATATTCATATGGTGAGAATTTAAGTGTTTTTAAAAATATTGGTTGTAAGATGAAATCATGTCTTATTTTTTGAAAGGAAACCAAAAGAACAGGAATATGTATATTTAAATTAAGCGTTGAAAATGCTTTTTTTTCATGCGTATTTATTATAAAATGCGGCATTCCTTACCTGCAGGTCGATTTGCAATGGTGCAAACGAGCCGAACAGGTGTTCAAAAGAGGTTATTATGCCTAAGATGAAAACTCGCCGTGGTGCAGCTAAACGCTTTAAAGCGACTGCAAACGGTTTCAAGCGTAAGCAAGCGTTCAAACGTCACATCTTGACCAAAAAATCTGCTAAACGTATTCGTCAATTACGCGGCTGTGTAATGGTTCATGTTTCTGACATGAATTCAGTTCGTCGTATGTGCCCATACATCTAAGGAGATTATAAATGGCTCGTGTAAAACGTGGTGTAGTGGCTCATCGCCGTCACAAAAAAATTCTTGCTCGCGCTAAAGGTTACTATGGTGCTCGTTCACGCGTTTACCGCGTAGCGTTCCAAGCGGTAATCAAAGCTGGTCAATACGCTTACCGTGACCGCCGTCAAAAGAAACGTCAATTCCGTGCTTTATGGATTGCGCGTATCAATGCTGGTGCTCGTCAAAACGGTTTATCGTACAGCCGTATGATCGATGGCTTGAAAAAAGCTCAAGTGATCATCGACCGTCGCGTACTTGCTGACATCGCTATGCATGATGCAGTTGCTTTCGCTGCTTTAGCTGAAAAAGCTAAAGGTGCTTTAGCTGCATAAGCTTAGAGATTCAAAGAAGGCCGCTTTTTAGCGGTCTTTTTTTATGGATTTTATTTGAAGTGGGGTGGTCATTTTCGTCAAAGTTATTTCTTTTATTAGTCTATTCTTAAAATAAGAACGTCAAAAATAATGGTCGATTTTTATACTATGGCAAACATTATTGGAATCGGCTATATGTGAGTCTCCATTAAAATCCAAAATAATAGGCAGCAATACAAATGATAAAGATCATAAAAATCAATCCAACCACGTGTTTACTTGAAACATGCTGCTGTTCTGCTGCTTTCGGCTTAGATTTAAATGGTAATACGTTATCTGTTGTAATTTCTTCAGCTGCTAAAGGGGACAATACGACTTTACGCTGCGCAGATTGATAATGATTTGCGACTTTGACAATTAATTTACTGAACAAATTATCTACTTTTTCGGAAAAATCTTGCTCTTGTTTGGTTGAGTGGGCTGCTTCGCTGTCCTTATTTAGATGGTGTTGTTGGCTTAATTGTTTTTGTAATTCATCGAGTTGATAAAGTAGATCGTTGGCGAGCTGTGCATGATATTGCATTGGCAGTAAGGCTGCGGCTGTATTCGTATCAGTTTGATCGCCTATAAATTCCACATTTTGAATCGGGGCTAATGAAGCAGCATAAGGGGATGAGAAAATCTGAGCCGTTAAATAATCATCAATTTCTTCCCAGTCCGGTGCATTTAAATCGACTTGGATTTTTTTCATCAGTACAGCATTTAACTCAAAGTGCCACAGGGTTTCTAGACGTAAATCAATTTTTTGCTTGTTTGGAAATTCATAATCGTCATCGGCGTTGTACCATTCAGCACGTTCATTGCCACACATCCAAGCAATATTTTGTTTAGGTGCATGGCTGATAATAAAGTGTGGATAACGCAATAATTCAACATTTGGGTTCGGATTTTTCTCGTTATTTAACAGTTGGGTGTGATGTAAGCTAAGTCTTGTCACCCCTTGTTGTTTAAGTTGTTCTAACCAAACTTGAAAATGTTGTGCCAATAGATGTTGTGACATGAGGTCACGAAACTGCAACAAGTGCTGATTAAAAATAGGGTGCTGCTTAAATTGTTCTATTGGCAGTTTATCTGCTAAAAACTCATTTCCATAGCAAACCAATGTGAGTTGTTGTTGCCAAATTGAATCAAGCGCCATGGTTATTCTCTGCAATAAACTCGTTATAGTTTAGCTTGTTTATAAATCAGTGTGCTAGCGCATTTTGATTGTGGGGAAAACTTCATTAACCGCGCTAAAAACTGCTAGAATAGGCGGTTTATTCAATTTCTAACATTCACGCTTTGAGAGTAATTATGTCACTGGAAGCCCTGACCACCGATGCACTGGCCGCGATTGCTGCGGCGCAAGATCTTGCTACACTTGACCAAGTCCGAGTGCAGTTTACAGGTAAAAAGAGTCAACTTGCAGAGCAGTCAAAAGCTTTAGGAAAGATGGACCCTGAACAACGTAAAGTTGAAGGCGCTAAAATTCATGCTGTTCGTGAAGCAATAAATAGCGCGCTCACTGAGCGCCAAACTGCATTACAACAACAAGTTTTAGCCGCAAAACTTGCCAGTGAAACCCTTGATATTACTTTGCCGGGGCGTGGTCAAGCTGTAGGCAGTATTCATCCTGTAACCCAAGTGCAAGAGCGTATTTGTCAGTTCTTTACCAAAGCAGGCTTTATGGTTGCAACGGGGCCAGAAGTTGAAGATGATTATCATAACTTTGAAGCGTTGAATATTCCGGGGCATCATCCTGCGCGCGCCATGCACGACACATTCTATTTTGATGTCAATCATTTGCTACGCACGCATACCTCAGGTGTGCAAATTCGTACCATGGAAACCACACAGCCGCCAATTCGTATTGTGTGCCCGGGACGTGTTTATCGCTGTGACTCTGACCAAACCCATTCGCCAATGTTTCATCAAATTGAAGGCTTATATGTGGCAGAGAACACCAGTTTTGCTGAATTAAAAGGCTTGTTGGTTAACCTACTGAATGAGTTTTTTGAAAAAGATTTAAAAGTGCGTTTCCGTCCATCATATTTCCCATTTACCGAGCCAAGTGCCGAAGTGGACATTATGGATGAGCGTGGACGTTGGTTAGAAGTCTTGGGTTGTGGCATGGTGCATCCAAATGTACTTCGCGCAGCAGGTATTGACCCTGAAAAATATACGGGCTTTGCCTTTGGTTTAGGTGTTGAACGTTTTGCGATGTTACGTTATGGCATTAACGATTTACGCATGTTCTACCAAAACGATGTGCGTTTCTTACGCCAATTTGCTTAAACAGATTTTTTTTTAAATCCTCGCCTAGCCTCTCCTTTAAAAAGCAGAGCAATTTCACGCCAAAGCATGACATGTTTTGTTGGGCTAGAGAGGGATAAAAGATTGCAGATATATAGGTTTTTAACAAAATGAAAATTAGCGAAAATTGGCTGCGTACATGGGTTAACCCAAGCATTGACAGCGATACATTATCAGACCAACTGACCATGTTGGGTTTAGAAGTGGATGAGCTCGCACCCGTTGCTAAAGCCTTTACAGGCGTGATTGTTGGTGAAGTTTTAACGGTAGAGCAACATCCCGATGCAGACCGTTTACGTGTGACCACTGTCAATATTGGCGCGGCTGAAACCTTGCAAATTGTGTGTGGTGCACCAAATGTCGTTGTGGGCATGAAAGTACCTGTGGCAACGGTTGGGGCTGTATTACCCGGCGATTTTAAAATTAAAAAAGGCAAGCTACGCGGTATTGAGTCGCATGGCATGCTATGTGGCGCGTCTGAAATTGATTTAGAAGATAAAATTGATGGTTTGCTTGAATTGCCAAGCGATGCGCCAATTGGCATGAACATTCGTGACTATCTAAAACTTGATGACAATGTAATTGATATTTCAATTACTCCAAACCGTGGTGATTGCTTTAGCATTCGTGGGATTGCGCGTGAATTTGGGGTGATTAACCAATTGGCAGTCACACAGCCTGAAATCAACCCTGTTGCAGCAACGATTGCCGATGAAAAAGGGATTTGCATTACCACAACTGGCGCACCACGTTATTTAGGTCGTGTAATTAAAAATGTGAATGTGAAAGCACCCACACCAGAGTGGATGCAGCAAGCATTAACCCGTTCAGGTATTCGTACCCACAGCATTTTGGTGGATATTACCAACTATGTGCTGATGGAATTGGGCCAACCAATGCACGCGTTTGATTTAGCAAAATTAGACGGCAATATCCAAGTTCGTCAGGCACAGCCGCAAGAAAAGCTAACCTTGTTGAACGAGCAAGACGTTGAGCTAAATGAAGAAATCATGGTTATTGCGGACGATGCAAAAGTTTTAGCAATTGCAGGGATTATGGGTGGGCTTGAGTCGAGCGTAACCGATGCCACGCAAGATATTTTCTTAGAAAGTGCTTTCTTTGCACCACTTGCCATTGCAGGCCGTGCACGCCGTTTTGGTTTGCATACCGACTCATCACAGCGTTTTGAACGTGGTGTCGACTTTGAATTGCCATTGTTTGCTATGAACCGTGCATCGCAATTAATTCAAGACTTGGCAGGTGGTGAGTTTGGTCCAGTTTCGGTTGCCGAGCAAACCGCAGAATTACCAACACGTGACGCGATTGCGCTGACACAAGCACAAGTGGATGCTTTATTAGGTTATGCGGTAGAGGGTAACTTTATTGCTGATGCACTGACACGTTTAGGTTGTGATGTTAGCATTAAAGCAGAAGGCGAGTGGTTGGTGATCCCGCCATCACATCGTTATGATATGGCGATTTACCAAGACTTAATTGAAGAAGTTGCACGTATTCATGGTTATGACAATATCCAAATTCGCTTACCAAAAATGGATGTGCAATTAGCCAAGCATCAAGATCAATTTGAATTGGCTCAATTGCGTCAAACGGTTGCAACGTTAGGGTATCAAGAAGCGATTAGCTTTAGCTTTGCCGACTTGAAACTTGAAAAACAGTTGAATCCAAATGTGAACCCATTGCCACTTGCTAACCCAATTTCAAGTGATTTGGCGGTGATGCGTAGTACTTTGCTATCAAGCTTGATTCCATGTGTACAGCATAACTTAAACCGTCAGCAGTCGCGTGTACGTTTCTTTGAATTGGGTTTACGCTTTGACTACCAAAATGCGCAATCCATTCAAGATTTACAGCAAATCCCAACATTGGCACTCATTGCAGTAGGTGCGAAAAATCCTGAACAATGGCATGCAAAAGCACAGCCAATGGACTTCTTCGACTTAAAAGGCGAAGTTGAGCAAATTTTGGCAGCAGGCCGGATTGATGCACAGTACCAACGTTCAACCCGTGAATGGCTGCATCCTGGGCAATCTGCTGATATTTTAGTGAATGGTCAGTGCATTGGTTATTTAGGTCGTTTGCATCCATCACTTGAAACTGAGCTTGATTTGGGTGTAACTTGGGTTGCAGAGCTAGACCAAAGTGCAGTTTTGCAATCTTATGTATCTAATTTTACAGAATTATCACGTTTTCCGTCGGTTAGACGTGATATTGCGCTTTTAATTAGTGATAAGATTGAAGTTGCAGAGATTCAGCAACTTATTCAAAAAACAGGTGGCGATCTTCTTGATTCAACATGGTTGTTCGATGTTTACACAGGACAAGGTGTTGAGGAAGGTAAGCGCTCGTTAGCATTTGCGTTATTGTGGCAACATGCTTCACGCACATTGGAAGATGCTGAAATTAAGTCAGGTATGGATCATATTATTGAAGTGTTAGAAAGCACTTATCAGGCAACATTGAGGGCATCATGACAGCATTAACAAAAGCAGAAATGGCAGATCATTTAAGTGCAGAAACGAATCTGAACCGTCGTGAAGCAAAACAAATGGTTGAGTTATTTTTTGATGAAATTAGTCAGGCATTAATTGCTGGCGAACAAGTCAAACTTTCAGGATTTGGTAATTTTGAGCTGCGTGACAAAAGTCAGCGTCCGGGGCGTAATCCTAAAACGGGTGAAGAAATTCCAATTTCTGCGCGTCGTGTCGTGACTTTCCGCGCAGGACAAAAGTTTAGACAACGCGTTGGCAATGAAGTCGAACAAGACTAAAATTGAGCAATGAGTAAGATAAGGGGCGATTGAATCGCCCCTTGTTTTTTTATATATCCAAAATGTCAGAATGTTTTTTTGAAACTTTTATTTCTAGGAGATTTTTTCCATCATCTGGTGCTTTTTGACGAAGATCCTCAACAATTGCAAAGACTGTTGAAAATATAGCTGATCTTGTAAGCTGAATTAAATTAAGAAGGCTAATTTCAAATTCACTAATTCTTACATACGTATGGAGCGAATCATTGGAAAATTCAAAAGTATTTGGAACTAAAAATAGAATATGATGTTCTAAAGCATTTCTCCACTTTTTATAAAAACCAAATTCTCCATTTTTTTCATTCAGATCGCAAATTATGCTATTAACAGCAATTAAAGCAAAATTTTCTTTTTCCTCTAGAATAGATTTATTGTCACGCCAAAAATTATTAAAAGCTGTGTTATCTTTAATTTTAAGAGAAAAATATTGACATAAGAAGATTGCCAACTTATCCAATATTGAAAAACACAATCTAAAACAAGTCCTTATCTTTTCATATTTTATATTAATGATTTCTTTGTCATTCAGTTCAGAATAGCAGCTTTCGTAATCAAACTGAGAGCTATTCGTGAATTTAGATTCATAAAAAAGTACTCGAATTAAAGAAAATTCAGCCTTAATACGATTCAAGTATTGTTCAAATTGAAGAATTCTTTCCGAAGAAACGACTCCCTCCAAAAGAGTTAAATTATCTCGTTCATTGGCAATGCATGAACAATACATTCCATGAATATTTAAAGTTAAATTTTCTTCTATACACCATTGTCTGAAGTGGCTCATCGAAGAATATTCTTTACGAGTTTCTTGTTCATCTTTTTCTAGATTCATTGAGTCTAGCTGGCTGCTTAAGAATTTACTTTTATGTGTATAGTAAGGCTTCCAATCATTAGGTATTAGTTCAGATTTAATAGAAAAATCATAACCTTTTATAATTTCAATCATCATCTTATTTGATCTATGATCTAATAATTTATCAAATTGCTCTAAGCAAGAACTCCTATTAAGCCATGCCTGAGGATAAATTGTATTTTGCTTAATGATCAAATTGTAAATTTGTAGTGCTTCAGAAAATCGAAATTGCTGTTTTAGGACATTAGCAAGGTTAATCAAATTTTGTTGATATAAGTCATAATCCTCACTTTTATTGATTAGTTTAAAAGCTTTCCAATATAAGTTTTTTACTTCATTAAATAACGTTATGTTTTTAAAACCTAGTTGTTCTGTGGAATATCCACAATTATTTGCAAGAGCGAGCTTTCCATTTGCCAAATTATAAAAATAAGTAATATTGGAGTCTTTTTCAAAATGTTCAGAATTTTTTTCTAAAATTTGAATGCCTTTTAAAATAGAATTTGTATTTTCTAAAAAAGTTCCAGCATCTATAAATTGACAAGCTAGATTAAAATAAAGATTCAGTACAATATCATTTACTGCATGTTTTTCTAGTTCGGTAAATATTAATTCTGAACTTAATAAAGCATCATCCCATTTGCTTTCACCAATATAAGTAGAAATTGTGTTTATAACTTCATTAATTTTTTTTAAGCTAAGCATCATATTGAATTATTTTAAATAAAAAAGCCCTACTAAAATATAGCAGAGCTTCTTCTAAGAGTCTAAAAATTACGACACTTTATCCCCTGGTTTCGCGCCGCTATCAGGCGACACGATAAACACACCTTCGCCATTGCCCGCAGCCATTACCATGCCGTTAGAAACGCCAAAACGCATTTTACGTGGCGCAAGGTTGGCAACGAGTACCACCAATTTACCTTTTAAATCTTCAGGCGCATAGCTACTACGAATTCCGCTAAATACATTACGTGGCTCGGCTTCGCCTGCATCTAAAGTGAGTTGAAGTAGTTTATCTGAACCTTCTACCGTTGCAGCGTCTAAGACTTTTGCTACGCGGATGTCGATTTTCATAAAATCTTCAATGCCAATAATGTCGGCTTCACCAATTTTAGGTTCAGCTTTAGTCTGTGCAACTTTCTCTTTTTTCTTTTCTGCTTTTACTGGCGCAGCAGGAGCAGCTAAAGAATCTTTAGATGCATCGACCATGGCCGCAACTGCTTTGGCATCAACACGTTGCATTAACGGTTGGAACTGTGCAATAGCGTGGTTCACTAAAATAGTTTTGCGAGATGCAAAGTCGAAGCTATCAAGTTGTAAAAATGCTTGTACTTCTGTCGCTAAACTTGGCAATACAGGCGCAAGATAAACCGCTAATTGACGGAACAAGTTAATGCCGACAGAACATACTTCATGTACTTGTTGTGCTTGACCTTCTTGTTTCGCCAAAGCCCACGGTTTTTTCTCATCAATATACTGATTGGCACGGTCTGCCAATGCCATAATTTCACGAATGGCAGCACTAAACTCACGGTCTTCGTAAGCTTTGGCAATTGAGTCGCCAGCATCGATAAAACTTTGTACCAATTCAGATTCAGTGCACTGTGCAGACAACGTGTTGTCAAAATCTTTATTGATAAACTTGGCACAGCGGCTAGCAATGTTCACCACTTTGCCGACCAAGTCAGAGTTTACTTTTTGAATGAAATCATCCAAGTTTAAGTCTGAGTCTTCAACTTTGTCTGAAAGTTTAGATGCGAAGTAATAACGTAAATATTCAGGGTTTAAATGCTCTAAATAGGTTTCTGCTTTAATAAATGTACCACGTGATTTCGACATTTTTTGACCATTAACCGTCAAGAAACCATTTACGAACAAGCCTGTTGGCGTACGGTAGTTGGCACCTTCAAGCATTGCAGGCCAAAACAGGGCGTGGAAGTAAACAATGTCTTTACCAATGAAATGGTACACTTCATTTTGGCTGTCTTTTTTCCAATAATCGTCAAAGTTTAAATCTGGACGTTTGGTTTTAATGTAGTTTTCAAAACTTGCCATATAACCAATTGGCGCATCGACCCATACATAAAAATATTTGTTTGGTGCATCTGGAATTTCAAAGCCAAAGTAAGGCGCGTCACGGGAAATATCCCAATCTGCTAAACCTGCTTCAAACCATTCATCTAATTTATTGGCAATAGATACTGGCAAGCGACCTTGGTCACGCGTCCATTTTTGTAAATATTCAGCAAAGTTAGGTAATTTGAAAAAGTAATGATCTGAGGATTTTTCAACAGGCGTTGCACCACTTAAGGTTGAACGTGGGTTGAGTAGTTCAGTGGCATTATAGGTTGTACCACAAACTTCACAGCTATCGCCGTATTGGTCTTCTGCTTTACATTTTGGGCAAGTGCCTTTAATAAAGCGATCAGACAAAAACATTTTTTTTTCTGGGTCAAACAATTGGCTTACAGGGCGAATGGCAATATTGCCTGCTTCACGGTTTTTAACGTAAATTTCTTGAGAGCGCGCTTTGTTGGTGTCGCTATGGGTTGAATCGTAATGATCAAAACTAATGCCAAAACCTGCAAAGTCGCGTTCATGTTCTTTTTGTACATTGGCAATTTGGGCTTCAGGTGAAATGCCATTGGCTTCGGCACGTAGCATAATGGCTGTACCGTGAGCATCGTCCGCACAGACATACGTCACGTCATGACCCATGGCACGCATGGCACGAACCCAAATATCCGCTTGGATATAGCCGAGTAAATGACCCATGTGGATAGGGCCATTGGCATAAGGTAGGGCATTGGTGACTAATATTTTACGCACGGACGCTGTTCTCTCATTGCTATTTCTTAGAAGAGCAACGATTTTAACTGAGCTTAGGAAAACAAAGCAACAATTGTCGGTAATCCATGCACATCAAGCAGTGAAAACTCAATTTAAATGGCAGAAACTCGGTTTGCCATCTGGATTGTATTTTTTTTAGGAACAAGCAAAGTTTCGCTAATAACTGTATCTGCTTTGTTTCAAATTGCAGCTTTGGCTTAAATATCACAAAAAGCGATGTATAACTTAATTCAGATACATAATTTAGGCTGCATACATTCGCTGTATGCGTCAGATTGAATCATCAACAATGAGGGTGTAATCATGAGCATTGAAAATAAAATTGACGATTTAAAAACAAAAGTGACTGACTTAGGTGATGAAGCGAAATTTAACGCAGAACAAGCCAAACTTGATGCTGAAAAAACGCTGAATGACGTTAAACATCAAGCTGAAGAAGCCAAGCTAAATGGTGAAAAAGCTTTGGATGACTTTAAAAAAGATGCTTCAGCACAATTTGCTGAGACTAAATCAGGCGTTGAGGATACTGTTGATCAGCTCAAAGCGGGTGCGAGTGAAAAGCTGGATGAAGCAAAACTTAAAGTGAATACATTAAAAGATGAAGCGGTAGAGAAGTTTGATGAACTTAAGCAAGGAGCAAGTCATCTTTTAAATAAAATTACGGGGAACGACAAGGCTTAATATTTTTGAGTTTTACAAAAACTGCTCATCGTCATATGGGCAGTTTGTTTATAAAATATTTGTTCAATTCATATCAGTAAAATCGAGTACGCGAGCTTAAACGAATACTGCTAAACTATGCGCTATTGAGTTTAATTGTCCATACATGGAGTTCAAAATATGTCTTGGTTTTCTTCGCTAAAATCTGTCTTTTCGCCTGCTCAGGGGGTGAATGAAGAAGAAATCCAGCGTATTTTACAGCATTATACTTTGCCGCATTCAAGCAATAGTTTAAAAGAACGTGTGAGTAGTTTGCAGTTGCAAGGTCAGGTTTTACAGCTCAGCATTAATACTTATCCTGCTGAAGCAGAACACTTACAGCAAATTCACGATGAATTGGTGGAATTGTTAGAAAAAGCCGGCATTCAAGAATTAAATCTGCATGTGATTCAACAAAAAACGGGAAAAGTGGCTGCTGCACAAGCCAGTGGTTGTGGCAGTTCGCAACATGGCGATACAGGGCATGCGTGTTCTTCAAAGCCAAAAACTGAACATACCTTACCACCTGTGGTTGATGCAACAGCGAAGCCTACAGTAGCTGAAACTGACCCAAACAATCCACCCATTCAAAAAGCAGCACCACAGCAGCGCGATATTGCGCCACATCCACGCATTCAACATGTGATTTTGGTGTCATCGGGCAAAGGTGGGGTGGGTAAGTCGACCACAACGGTAAATTTAGCACTAGGCTTGCAAAAATTAGGTTTAAACGTTGGCGTGCTAGATGCCGATATTTATGGCCCAAGCATTCCAACGATGTTGGGCAATGCAGGCAAAACGCCTTTAATTGAAAATGAACATTTTGTACCGTTAGATGCTTATGGCATGCCGATTTTATCGATTGGGCACTTAACGGGCGACAATAATACGCCAGTGGCATGGCGTGGCCCGAAAGCCACAGGCGCACTCATGCAATTGTTTAATCAAACCTTATGGCCTGATTTAGATGTTTTAATGATTGATATGCCACCGGGCACAGGTGATATTCAGTTGACCCTTGCACAGCGCATTCCTGTGGCAGGCGCAGTGATTGTAACGACACCACAAAATGTCGCTTTGTTAGACGCAACAAAAGGCATTGAATTATTTAACCGTGTCAACATTCCTGTATTGGGTGTGGTGGAAAATATGTCGACCCATATCTGTTCAAATTGCGGTTTTGAAGAGCAAATTTTTGGTCAAGGTGGTGGTGATCAGCTTGCTGAGCAATACGATATTCCTTTACTCGGGCGTTTGCCTTTAAATTCACAAATTCGTGAAAATGCAGATAAAGGCCATCCAAGTATCATTGCTGTAGATGAAGCGTATGACAGCTATATGCAAATTGCACAGGCGCTGTTTGATAAAATTACACAATTACCAAAACATGAGAAAAATCAAAATCGTATTTTTTAGTGATCTGTGTATTGTTTAGCGCAATAAAAAAGGTTCAGATATTCGACTGAACCTTTTTTTATTTATAGTGGGTTTTTTGGTCGTAGACGTTGTCGTTTTTTCCAATTTCGAATGACACTCCAACGCCAAAACAGTTGGGTTGCAATATAAAAAAGAATTGAAAATAATAAGGCTTCAACCACTAGACCCGTCATTAAAATTTTGGCAAGACTACCATCGATATGACCATGACCAAAATTTTGAATCCAACGTCCAATTTGATGCATCACACCTTTGAGCATTGCTTGATTGATCATATGCACATGGAAAATTTTACTACCAAACCAAAAGCCAATATACAAAATAGGCACAATGGTAAAAGGGTTACTTAGCCAAGCCAAAGCTAAACTGACAGGTAAATTAATTTCAAGGCACAGCACTGCAAGCACAATAAAAATGCTGTGGAATGGAATAGGCAATAAGCCAAAAAAAGTACCAATAAAAATGGCTTTACAAATAGAACGGCGGTTGACATACCATAACAATGGATTCGCCGTTCGAGTCCCAAACATTTTCATCATTTTCATAGATGAAACACGTTCATGAGACGGCAACCACGATTGTAAAAGTTGTTTAACCATAGTGTTCCAATAATACTCATGGCAAAAATGGCACTTTGACATGAAAAAATATCGCTAAAATAGATGGATTGAAAAAACAAAAAATCAGGGAGAGCTTTCAATCAATTCAGACAATTTTAACACCAGAGAAACCATGATGAAAAGAATGTGTTTAAAAAGTAAACACCTATACCATAGCATAAAAAGCGAAAAGTTGGCAGATTCAATCATCTTGTAAGCTAATTTAGTAGTAATGTTTTATATGAGTTTTATTGTAAAAGTATATAAAATCATATTGTTATATATATTGTATAAATAATTCTTACAATTGAATTTTTGCTAAAAGTGGCAAAAAGACATAGGCTTGGGCAAAAGAAAATTGAGGTCAATGGATGATTTCTTGGATGTTTATCAGTCTAGTTGTGACGATTTTGCTCACTCCAGGTCCAACCAATACCTTGTTGGCAGCATCGGGGCTACGGATGGGGGTGCGAGATTCATTGGTACTGATTCCAGCAGAAGCTTTTGGGTATTTAGTTGCAATTAGTGCATGGGGCTTTTTAATTGACTTTATTGCACAAGCAGTACCAATATTACCTGTAATGATTAAATTGCTAAGTGCCAGTTACATTATTTATTTGGCCATTAAGCTGTGGAGAACCGCCAAACAAGACCACGATCTTCATATTTCGATTATTTATCCTAAAGCTTTAACCGTTGCAACTTTATTAAATCCGAAAGGACTGCTATTTGCATCGGCTATTTTTCCTGCAACGGTTTGGTTGAATTGGGGAAGTTATTTATCGCATATGCTCACCTTTTTAGTGCTTATTGTGCCGATTGCTTTTTTTTGGATTTGTTTAGGACATTCATTAGGTAAGCATAAATTTTATTGGTTAACACCCTGTAATATGCAACGTACCGCATCGCTCATTTTAATGTCTTTTTCTGTGCCTGTTAGTTATTCTGCCGTCGCAAAATTTATTGTGATGACTTAAATAAGATTGGATGAAGCCGTTTAGGTAAAAAGTAGAACCATTTTAAATAGGCGTGATTTAAGGTAAAGTAGCGTCTATAAATTCGATTTTTGATGATTCTGGAATAAATACATGGCTATTAAGTCTGATCGTTGGATTCGCGAGATGAGCGAAAATCACGGTATGATTGAACCGTATGCAGCGAATCAAGTTCGTTTTAACGAACAAGGTGAAAAACTCATTTCCTATGGCGTTTCAAGCTATGGTTATGATGTTCGTTGTGCGCCCGAATTTAAAGTCTTTACCAATGTTCACTCTGCCATTGTTGATCCGAAAAATTTTGATGATAAAAGCTTTATTGATATTCATTCGGATGTTTGTATTATTCCACCCAATTCATTTGCATTAGCACGTACGGTTGAATATTTCCGTATCCCGCGCAATGTTTTAACAGTATGTTTGGGTAAGTCAACTTATGCACGCTGTGGCATTATTGTGAATGTGACTCCGCTTGAACCTGAGTGGGAAGGGCATGTGACTTTAGAGTTTTCAAATACCACCAATTTGCCTGCACGTATTTATGCGGGAGAAGGTGTTGCACAAATGCTGTTTTTTGAAAGTGATGAAGTGTGTGAAACTTCATATAAAGACCGTGGTGGTAAATACCAAGGTCAAATGGGCGTAACATTGCCAAAAGCATAAATGTCTAAAATAAAAAATCCCGCTTGATGCGGGATTTTTTATTGGCTTCAGTTTTATTTTAACTTTGCCAGTAGCTCATCTTTGCTTAAGTTGACCGATTCAGCATCGGTACGACCTTTATATTCAAAAGTGCCTGCATCTAAGCCTTTTTCACCAATCACAATACGATGTGGAATACCTGTGAGTTCAAGGTCAGAGAATTTCACCCCTGGGCGCTCGTTACGATCATCTAGCAAAACATCATAACCTTGCGCTTGTAATTCAGCATAGAGTGCTTCTGCTGCTTCTAGCGTACGTGGTGATTTATGTGCGTTCATTGGCACAATTGCAATTTCAAATGGTGCAATTGCTGATGGCCAAATGATGCCTTTATCGTCAAAATTTTGCTCAATTGCAGATGCGACTACACGTGTTACCCCAATACCGTAACAACCCATAGTGACTGTTAAAGGTTTGCCATCATCACCCAAAACTGTACAGTTTAGTGCTTCAGAATATTTTTGACCCAATTGGAAAATGTGACCAACTTCGATACCACGTTTAATTTGTAGCACGCCTTTACCATCTGGAGAAGGATCGCCGTCTACCACATTGCGCAAGTCATAAATTTCGCTAAACTTGGCATCACGCTCCCAGTTTACGCCTGTTGCATGTTGGTCTACTTGGTTTGCACCTGCAATAAAGTCAGATAAAACCGATGCAGCGCGGTCAATAACCACAGTGATCCCTTTTTCAACTAAACCTTGTGGGCCTGTATAACCTGCGGTTAAGCCGAGTTCTTGTAGTTGTGTTTCGGTTGCAAAAGTCAGCGGCGCTGCAATTTGTGGGTGCTTTTCAGCTTTAATTTCATTGAGTTCGTGGTCGCCACGTAAGAACAGTGCAACCACAGAGGCTTTGCCGTTTTCATCTGCATTGCCTTGCACCAATAAGGCTTTGACTGATTGCTTGGCATCTGCATTTAAGAAAGCACATACATCTGCAATGGTTTTTTGATTTGGCGTTTCAACTACAGTCAATGCTTGGGTCGGTGCTGCCCGCTCGCCAACCAATACAGCTTCGGCTTTTTCAACATTAGCTGCATAGTCCGATTCAGTTGAGAATACGATATCGTCTTCACCGCTAGATGCTAAAACGTGGAATTCATGTGAACCAGAACCACCAATTGAACCTGTATCGGCTTGAACAGGGCGGAAGTCTAAACCCAAACGGGTAAAAATACGGCAATACGTGTCGTACATATTGTCATAGGTTTCTTGTAGTGATGCTTGATCGACATGGAAAGAATACGCATCTTTCATCATAAATTCACGTGAACGCATCACGCCAAAACGCGGACGAATTTCGTCACGGAATTTGGTTTGAATTTGATAAAAGTTGATTGGCAGTTGCTTATAACTTTTGAGTTCAGTTCGTGCTAAGTCAGTAATGACTTCTTCGTGTGTTGGCCCAAGCACAAATGGATTGTCATGACGATCTTTAAAACGTAAGAGTTCTGGGCCGTATTGGACATAACGACCAGATTCTTCCCACAGGCTTGCAGGTTGAGTTACTGGCATAAATACTTCAAGCGCACCTGAACGGTTCATTTCTTCACGTACAATCGCTTCAACTTTATTTAACACACGTACACCCATCGGCAACCAGGTGTAAAGACCTGAAGCCAATTTACGAATCATCCCTGCTCGAAGCATGAGCTGATGCGAAATCACTTCGGCATCATTTGGGGTTTCTCTTAACGTTGCAAATAGAAAGCGGCTTGCGCGCATGGAAATTGTCCTAAAGATAAAATGACGATAAAAACTAAATAAAAATTTCATTGTCATTTTAAAGCATCTCTGGTTGTGATGAAACAGCCAAGCCAAAAGAAACCTTAGATGTAGTTAAGGGTGAACGTATTTTAGTGAAAGGTGAGAAGATGCTTATTCAAGGCGTTTTAAACGTAAAATAATATCGTCATATTCTTGTTGGGTTTCTCGATAATGTGCTTGTAAGCTTGTTATTCTTTGTTTCACTTGATTAAGTCTAAGATCATTCTGTTGAATGCGAGTTTTAATTATTGCTGGTGGATTTTGGTTTTGTCTTAGGTAGTCTTGTTCTTGGCGTTTAGTTGAAATCTGATCTTGATACAAGTTGTTGAGTTGTTTTTGTTGTAAATTGATTTGTTTTTGAATGCTGCTTAAACTTTCTTGTTTTTTTGCATAGGCAGTTTGACTATTGGTGTAGGCATTTTTGAGTTGTTGATCGGCCAAACGCTGTTTAGACTGTTGCTCACGTTGTTTAGATTGCTGTGCTGTATGTTGTGTAAAGGGTTGAACGTGTCGTAAAAGTTGCATATTGGCATTTAGGACATCATAACCACGCTGTATATGGATTGGGCTTACCGATGAACTAATGCTGGCAATACCATTTGTATCGTAATAACGATAATAGTGCTTTTCTGTATCGGCACTATAGCTTAGCTGAGTCATTATAAGACAGCACGCCAGTAAAATCTTATTAAATAATCGGCGTTTGTTTAAGCGATTCATCATGACCCCAAAAATTAATATTGATCTTTCGCCACGCTAAATTACGTTGTATTCGGTCTTAGCTTAGGTGGATTTCTAAAGTGAAATGAAGATAATAGAATATTGTATCGTGTAATATTGAGAAAGTAATAAAAAGCTGCGTTGAAAAAGTCATAAAATAGATGTTTAATAACACACAATAATCATCTATATAAAATTTTTTATGGGGACTTCACATGCAAGATGAACAACAGAAGAACGTCAGGGTGATGGTAATTGATGATTCTAAAACAATCCGCCGTACTGCGGAAACATTATTACAGCGAGAAGGCTATGAAGTCATTACAGCTGTAGATGGTTTTGAAGCATTATCGAAAATTGCAGAAACGAACCCTGATATTATCTTTGTTGACATTATGATGCCACGTTTAGACGGTTATCAAACATGTGCACTTATTAAAAATTCTCAACAATATCAGTCGATTCCTGTGGTTATGCTGTCTAGTAAAGATGGTTTGTTTGACCAAGCGAAAGGGCGTATTGTGGGTTCTGATCAATATCTAACAAAACCATTTAGTAAAGATGAATTGGTCAATGCCATTCATTTACATGTTGCTTAAATTTTGGGGTAAAAAATGGCACAAATTTTAATCGTAGACGACTCTCCAACTGAAACATTCCGATTTAAAGAAATTTTATCTAAGCACGGCTATGATGTGATTGAAGCTAGCAATGGTGCAGATGGTGTTACGTTAGCCGAAGCTGCTTTGCCAGATTTAATTTTAATGGATGTTGTGATGCCGGGCGTCAATGGTTTTCAAGCCACACGACAAATTACTCGCGGTGAAAAAACCAAGCATATTCCGATTATTATTGTGAGCACCAAAGATCAGGCGACCGATCGTGTTTGGGGTAAACGCCAAGGGGCGAAAGACTACTTAACTAAACCAATTGATGAACAAGCGCTTATTGAGGTGATTCAACAGCACATCAAGGCGGGCTAAACTATGGCAGCAAAAGGTTTCATTGAGTTACTTCGTTTGGCAAAAAGAGGCAATAAGAATTACACCTCTACTGAAAATGAAGTGACAAAATGGTCTGGGATTGCATTTGAAATGATGGGGCAATATTTTGTTGCCCCTTTAGGGGAAGTCTCAGAGGTCATTTATTATCCCCGTATGACTGCGATTCCAAATAGCCAATCTTGGTTAAAAGGATTGGCCAATATTCGAGGCCGACTACTTTCAGTGACCGATTTACCTGAGTTTTTTTCAGGTCGTCAGCACCATAATCCATTGCAGCAAAAAGTGTTATGCATCAGTCATCAAGACCAATATGTAGGATTGGCTGTGGATCAAGTACTCGGAATTCAGCATTTTAATAAAAAGAGTTTTTTTTCGAATAATCAAACTCTTGATCAGAAACTACAAAAATATTGTCAAGGATATTTTCATCAACATCAACGACATTGGAACGTATTTTTGTTCAGTCGAATGTTACTAGATACTGATTATATGAATGCTGCAAATTAATTAATAAGTTTCTAACGCAAAGATGTGCGTTTGGGGGAAAAGCTGTGGGCTTTAAGATTTTGGGTGAAAAAACGGGTGGTCATGGGGCTTCCGCGAATGGTTTAGTTACAAAGCTAAAAGAAATGGTCAACAAGACTGCACAAGGCTTTGGTGATGCTGAAAAAGCACGACCATTGATTGTCAGTGCAATGGTGACAGCAATTGTATTCTTTTTCTTTTTATTGTTCCTGTTTTATAGCGTACCGCGTAATAAAATGCTAACAGAAAGCTTAGGTGATCTACGTTTATTGTCTCAAACCATTGCACGTCAAGCGACAGAGGCAACAGCGTCGGGTTCAAAAGATTCAATTGCGATGTTAAAAGCCTCACAGAAGCAATTTAGTGAAAATTTGGCATCGGTAAAAAGACAGCATACACATAATACCGATTTACAAGCTGTAGAAAAACAGTGGGATGAAACATCTAAGCATATTGATACGATTATCAATAATGAAAAAATCCTAAACCAACTTTATGATATTAGCGTGGCAATTGGTCAGGTTGTTCCTGGTATTCAGGCACAATATAATGCAATGGTAGATGAAATGGCACATAAAAATGCAGCCAGTAGTCAGATTATTCTTGCAAAAAACCAAGTATTTATTTCGGAAAAAATCTTACGTTCGATTGCATCTATCTTATCGGTTTCAGATACAGCTAAAGAATCAGCCGAAGACTTTAAAACAGATACAGACACATTTGGTCGGTACTTAAATGCGCAATTGAATGGTGATGCAAAACTTGGCGTAGCACGTATAGAAGATCCTGATTTACGTGATCAGCTAGAAGAAATGAAAACTGAATATGACCAAGTGATTAAAGCGGGTGCGGCCACTTTATTTAACAACTCAAGTAAAGTAAGTGCGGTTCAAAATGCATCGGGTCAGATTTTTAATGAGTCAGAAACTTTATTGAGTAACTTAAATAAACTTTCAGCTTCACCAATGCTTTCAGTTTATTTCCCTGCATTGCTATTAATTCTAAGTTTCGCAGCATTCTTATTTTGTATGTATAAATTGCTAATCTTACGTGGACAAGCTGACAGCTACCGTATGAATAGCTTACAAGAAGAATATGACCGAAACCAAAATGCAATTTTACGTTTACTTGATGAAATTGCCGACTTAGGTGATGGCGACTTACGTAGCTATGCAACGGTATCGGAAGATTTCACGGGGGCAATTGCCGACTCGATTAACTTCGCAATTGACCAATTACGTGACTTGGTTTCACGAATTAATGATACATCTCAAGAAGTTGCACGTTATACCCAAAGTACACAGGGCATTACGAACCAGCTTGCAGAAGCATCAGAACATCAGGCACAAGAAATTGCAGGCGCTTCTGCTGCCATGAATGAAATGGCACAGTCAATTGACCAAGTATCGGCAAACGCATCTGAATCTGCTGAAGTTGCAAAACGTTCGGTAAACATTGCTGCCAATGGTGCGGATGTTGTAAACCGTTCAATTGAAGGTATGGACATGATTCGTGAACAGATTCAAGAAACCTCAAAACGTATTAAGCGTTTGGGTGAATCTTCTCAGGAAATTGGAAATATCGTTGCATTGATTAACGATATTGCCGACCAAACCAACATCTTGGCATTAAACGCTGCAATTCAAGCATCGATGGCGGGTGAAGCAGGTCGAGGCTTCGCGGTAGTTGCCGATGAGGTTCAACGTCTTGCAGAACGCTCAACCTCTGCAACTAAGCAGATTGAGAACTTGGTAAAAACCATTCAGGCCGATACCAATGAAGCCGTAATTTCAATGGAATCAACAACATCAGAGGTTGTGCGTGGTGCAACACTTGCAAAAGATGCAGGGGTTGCCTTGGATGAAATTCAAAACGTATCCACTTCATTGGCAAAATTAATTGAAAGCATTTCGACTGCTGCACAGCTACAGTCAGCATCTGCAAGTCATATTGCCAATACCATGAATGTTGTTCAAGACATTACCTCTCAAACCACAACGGCTTCTTTCGACACCGCGCATTCGGTATCAGAACTGGCGAATATGGCAGAGGCATTACGTGAATCGGTAACGGACTTTAAGTTACCTGACTAAGCATGCTTTATCTCAAGGGAATACTGAATTTTGGTTGAGTATTCCTAAGCAATCGCAGGGGTTGAAAATTCAAACGCTATGTTTTATTTTCAGCCTGCGCTCAACAAAATCAAGCTAAACAAAAGAAGTTTGAGCGATGACAGAAAGATTACAAGATTTAGCTGTAAAGGTCTCTTTACCTGAAGATACTTATCTACAGCAAGATAAAGAAATTTTAGATATTTTTGTAGAAGAGCTTCAGGAAATTTTTGTGGAGTTGAATCAGCTTTTGCCACTATGGTTAGAAGATATTCAACAAGAAAATGTTCTGAAAGAGATTCGCAGATATTTTCACACCCTTAAAGGGTCGGGGCGCATGGTTGGGGCAAATCGTGCGGGGGAATTGGCATGGCAAGTTGAAGACCTACTCAATCGTGTTATGGCAAAAACTGTCGAACTTACCCCGATGGTGCAGCAGTTTGCATGGGCATGTAAAAATGTTTTTGAATTCAAGCTCTATCCGGTCTTTGAGCATCAGTCTGAGTTTTTGGTTGACCTACGCCCATTAATCGTAATTGGAAAGAGTTTACAGCAGCAGTTGCCTTGTGATGCTGAAGTCCTTGAAATTATCACCGATCTCATTCATTTAGATAGCGATCGTGAAACGGTATTCGAACGTGTGATGACGATGCCACTGGTGGATATTGTACCAGTGACTACGCTTGCCTCGGTGGATGAAATTGAACATGTTCATGCACCAGAGTTGGATAAAGTTGCAACAGCTCGACACAATACTGGGTCAGTGGTTGAAACGGATTTAAGTGTTGAGACACTGAAAATTTATCTTGAAGAAGGATTGGAGCATTTAGATGCAATTAATCATTTCTTAAAGCAGCCAGAACACAGTGCGAAAGAAACAGATATTTTGATTCGAGCCTTACATACCTTAAAAGGTAGTTCGGGCATGGCGCACGTTGAGCCGTTATTTCAGGCAAGTGCAGATGTTGAGCAAGCCTTAAAAGCACATTTGCAAGAAAATAAAAATCTGACTGAATCTGAAACTCAGTTGTTAGCAGGTTTTTCGGTTTATGTGACGGCATATTTGCAAGGTTTAAAACAATCAAACGCTGAACAAATGTCTGTTGCAACAACAGCCTTTACACTTATTTGGGCGGAGTATCTTGAGCAGCAAGGATATCTTGGGCTTGAAAAAATCAGTGGTACTGTTAGCGAAATTTTAGAGCTACAAATTGATGATTTGTTAGATGCAGAAGGTGATTTTGAATATCATGTTCGTCAGCATAATCAAGATTATTTACAGCAATTACTGGCAGAAAGTACATTATTGTTGGTGCATACTGCACAGACTGCAACACATGCGCTACATATTCTTGCAGAAAAATTGACGCTTAGTTATCGCGGTCTTATTCAACAACCACAATTGTATGCAGATGCTTATACCTATGAATTATTTGATCAGGCGCATCAGCAGTTAATTGACTATTTTGATATTCTTGCAACAGGTCAAACAGTACGTTTATCTGAACAAACACAGCAGCTATTAGATAAATTGGTCGATTGGACACATCCAATCAACGTACTAAGTCAGGTAGAAAATAGCGAACATGTTATTCAGTCGCCAGTATTTGCAGCGATTGATGATGATCAGTTGCCATGTTGTCAGCAAGCGATGCAAGCAGATACAGCATTGCTTGCTCAGCACAACGTGCATTTAGAAGATTATGAGTTAATCTCAATCTTTATAGATGAAGCTGAAGATTTAATGGCTGAATTCGAACAGGCTTTTGCAGCGTATCAACAAGACCCAACGCAAACCCAACCGTTACAGCCTTTGATGCGTTGTTTGCACACCTTAAAAGGTGGTGCAAATATGATTGCGGCGCGATATTTGGGCGAAATCATACATAGCTTAGAAAGTATTTATGAGCGGCTGATTTATGCTCAATTGCAGCCAACAACAGGATTGTATCAAGTTTTAAGCTTAGTTCAGGATAATCTGTTAAGTCGTTTAGATATGATTCGTGAATATCAACAAGATTATCCAGCACCACATCTTGTGGCAATGTTGAATAATCTTGCTGCATCATTATCATCTCATTCGCAGGTGGTTGCAGACGTTGCACCATCGCTTGATCCTCTGATATCTAATACAGTTGTACAGGTTGCGTCACAACCATGTGCTGTGGTTTCGAATATTCATGTACAACGTATTTTAGACGATCAGTTATTTAAACAAAGTCCAGATGCACAGCAACTTCCCGATGCTGACCTGATCAGTATCTTTATTGATGAAGCGGAAGGTTTGTTGGTTGAGGTTGAAAAGGCATTTACAAATTATCAGGAAACGCAGCAAGGTTCTGATTTACAAGTGTTAATGCGTTATTTGCATACCCTGAAAGGGGGGGCAAATATGTTGCAAGCAACTTATTTTGGTCAAATTACACATGAATTAGAATCGATTTATGAAAAGCTCATTTATGGGCAACTTGTGCCGAGTCAGACTTTATTTGAAACGATCCGTTGTGTTCAAGATCAGTTGGCTGAACGTATTGAAACAATTCAGCAGCAAGCAATCGACTACCCTGCAACGGGAACATTGGCTGTACTAGATGAATTACAAGCCAAGTCAACTCCAGTGGATCAACAATCAGATGCAGCACAATGCAATCAACCCACAGAAGAGGCTGATCGGGTAATTGAGCCAACTGATTCGATTCAAAGCTTAATTGCTGAAGAATTTGTTGAAGAAGCGCAAAGTTTGCTGCACAAAATGCGTGAGCAATTGTATCAATGGTTTGATCGACGTAGCCAACGTGGTGTTTTATTACAATTACAGCGTGATGCGCATACCGTTAAAGGTGCAGCACGCATGGCTGAACAGCAGGCGATTGCCAATGTTGCATCCAAATTAGATGAGACATTTGAACAGTTTGCCGTGCGCCAATTTACTTCAAATACGTATGATGCTTTATTACTGAGTGCATTAACGTGGCTAGACCAAGCAATTGTGAGTCAAGCGGTGACATCGCCAACGCATTTGCTTGAACAGTTGGGTCAAATTGATTTTGTGAGTACAACGACATTACTAGATGTTGTTGATTACGCTGTACCATCATTGGATACCTATGCAGTGGTTGAGGGTGATGGTAGTGAACCACCATCTATGCACGGTGAGTGGCTACAACAAGATACGACCGAACAAGCACCAGAGATGATTCGTATTTCAACCAATTTGGTTGAGAAAATGATTGATCTTGCTGGTGAAAATGCGATTAACCGTTCACGTATTGAAATGGACATGAGCCAATTCAGTACCACCTTAAATGAAATGGAATTGGCGATTCAGCGTTTATCTGACCAATTACGTCGAATGGAAGGTGAGCTTGAGTCACAAATTATTGCCAAGCATGGTAATGAGCAATCGCGTTATGCAGATTTTGACCCGTTAGAGATGGATCAATATTCATCGCTAAACCAATTGTCAAAGTCGCTTGCCGAATCTGCATCGGACTTAATTGACTTTAAAGTCACGCTAGCTGAAAAAGTCCGTGATGCCGAAGGTTTGCTCTTGCAGCAATCACGCATTCAGGCAGAAATGCAAGATGGCTTAATGCGGGTACGTTTGGTTCCATTTTCACGAATCACCACACGTTTACAGCGTTTGGTGCGCCAAGTTTCATCGACATTAAGTCGTCCTGTGAACTTTGAAGTGAACAATCGTGATTTAGAGCTTGACCGTAGTATTTTGGAGCGTTTGGTTACACCACTTGAACATATGCTGCGTAATGCAATCGACCATGGTATTGAAACGACAGCAGAACGTCAGCAAGCACAAAAAAATACAGTTGGTTCGATTGAAATTAGCATCAGCCGTCAAGGTGCAGATGTGGTCATTGATGTTCGTGATGATGGTCATGGCATTGATCCTCGGAAAATTGAACAAAAAGCCCGTCAACTCGGGCTGATTGCCGAACAGCATTCACTCAGTGATCAGGAATTATTGCAATTTATTTTCCATTCAGGTTTGACCACAGCTAAAACTGTAACCCAAATTTCGGGGCGCGGTGTTGGGCTAGATGTCGTGCAAAATGACATTAAAGCCTTAGGTGGGCATATTAGTATTCATTCAACACTTGGTGTTGGGACACATTTTAATATTCGTGTGCCAACCACAGTGTCGGTGAGTGATGCCTTGATGGTGAAGGTGATTGATCAACAATATGCAATTCCACTGGCACAAATTGAACGTATTGTTCGTGTTTCACCACTGGCTTTAAGTGAGTACTTTAGTTCGGGTGCAGAGCAGTTTAGTTTAGATGGGCAAAGTTATAAATTGCGCTATGCAGGCGAGTTTGTTGGCGGTGCAATGATGCAGCCACGCTTGTTGCAAAGTGGATATTCATTGCCTGTTTTATTAATTAAAGGTCACAATAACCAAACGGTTGCGTTATTGGTTGATCAGTTGATTGGTTCACGTGCACAAATTGTAGTGAAACCATTAGGCAGTCAATTGTCTCGGATTGATGTGATTGGCGGCGCAACCATTTTAGGTGATGGTCAGGTTTGCTTAATTTTAGATACAGCCAATCTTGCACGTCGTATTCAAACTGCAACGCATCTCACCGAAAATACGGTGGTTGAAACTGCCAAAGTACAGCGTGCGCGTCAATGCATTATGATAGTCGATGACTCGGTAACGGTGCGTAAAGTTACTTCACGTTTACTTGAGCGTTATGGCTATGATGTGGTGACGGCGAAAGATGGTGTTGATGCGGTCGAGCAAATTGAACATGTTAAACCAGACTTAATGTTACTTGATATTGAAATGCCGCGTATGGATGGTTTTGAAGTGACCAACATTTTACGCCACCATACGGTCTATCATGATTTACCAATTATCATGATTACCTCAAGAACAGGTGAGAAACACCGTGAACGTGCTTTTGGTTTAGGTGTCACGGGTTATATGGGTAAACCGTTCCAAGAAGCCGATTTACTCGCGCAAATTGAACAGGTCTTAGCAAAGCAGGAGGTCTAAACTGATGTTGCCAAAAAATGTTGCGCCACAGCATGTTGACCCGCAAGAGTTACAGCATTTAATTTCAGTTTCGACTGGATTTATTGATGCATATATCATTGAATGTTATGGACAGGATGCGATGCTCCTGCCACAAAACATTGTATTGTCTGCACAAAATACGATTTTTCCAACCAAAACGGTATTGTGGCACGACGTACAATTGCCTGTTTATGCGGTGAATGATCCACATATTCAAGCAGGTATTGCATTAATTATCGAAGGCGATGAAATACCGCAGCGTTTTGCATTGCTATGTGATCGTATGCCTGAAAGTGTGCGTTTACGTATTTCGGAAGTCGTAGATGACGAAGAAGAGCTGGTAGAGAACGATGTTGTCTTCCAATATGTTCGTTCGCAAGGCAAGCGTTACTTCATTCCCGATTTAGAGCAAATTCAGCATAAGCTTGGGCTCTAAGTTGAGTAAATAAAAAAGCCTTCATTTTATGAAGGCTTTTTTATTTGGATGCGTGTTTTAAACGGCCAATAGATGAATTAAGATTTGTTCATAGATTTCAGCTAAAGGTTCTAAATCATCTACATTCACATGTTCATTAACTTGATGAATAGTGGCATTGAGCACACCTAATTCAATCACTTGTGCACCCGTTGGTGCAATAAAGCGTCCATCAGATGTACCACCACTGGTTGAGAGTTCTGTTTCAATATTACAGACCTGCTGAATGGCTTTTTGAGTCGCATATACCAATTCACCCACAGGTGTTAAAAATGGTAAGCCAGACAAATTCCAATCAATTGCAAAGCTCAAACCATGGCGTTGTAAAATCTCATTTACACGTGCTTTTAGCTCATCTGCTGTAACTTCGGTACTAAAGCGGAAGTTAAATACCACTTCTAATGTGCCTGGAATAATATTGGTTGCACCTGTTCCTGAATTAATATTTGAAATTTGGAAGGATGTCGCAGGGAAATATTCATTGCCATTGTCCCAAACCGTATTGGCAAGCTCTGCTAAAGCAGGTGCTGCCTGATGAATAGGGTTGTTGGCAAGATGTGGATAGGCAACATGACCTTGTTTGCCTTGTACCGTTAATACCGCATTTAATGAACCACGACGGCCATTTTTGACAATGTCACCTAAACGATGAGTACTTGATGGTTCACCAACCAAACACCATTGGATTTTTTCTTGGCGGTTTTCTAGGGTTTCAATGACTTTAACTGTACCATTTTTAGCAGGACCTTCTTCATCCGAAGTGATTAAGTAGGCAATTGAACCTTTATGGTTCGGGTGCTTTGCGACAAAACGTTCAGTTGCAACTACCATCGCCGCCAAGGCGGTTTTCATATCGGCGCTGCCACGCCCATACAATTTGCCATCGCGAATTTCTGGAACAAAAGGAGCGGTATCCCAAGCATCTAAATTACCTGTTGGTACAACATCGGTATGTCCTGCAAAACAGAACACAGGCTCTTGTGTACCACGGCGTGCCCATAAATTATCGACATCTTCAAAACGCATGGTTTCAATATTAAAACCAATTTTAGCAAGACGGTCGGCCATCATGGTTTGGCAGTTATGGTCGATTGGTGTGATTGATGGTTGACGTAATAATTCAAGGCTGAGTGCGAGCGTATCGGAGGTATGGGTCATGACGGAATCAAAGCTAGAAATTTTGCTGCTTATGATAGGTCAAGCGTTAAGCGAATGAAATGGCAGTGTTAAAAAAACCTTATCGATTTGATAAGGTTTTTTAGAAAATTCTTACATTTTTTGCTGTGTTTTTTCAGCGGTATTGGTGACTGCATTCCCCGCTTTTGAGACATCTTGTCCCATGCCTTTGAAAGTGTTACATCCCGCTAACATGAACGCGATTGCAACAGAAGTAAGTAGAATTTTTTTCATCGTGTGCTCCGTGTAACTTTAGTTATTAATGTAAATTCATCATAAGCAAGCCATTTAGAAAAAAGTATTAACGTTTAGCATCAAAATGTAATAATTTGTAGCTTAAATTTTAATCTTTTTGGAGTGATTTAGAAGTAAACTTGGCTGGCGAAACATAAAAAACTCATTATGTTTAGATGTGTAATACAGATCACTTCTCCACCAAATTGTAGGTTCTACTTGGGGTTCGGCATCAGGGCAAAGCCATTCATGCCTAGAAAGATGCAGCATAGGGTCGGTTGGAATTCGATTGCCCCATGTGCCTAAACGTCGTTTTTGATTCACCCAAGTTGGAGTAGGGCATTGCTGTAGCGTGGGTAAATAAAGCTGTCCTTTTAAAACGGCATATTTCTTTTCAATTGCAAACCCAAGTGCTCGGCTAAACTGGAATTGTTTTTGGGTGAAATGCTGTAATTTCTTTTGTAATGTATCTTGCCGATTCAAACCATACCATGCGCCAAGTTGATACTGTCGTTCTGCCAAATAAAACTTTAATGCGACTTCCCAATGCTCAATGTGCATGGTGTGTGTATTGAGCAAAAGGAAGTCCAATTCGCCAAGCGTTTGCTTGCCTTGAATTTGTTGCACACTATGTTGGATAAGACGATAGGGATGGTATTGTTCATTTGGATTATCTTGCAGCCAAAACCATAATAAACTTTCAAAACGAATCCCTAAGCGAGTGCTTTTAATTTTTGCCAAGAATGTATGTAATGCAGTTGGATTTTGGTCGAGTTCGATTAAACGCCTTTGATAATTTTGATAACAGTTTTCCCAAAAATTGTCGTTATGCCATTCAAAATTAAAATGGATGCTAAGTTCAGGTGGGTGCATGGTCACAATATTGGGGCTGGCAATACAAAAGGCTAACTGCCGCACAGCCGGTGTTTTAAATTGCAGCCATGGTTCAAATAAAGTTGCAGAATTGAGCATGAAAAAAGCTGTAGGGGGAAGTTAAATCTACTTATACTATATTCTGACTTGGTGATCAGCGGCTTGCATGAAAAATCTCTTTTGGCGCTTTTTGGTGGTGGTGTTTATTGTGTTAGGGATGATCGGGGCAGTATTGCCAGGTATGCCAACCACTGTATTTTTGATTCTCGCAGCGTGGGCGGCATCAAAAGGATGGCCACAAATGGATGCTTGGTTGCTGAATCATCCTAAATATGGCTCAACTTTGAAAAATTGGCGACAAAATGGAACGGTTCCTAGAAAAGCCAAATGGCTTGCAAGCAGTATGATGTTTGTAAGTGGTGTTGTGATGCTATTTACTCCCGCACCGTTTTGGGTCAAGGTTTTTACCGATGTGACGATGCTCATCGTTGCGATTTGGCTGTGGATGCGTCCTGAAGCCTCTCCATCTATATAAAAGGCAATATTATGCAATACTCCCTTCAAGATGCCGATATTTTAATTGATCTTACCCAACAACAACTGATCTTACCTAAACAACAAAAAAAATATGCAATTTCTAGTGGTTTAAATGGTGTTGGAGAACAAGAAAATAGCGGTAAAACCCCGCGTGGATGGCATAAAGTTGCCCAAAAAATTGGGCAGGGGATGCCAAAAAACAGTGTCTTTGTGGCACGGCAAGCCACAGGTGAAATTTATAGCGCTGAGTATGGGCAGTTACACCCTGAACGAGACTGGATTTTATCGCGAATTTTATGGCTGCAAGGTTTAGAGCAAGGCTTTAATATGGGCAATGGTTGTGACACGTTTAAACGCTATATTTATATTCATGGTACACCTGACACTGAGCCGATGGGCATCGCTGCATCGCATGGTTGTATTCGAATGCGTAATCAGGATGTGATTGAACTGTTTGATTTAGTCACAGATGGTACGTTGGTCTATCTTTTAGAATAAAAACCACCTTAAATTTAGCCAAAAGTAAGATGATTTAAGCTAAATATGACTAAAATATTGAAAAATGACTTATTTTTTAATCATTCAAACACAAAAACTTAGAAACATGATGAAAAGCGTTTGACAGTCCATGAGGATTCTCTATAATGCACCTCACAAACGAAGAAGACGTTATGAAGGGCGCTTAGCTCAGTTGGTAGAGCGTCTGCCTTACAAGCAGAATGTCGGCGGTTCGATCCCGTCAGCGCCCACCAAGCCCTTCGTGTTAAATCTAGATGCAGCGGTAGTTCAGTTGGTTAGAATATCGGCCTGTCACGCCGAGGGTCGCGGGTTCGAGTCCCGTCCGCTGCGCCATTTAGATTAAACCGTTTGTAGATGTATTTATAAGTGCAGCGGTAGTTCAGTTGGTTAGAATATCGGCCTGTCACGCCGAGGGTCGCGGGTTCGAGTCCCGTCCGCTGCGCCATTTATAAATATATTTGTAATACCCTTGAAAAGGGCGCTTAGCTCAGTTGGTAGAGCGTCTGCCTTACAAGCAGAATGTCGGCGGTTCGATCCCGTCAGCGCCCACCATATTTTGTTTGAAAATTTTATATTTTTAAACACTGCCGTGCAGCGGTAGTTCAGTTGGTTAGAATATCGGCCTGTCACGCCGAGGGTCGCGGGTTCGAGTCCCGTCCGCTGCGCCATTTTCTTAAGTTGATTGAGAAAATAAAGTTCAAGATTATTTATCTTGATTAGTTTTACCTTTAAATTATTAAAAAGCATTGCTTTTTAGTTGTTTAGGGCGCTTAGCTCAGTTGGTAGAGCGTCTGCCTTACAAGCAGAATGTCGGCGGTTCGATCCCGTCAGCGCCCACCATATTTTATTTAAAAACAACATGTTTTTAAATACGACCTTGCAGCGGTAGTTCAGTTGGTTAGAATATCGGCCTGTCACGCCGAGGGTCGCGGGTTCGAGTCCCGTCCGCTGCGCCATTTTCTTAGTTCCCTGATTAAGAAAATGTACTTCAAGATAGCCTTATCTTGAATTTTTAAAATTGATTCCTCATCAATTTTATCTCTCAGGGCGCTTAGCTCAGTTGGTAGAGCGTCTGCCTTACAAGCAGAATGTCGGCGGTTCGATCCCGTCAGCGCCCACCATATATTCTAAAATTCATTATTCAAATTCCGCCAATTTTAAAAAATGCGTTTATTTTTAATCATTTAATTTATATCTCTATTTGTTTTGTTCTATTAAGAACTTATTTTCAATTCATCTTTTATTCGATTTATACGTATCATACATTTTTCCTTTGGATAAAATATAATAGATCAATGGTGTCAGCATTAACACAAAGAACGCACATAGAATAGCCACCCAAAATGGCAGTGCTTGCGGATTACCTAAGAAAAAATATTCAAATAAGCTATAGAGCAGCATAGCAAACATACTCATACTGCCAAGTGGAATTACCATTCGATAAATCAAAAATTGGGCAAACTGAATATAAGCGGTCATATCTCGATTTAAACCATAGGCGATAATTGCAACCAATATAAAGCCAAGAATAAATAACATGAATGATGATGCAAAATACAGGATAAAGCTTCGAATACTCTTTTCTGCAACCCGTTGATCGCCTTGAGCATAAACGATAGTGATGCTGTCACCGATTACAGGGATTGCTGTGGAGCTGATCGAATTATCTAAAGTATGGCTATGATGATTTTTGTCGGTAAATCTGACTTGTGCAGTATGTCTTAGCTCATCAACGGTGTACGAGCGATTATTTGAATCGGTTCTTTCTGTTTTTACCCATTCTGATGTGTAACTGACAATTTGGCCTGTATATGTTGGTTTGGTACTTAAATTATAGACTGCTTGAGTAACCCAATAGCTAAATGGAAAAAATATAGCACTGATCGAAAATACAACAGCAAATAAACAGGCGAATTCGAATTTACTTGGCCGCTCGGTTTTTGCTTTTATTTTTTTTCGTTGAGGCGCTGAATGACTGATGTTATGCGATCTTTTATTTTGAATTAAACGATTCATCCATTTTTGGGTGAGGATAAATGACCAAACCATCAATAGCGCGACACAAACAAAAAATATCTGTCCTGATTCGGTTAATTTCACACGAGCATCCATAAAATGATGATGTTGTAATAAGAATAAATAACATATTTGTAATATGAATACATCGTATTGGTAAAATGTAAAAGATGTGATTTTAGCGTTCACGCATGATTAAAACAGACTTGAATGCACAAACTTACAAATATAATTTTTGATTGATGCTGTGAGATATTCGATTTAATTTTTGAATATGTCAATCATACGATAATAAAAAACCCAGACCGAAGTCTGGGCTTAAAATTAAACAATCAACTTAATAAACATCGCGGCGATAACGTCCTTGTTCACGTAATTGATCAAGCTGATCTGCACCTAAAATCTCAATTAAGGCTTGTTCAACCCCAGTTGCCATACCTTCAATGCTGCCGCAAATATACAGTACTGCATCTTGGTCGATCCATTTCTTTAATTGCTCTGACTGTTGGCGAAGTACATCTTGTACATAGACTTTTTCGGCTTGATCGCGAGAGAAAGCAAGGTCGAGCTGTTGTAAATGGCCGGTATCAAGCCAACTCGTGAGTGTATGCTTAAATAAGAAATCATGCTCACGTTGGCGTTCACCAAAAATGAGCCAATTTTGCTGATAGTGCATTTTAGCACGTTGTTGTAATAAACTCATCAACCCCGCAATGCCTGTTCCATTACCAATGAAAATAATTGGGCGATTATCATTAATTAGATTGAAGCTTTGATTGGTACGAATCCGCATTTGTACAGTTTGACCCAGTTGAGCATATTGACACAGCCATCCTGAGCCTAAGCCGAGTGTGCCATTGCTGTCGGAATTGAGTCGAATAACCAGATCTAAATGTCCTTGAGTAGGGATGCTTGCAATTGAATACTCGCGCATTGCTAAAGTCGGCAGATGATTTAAGATTTCATCGGGTGTTGCAAAGGTTGCAATTGCAACGGTTAGATCTTTATTTAGCAACGCAGTTGCAAGATCACAATTTTGAGTTTTAACCCATGTATTTGCAGGGAAATTGATATGCTCTAAAAATGTGGTAATGCGTTGTGTGCTGTTAAAGGGTTGAATTTGTGCAATATCACCCGCCTGCCAGACAACATCATTATGAGTATTTAATTGTAAGTGATAAATGGCTTCACCCAAGCTGTTTGGATTAATACGTTGCCTATTACTCAGTTTCCAATCATCAAAAGTTTGTTCGATGTGGATGTCTTGAAGTTCAAGTGCAGTGACTTGACCAAGTGCATGTTGCCATTGTTGTAAGGCATGTGCTGATGCATTGTCGACTTCTACAAGTGGGAATAACGATTGTGCTTGGGCACGTTGTAGCCATTGATCTAAACGCTGTCCAAATTGACAATAACTGTCAGGATATTCTAAAGAGCCAAGTGCTAAAATAGCATAGCGCAATTGAGATAAGTCAACATTTTCAGACATCACATTTTTTACAAAATTCTGTGCCAAATCGGGTGCTTCACCTACACCATAGGTACTCACTACAAATAAGATTTGTGTGGCATTCTTTAGGTCTGCCAAGCTAGTTTTTTGTAATGCTTGTACCTGTGTTGCTTGATGTGCATGCTGTAAGCTAGTTGCAGTTTGCCATGCCAATTGTTCGGCTGTACCTGTTTGTGTCGCGTAAATGATGAGCCACGGTGTTGCATTTGGATCAATTGAAATAATGGGCGCTAAAGCTTGACGCGCAGCTTGAGTTAGCTTTTTTTGTTTACGACGTTTTAAATATAGCATCCAACCTGTTACAAAAAATAATGGCATTGCAAGAGACGCTAGCATTGCCATGAAATGCCAGATTGGGCCAAAAAAGCTACCTCTATGCACAGGTAACATACTACTCATGATTTTTTCATTGAGTTTCTTATCTTCATATAGTTTAGTTTTTTCAAACTTTTGTTCTTGAAGGTTGTAAATTGTGCTGTTGCGTGCGCGTTCGTGTTGTGGCACTGGATCAATGAAACTAATTTCGACTTTCTGGGCATCTTTAGGGATATTGAGCGTAACAGCAGAATAAGCAGTTTTATAGTTTTGATTGAAACTAAGCCATGATTGTGTCAGTGCTTGTTCAATTTGTATATTTGATAGCTTGGGTTCTTGCTGTTCTTTGTCATCTTTAGAGCCATGTTGCGATACTTGTTTAGGATTACCACTTTCACCCCGCGGTGAATTTTTTGAATTACCTTCAGGGCGAGGTGGCGTGCCTTGCATTTGTGGACGTTCAACCCCCATGACTTTGAACATGCCATCGCGCCACCAATCATAAGACCAGTACAAACCTGTTAAGGCAAATACCAAATAGAATAAAATTACCCATGTGCCAATTACGGCATGTAAATCCCAAATAAAGTTACGACCTTTAAGCTTTGGTTTAACTGCAAACCATTGTTTAATTGTGTGTTTTTTAGGCCAGCGTAAATATAAGCCACTAAAAATGAAAAACAAAAGCATGAGGGTACATGCAGCTGTAATTTGTTTGCCGACTTCACCTGCGGTTAAGTTGCGATGTAACTGTTGAATAAATTGGAAAAAGCCACGTCCTTTAATATCAGGCAATAATGCTGCGTTATAAGGATTAACCATTTGATTAAAGCCGCGTCGTTCGCCTGCTTTTTCAATATTTACTGTAGACGATGCAGTTGGATCTGCCGCCACGGTGATACTATTTACTTTCGTTTCAGGATAATGCTGTTGGTAGTATTGATACAGCTCCGTTGGTGTCATTTTGGGTTGCGTTTGTGCTTGTACGACATAGCTATCGCTATTTATCCATTGTAAGATTTGTTGATCATAAGAAAATAGCGCACCTGAAATGCCCATGATTGATAAAATCAGGCCCGCGGTAATACCCAAAAACCAATGCAGTTGAAACAGTACTTTTTTAAACATGGCGAAGATAGCTGAGTGAAAAAGAAGGAAATTTGTACAGGATTATACACAGGAAAATTATAAATGCTATTTTTTTACATTTAATATTTATTATCATTATCGTTGTGGGTTAGCCAATAAAAAACCCTCATCGCAGCAAGCTGGTGAGGGTGAGAGACAAGTAAAAATTAAACTTGTTTTGCCTCGCCAAGTGTTTCTTTTAAGTGTTTACGAATCGTTTGAAATGGAAAGTTTTTACTGTCCATGCGTTTTGGCAAAATATACGCACCTTGTTGATCTTTTACTTTAAAATTTAACAGTAAAAATTCAGGTGTATTGTACCATTCATAAATATCTTTCCATGCAATAGTGCCTACACCTTCTTGCATACCCATTTGCTGACGCATCACAATACCATGTGGTTGTACGCCTAAACGAATGCCTTTGATTTCTTGAACCGGAAATTCATTCATTTTACGTTTCACGTACCATTCTAAGCCAAAAATACGTACGAGTAAGTAGATTGCAACGCTCGCTAGCATGACCCAACAAATAATGGTGGAATAGTTTTTAATCAGCACGAGTCCTAAAATGGCAAGTAACGTCACAGCTGCTAAAATTGCCCAAACTTTTAGGCTGATTTTATTTGTGCTACGCCAAATGACCAATTGAGCATGGCGCTGTTCAGCTTCTGATATTTCATAAGTTACGGGTTGCAAAGTATATGCATATAAAGTTTTAGCGGTCATAGTGAGTCGTTACAAAGAATAAACTGAAAAATTTTAGCATCAAATGCCACCATCTTACACGAAAATCTGAGCTTTTAAATGGAAGCAAATTCAGAGCCTGCATCATCATGTGGATTACTCAAATTTTGCTTTAAAGTCGTAAGTTGATTCAGAATACTAAACATTAAAGAAAGTTGCTGCAAAATAATGAGCGAATGTTGGTCATGTTCACTATTTTGCGAGAGTTTATGTCGAATAGTTTGCAGCATATTTTGTGCTGATAAATCGGGCATTTCATCATGCAACAATGCACCGCGAATATCTTCTAAGGCTTTATTCAATAAGGTTAAAATTTCAGGATCATTAACTTGTTCCCGATGTGCGCCAAGTGCCGCAATATAGCTTAAAAAGGTATGGTTTAAGCACAGTAAATCAAAAGAAATAGTTTTTTGCTGCGCGTCAATATCGGGTTCGGTGGCGAGCGTTGAAATGAGTGAGGCTAAGTCTGCATCACTATTGTGTGCGCTGCGGCGTACCATTCGATAATTGAGACTGTTCATTCGACCTGAATGATATTGCGCTACAATTTCAGCTAAATAATTGCATTCGGCAACAAAGGCCCGCTTAATGTTGCGTGGCAGGCGACGAAATTTCCAATCGGGAAAAACAAAGGTCACGCCCACCCATGCAAAGGCACAGCCAATGATAGTATCGATTAAACGAGGGAGGGCAGCAGTCATACCGAAACCATCGAGGTTAAAGTTAATGAGGGCTAAAATGGTGATAAATGCTGTGGCCTGAGCATATTGTTTACTCCGTAGCTCAAAAAATAGTACGCCACTAATGATCAATAACAATAACTGTCCTTCGGTGGAAGGGACGAAATATAAAATGCCGTAGCCAATAATAATGCCAACCAATGTGCCAATAATACGCAGGCGTAAGCGGCGTTTGGTGGCATTAAAATTAGGTTGGCTTACAAATAGCGCCGTAAGTAAAATCCAGTAACCATATTTAATGCCTGTCATTTGCACAAATAAATAGGCTGAAAACAGCACAATGGATAGGCGTACGGCATGTCGAAACAACACTGACTCAGGGGTGAGATGCTGTTTAATTCTAATTTTAATATCAGAAAAACCTTTTAAATCATCATCTTTAAGCTGATTTTCCTGCTTGGTGCTGTCAATACTTAAAGCACGCTCTGCTTCTAAATTACGTAATTGTCCATCAACCGATTTTAAATTTTGATACAGTGAATACAAAGCATTGACCCAAATTGGGTCGTTTGGATATTGTTGTGCTAATTTTTTAAGTGAAAATTTAAGATTCTCAAAGGCATGTTTAAAACGTTTGCTGTGCTGATATTGTGTGGATTGAAGAATATTTTCGCTTAAATCTTTACAGGCTTTGCCTTGTAACGACAAAATCCGTTGAAATCGAAACAGAATGTCACTGTGTTGGAAATGCTCGGCAAGTTTTTGATAATCGATATGAGCAGAGTTTGCTCGCTCGTGAATATCTTGGGCGACAAAGTAATATTGTAGACTGCGGCGCGTGTCTTTTTGTCCACGGTCACCTTTTAAGCGGGTGAGTAAAGCGGTTCGCATTTCATTAAATAAGGCAATCAGTTTGCCATTTTCCATCGATAAATCAATCATACTTTGACGATAACTTTCAGCCGTCATATCGACGTCGAATAAATTTGATTTGGCAAATAAAAAATTGCCCAAAGAGGAATAGCTGTCTGCAAGTTTGACTTGTACGGGACGTACAGGAAACAGTAAAAAACTGAGAGTCGATAAAATGCCATACCATAGTGCACCAATCACCAACAGCATTGGTTGCATATACCACTGATCAAACAAATGTATTCCTAACATGGCATAGACAGAAATGACTAAACAACCATAAGAAATAGATGCATAACGCCGCCCTAATGAGCCCAGTAAAATCCACCCCACGCAGGCGAATAGTAAGCCTAGCGCAAACCATATTGGATGTGGGAATAGCAATTGAATGGATGCAGCAGCAAAAAAGAAACCAATTGAAGTATATAGCTGATTCAGTAGTCGAATGGTGAAGCGGTCATCAATATCACTTAAACCCGCGGCAACCACGCCCAAAGTCAGAGGGATGGTCGCAATTTGGAAATGTAAAAAATATGGCACGGAGGTTGTGCCGACAAATGCAATCACCATGCGTAGGTTATACATGAGTGAACTATTTTGGGTGATTTGACGAATACGTACTAAGCCAAGATTCAAGGTGATTTCCTGATCGCGAAGTGATGAAACTCTGTGCAACGAGTGATGGGGATTTTCATTGTTGATGATTATACTTTAGTCGTATAATCTTGTCTGTATGGTCAATCCTTGAAGCACTCAAATTTATGTCACACACTGCTGAAAAAAACTATCCAATTTCATGGATTTTATTGCTTGCCTTTTTGACTGCCCTTGGTCCATTGTCGATTGATATGTATTTGCCTGCTTTGCCACAAATGGCACATGATCTACATACGACGCAACAAAAAGTCGCCAACAGTTTGCCTGCTTATTTTTTCGGTTTGGCTGTTGGTCAGCTTATTTATGGTCCTATTAGTGACCGAATTGGACGTAAAACACCATTATATTTTGGTCTAAGCCTTTACATTTTGGGTTGTTTACTTTGCGTTTATGCCACAAGCGATTGGACATTAATTGCTGCACGAGTGATTCAAGCTTTAGGTGGCTGTGTGGGGGTGGTGATAGCACGTGCTGCAATTCGTGACCGTTTAGATGTTGAAGGTTCAGCACAGGCTTTTTCTAGCATGATGATTGTAATGGGAATTGCACCTGTGGTTGCACCAACCTTAGGGGCTTGGATTTTGGCCTTTTTTTCATGGCACAGTATTTTTAAATTATTGGCGCTCATTGGCTTAATTTGTTTGTGTAGTGTACATTTTTTCTTTAAAGAAACTTTGGCATTAGAAAAACGCTTACATTTGAACGTCAAACAAATTTTTTTACTTTATGGCAATATTTTGCAAGATAAGCATTTCGTTTTACCCATGCTATGTGGTTGCTTAGGCGGTGGCGCACTCTTTGCGTATATTAATTCTGCTACGGCAATTTTAATGGGGCAATATCATTTGTCTCAGCAACAGTTTGCTTATGTATTTGGTTTGAATGCATTGGGTATTACCTTAATGTCATGGGTGAATAAACACAGTGTTGCATATTTATCTGTGTTTCAGCGCTTATTATTGGGTGGTCTGATTCAGATTGTGGGCACTGTATTACTCTTGATTGCGGGTTATTTTGAGCATTTCCCACTATGGGTGATCATGTGTGGTATGTTTGCCGTGGTGTCAAGCATAGGCTTAAGTGGCCCGAATGCCATGGCTTTGGCAATGGCACAGCAAGGTGCACGTGCAGGAACTGCCAGTGCAATTATGGGCAGTATGCAGTTTATGGTGGGTTTGCTAGGTGGTGTATTGCTCAACTTTTTGTTTGGAACAGCCTTATTGAATATGGCAATTGTTATGCTATTGTCGAGTGGTGGGGCATTGCTGGCAATGTACGGTACAAGCAACAATAACCGTATGCAAAAAAAATGACAGTACAAAGTTGAATGTACTAAATTTCTTGAATAGTGTTTTAATCCGTTTAAGGTATCTCTTGTATTCAATGGAATACAAGAGCAATAGAATAGCTTTATTTAAGCTGAAATACTATTTAGGGTGTTTTAAGCATAGGGGTATTGTTTAAATTCTGACGTTTGTTCAAGTTTATGAGTGAGTGCTTGTAAATTTGGATATTGATTTAGAGAAAAAAGGGTCGGAATTTTTTCTTGAATAAAGCGCGAAGCCACCGCAAGGCTAATATTAATTTGATTTAACGGTGCGTTTTCAAGTGTTGAACCGTACCGGATTTATCGGAGACAGTTTATCTAAGTTAGGCCACCTGACCTAACGGATTCATCTTAGCATAGTACATCGTTTCATATTCAAATGGCGACACATATCCAATTGCACTATGTAGCCGTTTTTTATTAAACCAATCGACCCAATTCAATGTTGCTAGTTCAACATCAGATAGCCCTGTCCAATCAGATTTCAAATATTCAATCACCTCCATTTTATATAAACCATTCACTGTTTCAGCCAAAGCATTATCGTATGAATCACCCGTGGTACCGACTGAGGCTTTTACATTTGCTGCTTCTAGGCGATTGGTATAGCGAATCGATAAATATTGCACGCCTCGATCGGAGTGATGAATCACATTCTTTGGCATACCTCGATCACGTAATGCTTGCTCCAGTGCATCAAGGACCATATCAGTGTTCATACGTGTTGAAACCTTCCAACCTACGATTGCTCGTGAAAAAACATCAATAATAAATGCCGTATAGACCCAGCCTGAATTGGTATGAATATACGTAAAGTCAGCGACCCAGAGGTTATTAGGATGTTGTGCTGTAAAATCACGTTTAACCAAATCATCTGCACGTTTTTGATCATCACGGCTACGTGTGGTTTGCTTATTCTTACCACGCCATACACCTTGTATATCAAGCATTTGCATTAATCGAGCAACACGGCAACGTGCAATAGAGTAGCCTTCTTTCTTCAATTGCTCCCAAACTTTACGAATGCCATAACGACCTGAACTATCACGCCATATTCGTTTAATTTCTTCTGCATAATGCTCATCATGCAAAGCTCGTTTAGAACGTTTATCGGGGTTTTTAGTCAAATCTAGATGGCGATAATAAGTGGATGGTGTAATCGGTAATATGGTGCAGATGGCTTCTACACCATATTTGATTTTATTGTTGTGAATGAAATCGACCATTATTTGCGTGGGCGGTCGAGCTCCGCCTGGGCGAAAAAAGCGGCTGCTTTACGAAGAATTTCATTTGCTCGTTGCAACTCTCTAATTTCACGTTCCATATTTTTGATACGTTCTTGATCCGATATCTGCTGTACTTTGGTCGGATTTTGGAGATCAAGATGCTTCTGATACCAGACACGTAATGTTTCAGGTGTACAACCAATTTTAGGAGCAATAGCAGTAATTGCAGCCCAAGTTGAGGGATAATCTTTTTCGGATTCTAGAACTAAGCGAACAGCACGTTCTCTGATTTCAGGAGTATAGTTTTGTTTTTTTCATCGGAACATTCTCTCAGAATATTGAGTCTCCGACAAACCCGGTACGGTTCATTGGTGTGAAAAAGCGAAAATGCCATTACCAACAACCGAGTTGATGCAAATCAATGACTCGAATGTGGTGATTGAAATGTTACGCCGAGGATTATGTATTGCTTTAGAGCGTAAAAGTATTGTCTTTGATTTGGTGCAAAAGGGCGTGCTGCGTCAAGTTTCAGCGATTACCGTACCTTATCCTTGGGCATATTGGAGTGTGGTTCCTGAAGGAAAACCATCCACCGATGAAGTGCGCTTATTTTTACAATGGCTACATGCACAGGTGGATGAATATTTGTGTGCGATTTCTATATCGTCTGCTGTAGCTTTAAAATAATCTCATTTAAGTCTTTTATGCGTTTCACTTCATCCCAAAGCAGTTTCGCTTCAGGATAGGCTTTGCTCATCATACCGAGCCACTGTTTATAGCGCCCAACCATATTCATGGCTTTTTTATAATTGCCATTTAAAAAGCGAATTTGCAATGTGACTAAGTCTTGCCAAGTTAGCAATGGATGATGCACATTCTCCCAAATACACAGGCTTAAATCGGGTGTGGTGACTGCGCCACGGCCAAGCATTAAATCGTCACAGCCTGATTGTAATTGGCAATCTTTGGCATGCTGCGTATTCCAAATTTCACCGTTGGCAATCACATTAATTTTAATGGCTTCGCGAATGGGTTGAATTTTTTCCCAATACGCAGGTGGGGTATAGCCATCTGCTTTGGTCCGGGCATGTACCGTTAGCCAATTTGCCCCTGCCGCTTCAATGGCAAGTGCATTGTCTAAAGTGTGTTTTTCATCTAAATAACCTAAACGCATTTTAGCTGACACAGGAATATGCTCAGGTACTGCATCACGCACAGCTTTAACCAACTCATGCACAACGTCCGGTTCATCGAGTAAAATTGAGCCACCACGATGGCGATTAACCGTTTTTGCAGGGCAGCCAAAGTTTAAGTCGATAGCAGGTGCGCCAAGTTGAACGGCGCGAACAGCATTGGCTGCTAGCATTTCAGGATTGTTGCCTAAAAATTGCACATGTACAGGTGTGCCTGCGGAAGTTTTACCGCCGTTTTTGAGTTCGGGACAATAGCTGTCATACACATGTTCAGGCAGTACGCTATCGGTGACACGAATAAACTCTGTCACACACCAGTCGAAGCGCCCCACATGCGTTAGAACATCACGCATAATTGGATCAGTTAAGCCTTCCATCGGTGCAAGAATGAGTTTCAACGTATCATTACTCTTAAATAAAAAAGCGTTATACGGTTTTTTAAAAGAATTGTCTAGTTAAGTTAAATGGATTATTAAAATGCGAAAACTAGAATGAGCATAACTCAACATGCTATCTGAATTGGTCTATGATTGTTCATACAATATTGTCATATCATAGACCAAACCATGTTTGAATTTAATTTGGAACGCCTAAAAATTTAAAAGGTACAGTTTTTTTAAAGAATTTATTGGCTTTGGCCGAATAAATATTCTCTTGATTTGGTCCGAGATCAAGTTTTAAAGTTTGTCCGTTATTAAAATTAATGTCTTTTAAGTCTACCCAAAAAACATTGGGTGAGACAGCCGATTCAAAGAAATATTGTCTGTTTTTATGATCGACAACCGTGCGCCAACGGGTAGAGGAAATATTGGGTTCTTCAGGGGTATTTAAACCAAAAGGAACAGATGCATTTCGAATCACACTAAAAACACTTGCGAGCGTTTCTTTGGAAGAGGCATTTTTAGGAATTGCATGGGTATAAAACGATGCACGTGCAAAGCGGTCGGCGGCACGATTTGTACCCGGCAGCATGACTGTGCCACCAATTTGTTGCCAGTAGGTATTCAGTGCAAGCTGTTGTTCGAAAATTGGAGAGTTGGTCATTACCTGATAATGACGGCTATGATGAATGACCTGTTTTCCATTTATATATTCAATAATTGCACTATCGCCAGAAGCGTCAGAAATAGATAAATGTAGTGTTGCTAAGCGGGTTTCTCCAGGAATTGCAGCCACAACCAGTGTAAACGGTTCTTTTTCTAAAGCAGTAACGGCTTCATCCACAGTTGCAAAATTATCTAAAACGTATTGTGCCCATAGCGAAATACTTAAGGGTGGTTTCGTCGCTTGTGCTTTATTGGGGTATTGAGATTCAACCAACCACAATAAATTGGCTGCTAAGCCTTTTTCATTTACGCCATCTGTTGTTGAAATATCATAGCCTGTTGCCACGACGCTACCATATTTTGACGTCCATTCAATCGAATTTGGCCCCGCCATACCTGTACGTTTGACTTTGTTCGGAAGAATCCATAAATTGGTTTGTACGTCAGATTTCCAGTCCATTGAACGTGCCGTCATAACGGTTTGATTATCACCTAGATAAACAACACGTGTACATGCCAGAGCAAGATCAGATGAAACTAAAAGTGCAGCTGCACAAAGTATTGTTTTAAATTGATATTTCATTATGTTTGTTATCCTGTAAATGTGCGCTTGTTGAAGCTAATCAACAAAACATATAGGCAAATATTTTTAAAAAGCATAAGGTTGGTTTTATTTTTCTCCTGAATGATATTGTCTATTGTGAGTTTTCTTTTAAGGTACGATATTTTGAGTTTTAGGTTTTTGTTTTAAAAAAATTATATGGTTATCGAGTGTATAAATATAGGTACTTAAAGGATGTAATATTTTGTATCTTGGAGTAGGGTTAGTGTGGGTTCTGTTCTGTAGTCATGTCTATAGTAAATAAAATCACGATATTTGAGCTTTTATGCTTTGGGGAATCGCGTTTTTGTCCTAAAAATGAAAATAGGCATTTGATTATCCAAAAACGCGTGTAGATTTGTGGTTAGACTTATCTTCTTAAAATCATTTCCAATACAAATTTACTTCCAATAAAGCCCAGTGCCAATAAGAAAAAGCCAAAGAGGGTAAAACGAATGGCTTTTTGCCCACGCCAACCAAATTTAAAATGACCAATAAGCAAAGTGCCGTAAATAAACCATGAAATAATGCTAAACACAGTTTTATGGGCTAAATGTTGGGTTAAGAAATTATCGACCATGAAAAAGCCAAAAACCAAGGCAATACTTAATGTAATAAAGCCAGTAATGAGCATATCGAACAGTAACGATTCCATGACCTGAAACGGTGGCAGTAAGTTGACCCATAAGCGTTTTTGTTTCTTTTTCAGTTCGCGGTCTTGTAACCACATTAAAATGGCGTGAATGGTCGCCATGAGCAAAACCGCATAAGCCGACAAAGACAAGATAATGTGAATATCTAACCCAAGCGCGTGTTCGGTGGCATATTGGTTGGGCTGACTAAAGGCAAAACCAAAAATCAGACCGGTTGCCGCAACAGGAATACCAATTAAATTCAAGGCAGTCACAGGGCGATAGCTGCTATAGATTAAGCTTAATAACAGCATTAAACCCGAAGTGAACGACAACAGGTTGAAAACGTCATAATTGACGCCATGTAGAGTTAGCATGTCTTGTTTTAAAACAATACTATGTAAACTTAAGCCAATCGCTAAAATGACACCCATGAACCAACGATTGGGTTCACGTTTAGCAACAAGGTGCAAAAAGGAATACCAAAACCCTGTGGTATAAGCGATTAATGCGAGTATTGTGTACACCAAGGGGAGACTGATCATGTCAAACCTGTGTTGGAGCAATGAATATTCATGCGATACGATATAATTTTGAATTGAACTCAAGTATCCTATAGCATTATATGCATAAATTTTCTATTTTTAAGCAAGATTTTTTGCAACAGACCATTTTAAGCGGAATTTGCAATGTTTGATACCTTAACCGAACGACTCACGCAGAGTCTACGAAATGTTACTGGCACAGGCCAACTGACCGAAGACAACATCAAAGATACCCTACGTGAAGTACGTATGGCACTTTTAGAGGCAGACGTTGCCTTGCCTGTAACGCGCGAGTTTATTGCGAAAGTTAAGGAACAGGCATTGGGGCAGGAAGTGTTGACTCAACTTTCACCGGGTCAAGCCTTCGTAAAAATTGTGCATGATGAACTCACCAAAATGATGGGTGAGGCCAATGAAACTTTAGATTTAGCAGCGAAACCACCTGTTGTTATTCTACTTGCAGGTTTACAAGGTGCGGGTAAAACCACCACTGCGGCTAAATTGGCACGCTTTTTAAGCGAACGTCAAAAGAAAAAAGTGATGACGGTGTCTGCCGACGTTTACCGTCCTGCGGCGATTAAACAGCTTCAAACCGTATCGGCAGAAGTGGGTGCAGACTTTATTTTGTCTGATCCTTCTGAAAAACCAATTGATATTGTCAATCGTGCGATTGAACAAGCAAAAATTAAATTTGCTGATGTATTAATTGTCGATACCGCTGGTCGTTTGCATGTCGATGAAGACATGATGGATGAAATTAAAGCCTTGCATGCAGCGGTTAAGCCAACCGAAACCTTGTTCGTGGTCGATGCCATGACCGGTCAGGATGCTGCCAATACCGCCAAAGCATTTAATGATGCTTTAGCATTAACAGGTGTGATTTTAACCAAAACTGATGGTGATGCACGCGGTGGTGCAGCGCTTTCGGTACGTGCGATTACCGGTAAGCCAATTAAGTTCTTGGGTATGGGCGAAAAGCTGGATGCGCTTGAGCCGTTCCATCCTGAACGTGTGGCACAGCGTATTTTGGGTATGGGCGATGTCCTTTCTTTGGTCGAAGAAGTTGAGCGTAAAATCGACAAAGAAAAAGCCGAAAAAATGGCGAAAAAACTGCAAAAAGGCGGGAACTTCAACTTTGAAGATATGCTCATGCAGTTCGAGCAAATGAACAAAATGGGCGGCATGATGGGTTTCTTAGACAAGTTGCCGGGCATGAGCAATGCAGGATTACAGCAAGCGATTGAGCAAGCGAATCCTGAAAAACAAGTGAAAAAGATGGAAGCGATTATTCAATCGATGACCATTAAAGAGCGACGTAACCCCGACTTAATGAACCCAAGTCGTAAGAAGCGTATTGCTTTAGGGTGTGGTATGGATGTTGCCGAAGTCAATAAATTGATTAAGCAACATGCGCAAATGGCCAAAATGATGAAGAAATTTGCCAATCCATCTGGTCTTGGCAAAATGATGCGTTCACTGGGCGGTTTGCAAAAACAATTTGGTGGCGGCGGTGGTATGGGGCCTTTATTTGGCAGCAATGAAAAGAAATAATATAAAAAAGCGCTTGAGGTTCAAGCGCTTTTTTTATTGCACGGAATTAAAAATGTCACAAATAAAAATATATGGGCTCAAAGCCACATTGGCGCAGTTCCGAGAAAAAATTTCTGATGCGGTACATTCAGCTTTGGTGGATGCCTTGGCCTATCCAGCAGATAAGAAGTTTCAAAGATTCATTGCTTTAGATGCCGAAGATTTTATTTACCCTAAAGATCGAACCGACCAATATTTGATTATTGAACTTTCAATGTTTGAGGGGCGTAGTAATTTGGCTAAAAAGAAGCTGATTGAATTGATTTTTCAGAATATTGAGACGTCTTGTGGCATTGCACCGCATAGTGTGGAAATCACCATTTTTGAAACCCCAAAAGAAAATTGGGGCATTCGCGGTCAACATGCGCCGGATTTAGCACTCAATTATACGGTCGCGGTGTAATGCTGCAAACCTTTTAGCAGTAAGTCGGTTTCAATTTTGGGTTGGTAGGCTTGTAAATGCTGCGCAAATAATGCTGCATCGCCGCCCGTTAAAATAAGTTGGCGTGGGGTGTGCTGCAAAGTTTTCTCAATGCTGCTAATGAGTCCGAGTAAAATCCCATGATGCACACCATCTGCCGTGTTGCGTCCTGGGGTTAATTCAGCAAAAGCAGAGTCGGGAATTTTAATGCCTTTGGTGTTTTGAATGAGCGCATCTCGCTGTAAATATAAATTTGGCAAAATATAGCCGCCCAAATGCTGCATGCCTTGGGTTAAATCGATAGTGAGCGCTGTGCCACAGCCAACAACGCAAAAATTCTGTTCAGGTTTTGCCACCGCAAGTACTTGTAACCAACGGTCAATCCCTAACTGTTTCGGTTCATCATAACCACAACTTAAGCCTGCAAATTCTGCATGCACTTTAGCAATTTGAATTGGTACATTTAAGCAGGCTAAGATGTTGCAAACCCGCGCATTATTTGTGGCATCTAACACCGAAGAAATACCAATCTTTTCAATGTGCATGGTTTTAAAGCTATGTACTAAACCCAGTAAAAGGTCGGCAGGGGACTGTAAATGTAGTTCTGCGCCGTGTTGTAGCAATTGTTCTGTATCGGTAATCCAATATTTAAGTCGGGTATTGCCCAAATCTAACCAAAGTTGGCGCATGTTTTATCCTTTATTGGCAAGGCGCAAACGTCCTTGATAGAAATGAACGATTTCTGTTTCGGTTTGAATCAGCAGCGCACCATCATTTTGAATTCCTAAATATTGCCCTGTTATTTGACCATTTTGATGTTCAAAAATAATCGGCTGATTTTTAAAGATCGCGACATGATTAAAACGTTGTGCAAGATTCGGGCTGCCATGGTTAAACCATTGAGCCGCTTGTTGAATGGCTTTATATATTTCACCAATCATGGTAAGGCGTGGCACATCAGTTAAACCTAATTCTTCAAGTGAGGTAGTTTGCTGATCAAGCTGGGTCAATTCAGGTTGCGAGCGTAAATTGATGCCCACGCCAATCACTGCTTGGGTGTTGGATAACGGTTCAACCAAAATACCGCCCCATTTGCCTTGTGTACTGTATAAATCATTCGGCCATTTAATGGATAATTCTAAATCTTTAAAAATAGGCATGTGGATTAAATTGAGTGCAATTTCGAGTGCTAGACGGCCATCTAACACGTTATTGGTATGAATTAAGCAACTAAAATAGATATTACCTTGCGGTGATACCCAAGCCCGTTTATGTTGTCCGCGACCTTGGGTTTGGCTTTCACTACACACTAAAGCCGTTTGAACGCCTTGCGTTGCGAGTTCACGTAGATCGTCATTGGTTGAAGTGGTACTTTGTTTTAATAAAATAACATCAGGCACGCAATTGGCTTGCTCAAGATATTGATGTAACTGGCGCGTTTGAGTATCCATATCCATTAAAATAGTGAAGGAAATTTAATATGGAGTTAATCATATATTTAGCTATCGGTGCAATTGCAGGCTTTACCGCAGGGCTATTTGGTGTCGGTGGTGGGTTGATTATTATCCCAATGCTATATGTAGTGTTTAGCCAACAGCAGTATGCACCTGATGTGATTATGCATTTGGCGGTGGGAACATCACTGGCCACCATTATGGTGACATCGGTCAGTTCGATTATGGCACACCATAAACGTGGTGCGGTTTTATGGTCGGTGGTGGCGCGGTTTGCACCTGGGCTTGTGGTGGGTTCTTTTTTAGGTGCAGGGATTGCTCATATTTTGTCGGGGCGTAGCTTACAACTGCTGATTGGCTTATTTTCCATATGGGTTGCATCACGAATGTTTTTAGGCGCAAATGTTGCGGTAGACACCTCAAAGCACTTGCCATCTCCATTACAGCAAGGTATGGCCGGTGGGGTGATTGGCACGGCATCCGCCATTTTTGGTATTGGCGGTGGTTCACTCACCGTGCCGTATTTAAACCATTATGGTGTGGTGATGCAAAAGGCTGTTGCGACCTCGGCAGCATGTGGTTTTCCCATTGCAGTGGCAGGTGCACTCGGTTTTATCTTTTTTGGGCATGAAGCAAATTTAGAGTTGCCACATACATGGGGCTATGTGCATTTATATGCCTTTTTCGGAATTAGTTGCATGAGCTTTCTTACGGCTAAATTAGGGGCAAAAGTTGCGCATGCTTTGCCTGCATCGGTTCTAAAAAGATGTTTTAGTGCATTGTTATGTAGCATTGGCGCGTATTTTATTTACCAAGGTATATTCTTTTAAAAATGAGCGATTGAATGATGACTTTGGATGCGCTTGCAGCATTATCTTCTCAATTTGACCCATTCAAACAGCTTTATAGTGTTGTGCTTGAGCCATTGGGGCTTGGTGAGATTGAATATCTGTGTTTGGATGCGAGCGCAACAGCATATGCGGGTTTAAGTTTTGTGTATGCAGGTCAAAAATATCTGTTTCGACAAGTCAAAATTACCCCGACTAAATTGGGTGGTTTTGTGACGTTATGGACACGTGACCAGCCAAATTTAGCAATTAGACCTTTCAATGAACAGGATGGTATTGATGGTGTCATCATTGCCAATGCCAATCAAACCGATACAGGCTATTTTTTCTTTGATCGGGCAACACTCGTGCAGCATCAAGTTTTTACTCAAAATGGCATTGAGGGTAAACGAGCATTACGCCTTTACGAACCGTGGTTATCATTAACTGCCAAACAAGCCATACACAGCCAAAAATGGCAAAGTGAGCATTTTATAGCATTGAGTGAAACCAACGGATTAAATAAAGCACAGTCATTTTTCACGTGCAGATGAATAGGCAAATGCAATGTATAAACGCTCATTATGGTACGTGTGATAGCGATGAAATCAGAAAATACTTTCTAATTGCTGTTATTTTGCGCAATAAATTGCAACAAGCCACTTTATTTATCGGGCATTTTTTCCGACACTTGCCACTTATACTTTTTAGCAATCGATGATTGTATTTTGATCGAAATGATCTTTTTCTGGATACTTTTGATTAAAAATAATCGGCGTGTGCTTTCGTGAATTAGGACATTATGCGTTTAAGCAGTTTAAAACTTTCAGGCTTTAAATCTTTTGCCGACAGTACCACTTTACATTTTAAAGCCAATAGAAGCGCAATTGTTGGGCCAAATGGCTGTGGTAAATCGAATGTGATTGACGCTGTGCGTTGGGTTATGGGAGAGTCCAACGCGCGGCAACTGCGTGGTGGCAATATGCAGGATGTCATTTTCACAGGAACAGCCAAGCGCAAACCTGTGGGTGTTGCCAGTGTAGAACTCCGTTTTGAAAATACCTACGGCAAATTGGGTGGTGAGTATAATGCTTATAGCGAATTGGCCGTACGCCGTCAGGTTACGCGTGAAGGCAAGTCTGAATATTTTTTAAATGGCACACGTTGTCGCCGCCGTGATATTACCGATATTTTCTTGGGCACGGGGCTTGGGCCGCGTTCATATGCCATTATTGAGCAAGGCATGATTAACCGCCTTGTCGATGCCAAACCAGAAGAAATGCGGGTGTATATTGAAGAAGCCGCAGGAATTTCACGTTATCAAGCACGCCGTCGTGAAACCTTACAACATTTAGAACATACCACGCAAAATTTATCGCGTTTAGAAGACATTGCACATGAACTCAATGGGCAGTTAAAAAGTCTAAAACGCCAAGCAGAATCGGCGATTCATTATAAAGAACTTGAAAGCCAAATTCGTACTTTAAAAATTGAAATTTTATCGTTTCAAGCGCAGCAAAGTACGCATTTACAACACGAATATCATGTGCAAATGGACAGTTTAGGCGAGACATTTAAGCATGTACGATCTGAGTTAACCACACTTGAGCATGATTTATCTTCGACGAATCAGTTATTTCAGCGTTTAATTCAGCAATCATCGCCATTACAGCTTGAATGGCAAAATGCAGAGAAACAACGTGCTACGCTTGAAATGAGCGTGCAGCAAAAGCAAGCCATGTTGGCACAAAATAGCACTCAGCTCACCCAACATTTGGCACAAAAACAGCAGAATAAAGAACGCCTGCAACTGATAGATATTCAACTTGATGATTTATACACTCAGCAACAACAGCTTGAGCAACAACTGAGTCAGTTTGAAAGTGCGAATCAGGACGATGTGCAACAAGGCCGAGATTTAAAATTACAGCATCAACAAGCTGAACAAGCCTTTACAGGCATTAAAGCCCAAGTCGAGCAGCAACGCCAAAAGCAAGCCCAAATGCAGTTGCAAAGTGAGCAATTACAGAAAAATTTATTGCGCTTAAACCATCAAAAAGAAACCCTAGCCATGCAGCAGCAACAGGTGTGTACCCAAGTGGCAGAGGATGAGGTTGCCGATTTGGTGCAGGCACAACAATACGCACAAACGGCACTCATACAGCTAGAACAGCAATTACTCGATGCTGAGCAACAAGTGGATACCACGCAACAGCAGTTACGTGACGTGCAGCAACAACGTGGCGAAACTCAAACGCAAATTCAGGTGCTGCAACGGGAACAGAAAAACCTACAACAATTGATGGCACAACAATTGCCGACCAATCACCAACCGATGTTGCAATTGTTACAAGTGTTACAATTACAGCCGCAAGCCAAAGCACATGCAAGCTTAGTCGAAAAATTTCTAGCCAAATGGCTTTCGGCATCGATGCTTGAATCATCGATGAGTTTTCAAGCTGAACAAGCACGGCAATTAAAAGTACAAACTTCTGTAGCGAATGTAGATGTTGTGGGTTTGCCAAGTCTAGCAACATGGATTGTTGAACCACAGCTTTCGTTGTGGCAGCACGTTGCGCTTGCCCCAAGTTTAGATTTTGCTTTGGCGCTACAAAGTAATTTGAATGCAGGGCAGAGTATTTTAACTTTAGATGGTTATCATGTTGGGCCAGACTGGGTGATTGGTTTACTGTTTGACGAAAGTAGTCAGGCAGCGCAAGGTGCGCTCAGCCATCAAGTTCGGTTGGATGAAATTGCACAGCTACTTATGCCGTTGCAACAGCAATTGACCCAAGCGGTGCAACAGATTGCCGAGCTTGAGAAACGTGTACACAGTGTGCAGCAATTAAAGCAGCAATTAAAACAGCAATTAAAACACCAACAGCAGCAGCAACAAGCTGTAGATGTACAGCTTGCAGGGCTGCAAAGTCGCCATCAGGCATTTGCATTGCAGCAACAACAACTCAAGCAACAACGACAACAGTTAGACATGCAGCTTGAAGAAGATGCCATGCAAAAGGACGATTTGGAAATTGACCTGCATGCCTTAGGGTTTAAATTAGCACAATTATTACCTGAATATGAGCAGCGCCAAATTGCACTTGAAACGCTTGAAACTCATGTCATGGCACAGCAAGAAAAACAGCAATTTAGCCAACAGCATTTAGATGAAAGCCAACAGCAATTGTCGCAGTTAAAACAGCAAGTCGGGTTGCTTGAAAAAGACCAAAGCTTTTTAAAGACGCAGCAGCAACAGTTGCAGCAGCAAATTGGTATAGCACAAAGCTATGTCGATCCACTTGAAGCCGAATTACCAAGCTTGCTAACGAAATTTGAGCAACAGACCAAAGTGGCTGAAAAGTTGCAGTATAAATGGGATGAATGGCAACAACAGCTCAATACAGTGCAGTCGCAGCAACAGCAATTCACCAATGAACGCCATGTTTTACAGCAACAAGATGAACAATTACGGGCTGAACTTGAGCAAAAACGTTTGGCTTGGCAAGCGGCAAAGTCAGACCTAGAACATTATGCACAGCAGTTAGCTGAATTACAGGCAGAAGAATTGCCTGCGTTGCAGTTGGATTTAACCGAACATCAACAACGTTTAAATACTGCACAGCAGAAATTTGCCAAATTAGGTGCAGTGAATTTAGCTGCATCGGCAGAATATCAAGAAGTCGAGGCAAGGCATAGCGAACTCAGCCACCAAATGCAGGACTTGGAAAATACAGTTGAGCAACTGCAACAGGCTATGCAAAGTATCGACCAAGAAACAAAAAAGCTGTTTATGACCACCTTTGAGCAGATTAATACCGAATTGCAGCAGTTATTTCCGAAGGTATTTAATGGTGGTGAGGCAAGTCTAAGTTTAGAAGGCGATTGGCAGTCTGGCGTGAAATTAATGGCGCGTCCACCGGGTAAACGTAATAGTTCTTTGGCATTGTTGTCGGGTGGCGAAAAAGCGTTAACTGCTTTGGCATTGGTATTTGCAATTTTTCGTTTAAACCCTGCACCATTTTGTGTTTTAGACGAAGTCGATGCACCTTTAGATGATGCCAATGTGCAGCGTTTTTGTAATTTGGTAAAAGAACTTTCCGAACAGGTACAATTCATTTACATTACACATAATAAACTTGCAATGACGATGGCAACCGACTTATTAGGGGTCACTATGCCTGAACCGGGTGCATCGAAACTTGTAAGCGTGAATTTAGAAGACGCGAAAGAATATGGGTTAGTGGAGTCATAAGATGGAAATCTCGACCATTGTAGGTATTGTTATCTCGGTGATCATTATTCTAATTGGTCTAGTTTTAGTCTTTAGAAAACCAAAAGAATATGTCCCGTCACTCGAATCAGAATTACATATTAACCCTGAAACCAATCAACCGATTATTCCTCGGTTTGTGCGTGATCAATTAATGCAAGCATCGCAGGCAGATGCTGTTGTCGCGATTGAGAGTGAACCAACGGTTGCTTCAGTTGAAACGGTTGAAAAAACGTTAGCGCAAACGGCAGAAACGACTTCTGTTGAAGCACTGGTTGCTGAGCAGCCAAGCGAGAAGTTGAAGGAAGAAGATGTAGCAGTCAAATCTGAAGCTAGTACTACAGAGAAAGAAATTGTAGAAGAGGAAAAACCACATCTAGATTTAGGTTTAAATACTGACATGCAAACCGCTGAAATTGCAGCTTTTGAAGAAGAAAGCTCGATTTTAGATTTACATTTGCATGAGCAACAATGCTATGACGATGAAAGTGCATTGTCGAAAGCTGAATATATTATTGCATTAAATGTATTTCCAAACCCGCGCAAAGTATTATCGGGCGATAAAGCCTTAAAAGTGTTGCTTAAATATGGCTTACGTTTTGGTGAGTTGTCATGTTTTCATCGTTATGAAAATACCGATGAAGTTAGTCCTCTGATGTTTTCAGTATTGCGGATGACCGATGAAGGCCCATCGGGTTTTGACCTTGAAACTTTATCGGCTGAGCAAGTACAAGGTTTATCATTCTTTTTGGCGCTGCCAAACGTACATGCGCAAACTGGTTTTGACATGATGGTGAGTATTGCGGGCTTAATCGCACGTGATATTGATGGTAAAGTGTTTGATGAAAATAGCTGTGAACTGACACAGCAATTGAAAGAGCATTGGCGTCATCAAGTGATTGATTATAAGCCACAGCCACAGGCTGCTTTGGTCTAAGTTGAATTGAAAGAATTGTTTAAAAATATAGGGCGGAGTCGATCCGCCCTTTTATATGGTGAAAATGAATGATGGTGGATACAGCAGTAGTGGTTGCACAGATGCGACAATTGATTCAACTGCTTGCACAGCATAACCATGCCTATTATGTTATGGATCAACCGAGCATTAGCGATGCTGAATATGATCAATTGTTTCATCAGTTAAAGGCTTTGGAAGCCGAGCATCCTGACATGGTACAAGCCGATACGCCAACGCTACGGGTTGGTGGCACGCCATTGTCTAAGTTTGAAACGGTGACTCATGCTGTGCCAATGCTGTCACTTGGCAATGTTTTTAACCAAGAAGATTTATTTGCCTTTGCCCGCCGAGTAGAAGAACGTCTACCGAATCAACAGGTTCAGTATGATGTTGAATTAAAGTTGGATGGCTTGGCGATTTCGTTGTGGTACGAGCAGGGCGTATTGGTGCGTGGTGTGACCCGTGGCGATGGTGAAATGGGTGAAGATATTACTCAAAATGTGAAAACCATTCGCAACTTACCTAAAATTTTATCAAACCCAAACGGACAAGTGCCTGCTTTATTAGAGGTGCGTGGTGAGGTTTTAATCCCAAAATCAGGATTTGAGCGTTTAAATGCCGAGCAAGAAGCCAAAGGCGATAAAATTTTTGCCAATCCACGTAATGCCGCTGCAGGCAGTTTAAGACAGCTTGACCCTGAAATTGCAGCGTCACGTCCACTGGCTTTTTATGCGTATGGTATTGCACAGTGTGTGCCTACACACGAATTGAACAGTATGCACCAAAGTTTACAGTGGCTAACCCAATTTGGCTTTGCCATTGCCCCACGTCAATTTTTATGTGAGTCGATTCAAGACGTACAACAAAAATATGAACAAATTCAGCAAGAACGCCCTGACTTAGCCGTTGAAATTGATGGTATGGTGATTAAAGTCGATGACTTAAAACAGCAACAACAATTGGGCTTTTTAAGTCGTGAGCCACGTTGGGCAACTGCTTATAAATTCCCTGCCGAAATTGCGTTAACCACAATTGAAAATATTGACTGGCAAGTGGGACGTACCGGAATTTTAACCCCTGTAGCACGTTTAAAACCAGTGTTGGTGGGCGGGGTGACTGTATCGAATGTAACGTTACACAACATTGGCGAAATTCATCGTTTAGATATTCATATTAAAGATCAGGTCAGTGTTTATCGTAGTGGTGATGTGATTCCAAAAGTGGAGCGTGTGTGGGCAGCGGTGCGTCCTGATGATGCGATTCGGGTATTTTTACCGACGCATTGTCCTGTATGCGATTCACCTGTTGTTATGCCTGAAGGTGAAGCTTTGGCGCGTTGTTCGGGTGGTTTATACTGTGCGGCACAGCGCATTGAGGCAATTCGGCATTTTGTGTCACGTAAAGCCATGGATATTGAAGGCTTGGGAGATCGTTGGGCAGAATCTCTGTTACATTTAAATTTGCTCAATGATATTTCTGATATTTATCAGTTGTATGCCCACCGAGAAAAATTACTCGGCATTGAGAAAATGGGTGAAAAATCAGTACAAAACCTGATTGATGCGATTGATGGTAGCAAAAAAACCACCTTGGCACGCTTTATTTATGCGCTTGGCATTCGTGGGGTTGGGGAGACCACCGCACGTATGCTAGCAACAACTTTCCAAACTTTAGATGCACTACGCCAAGCAAATATCGATGAGTTAAAGAAAACGCCCGATGTCGGTGATATTACCGCAGAATGGATTATCGATTTTTTCCAAGCCAAACATAATGTAGAAGTGGTCGATCGGCTGATTGCTACAGGTATTCATTGGGATGCACCTACTGCACCAAGCCGTCAGCCATTAAATGGTGAAAGTTGGGTGTTAACAGGCACATTAGCACAGCTCAATCGTGACCAAGCCACGCAAATGTTACAGGCTTTAGGTGCGCGTGTGAGTGGCAGTGTGTCAAGTAAAACCAAATGTGTCGTGGCAGGTGAAAAAGCTGGTTCTAAGCTTGAAAAGGCAGAAAAGTTAGGAGTTTCAGTTATTTCTGAAGCTGAGTTTATTGAACTGATGGCAGGTTATGGACAAACCTCTTAACTTAATTGTTCGGCTTCTTGCATAAATTCATTTTTTCTCTTTCTCGGAGAAAAAGAAAGAAGGCGTGACTTATTATGCAAGATGCCGATAGATGATTTTGGTTACAAATTTATAGGCTAGTTTCATCGATATCTAAATCATTAAAAGAAGCCTTTAATTGGTGTTAAGGGCTTCTTTTTTATTTAAAAAAGACTAAAACCGTATTGGTAATGGGTATGGTTATCATTTTAATTTGATAAAAATCATAAACTTAATAAAATATAACTTTTGCAAAATGTATAAAATCAAAGCATAATAGCCCCATTCAAAGAGGAGAATAATTATGCGTGGTAATCCTGAAGTCATTGACTATCTTAATATGCTGATCGGTGGCGAACTGGCTGCGCGTGATCAATATCTCATTCATTCTCGTATGTATGAAGATTGGGGCTTAAGCAAAATTTACGAACGTATCGACCATGAAATGCAAGAAGAAGCGATGCATGCCGATGCGATTATTCGCCGTGTTCTGTTCTTAGAAGGCACGCCGAATATGAACCGTGAAGATATTGATGTTGGAACAGATGTGGTGAGCTGCTTAAAAGCAGACTTAGCCCTTGAATATGATGTTCGTGCGAAATTAGCCAAAGGCATTCAATTGTGCGAAGAAAAAGGCGACTTTATTAGCCGTGACATGCTACGTCAACAATTGTCAGACACCGAAGAAGACCATACCTATTGGTTAGAAAAACAATTACGTTTAATTGAATTGATTGGCTTACCAAATTTCATTCAATCGCAAATGTAAGCCGCAAATTTGCAAGTAAAAGCAGCCGTCCTATCGGCTGCTTTTTTATGGCTGAGATTCATCTGGCATTGCAAATGCGCTGAATTTATCCATCATATAGAGAAAAAATAGTAAAAGCCGATAAAAAAAGCTAAGCTAGCCCGAAATTTGAGGACAGCGACCCATGGCGTTAAAAGCAACCATTTACAAAGCAGAATTGAACATTGCCAATATGGACACGCATCAATATGCAGACTACCAATTGACGATGGCTTTACATCCTTCAGAAACCATTGAGCGTTTGATGGTACGTATTTTAGCATTTGCACGTTTTGCCGATGAGTCACTTGAATTTACTAAAGATTTATTTGAAACCGATGAACCTGCACTGTGGCAAAAAGACTTAACAGGGCAATTAGAACAATGGATTGAAGTGGGTTGCCCTGATGAAGATAAAGTCAAGAAAGCCAGCGCACGTTGCCCAAAAGTTGCGGTGATTAGTTATGGTGGTGCGGTTGCAGAATGGTATAAACGTAGTAGTAAGCTGAAAAACTTAAAGAATGTTGAAGTTTGGCGTTTGTCTGAACAAACAACTTTAGAGATTCAAAACTTATGTGCCAGAACTATGCAGTTACAATTAAACGTGATGGATGGTGAGTGGACATTGCTTGGTGACAATGGGCAAGCGGTGATTGAGTGGGAACAATTGCAATAATGACCGAATCGGATCATCAAGCCACATTATGGCTTGATGATTGAATTTTATTTAATGTGACTTGGCTAATTTTGAATATCTGCCAAGACTTGCTCGGCATGCGTTTGAGTGTCGACACTGTTGTAGTGATAGACAATTACGCCATTTGGGTCAATTAAAAAGCTTTCTCTTTTTGCAAAATGGATAAACCCTAAACTTCTGACAATGCCAAATTGTTCAGCCAGTTTTTGCTGTGAGTCGGCCAAAATTGGAAAAGGTAAGCTTAATTTTGCTGAGAATTTCTGATGTGATGTGACATCATCTAAACTTACCCCCAATACAACGGCATTTTGTTGTAAAAATTGTGGATAAAGTGCTTTAAATTTTTGGGCTTCTTGGGTGCAACCCGGTGAATTATCTTTAGGATAAAAATACAGCACCACCCATTTGCCTTGATATTGGCTGAGTTGATGCCAGTTCCCGTTTTGGTCTTGTAACTTAAATGCTGGTGCTTGTGTTCCAACCCATTGTTTTTGTAAATTATTATTGTTTATCAGCATGGTGGTGTTGGCTTGCGTTAGCCCAATGCTTGTTGTCATGAGCAGGGTACACAAGCTTAGGCGAATAAAAAAAGAGAAGTACATCTGAAAAACTCCAGAACCGTGAAAGCATTATTGTAGCGAAAGTACAAAGTATCTGCTCATTTTTGCCTGTGTTACAGTATTGCCTTTTGCATCAGTAGATGGATTAAGATGAAAAATCAAGTAAAGCCAAGATGCAAAAGGCCGATTCATAACCTTATAAATAATCTAAACCAATGTCGAGGTAGCGTGCGCTATGGGTGACATAGCCAAGTGCAAGAAAATCCACCCCTGTTTCTGCAATGGCTGCGGCCGTTTCAGGACTAATTCCACCCGATGCTTCAGTTTTGGCACGTCCTTGGCACATTAAAACCGCAGTTCTGAGCTGATCGAGCGACATATTGTCCAATAAAACCAAGTTCACACCTTCGGCAAGTACCGCCGCAAGTTGTTCAAGCGTATCGACTTCGACTTCAATGGGAATTAAATGTCCTGCGTAATTTTTTGCCCGTTGTAGGGTTAAGCCGATATCTCCACCTGCCAAGGCAATATGGTTATCTTTAATTAAAATCGCATCATCTAAACCCATGCGATGATTGCGCCCACCGCCAACGCGTACGGCATATTTTTGCAGGTCCCGCAAACCAGGAATGGTTTTTCGGGTACAGGTCAGCTGCGCTTGGGTATGTGCCAAACGGCTTTGAATATTGTGGGTAGTGGTGGCAATACCACTTAAGTGTGTCAGAAAGTTTAAAGCGGTGCGTTCTGCACTTAAAATAGCGCGGGCATTGCCTTGAATACTGGCGATAATGTCGCCTTGTTGCAATACATCGCCATCTTGTTTGTGAGCTGAAAAGACAGTATTTGCATCTAGCAGGTTAAATGACAGACGAGCAAGTTGAATGCCACATAAAATACCTGCCGCACGGGCCACAATATGTAATTGTGTGGTTTGTTCAGCATCAATCACGGCTTCAGAGGTGATATCTCCGCGTCGTCCTAAGTCTTCCCTTAATGCAGATTGAACCAGAGGTAAAATTAAAATATCTGGTAATGCATAGCGCATGATGCGCTCCTTAATATATACTCAAAAAGAGTATATATTGATGGGTGTGAATTAGGCAAATGCTAATTATTTACGGTGGGTAGCTTATACCCCGAAAGTAAACTTTCTTGTAGCACATCCGATTTAAAGCGATATAACTGCGCAGGCCGTCCACGCTCAGGTATTGATTCTTTGCCTGTTGCTTCAACCAAGTTTTGGTTGTGAATTAAGCGGCGAAAATTTTGCTTATGTAATTCCACTCCACTTAATGCTTCAATGCTTTGTTGTAATTGAAACAAGGTAAATTCAGGTGGCATGACTTCAAAAATAACAGGACGATATTGCATTTTAGCCCGTAGCCGCGACATGGCTGTCGCCAGCACACGGCGGTGATGATTATGCATGGCTTTACCGACAATTTGCTCGGGTAGTTGACTGGAAAAATAAGGTGATTCAGGAATTAGTCCAACTTCATACAACAGCTCATAACGCAGTAGAGTATTTTCTTCATGCCATGTAAAACCATTTAAAGCCCAACATAAATTCATGCGTTGTTGACGCATATGGCGAATGCTTGGCGATGCTGCTGAGTCGACCCAATTTTGGATGTGTGGTAAAATTTGTTGAGTAATATCAGCAGTTTTAGGATATTTTAAATTTTCCCATGGGAAATAGTCATACCAATCTTGCCACTTAGCAGCAAGTTTTAAATCCTCCTCCTCAGCTTCTTTGACTAAACCTAAATAACTAATATAAACAACAGGATGTCCTATTTTTTTTGAGCGATTAATATCGACAAAAGTATATAGTTGTTCCATATAGCCCAAAGGTTGTTCAGTTTGTTGCTGTACCCAAGTTCGTGCGCCTGCTTGTAATGAGTGGTGTATAGGCGTAAGTGAGCCAGAAGGTAATAAATTGCCATCTTGAATGGTCAGCACGCGTGCTGAAAAATCGGTGACGGCAATTAAAACGGCAACCAATTCTGTTGCGGTTTCTTGAGAAGTATTAAGCCCTAAATTTGCCTGTGGCTGCATGTGTCATCATATCTTTATTCGTGTCGTGATTATTGTATGCAAAACCAATCATAAAGCAAAAAATTGGCAAATAATTCGGTCTAAATTTATATCTTTTTGATCTTTATTATAAATAGATTGTCTTAATTGTTTTTGCTCAAAATGAGCAAAAATAGCTTGTTTTTATATGCTCAATATGAGCATAATCTAAAAAAGTGGTATTTAGGACCCAAAATGAAGGAACATTTAGCGTCGTTTTCCTACGAAAAGCCGAGTTTGATGTTTATGCAAGCGCATATTCAGGCTGCGAAAATCGAGCAAGCCAGTCAAGCCTGCCATTTAAATGAAGCATGGGCAAAAGTGCCTATTCCTTTAGATGTAGCCACGACTTTGCAGTATCAACAAGAAATTAAAACATTGTTGCAGCAGCAAAATGCAGTCATGGTCGCGCACTATTATGTAGAGCCTGAGTTGCAAGATTTGGCTTTGGCGACGGGTGGTATGGTCGGTGACTCTTTAGAAATGGCACGCTTTTGTAAGGAGCATCCTGCACAGACCTTATTGGTGGCAGGGGTACGTTTTATGGGGGAAACCGCCAAAATTTTAAGCCCACAAAAAACCGTTTTAATGCCAGATTTAGAGGCAACGTGTTCTTTAGATTTGGGCTGTCCTGCGCATGAATTTAAACAGTTTTGTGATGCTCATCCTGAACGGACGGTGGTGGTCTATGCCAATACCAGTGCCGAAGTCAAAGCCCATGCCGATTGGGTGGTCACCTCATCTATTGCCATTGAAATTGTGGAATATTTAAAACAAAAAGGTGAGAAAATTATTTGGGGACCTGACCGTCATTTAGGGAGCTATATTCAAGAAAAAACGGGCGCAGATATGTTGCTTTGGCAAGGTGCTTGTATTGTCCATAATGAATTTAAAGGGTTGGAATTACAGCATTTAAAGCAGCAACATCCTGACGCGTTGGTTTTGGTACATCCTGAATCGCCTGCCGAAGTAGTGGCGTTGGCTGATGTGGTTGGTTCGACCAGTAAATTACTCAATGTGGTGAAACAGCAGCCTAAGCGAAGTTTTATTGTGGCAACCGACCAAGGCATTTTACATGAAATGCAAAAGCATGCACCACACACACAATTTTATGCAGCACCGACTGCTGGCAATGGTGCAACCTGTAAGTCATGTGCTTTTTGCCCTTGGATGGCGATGAATGGTTTAGAAGCCTGCGCCAATGTTTTGAAAAATCATTGTCAGCAAATTGAATTAGCGCCTGATTTAATTGAACGTGCCAAGCAACCGATTTTAAAAATGTTGCAATTTGCACAAGATTATCATCACTATCAGCAGCAAACACAACATTTAGCCCAAGGATTAGTCGAATTTAAACAATGGCTTGCAGGACAGCAACATGAACACGACCGTGCATTATGATGTGTTGATTATGGGTGCAGGGCTTGCAGGCATTACTGTTGCATTGTCGTTGCCTCGCCATTTAAAAATTGCCTTACTCTGCAAAGCTGACTTAAACACATGTTCAAGTGATTTGGCCCAAGGTGGAATTGCTGCGGTTTTAGACCCTAAAGACCATGTATCTTTACATGTGCAAGACACACTTGTAGCAGGGGCGGGTTTGTGTGAGCCTCAGCAAGTCGAGCAGATTTTACAAGCAGCACCGCAAGCAATTGATTGGTTGTGCGCGCAAGGCGTACCTTTTAGTTGTGAAGACGAACCGAAATTGCATTTAACCTGTGAAGGTGGACACACGCAGCGGCGTATAGTGCATGTTGCCGACCATACGGGGCATGCGGTGATGGTCACTTTACAGCAAAAGCTGAAACAGCATACCAATATTACTTACTTGCCTGAGCATTCGGTAGAACAATTATTGGGTGAAAATGGGCGATGTATTGGGGCGAAATTACGGGATGTCGCACAGCAATCCATGACCATTTTAGCCAAACACAATGTATTGGCTACAGGTGGCATGGGGCAGCTTTTTCAATATACCACCAACCCAACGACCGCTACAGGTGATGGTGTGGCTTTGGCATGGCAGGCGGGCTGTCGGGTTGCAAATTTAGAGTTTATCCAGTTTCATCCCACGGCTTTGGCACTACAAAATGCCAATGGTTTTTTAATTTCAGAAGCTTTGCGCGGTGAAGGCGGTATTTTAAGAGACCCGAAAGGGCGACGCTTTATGCCTGAATATGATGCGCGTGCTGAACTTGCGCCTCGGGATATTGTCGCGCGTGCGATTGCCAATGAAATGCAGCAACAGCAAGCTGCGGCGATGTATTTAGATATGACGCAGCTGCCTGCTGCTTTTATTCAGCAGCATTTCCCTGCCATTTATCAGCACTGTTTAAGTTTAAATTTAGATATTTGCCGTGAACAAATTCCGATTGCCCCTGCGGCACATTATGCCTGTGGTGGGGTGGTGACCAATAGTATGGGGCAGAGTGATGTTGTTGATTTATATGCTGTAGGCGAAGTTGCATATACGGGTTTGCATGGGGCAAATCGCTTAGCGAGCAATTCGTTATTGGAGTGCGTAGTGATCGGGCGACGTGTTGCAGAATGTATTGCGCATGAAGCTGCATGGAAAATGGTGCCTGCCTATCCACAGAGTAGCCATTTGGTATTGTATCCACGGCAGCATGTGACAGACCAAGCTAAATTTTCATTGCAATTGTTACAACAGCAAATGAGTCAGCACTTTGGAATACAGCGTGATTTTGTCCATATGCAGCAGTTGTATCAGCAGGTTTTAAATTGGCGGCAAAAGTTTGTTCAAGAAAATAAAACCGTGCCGCATGTTATTTATACCGCACTGTTGATGTTAAAAAGTGCGCTACAACGTACCGAAAGTCGTGGTACGCATTTTAATCGAGATTGTCCGTATTTAAATGATGTGCCACAACTCAGTGTGATTGAAGGCTTGGTATCACGTCCACTTGAACAATGTTGTGCTATTTAGTATCGGCATATTTTAACAAGGCTTGATTGGCATAAATGCCTTCAATGGTGTCAACCAATGTGCGGGTGGTTTGGTCAATTTCGTAATTGAGAAAATCGCCTACTTGAACATGATTTAAATTGGTTAAACGTAGTGTTTCAGGAATTAAATCGACTGAAATTTCGTTGAGGGTCTTATCGACGCGATTGACCGTTAAGCTACAGCCATGCAAGCCAATAAAGCCTTTTAAAAAGAAATAACGCATATTCTCGCTTGGGATTTTTAAATCTAAATGCAATATTGCCCCTTGTCGAAGTGCTTGCGTAACTTGGGTTACACCTTCAATATGTCCATATAAGTTATGCCCACCATTCTCCATGCCCATTTTAAATGAACGTTCAATATTCACCATTGAACCTGCCTGAAGCTTGGACAACGTGGTGAGTTGATTGGTTAAATCTGAAATATCAAAACTGACCAAATGCGAGTCTGCCAAAATTTGCGTGACCGTTAAACAGGTACCGTCAATGGCGACACTTGCACCGAGCTGAACATCATCTAAGAAGCCGTGGCTGTTATGCACGTAAATGGTGCTGTAGCCTTGTTTTTGCTCTACTGAATGAATGGTTTCTGTGCCTAAAACGATACCTGTATACATGGTTAACTATGCTAAATAAAAAGAATAGCACCGAGTATAGTCCGCTTTTTTATTAAAGTCTGTGTGTCATTTTTTTGTCAAAAAAGAGTCATCTAAATGTCAAGAAAAAGCCTTAAGTTAAAGCAACATTTCTTCTGTCTTATTTAAAATGATGAAAACAAAATATTCTGTTGTAATGTTGATGGGGCTAAGTGTACTTGGTACAAATGTGGCGTGGGCAAAAAGTGCAGATTCATTTTTACAACCCAATCAATTCGCCGACAGTTTACAAATTTTGCCGCCACCACCTGCCTATGATAGCGTGGATTTTTTACGTGATAAGGCTGCCTATGACCAAGCACGCAGTTTGGTTGGAACGGCACGTTGGCAGCAAGCGGCTATAGATGCAGATTTATCAGATACCAATATTGGCAAGCCATTTTCACAGGCTTTAGGGGTTGATATTTCAGCAACCAATACACCAATTACCTATGACTTGTTAAGAAAACTTCGTACCGATAGTGGAAATTATGCGACAAAAGCCGCTAAAGAGCATTATATGCGTCTGCGTCCGTTTGTGTTTTTTAATAGCCACTCGTGTACGCCAAATGATGAAACCAATTTAAGTAAAAATGGTTCATATCCTTCAGGGCATACCACAATTGGTTGGTCGAGTGCATTAATTTTGGCTGAAATTCGTCCTGAACGCCAAAATGAAATTTTAAAACGTGGCTATGACTTTGGGCAAAGCCGTGTCATTTGTGGCATGCATTGGCAAAGTGATGTCGATGCAGGGCGGATTACAGGAGCGGCTACAGTGGCGCGCTTACATGCCGACCCTGATTTTATGAAACAACTGACTGCTGCAAAACGTGAAATTCAACAAAAAGTAAAATAAGCCATAGTAATGATTCCGCCCAGATATGACACATGTTTGGGCTAAATCATTTTGGTAGTTCTTGCACATGACCTTAAAAGACTTTGGCTTATACTGCAAGGCTTGACGTGACAATGAGTTTAATGATGTTAAAACGTATTTTATTGATTACAGGTTGGGGTGTAGGTACAGCCGCATTACAACCGTTGCAAAATGCGTTACAGCACATTGGGCATACTGTTGTACTGCTTGATATTTTTAATCCTGAAGATGATGTGCAATGGCAGCAGGCACAACAACATGCCATAGATGCAGATGTATTGATGGGGTGGTCTTTAGGTGGTCAATTCGCATTATTACTTGCACAAACATTGTGGCAAACAACAGGGCAGGCCAAAAAGGTCATTACTTTAGCGACAAATCCATGTTTTGTGCAAAATCAGGATTGGCCATTTGCCATGCCGCAAGCAGAATTTCTAGCCTTTGATCAGCAATTTAAGCTCAATTCAAGTGCAACGCTTAAACAATTTTATTTGAATATTTGTCGTGGTCAGCCCAATACTAAGCAAAATTGGTTAACTGTATTAAAAACGGCGAATCCGCCCGAAATAGCGCAATTAACAATAGGTTTAACTCAGCTCAAGCAATTAAACTTGGTTACTATGCTGCAAGATTATCCTGCCAAAATACATTTTGTGTTGGCAGAGCATGATGCGCTTGTTCCTTGCCAAGTTGGCGCAGAAATCTTAAATTTTGCCTCTAAAAACATCACAATTAAAACGTTAAATGATTGTGGGCATAGCTTTCCGATGTTTAATGTTGAGCAAACTTTGCAAGCAATTAGACCATTTTTGTAAATTGAATTTTTTGACTGATCTTGCAATGGCATCGGGTTTAAAAAGCGCTTAATATGCCAACTATTGTGTAAAAATGGACTGTGCAGGATGGTCGATCAATTTGATGCTCAGCATTTGTGGCATCCGTATACTTCAATGCTCAACCCACTGCCGACCTTTAAAGTTAAGCAAGCTTATGGCGCTATCATTGAACTTGACGACGGACGACAACTGGTCGATGGCATGTCGTCGTGGTGGTGTACAATTCATGGTTACAACCATCCTGAACTGAATCAAGCTGTAACCGAACAATTGACAAAAATGTCGCATATTATGTTCGGGGGCTTCACCCATGACCCTGCGATTGAATTGGGAAAATTGTTACTCAAAATCACCCCACCACAGCTCGACAAGATCTTTTATGCCGATTCTGGTTCGGTTGCGGTTGAAGTCGCCTTGAAAATGGCAGTGCAATATTGGCAGGCGCAAGGCAAAAATTATAAAAATAATTTTGTCACCACACGCTCGGGCTATCATGGCGATACGTGGAATGCGATGTCGGTATGCGACCCTGTAACAGGCATGCACCAAATTTTTGGTTCAAGTTTAGCTGTACGGCATTTTGTGCCTGCGCCACAAAGTCGGTTTGGCGAAATGTGGCAGCCGCAAGAAATGGCAGCCTTAGAGCAGTTACTTGAAGCAGAGCATGAAAATTTAGCCGCATTTATTATCGAACCGATTGTGCAAGGTGCAGGTGGGATGCGTTTTTATCATCCTGAATATTTACGTGCGTTAAAACAGTTGTGCGACAAATATCAGCTCTTGCTTATTTTTGATGAAATTGCGACAGGTTTTGGTCGTACAGGCAAACTATTTGCGTGGGAACATGCACAAGTTGAACCTGACATTATGTGTATTGGTAAAGGCTTAACGGGCGGGTACATGACCTTGTCTGCAACACTTACCACGACACAGGTTGCCGAAACGATTTCACGTGGTGAAGCAGGCGTTTTTATGCATGGCCCAACCTTTATGGCAAATCCGCTCGCGTGTGCGGTGGCACAGCGTAGTACCCAATTGTTGTTAGAGCAAGATTGGCAATCTAATATTCAGCGCATCGAACGTCAGTTACAAAGTGCCTTAGCGCCGTTAGCAAGCTTAAGCCATGTTGCCAATGTGCGGGTGTTGGGTGCAATTGGCGTAGTGGAACTCACCATGAATGTGAATATGGCAAGTTTACAACAAGAATTTGTCCGTCGTGGTATTTGGGTGCGCCCATTTGGAAAATTGGTGTATGTCATGCCGCCGTATATTATCAATGAAGCCGAATTAACCTATTTACTCGACCAACTGATTGCAGTGGTTGAGGGGCTACAACAGGATGGAAGTTATGGCATTGCTTGATCATTACGCCGCCAAACTTGATGGATTGAAGAAAACTGGCAATTTGCGCCAATTTACCCCCAATATGCAGCAGGACAAGCGTATTTGGGTAGATGGCCAAGAAATGTTGAATTTGTCTTCGAATGACTATTTGGGTTTGGCCAACGATTTAGACTTGCGTGTGCAGTTTTTTGAGCAGATGCCAATGTTTAAGCGACATTTGACTTCGTCTTCTTCACGCTTACTAACGGGCAATTTCCCTGAATATGTTGCGTTAGAACAGTGTTTGTCTAACACATTTTTAGGGCGTGATGCTTTACTGTTTAACAGTGGCTATCATATGAATATTGGTATTTTACCTGCGCTTGCCGATGCCAAAACTATCATTTTAGCCGATAAACTTATTCATGCCAGTATGATTGATGGCATTCGTTTAAGTACCGCACATTATGTACGTTATCGGCATAATGATTTGGCGCATTTGCAGCAACTAATTGAAAAATACCATGATGATGCCGAAATAGAGCGGATTATTGTGGTCACTGAAAGTATTTTTAGTATGGATGGTGACGAAACCGACCTAGCTGCTCTTGCTGCGCTTAAACGTCAATTTAGCAAAGTTATGCTGTATGTTGATGAAGCTCATGCAATTGGGGTGCGTGGTGAAAAAGGCTTGGGCTGTGCCGAGCAATATGGCGTGATCAACCAGATTGATTTTTTAGTGGGTACTTTTGGTAAAGCCATTGCTTCGGTGGGAGGCTACTTAATTTGCGATCCAATTATTAAAGCCTATTTAGTCAATACCATGCGTCCACTGATTTTTAGTACTGCATTGCCACCTATCAATATTGCATGGACGCAGTTTGTATTTGAACAAATGCAAAACATGGCGCAAGCACGACAGCACTTACAGCGCACGAGCCAATATTTACAACAACAGATAAGTGCGCTTGGTTTTGCGAGTCCATCGAGCAGTCATTTAGTGCCGATTATTATTGGTGATAGTGCAGTAGCCGTCGAAAAGGCGAAAACTTTACAGCAACATGGTTTTTATATTATGCCTGTGCGTCCACCGACTGTACCGCAAAATAGCGCAAGACTACGGGTGTCGCTCAGCGCAGCCATTACTTCACAAGACTTAGACCCATTGGTGCAACTTTTGGCGAATACGAATGCAAATTGATAAACGAAAAGTTCAGCAACGCTTTGCCAAAGCCAAATATAGCTATAGCGAACAGGCTGTGGCACAGCAGCAAATTTGTCAGTATTTATCGGTGCTGATTCAACAGCATTGTCCAGTGGCATTAAAACGTGTGTTTGAAATTGGCTGTGGTTCGGGCAACCTTACTCATTTGTTATTGCCACAATTGCAGGTCGATCAATATATCGTCAATGATTTGTATCCTGCGGTGATGGAATTTTTTAAGCACGATGCCAATGTGGATTTTTGTTTGGGTGATGCTGAAACCATTGTTTATCCAAAACAATTAACCGCGATTGTGTCAAGTTCAGCTTTGCAATGGATGAATAATTTAAGCGATGTTTTTGCCAAAATTCAGCACGCTTTGCAGTTACAAGGGTGGTTCTGTTTTTCCATTTTTGGTCCCGACAATTTAAAAGAAATTAAAGCGCTGACAGGACAAGGTTTAGATTATCATTCGGCAGAACAGCTCACCGAAATGTTAGAGCAGCAAGGTTTTGAGGTGTTACACTGCGAAGAACAACAGATCGAACTGATGTTTAGCCATCCACTACGGGTGTTAAAACATTTAAAAGCCACGGGTGTGACGGCAAATTCACATCACTTTGTATGGACAAAGCAGCGTTTACAGCAGTTTTATCACGATTATGCCGAATTTAGCCAAAGCTCTGATCAGGACAATACTTATTATCGATTGACCTATCATCCTATTTATATCATTGCACGGAGAATCACATGAGCGGTCAAGTCTATTTTATTACCGGCATTGATACAGGTATTGGCAAAACCTATGCCACAGGCTATTTGGCACAGCAATACTTGGCACAAGGGCAAACCGTGATTACCCAAAAATTGATTCAAACGGGCAATATCGATATTTCAGAAGATATCGAACAGCACCGAGAGATGATGGGTACAGGGCTTCTTGCTGAAGATCATGCCAAACTGACCATGCCTGAAATTTTTAGTTATCCTGCTTCGCCACATTTAGCTGCCAAATTAGATGGTCGTGATATTGATTTTGCCAAAATTGAGCAAGCCACTGCACAATTAAGCGCGACGTTTGATATGGTGCTGTTAGAAGGTGCGGGTGGTTTAATGGTGCCATTAACCGAAGATGTTCTGATTATTGATTATCTTCAACAGCAGAATTTTCCGATTATTTTAGTCGCATCTGGGCGGTTAGGTAGTATTAACCATACATTACTGAGTTTAGAAGCAATAAAAACTCGTGGTTTGCACTTGCATTCGCTGGCTTATAATTTAAATGATGAATCGAAAGATCCACTGATTTCTAAAGACACACAACATTATTTGCAAAATTATTTAGCCCAAAATTTTCCGAAAGCCGCTTGGATTGAAATTCCTGCACTTTAATTGAATACCTATAAAAAATGCCTCAATTTTGAGGCATTTTTTATGAGATTACATGTATGACTTAGCGATTAAAATCACGCTTGATCCCAAAAGGACTGCGCGGTGTACCTTGACGTTGCTGTGGTGCACGTTGTTCAGTTTCACCACTTTCGTCACGGCGTTGTTGGCGTAAATAACCACCACGACGTGCTGCCATTGGCTTTTCAGTCATTTTGTCTGCACGACGTTTTGCCATACCAAACAAGCCTGTGCCTTGGCGTGGTTTTAACTCAACCAATTTGGTTAAATTATCAATTTCTTGCTTGTCTAGCTCAGTCCAACGACCTGTACGAAGTTCACGTGGTAAAATAACTGAACCATAACGGGTACGAAGTAAGCGACTGACTTTTAAACCTTGCGATTCAAATAAACGACGTACTTCACGGTTACGTCCTTCTTTTACCACCACTTGATACCAACGGTTAATTCCTTCACCACCTAAGTCCGACAAAGACTCAAATTTAGCAGGGCCATCATCTAAAGTGACGCCGTTGAGTAGAGTTCTGCGCATTTGTGGGCTAAGTTCACCCATCACACGGACTGCATATTCACGTTCAACTTCATTCGATGGGTGCATTAAGCGGTTGGCAAGTTCACCATCGTTCGTAAATAACAACAAACCAGTACTGTTAATGTCTAAACGACCTACCATCACCCAACGGTCGTTGGCAATTTGTGGTAAGTTGTCGAATACAGTTGGGCGCTGTTCTGGGTCGTTACGTGAACAAATTTCGCCTTCAGGCTTGTAATATACTAAAACGCGGCGACGAATTTCATCTTCAATTTGAAATTGTACTTTACGACCATCGATACGCAGTTCGTCAGTTGGCTCGATACGCTCACCCACTTGGGCAATTTTACCGTTAACGCTCACGCGACCTGCGGCAATGACTTCTTCCATATAACGACGAGAACCTAGTCCGATACGGGCAAGTACCTTTTGTAATTTTTCACTCATAACAGTAAACCTTAGAATTAATCAATCAACAGTCCACCTATTCACGACTTTGCTGCATGGGCATCAAGTGTCATGAAAGCTTCCTTGGCATCCTGTAGGGGAGGCAATTGGCTTAAAGATGCTAAGCCAAAAGCATTTAAAAATTGGGGCGTAGTCACCAATAAAGCGGGTCTGCCCGGGAGTTCACGGAAACCAGATTCTTTAATCCAGTTCCAGTCGAATAGGGTGCGTAAAATTTGACTATTGTTGCTTACCCCTCGTACATGCTCGATATCGGCACGGGTTACGGGTTGGTGGTAAGCAATCACAGCAACAGTTTCGAGCAGCGATGGCGAAAGCTTGGTTGGGCGTTCGGGCCAAGTTTGACGAATCATATCACGATATTTGGCGCGTACTTGAAAACGAAACCCTTGGGCGGTTTCGATCAGTTCAATCGCACGACCATGTTGCAATACAGCCAATTGTTGCAAGTACAAGCGTAACTGTTGTTTATTATATTGGTTTTGAAATGCTTCTTTCAACCGAGCCAATGAAACGGGTGCATCGCTTGCAAAAATAATTGCTTCAAGTTGCATCAATACTTCATGATGCAGGTCATCGACATTGATTGCACTGGTATTATCCATGATGTATTCCTTGAATAGACAGCGGTGCATCCAAACCTGTGCTGACAATGTGAAGTTTTTGTTGCCGTGTTAGCTCTAAAACTGCCATAAAAGTCACCACCATGCCCATTTTACCTTGTGTTGGGGTGAGCAAAGCTTGAAAATCTAAAATTTTTCCACTTGCTGTCATTGCTTCAATATGTGCAATACGCTCTTCAAGTAAAACGGGTTCTTGTTGGACTTGGTGAATAATAGGTTCTGGGCGATTAAAAATACAAAATAAAGCATCACGTAAACTCTTGGCATCATAGCCTTCATATAAATGCTGACTTTCGCCTAAATGTACCTGTGTGTTGAACGTATCTCGTTCTAAAATAGGCAGTTGACCTAAACGCTCTGCTGCTTGTTTTATGCGTAAATAGCTTTCAAGGCGATCAATAAGTTCCTGTTTCGGGTCTTTTTCAAGTTGAATGCTCGGTGGTTTTGGCAATAAAAGTCGCGATTTTAAATCGGCAAGTAAGGCTGCCATCACCATATAATCAGCAGTCAATTCAATATTTAACGATTTCATGGCATTCATGTAAGTTAAATATTGGCTCGCAATTGGAGCAATATCGAGTTGTAATAAGTCGAATCCATTTTTTTGAATCAAATAGATTAAAAAGTCCAAAGGCCCTTCAAATTGTGTCAGTAAAATTTGAAAAGCAGCAGGGGGGATATATAAATCTTCGGGTACATCGGTTTGCCAATCATCTAAAATACGAATATTGGAAAAAGCGACTACTTCAGAATCGACAGTTTGATTCATTACACTATTTATGCCACGCGAATTTTCAAAAGCATGAAAAACCAACTGAACAATTTTATTAAAACTGTTGAAGTTGAGGAGATAAAAAATTAAGTGGCGTAGTTTAAGCGATTTTATGCCAGAAGGAAATAAACCACGACCCGTATTTGTAATAAAAGCGTCAAAATTGTGCTAAAACCAAACTGTAGGTTTCATTTTTTATTCAAATGCACTCACATCGCCAACGCCATGTCGTATCACGCTTGGCTGATCGCCCGATAAATCGATAATGCTGGTGGTGCTCAGTGTGCCAAAACCACCATCAATAAAAACATCGATGCGTTTTCCGAGCTGCATTTCAATTTCATAAGGGTCATCTAAAGGGTCGTTCTGCTCAGGCAAAATTAACGTGCTTGTCAACAATGGCTCGCCTAACTCTTTAAGCAGCATTTGACAAATTGGATTGGTTGGAATGCGTAAGCCAATGGTTTTCTTTTTTGGGTGCATCAGGCGTTTGGGCACTTCACTGGTGGCTGCTAAAATAAAGGTGGTCACCGCTGGGGTGTTATTTTTCAGCAAACGATACGTTGCATTGTCTACTTTGGCAAAGGTGGCAATGTCGGATAAATCGCTACATAAAATGGCATATTGATGTTTAGAGCCTAAGTTACGAATTTGGGCTATTCGTTCCATTGCAGCTTTGTTTCCAATTTGACAACCAATGGCATAGGCGGCATCGGTTGGGTAAACTACCACATCACCTGCACGAATGCGCTCTACAGCTTGTTGAATGAGTCTCGGTTGCGGATTATCAGGATGAATTCTTAAGTGAAGCATAACTGTTTCCATAGCTGCCTGAGATTTATACATATTATGAGCGTGTCGATTGGATTGTACAAATTTTTTGAGCAGTTAAATGACAGAAGTTAGTCTAATATTTCTCGCGTAAATTCTGTTGCCTGTAAACTTTTGCCATTGCGAATGCAGAGGCAAATACATTGCAAAAAGTGGCTAGCATCGCGTGGTAGTTGCACTTGACCTGAAAAATACGCTTGGACTTGTGTAAAGACTGCATCTTTAAATTGACTGCCATCACCACCATCACCTGTTAAATTGTCGAGTGATACCCGAAATTTACGTCCAAATGCGGTCGCAAATAACCATTCAATCGCTTGCGGTTTGATTTCAACTTGTTCAAATAATTGTTGTTGTTCTTGAGTACGGCCATCGGGTGCATACCAATAACCTAAGTCAGGTTGTAGGCGGCGTTTTGCACCTGCAATGGTCCAATGGCTAATTTCATGCAGTGCACTATTGAAAAAACCATGTGCAAACTGAATTTTTGCAGATTGATCTAAAATAGCAGGAAAATATTCAGGTTCGTGCTCACCTTTGAACAAAATCACATTATGGTGGGAAAACCACGCATTAAAGTGTAAGATAAGCCAATCTACTTGGGTTTTTTCCAAAGCATCTTTTGGCCACAGCGCTTGTTGCACGTGGTTTAAGGTCAAATTTGAATCCCAAATAGGTAGGGTAGGAACAAGTGATGACGTGTTAACTTTTGGTTGCGGCTGCAACAATTGCATGACTGTGTTACCCAATGGTTCTGTCTTAAAGTGCAAAATTGTATCTTAAACTTTGACAGAGTTCAGATGAATTTGTAGAATTGCCGCCTTAATTATGTCAGCTAATACCTTTCCGGCACAAATTGAGCCGTTTAAATGGGCTGAACAAGGCTATACATGGTCAGGAACACTGCCCCTGTCACGCTTTGCTCGAATTGCTCGTGAAGCAGTTGGATCGATTGATAATCAATCGGTTCAGGTAAATTGTAAACTATCAATGGACGCGTATTATCGTGTCGTATGGTTAGATGCACACGTAGAAACACAACTTCCGATGGAATGCCAACGTTGTTTGGATACTGTCGAGATAGAACTGGTTTCAGACGTTCATTTGGCCCTCGTCGATGATGAATCACTGATAGAGCGCTTGGATGAGGATGCTGATTTCATCGTATTGGGTGAAAATGAGACATCAACAAAAGGCTCGTATGAACAAGCTGCTACTGTTGATTTACTCACTTTACTTGAAGATGAGTTATTATTGTTGGTGCCATTATCTCCTAAACATCAAGTTTGTGAGCATAAGCATCAACCGACCGAACAGGACATTGTTGAAGAAAAACGGGATAATCCGTTTGATATTTTGACAAGCTTAAAAGGTAAACTAAACTCATAAAGTATGTTATACTTTTAAGTTAGGGTAACTGAAATTGTTCTGATCCATTTTTTCGATTTTTGTAAGGAGCCATCATGGCCGTTCAGCAAAACCGTAAAAGTCGCTCTCGCCGTGACATGCGCCGTTCACATGACGCTTTAACCGAGAATGCATTAACTGTAGACCAAGCTACTGGTGAAACTCATCGTCGTCACCATGTAACTAAAGACGGTATCTACCGTGGTCGTCAATTATTCGCTAAAGCATCTGCTGAATAATTGGACAGCATTAAAGTTTTTTCTTTAATGTCAAAAAAGGGAGCGAAAGCTCCTTTTTTTATGGCTAAATAAAAATAAAAAAGATGAAAAGCAAAAATAAATGTTGTATTTGGCAATTAAAAAGTAAAAAAATTAATGTTAAATTGCTGCTCCAAACTTCAATGGAAGACTAAAAGGATTCTTTATATGTCTGCTAAACGACTCGAGCAATTTGCTCAAGCCTCAAAAACTGCCTTTGTGTTTCCGGGGCAAGGTTCACAAAAAATCGGCATGCTCGCTGAAATTGCAGAACAGTTTAGCAGCGTGCAAGAAACTTTTGCGGAAGCTTCTGCTGCTGTGGGTTTTGATTTATGGCACATTGCACAAAGTGGTGAAGGCTTAAATGAAACAGCCAACACTCAACCCGTGCTTTTAACGGCAAGTATTGCCTTATGGCGTGTTTGGTTAGAGCAAGGTGGTTTAGCACCAAAGTTTCTAGCAGGGCATTCTTTGGGTGAATACAGTGCCTTGGTTGCAGGCGAAGCAATGAGCTTGGCAGATGCGGTAAAATTGGTACATTTGCGTGGCAAACTCATGCAAAGTGCTGTGCCACAAGGTGAAGGTGCCATGGCTGCTATTTTGGGCTTAGCAGACGAACAAGTGCTTGAGCTGTGTAAGTCAGTAACTGAAGCGGCAGATCAAGGTTCGGTGGATGCTGCAAACTACAATACCAAAGGGCAAGTTGTGGTTGCAGGAACAACGGCATTGGTTGAAGCAGTTATGGTTCAAGCCAAAGAACAAGGTGCAAAAGCAATTGCACTACCTGTTTCTGTGCCATCACATTGTATGCTCATGAAACCTGCTGCCGAGCAATTTGCACAGGCTTTGGAACAAACTGCCATTGAGCTACCGCGTATTCCTGTAATACAAAATGTCAATGCAAGTGTTGCCCCCGATGTAGCCGCATTGCGTTTAGCATTGACTGAACAATTGTATAAATCTGTACAGTGGACCAATACGGTACAAGCTTTGCAAGACAATGGCATAAGCTTGATTGCAGAGTGTGGTCCAGGTGCAGTTTTAAGTAATATGGCAAAACGCCTCCCAAATATTGAAAAAACATTTGCGCTGGATACACCAAGTCGCATGGAAGATGCGCTAAACATGATTTTAGCTGCAGAAGGAACAATAGCATGACACAAGAACGTAAAGTTGCACTTGTTACGGGTGCAAGCCGTGGCATTGGCGCAGCGATTGCCCAACAACTGCTACAAGATGGTTTTTTTGTTGTAGGTACTGCAACATCTGAAGCTGGCGCAGAAAAATTAACCCATGCTTTTGCTGAGCAAGGCGTAGGCGCTGTGTTAGACGTACGTGACGGTCAAGCCATTGATGCATTGGTGACAGGCATCGAACAAAAATATGGTTCAGTATTGGTTTTAGTCAATAATGCTGGAATTACCCGTGACAATTTGTTGTTGCGTATGTCTGAAGATGATTGGGATGATATTTTAAATATTCATTTAAAGGCAGTGTATCGCTTGTCTAAACGTGTATTAAAAGGTATGACCCGCGCACGTTTTGGACGCATTATTAATATTAGTTCTGTGGTTGCACATTTTGCAAACCCTGGTCAAGCCAACTATTCTGCGGCGAAAGCGGGTATTGAAGCATTTGGCCGTAGCCTTGCCAAAGAAATGGGTAGTCGTCAAATTACAGTAAACTCTGTTGCGCCGGGCTTTATTGCAACCGAAATGACAGAGCAGCTCAGTGAAGAAATTCGCAAAAAAATGAGTGAACAAGTAGCATTAGGGCGTCTAGGAGATCCTCAAGACATCGCAAATGCTGTAAGTTTCCTTGCTAGCGATAAATCCAGTTACATTACAGGTAATGTCTTACATGTAAATGGTGGTTTATATATGGCTTAATCTAAGCCATGAACCTTTTAAATTTTTGAATATTCAATTAAACTAACGGCATTAAAAAACGCCATAAGCAGTGAGGAGATTTCCTGTGAGCGATATCGAACAACGTGTTAAAGCAGCAGTTGCAGAACAATTGGGTCTACGTGCTGAAGAAATCAAAAACGAAGCGTCTTTTACAGATGACTTAGGTGCTGATTCTTTAGACTTAGTTGAACTTGTAATGTCTTTCGAAAATGATTTCGACATTACTATTCCAGATGAAGATTCTAACGAATTAACAACTGTTCAATCTGCAATTGATTATGTAGCTAAGAAACTTGGTTAATTGTCAGTTCTGATTAAAAAAGCCACTTCTTTTGAAGTGGTTTTTTATTTTAAATTCTTGTATTTATTTAAAATAGGTTTTAATTTGTAGATAAAGTAAGATGATATATAAATTAACAATAGATTGAAAAACATGATTATCTATAGTAATTTTTACGCATTCAAGCTTTGAAGTGTAGTATTTTGGAGATGTGATAAAGAAACTTAGATTTCTTTCTCTATATGGAATTGATCGGGGATGAGGGCGAAGCAAGATGTCCCAAAAAAAACAAGATTATTATCCCTTTTTGCTTGCACTTGTAGGTGGATTGCTTGGCTTAGGTGTGCTTATTAGCGCTATGCAGTTAATTTATTATCAAGATTCAAAGCATGCGATCGAAGCTTATGCACAAGAAGCGATGGATTTTACGCTGCAAGTGAATTCTGAAATTATCGACTCTTTACAAGCGGCAGCATCTTTAAATATTCAAGATTGTTCAACTGAAAATTTTAATCAATTAAAAAAAATTATTTGGAACCATCAATTTATTAATGATATTGGGATAGTTAAGCATCATCTTTTATTATGTAGCGCAATGTGGGGTCGTTTCCAGCCTGAAATTATATTACCTCCTATAGGGTATACAAATGCGACAGGATTCTCAAAAATTAAGAATAATGGTGCTATTTTTCCCTATCACTTAAATGGGAATATGACGCTAAAAAATAATATTTTAGTGGTTGTTCAGCCTAAAGCCTTTGATACTTTAAAAAGATTATCGAATCGATTCGATCTTAAAATTACTGCAAAACGTGCCAATTATACCTATTTTTTCTTAAGGCATCATGATGCTACCCAAATGTCTGATGAGTTTCCGTTTCAAACCCAAGATATAAGGCGCTGTCATCCAGTACGAGATGTTTGTATTGAAATACGAGATTATCAGGCAGGCGTTGCTCGATTGTCGAATCAAGAGTGGTGGCTAGTGATCATGATTGGTTCAGTTTTTGGGATTGTAGTCACTGTATTTGGTCTTCATTTTTTACGCTCGAGCGATTCTTTGTCTAATCGATTGAAACGTGCGATTAAGAAAAGAGATTTGTATGTCGAGTATCAGCCTATTGTTCGATTAATGGATCAAAAGATTGTAGGCGTTGAAGCATTGGTTCGCTGGAATGATCCTAAATACGGGCAAATTTCGCCACTACTTTTTATTAATCTTGCTGAAAAACTAAAGCTAGATCGTGAAATTACTCAATTTGTGTTGAATCAAGCCTTAAGTGATTTTAAGAATGTATTTAAGCAAAATGCTGATTTTACTGTTTCAATTAATTTAAATAAGTCTGATTTAATCACAACATCATTTTATACCTTATTAGTAAAACAATTAAAGAAATTTGATGTAGAGCCAAAGCAAATTGTGTGTGAAGTTACGGAGCGTGTTGATTTGAATTTAGAAGATTTGTCAGAGAAAATTAATCAAATTAAAGCGCTTGGTTGTCGAGTAAGTCTTGATGATTTTGGTACGGGAACATCGAATCTTTCATCACTTTCAGGTTTAGCATTTGATACCATTAAAATTGATAAAATTTTACTCAAACATGTCACTCAAAATCAGTTCTGGAAAGATTTAGTTATTGCAATTATTGCGTTAACGCAAGAGCAAAAGTATAAAATTGTTTTTGAAGGTGTTGAAACTCAAGCTCAATGGGAGTTTTTAAAAGAACAGATCGATGGTGCATTTGCTCAAGGTTGGTTGTTTTATAAATCGATGTCTGCAAGTGATATTTATGAATTGCTACAAAAGCAGATAAATACTTAGTGATGTATTTTAGCTTTAAAGGTGTTTTGGTTGTTGGGAATAGCTAAGGTTTGTGTAAGTTGTTCATTTTAATTAGATATAGGTATTTAGTTTGTCTTGTTTTTTTGTAATTTTTTGCAAAAAAATGATTTCCACTTATTTTGAAAGTTTTTAAAAAACAATGTATTGGGGTGCTCTATTGTTATTTGTAGAATACTTATTCTTTTTTTAATAGTATCTAACTTTTTTCTCTAATCGTATATCGGTATGATGGGCGCTTGAGTATCACGATACAGTTTTACTATGGTAGAACCTACAACAGTTTTGACAGAAAAAAAATTACCTCGTCTTAAACCACGTGGTGGATTAAAAGTAATGTCGGCCGCAATTCGTGCGTTATTTTTAAGAGAATTACAAACGCGATTTGGTCAGTATCGACTTGGTTATTTATGGGTGTTTTTGGAACCCTTATTTAATATTGGGATTATGGTTTTATTATTTGGTACTGTAATGAAAAGAACATTACCAGGCATTGATTATGAAATTTTTTTAATCAATGGCATTATCCCATTTTTTATGTTTAGAACTGGCATTTCTCAAGCGTTAAGTGCCGCACAATCCAACCAAGGCTTGTTTAGCTATCGCCCTGTTCGCCCAATTGATGCATTATTGGCCCGTAGTATCCTAGAATTATTATTAAGTTTTGTGACGTATGTTTTTTTTAGTGCTGTTATCTTATGGTTTGGCTATCACATGAGCTTTCATGCGATTCCTGAATTGCTTCTTTATTGGGTATCATTATTTATATTTATGATAGGTTGTAGCCTTGTTTTTATGGTTGTAGGCGATTTTTCAAAAGAAATTAGCAAGTTTTTATCTGTATTTTTTACCGTACTGTATTTTCTTTCAGGTGTTTTATATTCGCTGCATATTATTCCTGTGCAGTATCAGCAGTATTTGCTTTGGAATCCTCTTATACATATTATTGAACTCATGCGAAATGCAGTTTCACCAAGTTATCCACTGGTTACGGGTATTAGCTTAGCCTACTTTTGGGTTTGGAGCATCATGGTTTTGTTTATTGGGTTATTGTTATATAAGCGTTTTGAGCGTCGCATGGTGAAATCTAAATGATTGAATTACGACAATTAACCAAATCTTACGTTACACCAAAAGGGCGACATTTTGTATTTAAAGATTTAAATGCAGTTCTGCCAGAAAATAAAAGTGTTGCTTTATTAGGGAAAAATGGCGCAGGTAAAAGTACATTACTGCGAATTATTGGTGGGATTGATTATGCTGACTCTGGGCAGGTGATTAGTAAAAAATCAATTTCTTGGCCCGTTGCACTATCTGGTGGTTTTCAAGGAAGTTTGACCGCGCGACAAAATGTACGCTTTGTTGCACGTCTTTATGTTTCAAACGAAGATGAAGTGCAGCAAGTGGTCGATTTTGTAGAAGATTTTGCTGAAATCGGTAAATACTTTGATATGCCCATTAAAAGTTATTCTTCGGGTATGCGCTCACGCATTGGTTTTGGTTTAAGTATGGCCTTTAATTTTGACTATTATTTGTTAGATGAAGCCGGTGCAGTGGGGGATGCTTCTTTTCGTAAGAAAAGTCAGCAGTTATTGGATAATTTAAAAGAGAAGTCTAATATCATTATGGTTTCACATGATTTAAATGATTTGACCCGAAATTGTGATGTTGCTTTTTTTGTTAGAGATGGAAAAGCGGAATACTTTGATAATGTTCAGGATGCGGTAGAGGTGTATAAAGCATATGCAATCCAAAATAAATAAGCAGCTAATTATCGCATATGGTGGCTTAGTGGTTTTACCACTCATGATCATTATTTTATATTTATGTTTTTTTGCTAAAGATCGTTATGAGTCTGCATCTGTATTATTGGTAAAGCAAGTCGGGGCTACAGCATCATTTGATGCTAGTGGTTTGAGTGCACTTTTAGGGGTTGCCAATACCAGTGGTGAAGATACTAATATTTTGAAAGAGTATATTACTTCACGTGATATGGTGGAAAAATTAGATAAAAGCTTAAATTTACGCAAAGCCTTTGTAGAGAAAAGTGATCCGTTTTTTTCACTTACATCAGATGCACCCATTGAAGATTTAGTTGAATATTTTCAAAGTCGAGTTCATGTTGAACTAGATGAAAAAACGATGATGTTGCAGGTTGCTTCTCAAGGTTTTACACCGCAATTTTCACTTAAACTCAATCAAGAAATTTTGAACCAAAGTGATGCTTTTATTAACCATATTTCTCAAAGCATCGCAACGGAACAGTTGAAGTTTGCAGAAAAACAAGTGGTTGAGTCAACACAAAAGTTAAATCAAGCACGTGATGCACTGTTGGCCTATCAGAACAAAAATCAAATGTTTGACCCCGAAACTCAGGCCAAAGCCGTTTCAACGATTGTTGCGAGTTTACAGGCGAATTTGGCTCAACTAACCACAGAAGAGCGGACACTCTTAAGTTATTTAAATCCAGATGCACCACAAGTTGTTGCAATTCGTAGTCAAATTGCAGCAGTTCAAAAACAAATTGATGATGAGAATGCTAAATTAACATCACCAAATACACAAAAGTTGAATAGTAAGGTTGCCGACTTTGAAGAGCTTAAAGCACAGGTTGTGTTCGCAACGGATTTATATAAAATCTCGCTAGCGTCTTTAGAAAAAGCACGTTTAGAAGCATCACGTAAGTTGAAGAAACTGGTTGTTATTTCAACGCCGAGATTGGCAGAAGATGCGTTATATCCACGTAAAGTTTATATCTCTGTAACGGCATTTATTTTACTCAATATCTTATTTGGTATTGGTACCTTAATTTATTCGATTGTACGTGAACATAGAGAATAATATGATGAAGAAAATATTCCTGCTTTCTATTTTATCTGTAAGTGTAAGCTCTGTTTTTGCAGCCCATGTGCGTGACTTATTGCCACAAGAACTCTCAGACCGTATTGGAAGTGAAGCAGCTGCTGCAGATGTAAATGGTCAAAAAATTGCAGATAAAACAATTTTACCAAGTCAATCGATTGCTCAGACTTCTCCAAGTTCGTCAATGAACTATAGTAATACTAAAAATATGTTTGGCTCGCAATTGTTTAAAGGCGCGTTTGCAAGTACTGCAGGTTCAACATTTAATAGCAGCTATGTATTAAATCCTGGGGATAATATTAATCTTCGGTTATGGGGTGCCTATCAATTCTCAGGTACTTTAACAGTTGATCCACAAGGGAATATTTTTGTGCCGAATGTTGGACCTGTTAAGGTAGCAGGTACGACCAATGGTAATTTGCAAAAATTAATAGAATCAAACATTCGCCGTGTATATGTTGCAAATGTCGGTGTATACGCCGCACTTGAGCAAGCACAGCCAGTAAAAGTGCTTGTAACCGGTTTTGTAAATCAGCCAGGTAATTATGGTGGCGTTGCAAATGATACGGTATTGGCATATTTAGATCGAGCGGGTGGGGTTGATCCTGAGCGTGGTAGTTATGTAGATATTCGGGTTATGCGTAACGGAAAACTAATGCAATATGTCAACTTATATGACTTTTTAGTTGCAGGTAAAATTTTACCTTTTAGTTTTAAAGATGGTGATGTAATCGTTGTTTCACCACGAAATCATACTTTTAGTGTGACTGGTGAAGTTTATAATGCCTATGATTTTGAGTTTAATGTACCTGAGTTGACTGTGGCTCAAGCATTGAGTGTTGCAAAAGTAAAACCAGGCGCAACAAATGTGAGTATCATGCGTCGTCAAGGCAATGAGTTTAGAAGCGAATATTATTCACTCGCTGCGGCACAGAATGTCATGTTGCAAGATGGGGATTTACTGAGCGTTACTGCAGATCGTTATGCAGGAACTATTCAGGTTCGAATTGAGGGCGCGCATAATGGGCCACATGCTGTAGTCTTGCCGTATGGTGCAAAACTTTCTGAGGTATTGAAGCAGTTACAACCGAATAAGTTGGCTGAGGTTGATGCATTACAATTGTTTAGACCATCAGTTGCTGAACGCCAAAAAGAAATGCTGAATGTTGCATTAGATAAACTTGAAGATGCAACTTTTAATGCTCGCTCAAGTACACAAGAAGAAGCAAACCTGCGTTCTAAAGATGCCGAATTAGTGAAGCAATTTATTGCAAAAGCGCGACAAGTACAGCCCAAAGGGCAGGTCATTTTAAATCCGAAGACATTCCAAGATGTCATTTTAGAACAAGGCGATGTTTTACAGATTCCTGAAAAAACCTCTGTAATTATGGTACATGGTGAAGTTGCTTTTCCAAACGGTGTTGAATGGCAACCTAATATGGATGCAATGGATTATATTAAGCAGGTGGGTGGGTTTAGTCAGAAGTCCAATAAGTCTAAAGTTATTATTATTCATCAAAATGGTGAGTCTGAATTAGTCGGTAAAGGGCATAAAATTCGTCAAGGTGATGAAATTATGGTTTTACCAAAGGTCACGTCGAAGTCTGTTGAGATTGCGCGTGGTATTACAGAAATTCTATATCGTATCGCGGTTGCAACGAAAGTGGCGTTGGATTTATAAGCGTGCGTAAAATCAAAAAATTAATAAAAAATCCTGGTGTGTTCTTTCGGGATTTTTTGACTAAGAAATATCCGATAGTCAATTGTGAACAGAAATATTCTGAGCAAGATGAGGTTTACATTGCTCAGTTTGAGAAGTTGTCTTGGGGCTTAGAGGACAACATCGTCAGGGCATCGGAGGATATTGTAGACGTCGTATTTACATGGGTTGATAACAAAGATCCTGAATGGATAAAAAAATATAGCCAATACAGTAATGCTTGCCTAGAAAACTCAGTTATTTCTGCAAATGATACGGCAAGATTTGAAAATCACGATGAAATTTATTATTCGACCTATAGTGTTCGAAAATATTTACCATGGGTCAGAAACATTTACATTATTACCGATAGTCAAGTTCCAAAGTTACATAAAATTTGTGATAACGTCATTATTATTGATCATAAAGAGATTATTGATCAAAAATATTTACCTACATTTAATTCTCATGTAATTGAAGCTCATTTACATAAAATTAATGGGTTAAGTGAAGATTTTATTTATTTTAATGATGATGTTTTTGTTGCTAAAGAGTTATCTAAAACACATTTTTTTAGAAAAAATGGAGTTGCATCTATTTTTCCATCTAAAAAAAATATAGAAGTAATGATTAATGGTGGATTTATCACACCCACACTATATGCATCTTTAAATTCAAAAGAAATTATAAAAAAAACTTTTGATGTAGAAGTTAATACTCCTCTAGTTCACACTTATATGTCATTAAAAAAGTCTACTTTTAAAGAAGTATTTAATGAAAATATAGTTGAAATTGAATCATTTTTAAGTAATAAGTTTAGATCTAAAAATGATATCAATATGGCAACATATTTAGTTCCATGGGTTATGTATTTAAAAGGACTATCTGTAGCAACACCTGAAATTTGTTATTATTTTAACATTAGATCAAATCATGCTATTTCACAGTATGAAAAATTGATTAATGCAAAAAATGATGGGTTACATCCTCATTCTTTTTGCGCAAACGATTTTTATAGTGAGAAACAAGATTTAAACGATTACCAAAGCCGGTTAAACCAAATGCTTGAACAATATTTTTTTGAGGAACAGTAATAATGAGTATAGATTTAGATGTAATTGCTAAAGGCCTAGGTTTAGATAAAAAGTATAATAAATTAAAAAAAAATCCTGAACTTTTTGTGAAAGATATGGTTTTTAAACGAACAGCGCAATTAAAAAAATATATCCCAATTAAATATGAGGGGCAAAATAATTTTACTATTGTTTCTGCTGTATATAATGTTTCAAAATATTTAGATGAATACTTTGAGAGTATTGTAAAACAAAGCTTAAATTTTAAAAAGCATATTCAGATTATTTGTGTGGATGATGGATCTACAGACCATTCGGCAGAAATTATTAAAATATGGCAAAAGAAATACCCTAAAAATATACATTATATTTATAAAGAAAATGGTGGGCAAGCTTCTGCACGAAACTTAGGTATGGAGCATGTAAAAACAGAGTGGGTAACGTTTACCGATCCTGATGATTATTTGCATGTTGATTATTTTAAAAATATTGATGAAAGTCTTGTTTTAAATAAAAATATTAATATGCTTGTGACAAATATACTTTTTTATATAGAGAAAGAAGATTTAGTTAAAGATGGACATTCATTGAATTTTAGATTCAAAGAAAATCAAAATATTATGAAAATGAGAGATTTGCAGAAAAATATAAATTTATCTGCATCAACTACTTTATTCAAAAGTGACTTAGTTAAAAGATTCGAAATCAATTTTGATGATAATGTAAAGCCCGTATTTGAAGATGGGAAATTTATTAGTGATTATATGTTGTATTGTAATAATGGCGAAGTAAACTTTTTAAAAAATGCTGTATATTACTATCGTAAGCGAGAGGATGGAAGTTCAACTTTAGATACAGCATGGGGTAAGCCAGAAAAATATTATAATGTAATTAAATATGGGCATTTAAATATGCTAGAAGCATATAAGGCAAAATTAGGCTATGTTCCAATTCATATTCAACGTACAACACTTTATGATATTTCATGGTATGTTAAACATCTCTTAAATAATAGTAATAAAGTTTCTTTTCTTACTGATGTGCAGAAGCATACTTTTCTTGAATTGATTTACGAAATTTTTACTTATATCGATGTAAAAACAATTCTAGAATTCGATTTGGCTGGAATTTGGTTTTTTCAAAAAGTTGGCATGTTAGGTATGTTTAAAAAAACACAGCCTGACAATTTAATTGTATATATAGAGAATATAGATCGTGAAAAAAAACAGATTCTATTGAGCTATTTTACATATTTCGACATGTCAGAAAGTTTTCAATTTAACGGTATAGATATCTTGCCGGTCTATGAAAAGAATACAGTTTATGATTTTATTGATGAAAAATTTGTTATAGAACGCCGCATATGGGTGCCTTATACAGATGAGAATACACAATTTGAAGTCATATTAAATAGGGTGAATGCGAAGATATCATTAAATAAAAAGCAACATAAAGCAGGAGTTAAAGTAAAAGATATTTTAGAAGCTTATAAACCTTCTGTTAAATATGTTACTGATGGATCATTCATGCTGATGGATAGAGATGTACAGGCTGATGATAATGCAGAGCACTTGTATAGATATATTAAAGAAAATCACTCTGATCAGAAAATTTATTTTGCTTTGCGTCGTGATTCACATGACTGGGATAGGTTAAAGCTTGATGGTTTTAATTTAGTTGAATATGGTTCAAGCTATTTTGAAATCAAATTAAGGAGTTGTTCAAAAATTATAAGTAGTCATCTAGATCGTTATGTTAATAATTATTTTGGTGATGAATATGAGTATAGCAAGAAGTTTATTTTTTTACAGCATGGACTAACTAAAGATGATATGTCAAATTGGTTTAATTCGAAGAAAAATTTACAATGTTTAATCACTGCAAGTCCGTTTGAATATGAATCAATTGTAGGTGATAATAATCATTATAAGCTTACTGAAAAAGAAGTTGTATTAACTGGATTTCCTAGACATGATAGCTTGTTGAAAAAAGATGTTGATAAAAAAATAATTTTAATTATGCCTACATGGAGAAACTCAATTGTGGGTAAAACTGTGGGGCAGGGTAATACTCGTGAGCTTAATGATGAATTTATGCAAACTTTTTATGCTCAAGCATGGTATGAATTTTTGCATAGTCCGAAACTTAAGAATCTAGTAGACCACTATGGTTATACAGCAATTTTTGCACCTCATGCGAATATTACTCCTTATCTTGATCAATTTAATGTTCCAAATTTTATAAGTATTTGGAGTGCTAGTGATAGTCAAACTAGTATGCAAAAACTATTTCAAGATGCAAAAATTATGATCACCGATTATTCATCAGTGGCATTTGAGATGGCTTATCTACAGAAGGCAGTTATATATTTTCAGTTTGATAGAGATAATATTTTTGCAGGAAACCATATATATCAAAAAGGCTATTTTGATTACGAAGAAGATGGATTTGGACCTGTTATTGAAACAGTAGATGAAACTTTAGATAGCCTAGATACTATCTTGATGAATGATGGTCGCCCATTAACTGTATATAGCAATCGTATGTCGGAAACATTTCCATTCAGAGATGGAAGGTGTTGTGAAAGAGTATATAATGCTATTCTAAATCTCGATAGTATGGAACAAGAAACCATTTCTCTAGAACGTTTGTTGAAATCAATTAATACTGCTGCTTTAGATCTAGATTATTCTTTAGTTGAATGTAGGTGTTCTAAATTAGTAAATGAATATCCTGAAGTTATAAATGAACATATAGTTGACTTATATGGTTCTTCTTTGATTTTACAGAAAAAATGGGCTGAATTAAAAGAGTTTTTAAATTTTAAATATAATATTGGTTTGGATGTTGAGCTAGCTTTTGCTGAAAGAGACTGGACTAGACTAATAGCTTTATTAGAACCAAAAGTTATCCTAAATCAAAAAGAAATTTTATATGTACTATATTCACATATGTCTTTAAAAAATGTTTTAGATTTTAATGATTTACTTAAAAAACAATTTTTTAATCTTGATGGGGATTTTAAAAAAATTTCAACAATCTTCGAAAGTATCATTTTGGAAAAATGGGATAATGTAATTTTTCTAGTGAATGAAATTCTTATTTTTGAAAATGAAAACATAGAGCTATCTCAATTGATTTTTGCATTCAAGCTTAAAGTTCATTTAGCTTATGCTTATCGTTCTTTAGGTTATATTAAGGAAGCGAGTAATATTACTCATGGACTAGATAAAAATCTCTATGAAAATGAGTATATGTTCATTTTGGAAAAAGCACATATTCAATATGCTGATGAACAATATAATCTAAGTCGTTATTGGTATAATAAATTATATTCTGAATATGGTTTTTCTTATTTCGATGAGGTTTCAGTTATTGAATATTCTAACTCATTAATTTATCTGAAGGATTGGGATGTTCTGAAGAACAATTCAATGCTTTGGATTGAGAAGTATCCTTCTAATGATTTAATCAAAAAAAATTATTTAAATGCATTAATTTATTTAAAATGTTGGAAAATGATTAGAGATTTTTATTTGGAATATGATCTAATTGTTGATGATTATACAAAAATATTAGCTACTTATCGTTTAGGTCTAGTTTCGCAAGCATATGATTTGATTGAAAAACCAACATATGAAAGTAGTTATGACTATTGGAAATTAGTTGCAGAAATTGCTATATTAGAAGGAGATACCATACTTGTTCGTGAATGTCATAAAGGTATGTTAAGCATTTTTCCTGAAAATTTGAACAATACTATCCAATTTTTTAATTTATTTTCGAGTCAAATTTTGGAAATTTAATTAGGTGATTATTTTACAACAGAGTTAGCTGTGTTAATTAGTTAGCTCTTGAGTTCTTACAAATATTTAGAAGAACTATTAATATTTTTCATAATCTATGTGTAGATCTAATTTATATAAGTTCTAATGCATTTTAGTCAAAATTTTGACTAATTTAGAAAATATATAGATGAATTATAAAATAACTTTTAATTAATTGTATGATGGCAAGGGTGAGTCTTAACTCCATTTTTTTTTTAAATTTTTATTTGTTAATTAGTGGTTGAGCCTTATGTTAAATATTTTAGAGCAACCCTGGTTGTCGACTCCAAAAAGTGGTCAACTGGTGGACTTGCTAGAAGCTCCACAATCGTTTACTTGGTCTTTTCCAGAGATGTATGGCAATCATGTATTTAAGCGTGATGCAGAGTTAGCTTTAAAGCACTCACCAGCAGCACTTAAATTATTGCGATATACAGATTCACTTGTTTTACAGCGAAGCGTTGTTCTAGATTGTGAATCCTTTCAAATATCAGAAGGAAGTTATTTTCGTGAAAATATGAAAGGATTCCATGGAGCTCTTCATCGATTAGGCAATAATCAATTTAAGACTAAAGTTCCTTTTAATGGTCAATATGATGTGACAGATAAACCAATTTATTCAATTGACACAGATTGGCCGAATGGATTTGGTCATATTCTTTTAGATAGTTTACCTCGTCTTTGGGCATTACATTCCGCCCCTAAAGATGCAATTTTAGTTAATACGCTGGCACATCAAGAAATACTTCGGTTTTTTCTTGCTGCATTGGATATCGATCCTAATAGATTACATTTTTTAAAGAGACCTGTTTTGACAAGGGACTTTTATAGTGCAGATGCATCTTTTAATAGGAAAGAATGGCTTCACCCTCAGTTTTGGGAAATTATTAATAAAATAAAAAGCTTTTCTTTAAGAATTTCATCTATTGAGCCTAAAAATTTCCCCAAGAAGTTGTATGTTTCTCGTAAGAACTTAGATACTCATACGCTAAGTAATGAGGATGAAATAGAAAAAATATTTATAGATAAGGGATTTGTCTCAATTGCCCCGGAAAAACTGCCTATTTGGGACCAAATAGCACTTTATAGTCAAGTTGATGAAATGGCTGGAACTGGAGGTACAGCTATGCATATGGCTTTATTTGGTAAACCTAATTTAAAAGTATTAATTATGTCGTCTCCGAACTGGTTTTATAATGCGGATACTATACTTTCACAAGGCTTTCCTTCGAGATTATGTCATGTTGTCGGATATCAACCGGACTTTACTTACAGAAACCAATCGCCTTGGACAATTAACAAGGAGGATGTAAAACTAGGTTTAGAAAAACATTTTGGTTATTGATAGATTGATATATTTCTTGTATAAATTAAAACGATCATTTTATTGATCGTTTTAATTTCATAGCTATGTCATATTTTGCATCTTCAAAAATGTTTGAGGCTAATCGAATTCAACATGATCTAGTATGTATATCTAAATTTAAAATCTAATATCAGCTATTCATGACATTGATGTATGCTTAATATACAAGATGGTTTTACTTCGGGTATTCTCTAAGTAGGTGAGCCATATAATTCCTTTGCCTCTTTTACAGAATTTGTTTAATTATGGCTGTTTTTTTGATTTATGCAAGAGATCTAATGATTTAAACAAATCAATAAAGTTTTAATTAAACCAATCTGAATTTTAACGAATCTGTAAAAAAGCTATGTAATGCTAATGCTATCACCAAGGCTAATTTGAGGTCTCTATGTTGATATGCATCTCAGTTGTAGCAATTGTTTTTTGTGTAATATATAAATTGTGGATTGATACACTTAAAGATGCTGACGATTACTAAAAGTCTAAATAAAAATAGTGGTTAGAGATGTATTGACTAACTCTTATGAGTATAATTCCTTTTATTGATGATAATAGTTTTCTTGTTGTATAAATGATTTACTTCTCAAACAAAAAAATCTCAAAAATTCCACATATTTCTGCATTTCTTTCTGATGTGAAACAATCCGCTATCATTGGTTGGGGTCGTAAACCTAGTTTTTTTCGTGCAGAAAAATATGCACAGCAACATGGTATTCCTTGTATTTGTTTAGAAGATGGCTTCATTCGTTCACTTGGGCTAGGGAAAGAGGGCTACCCACCTTTATCGCTTGTTGTGGATGAGCAAGGAATTTATTTTGATGCCACAAAGAGTTCAGACTTAGAAAAGATCATTCTAAAAAACTATAATGATGATGATTTGGTGAGAGCTAAAGCGGCAATTGAAAAAATTGTGACTTATGGTATTACTAAATATAATCAAAAATTTATTCAAATAAATTCAAATGATTTTTGTCAGGGAGAGCATATTTTAGTGGTTGATCAAACTCTTGGTGATCAATCCATTCAGTATGCTGGGGCCACTCCTGATTCTTTTAAAGTTATGCTTAATCAGGCAATTAGAAATCATCCTAAAGCAACTATTTGGATGAAAGTACATCCTGATGTCGTTGCAAAAAAGGCTAAAGGGCATTTTGATTTAACAGCGTTACAGCATCCAAACATTAAAATATGTAGCGAAAATTATAATCCAATTCAATTGTTAAAATGTATGAATGAGGTTTATGTTGTCAGCTCACAACTTGGGTTTGAGGCCTTACTTTGTGGGAAAAAAGTTCACTGTTTTGGTATGCCGTGGTATGCAGGATGGGGCGTAACCTGTGATGAGCATGCACCTACTCACTTGGTTACAAATCGTCGCATCGTAAAACGCAGTGTAGAGCAGCTTTTTGCTGCGGCATATTTCAATTATGCACGGTATATTTCGCCTGTTTCGCATCAGCGTTGTGAGTTAGAAGAGGTGATTGACGTATTGATTACCAATATTCAGTTTCAACAACAATTGTCTGCACATTTAGTCGTTTGGGGATTTAGCCGTTGGAAGCAAAAGTTTATGGCGAGTTTTTTGAACTTCCCAAAAGTGACTTTGAAATTTCAGCATTGGTTTTTGCCTAAACACAGCGAAGCAATTGTGGCATGGGGGAAAAAAGCCAAACGACTTAAGCAACAAAATTTCCACAAAGTGATTACGGTTGAAGATGGATTTATCCGTTCGTTTGGGTTGGGTGCAGCATTGATTCGCCCACATTCTTTAGTTTTTGATAATGTTGGCATTTATTATGATGCTACAGGGCCATCACGACTAGAAAACTTGTTAAATCGGAGTTGTTTAACAGCTGAGCAGACTTTACGTAGCCAAAATTTAATCCGAAAATTAATCGATTTACAAATTTCTAAATATAATGTAGGCACGAAGCAAAGTTTAGATCGCCCACCACATCAAAAACGTGTGCTTTTGGTTGTGGGTCAAGTTGAAGATGACTTATCCATTCAACTCGGTGGTGTAGATATAAAAGAAAATTTGGGTTTATTAAAAAAAGTAAGGGAAAATCATCCTGATAGTTTTATTATTTATAAGCCTCATCCTGATGTACATGCTGGACTTAGAGTGGGGCATATTGCAGAAGTAGATATATTAAAGTACGCCAATAGAATAGAACTTGAAAGTTCAATTCTTGAGTGTTTTAAAATTTGTGATGAAGTGCATACAATTACGTCATTGAGTGGTTTTGAAGCACTTTTACGTGGATTAAAAGTCTATTGCTACGGCTTACCTTTTTATGCTGGCTGGGGATTAACCCAAGATTTACATGTTTGTGCTAGACGAAATAAGCAACTTAGTTTAGAACAATTGGTATATAGTACCTTGATTGAATATCCTGTCTATAATATTCAGTTCACCATAAAAATGGGCGTTCCCGTTGTAACGCCAGAGCATGTGATTGACTACTTACAGCAATCGATTCGGCAGCCAAAAGTAGCGAATACAGCTTTGTTTAAAAAAGTTTTTGCGAGTTTTAGACGTCTAAAAATTAGGAAATAAATTGTAAAATGTCAGTTCATTTAGATGAATTAGTTTCATCGAAAAAAGTCCTGCTCCTACAAGGGCCAATGGGAGATTTTTTTGCACAACTAGCAGATTGGCTCATGTTGCAAGGCGTAGAGGTTTATAAAATAAATTTTAATGGTGGTGATTGGTTTTATTATCATGCTAGAAAAAATATTTTTCATTTTAGGCAGAGAGCGAGTGATTTTTCAGGTTGGATTCAGCAATTTGTAGAGCAGCACCAAATTGATAGCATGGTATGTTTTGGCGACTGTCGAAAATATCATCGAATTGCAAATCGGGTTGCAATTAAACATAACATTAAATTCTTTGCCTTTGAGGAAGGTTACATCCGCCCTAATTACATTACTTTTGAGCAAGATGGGGTGAATTTTTTCTCAAATTTTGCCGAGCATTTAAAGCAAACACATGTTTCAAACACTATAAATGATCTAGATACATTTAGGGAAGTCGATAATAATTACCCTAAAATGTTACGTAGTGCATTTTTATATTATTTGATGTGGAGCTGTGCGCTTATTCTTTATCCGTATTATTATCATCACCGCTGTATGTCGCCTTTAATTGAATTATATTGTTGGCTTCTTTCGGCTTGGCGACGTTTAAAAAATGCATTTAGTGAAGAAAAGAGATTCTCATATTTTTTGACGCAGCAGAAAAAAAACTATTTTGTATTTGCCTTACAGGTACATAATGACTTTCAAATCCGCGTTCATAGCGATTTAAAGCGGATGGAAAGTTATATTGAACAGGTCATTCAATCTTTTAGTTTAAATGCTGAAAAAAATCGGCATTTGGTGCTAAAGCATCATCCTATGGATCGGGGCTATCGAAATTATCAACGCTTAATTCAGCAGTGTGCTGAACAACATGGTGTTGTAGGGCGAGTACATTATTTTTGTGATATTCATTTACCTTCATTACTCAAAGAAAGTTTGGGTATGGTGACTGTAAATAGTACAACAGGAATACAGGCCTTATTTCATGGCATTCCGGTAAAAGTATTAGGGCGAGCCTTGTATGACTTACCTCGATTAACCAATCAATATCCGCTATCGCAATTTTGGTCTGCACAAGGAACGGTAGATAAAACGTATTTCAATCATTTTCGTCATGAACTGATTGAATTTTCGCAATTGAATGGCTCTTATTATGGGCTCTCACCATGGATGACTTATTATCAGTCACCAGTATCAGATATTGGAATCACTACAAAAGAGTCAATGAAAGTTTAGTTTTGATCTGTAATAAAAAAAACAGCGACTAAAGTCGCTGTTTTTTATTGGTAAGCGAAAATTATTTCTTGGATGGCAATTTAAATGCCACTAAATAATCACCTACAGGGGTTTTCATAAAGTGATGACCGCCTGCCATAATGACAAGATATTGTTCGCCATTAATTGAGTAAGTCATTGGTGTAGCTTGACCACCAGCTGGCAATACAGCACTCCATAACTCTTTACCTGTGCGATTATCAAAAGCACGGATTTTATCATCAGTGGTTGCTGCAACAAAGGTTAAGCCACCCGCCGTAACAATAGGGCCACCATTGTTTGGCGTACCAATGTTAATTGGCATATGCGTTGCCATATTAAATGGCCCATTGCGTTCTGCACTACCTAATGGATGCTGCCACAAGATTGATTTAGTGTGTAAATCAATAGCAGTGATCATGCCATACGGTGGTTCGCTACATAACATACCTGTCGGGCTAAAGAATGCGGTGATTTTAACGCCATACGGTGTATCTGCCATTGGTCGACCAGCACCACCTACAGGTTTATAGTTTGGATCATCCATCGACTTTAAGCCCTCTTTATTGGCCTCTTTACGAGACAATAATTGAGCATACATTGGTGTGTTGTTCCAGTTGGCAATCATCAGACCACGGTTACCATCATAAGCATAGCTACCCCAGTCACTACCACCATTGTTACCTGGATACATAATCCATGGCTTGTCTAAGCTTGGTGGAGTATCAATGCCTTGGTAGTTGGCTTGACGATATTTAATACGACACATCATTTGGTCGATTGGTGAGATGCCCCACATTTTAGTTTCGTTTAAGTCACCAAACATTGCACCTAAACGTGGAATTTCAACCGAGAACGGCTGCGTTGGAGAACGTGGATCGTCTTTAACACCGCCAGTAGTTGGAACTGCTTTCTCTTCTACGCGAGTTAGAGGCTTACCTGTAACACGGTTTAAGATAAAAGTTTGACCTAATTTGGTTGGAACTAACATCGCAGGAACAGCTTTACCTGTGTTGTCAGGGTAGTCCATTAATGTTGGCTGTGAACCTAAGTCTTGATCCCAAACGTCTTTATGTACCGTTTGGAAAGCCCAACGTAAATCACCTGTTTTTGCATCGAGTGCAACTACAGCTGCATTGACTTTTTCTTCTTCTGGGCTACGCATTGCACTGTAATGGTCGCCTGCTGCATTACCCATTGGAACGTAAATTAAGCCAAGTTTGTCATCACCCACCATGGCAGTCCATGAGTTTGGTGTACCACGGCTATATTCTTGGCCTGCTTTTGGTTCGGTATGATCATTTGGACGTTTAACATCCCAGGCCCATTTAAACTTACCTGTTTCTGCATCATAACCACGAATTACACCTGATGGTGCCCAGCGGCGTTGGTTATCACGGACTTCTTGGTTGGTAATAACGGTGTCATTGACTACTACAACAGGGGCAGTCACGGCAGTAAAGCCCGGTGTTACTGAACCCATGCCGGTATTTAAGTCGGTCTGACCATGTGTACCAAAACCTTCACAGCTTTTACCTGTTTCAGTGTCGACCGCAATTAAGCGCATGTCTAAAGTCGCAACCAAAATACGGCTATGGCAAGCTTGATCACGTGGAATGACTTTAGATTCATAATAGGTTAAGCCGCGGCATGCAGCAGTATAAGGAACGCTTTTATATTGTACGCCCGACTTAAACTTCCAAACTTCCTTACCTGTAGCAGGGTCAATACGGCTGATATTGTTAGTGGCACTACAGACGTATAAGCCATTGCCGACTTTAATTGGGGTGTGTTCTGCCGCCCATTTGTTGTCTTTGCCCGCAGGTGGTAAATCGCCTGTACGATAAACCCATGCTTGTTTAAGCTCTTTAACGTTGTCTGCGTTAATTAACTGTAATGGCGAGTAACGCGTTGCATTGCTGTCACGCCCATAATGCGTCCAATCAGAGTCGGCTTGGGTTGGGTCTGAAACAGCAGCAGTTAATGGCTTGTCAGATAATGCTTGGCCTGACTCATAACTGTTGTGTGGTAAAAATGCACACACGCCGGTCACAATAAAAGCCAATGCAATAATTGTGGTTAAACTGTACGAAAACTTACGGCTCACACCACGTTCAATGTACGGTAAAAGCAAAGTCAAGAAAAATGCAAATACAGCAACTAGTGCTAAACGTGGTACCCAGCCCCAAAAACGGCTGCCTGTTTCATAAATCGTCCAAATGAGGGTAATCACAAAGAATACCCCAAATAATTTGGCACCAATGAGTTTGTTTTTAAATAAAAAGAGAGATGATACGGTTAAGATTAAGCCTGAAAGTAGGTAGTACCAAGATCCACCTAAAACTGCAAGATAACCACCGCCTAATAGCATAGGTAATGCTAAGAGCAAGAGCAAAACGGCAAAAATTCGAATAGGAATCATTGCACGTGTTGTTTGAGGAACTTCCATATATTTATCCTAAATAGATGGCTATTTCACTGCAAATAGAATATCAGCGCCTTTAAGCGTGATGAAGAACTTGAAGAATCGATGATAGAAATTGCAGGAAATGTATAAGGGCTTTATCTAAAAGATAAAAGCTAAGATTCCTCTTTTTATCTTAGCTTTTAAAATTTAGGCTTTGAGTACAGCAGGAAAACCATCTTCAGTTAACGCAGTGATAATTTGATCAGCACTGAGCTGGCTAGAAACATCCACCAGTCTTTTTTCTACATCAATATGAATTTCTGCATTTGAGTCGAGTGTTGTAATGGTTGCAGTGACGCTACGCGCACATCCACCACAGGTCATGTTTTGAATTTCAAATTTCATCTGTGTCTACCTGACGATTATTTTTCCTTATGGTAAAGCTTACCATAAGGTTAAGGTCAAGTGAATATTAATAGATTATAATGAGTTTCATTTAGAGGATTGACCTTCACCACGTGGAAAGGTTTAAACTTAAAAAATAGCGTTTATTTTGTTGTTTGAGGACGAATCATGTATCCATCAGCGCAAGACCATACACAAAATTTAAATATCACAGGAATGACCTGTGCCTCTTGCGTGGGGCGGGTAGAACGCGCTTTAAAAAAAGTGCAAGGTGTAATAGATGTCAGTGTGAATTTAGCCACTGAACAAGCTCAGATTAAAAGTGAAATTACTATTCAAGCTCAGCAATTGATTGATGCTGTAACGAAAGCTGGTTTTGATGCACATGTACCCGAACATAGTGTGGAATTAGATATTCAAGGTATGAGCTGCGCTTCTTGTGTGGGACGTGTTGAAAAAGCCTTAACTCAAGTGAATGGGGTTTTGGCGGTAAGCATCAACTTAGCCACAGAAAAAGCACAGCTTCGCTTAACTGATGATGTGATTGATGGTCAGCTTATTCAAGCTGTCCAAAAAGCAGGTTTTGCTGCAAATGTGGTTCAAGCACAACAACTCAATGCGGTGGATGAGCTTACCCAGCGTAGAGAGCAAGATGCTCAAAGCCTACAGCGCGATTTTTATATTGCTTTGGTATTGACCTTACCTGTTTTTATTTTAGAAATGGGTGGGCATTTAATTCCAACGTGGCACCATTGGATTGCCCACACACTTGGTACAAGCACAAGCCAATGGATTCAATTCATTTGTACCACGTTGGTGTTGTTGTTTCCTGCACGGCGATTTTATCAAAAGGGTGTGCCTGCCTTACTACGGTTTGCCCCCGACATGAATTCTTTAGTGACACTTGGAACTTTGGCCGCTTATAGTTTTTCTTGTGTGGCAATGTTTTTACCGAATTTATTGCCACTCAACAATCAGCATGTCTATTTTGAATCTGCGGCGATGATTGTCACCTTAATTTTATTGGGACGATATTTTGAAGCCAAAGCAAAAGGACGCACATCAGCGGCAATTCAGCATTTATTAGGGTTACAGCCCAAAACAGCTAAAATTATTCAAAATGCAGAGGTGCTAACGGTGGATATTTCACAGGTTAAAGTCGGTATGCGAGTGCTGATTCAACCGGGTGAGAAAATTCCAGTCGATGGTCAAGTCATTGATGGCAATAGCTTCGTTGATGAGTCGATGATGAGTGGTGAACCTTTAGCTGTTGCTAAAAAAACGGGTGATATTGCGATTGCAGGGACGATCAATCAGCAAGGAACGCTCACAGTCCAAACTACAGCAGTGGGTACTGATACTGTACTTGCGCAAATTGTTCGCTTAGTCGAGCAAGCACAGACCAGTAAACTTCCTATTCAAAGTTTGGTTGATAAAGTCACCATGTGGTTTGTACCTGTGGTAATGGCATTGGCATTGTTGACCTTTATAGTTTGGTGGTTGTATGGGCCACAGCCTGCTTTAAGTTTGGCTTTAGTGAATGCGGTTGCCGTACTTATTATTGCTTGCCCATGTGCAATGGGGTTAGCAACACCGACTTCAATTATGGTCGGTACAGGGCGTGGCGCAGAGCTTGGCATTTTATTTAAACAGGGTGATGCACTACAGCACTTACAACAAGCCAAAGTTGTGGCATTTGATAAAACAGGCACACTCACCGAAGGTAAGCCCAGTTTGACGGAATTGGATGTGTTAGCGCCATTTGATCAAACGCAAATTTTGATATGGGCGGCATCGATCGAACAGAAATCGGAACATCCTATTGGCACGGCTGTTGTTGAATATGCTCAAGTTCAGCAGATTGCATTGCTTGAAGTTGAACAGTTTCATGCCTTAACAGGGTATGGCGTGCAGGCAGTGGTTGATGGTCATCAAATTCACTTGGGTGCAGCACGATTAATGCAGCAACTCGGACTGTCTTTGAGTGTATTTGATGAAAAAATGCAGCAAGCGGCAAATGCAGGTCAAACGCCAATTTATATGGCTGTTGATGGACAACTCGCAGCAATGTTGATCGTGGCAGATGCCATTAAAACGACCACGGCAAGTGCAATTCAATATTTACATCAATTGGGCTTAAAAATCGTGATGATTACGGGCGATCATCACTTAACCGCACAAGCGATTGCCAAACAGTTAGATATTGATGAGGTTGTTGCAGAAGTTTTACCTGCACAAAAAGCCAAAACCATTCAAAAATTACAGCAACATTATGGCACATTGGCTTTTGTAGGCGATGGGATTAACGATGCGCCTGCATTAGCCGCAGCAGATATTGGCATTGCTGTTGGAACAGGAACTGATATTGCCATTGAGTCGGCGGATGTAGTGTTGATGTCAGGTAATTTACAAGGTGTTGGGCATGCAATTGCACTGAGTAAAGCGACAATTTTGAATATTAAGCAGAATTTATTTTGGGCATTTGTATATAATGCAGCCTTAATTCCCGTAGCAGCAGGCGCGTTGTATCCTGCTTATGGTATTTTGTTATCGCCCATGTTTGCAGCATTTGCCATGGCGATGTCTTCGGTATTTGTATTAGGGAATGCTTTGCGTTTAAAGCGTTTTAACGCGGTGTTCTCTCAAGGATGATTGTGATGAATATTGGTGAAGTGGCTCAACTCACTGGGCTTTCAAGTAAAATGATTCGTTATTATGAAACGATGGGGCTACTTCCCAATATTGAACGCAGCGCTGCGGGCTACCGTATTTATTCGGCACAAGACATTAAAAGTTTGCAGTTTATTGCCCACGCGCGCGAACTCGATTTTTCGGTGGCGCAAATTAAAGAATTACTGGCATTGTGGCGCAACCAAAGCCGGCAAAGTGCTGAAGTGAAACAATTGGCATTACAACATATTTATCAGCTAGAAAAAAGAATTGCTGAATTACAAGCAATGGTCGATCTTTTAAAAGAAACAGCCGCGTGTTGTCAGGGAAGTGAAGTTGCAGATTGTCCAATTTTAGAACAAATTGAGCAAGGTCAATATGACAGTTTAACTGATTAAAATTTGAGTCAACGCTTGGTTAAATCTGTGGTTATAATGCAGAGGAAATCATCAAGATGGATCAGTTATGTTTCAGCATGTAGAGCCGTATGCGGGCGACCCAATTTTAACGTTAATGGAAAAATTCCAAAAAGACCAACGCTCAAATAAAGTCAATTTAAGCATTGGGTTGTATTACACAGAAGAAGGAATTGTGCCGCAGTTAAATGCAGTGAAGCAAGCTGCGCTACGCACCAATCAAGTTGTAGATAAAGCCAAGCTATATTTGCCGATGTCTGGTTTAAAAGGCTATTGCGATGCGACACAAGCATTACTACTGGGTCAAAATAGCAAGGCAAAAGCAGAAAACCGTGCGGTGACCATTCAAACTTTAGGCGGTTCAGGCGCACTTAAAGTGGGTGCTGACTTCCTTAAAAAATATTTCCCACAATCTAAAGTGTGGGTCAGTCGTCCAACGTGGGAAAACCATATTGCGATTTTTCAAGGCGCAGGTTTTGAAGTGGCCGAATATCCATATTTCGATGCTAACACCAATGGCGTGGCATTCGATGATATGTTGGCGTGCTTAAAGCAACTTCCTGAGCAAGAAATTGTACTATTGCATCCATGTTGCCATAACCCAACCGGTGCAGATTTAACTCCTGCACAGTGGGATGAAGTCATTGCTGTGCTGATCGAGCGCAATCTTATTCCATTTTTGGATATTGCTTATCAAGGTTTTGCTGAAGATTTAGAAAAAGATGCTTACGCAATTCGTGCTCTCGATCAAGCAGGGGCGAAATTCTTACTGAGCAATTCATTCTCTAAAATTTTCTCTTTATATGGCGAGCGTGTTGGTGGCTTAACTGCCGTTTGCGACTCTGCGGACGATGCTGAGCATGTGTTAGGTCAATTCAAAGCCACCGTGCGTAAAATTTACTCAAGCCCACCGACTACAGGTGCGGTACTGGTCGATACTGTTTTAAGTGATGAAGCCTTAAAATTGGATTGGCAAGAAGAATTGCAAAACATGTGTAGCCGTATTGCACAAATGCGTACGATTTTGCGTGATGAACTCACCCAACGTGTACCAAACCGCGACTTTAGTTATTTGGTGAATCAACGTGGGATGTTCAGTTATACGGGTCTAACCGCAGAACAGGCCGATCGTTTACGTGAAGAATTCGCAATTTATTTATTACGTAGCGGACGCATGTGCGTTGCGGGCTTAAATAAAAACAATGTGTACTATGTGGCGGAGTCGATTGCCAAAGTACTTGCGGTTTAACTGTTTGTACTAAACAGCATACATGCCCCTATAAGTGAAATTTCAGTTATGGGGGCATATTTGAAGAAACTGTCTTCTTGTGAGTTTTTTACTTCCAAATAATTTTTTTGAACAAAATCGATATCAAAAAAGTCTAAGCCATAAAATAAACTGCCCACATTGGTAGATTGGGCATTGAAACCATTATGCCACGCATAGAGTTCTTTAAATGCTTTTGGAATTGGCTTTTGAATAGTTTTATTCTACTTGATTTACCTGATCTGTCGTTGCAGGCAAGTTAAACGATTCATGCGCAATTTTAGGTGCATGAATACACAGCCACTGTTCTATGCCTTGCAAATGTTGTTGAAAGGGGGGCGACATGTTTTCTTACTATCAAGTGAATTGAATTTGATCATATTTTAGCGCAGCGTTTTGTTGAATCAGCTATTTTTTTTGTAGTGAAACATCATGGTTTTTTCTTGATTATTGCTAATTTGAATACACAGTTTTTAGTTAAGTTTAATGTATAGGTTAGATTGATTTTTAATCGATGCTTGCCTAGTATAAATGACAGTAACAACGTGAATAAAACATCTTGATTGATGATGTATAGAACAACACACGAGGACGAAACAATGACAAAACAAATATTAATGCTGGTTGGTGATTACGCCGAAGATTATGAAACCATGGTGCCATTTCAATTTTTACTTGGCCTTGGTTATGTGGTACATGCCGTTTGTCCCGAAAAAAAAGCGGGGGATAGCATTGCCACTGCCATTCACGACTTTGAAGGTCAGCAAACCTATAGTGAAAAACGTGGGCATAACTTTGCTATTAATTATGACTTTGATGCGGTGAATATTGAGAATTATGTAGGCTTGTTAATTCCGGGTGGTCGTGCGCCTGAATATTTACGCATGTATCCGCGGGTGATTGAAATTGTGCAGCAGTTTGATGCGCTGAAAAAACCAATTGCTGCGGTGTGTCATGGGCCACAACTTTTGGCTGCAGCAGGGGTTATTACAGGTAAAACGTGCTCGGCATATCCTGCTTGTGCGGCAGAAGTGAAATTGGCAGGTGGGCATTATGCCGACATTGAAGTCACCGAAGCGGTAACCGATGGACATTTGGTGACAGCACCGGCATGGCCTGCACATCCTGCGTGGCTTGCCCAGTTTGTAAAAGTATTGGGCGCGCGGATTGAAATTTAAGTCTGTAAAAAATCCCGATAGCTGCGAACAGCAATCGGGATTTTTTAGTGTTTTAATGCATTAAAATTACAATAAGTTTTCATCAAACTCACGCAATGGTGCATTGCGTAAATGTTTCGGGTTGGCTTTAAAGTAAGGTGCTTCCGAACGTGGTAATTTTTGACCACGGATGATATCGGCAATTTTTTCGCCAATCATAATGGTGGTAGCGTTTAAGTTACCTGTAATAATTAGCGGCATAATGGAGGCATCGACCACACGTAAACCTTCAACGCCGTGAACACGTGCCTGTCCATCTACTACCGCCATCTCATCTTCACCCATCTTACAACTACACGATGGATGAAAGGCAGTTTCTGCATGTTCACGCACAAAAGCATCTAATTCGGCATCGGTTTTTGCGCTACGACTTGGGCTGATTTCTCGGCCACGATATGGGTCTAACGCAGGTTGCTGCATGATTTCACGGGTGATACGAATACCATCTCGGAATTCTTGCCAATCTTGTTCGGTCGACATGTAGTTAAACAAGATACTTGGGTGATCGTGCGGATTTAAACTTTTAATGCGAATACGTCCACGTGAAGGCGAGCGCATTGAACCAACATGGGCTTGGAAACCATGCTCTTTTACCGCATTCGAACCATTATAGTTAATGGCAACAGGCAAGAAGTGATATTGAATATTCGGCCATTCAAATTCTTCACGGCTACGAATAAAACCGCCTGCTTCAAATTGGTTACTTGCACCAGTTCCTTTACCTAAAAATAACCATTCCGCACCAATGGCCGGTTGGTTATACCACTGCAATGCAGGGTAGAGTGAAACGGGTTGTTTACACTCATATTGCAAGTACATTTCTAAATGGTCTTGTAAGTTTTCACCCACGCCGGGTAAGTCATGCACCACAGGAATACCAAATTCATCAAGCAAAGCTTTTGCGGCAACACCTGAGCGCTGTAAAATTTGTGGCGATGCAATGGTGCCTGCACACAGCAATACTTCACGGCGGGCATTGACCACTGTTGGTGTGGTATCGCTGCCTTGTAAATATTGCACACCAATGGCACGTTTACCGGAAAATAAAATTTTATCGGTTACGGCATGGGTTTTAATGGTTAAATTGGGGCGACCTTTGGCCATATCTAAATAACCACGCGCCGTACTTGAACGACGACCTTGTGGGGTCACGGTACGATCCATCGGGCCGAAGCCTTCTTGTTGATAGCCATTTAAATCGTCAGTACGTGGATAACCGGCTTGTACACCCGCTTCAACCATAGCGTGGAACAATACGTTATTGCCCGATTTTGGAGTGGTCACGCTAACAGGGCCTTGACTGCCATGGTAATCGTTGGCGCCAATATCTCGGGTTTCTGCTTTACGGTAATATGGTAAGCAGTCAGCATAACTCCACTCTTCTAAACCTTTAAAGGTGGCCCAGTTGTCTAAGTCCATGGCATTACCACGGATATAACACATACCGTTAATGAGCGATGATCCGCCTAAACCTTTACCACGACCACATTCCATGCGGCGGTTGTTCATGTGTGGTTCAGGATCAGTTTCATAGGCCCAGTTATAGCGTCTGCCTTGTAAAGGAAAGGCGAGTGCTGCCGGCATTTGGGTGCGAAAATCGAGGCGGTGGTCAGGGCCACCGGCTTCTAATAATAAAACTGAAACATCTGCGTCTTCAGTTAAGCGAGCTGCAAGGACATTTCCTGCCGAGCCTGCGCCAATAATAATATAATCGTATTCTTGATTCGCCATCGTTTCTATCCTAAATATTGAGGTGGAAATAGAGGGTGAAAGTGCCACGCACATCGCGTGCATGGCGAAGGAAATTAGAAAATTGAGCTGTATTCGCCCAATTCAACTTGAATGGATTTGGTGCGCGTGTAGTGGTTGAGGGTTGAAATGCCATTTTCACGGCCAACGCCAGATTCTTTATAACCACCTACGGGCATTTCGGCAGGCGATTCGCCCCATGTGTTAATCCAGCAAATACCAGCTTCAAGTTGGTGAATAATGTGATGCGCTTGTGAAATATCTTGTGTCACCACGCCCGCAGCCAAACCAAAAATGCTGTTGTTGGCACGGCTAATTGCTTCATCTATGTTTGAATAGCTTAAGATGCTCATTACAGGGCCAAAAATTTCTTCTTGGACAATTTTCATGTCATCGGTGCAGTCGGTAAATACGGTGGCTTGCACATACGCGCCTTGGGCTAAATTGCCTTCTTTTGCACGTTCACCACCAATTAAGAGTTTCGCACCTTGCTGTTTACCAGATTCAATATATCCCAACACTTTTTCCATGTGGGCAAAACTGGTCAGCGGGCCGAAGTTCGTATTGGCATCGAGTGGATCACCCATGCGAATGCGTTTGACACGTTCAACCACAGCGTGTTCAAAATCAGCTTTCATCGATTCAGGAACAAAAACACGGGTACCATTGGTACACACTTGTCCTGAACTAAAGAAGTTTGCCATAACGGCAATGTCGGCAGCGCGGTCAAGGTTGGCATCGGCACAAATAATCAGTGGTGATTTGCCACCAAGCTCCATGGTCACATCTTTTAAGGTTGAACCTGCGGCACTGGCCATAACTTTTTTGCCGGTTTCGACTCCACCAGTAAAAGAAATTTTTTCAATGGCAGGGTGTTCGGTAAGGTATTGACCAATTTCACGACCTGCACCTTGTACCACGTTAAATACACCAGCAGGCACGCCCGCTTCGGTATAAATTTCTGCCAGTTTAAATACGCTTAAAGGCGTAACTTCACTGGGTTTAAAAATCATCGCATTGCCTGCGGCTAAAGCAGGGGCAGATTTCCATAGTGCAATTTGAATAGGGTAATTCCATGCACCAATGCCTGCAACCACGCCCAAAGGTTCACGGCGGGTATAGAAAAAGCTACTGTCGCGCAAAGGCACTTGCTCGCCTTGAATGGCTGTTGCAAGACCGGCGTAATATTCTAAAACATCTGCACCAGTTACAATATCAACACTTGAGGTTTCGCTATAGGCTTTACCCGTGTCTAAGGTTTCTAAGTGGGCAAGTTCATCGTTACGTTCACGTAAAATATCCACTGCACGGCGTAAAATACGTGAGCGTTCCATCGCCGTTTTGGCAGCCCAAACTTTTTGACCCGCTACCGCGCTTGCAACTGCTGCTTCAATATCGGCTTTAGAGGCTTGTTGAACCGTTGCAATGACTTCGCCAGTTGCAGGGTTAATGCTGTCAAAGCTTTGACCACTTGTGGCTTGGACGTATTTGCCATGAATATAGAGTGGGTAAACAGAGGTGTCTTGCATGTTTTAATCTCCTTGAACTGCGCTATAAAGATGAAGTTGCATCTCTAAATAGCTATAGGCAATATGACGTGCTTGTTCAGCATCGAAGGATTGTTTTGAACCGCCTAAACTACCGCGTAACCATAATCCATCAATTAATGCAGCTAAGGCTGTGGCTGCAATTTGACTTTGTGTTTGCGGTAGAAGTTGTAAAAAATAAAAATATAAATTTGAATAAAGGCGGCGGTCGTTAATCTGCTGTAAGCGTTGCAATTCTGGTGTGTGTAAGCTTGCAGACCAAAACTCAAGCCACAGACGCATGGCTTGAGGCGTGGTTTGACTGTCATCAAAATTGGCATCAATAATTGCTTTAATTTGTGCTTGTGGAGATGCGCTCGCTTTACTTCGATAAGCATCTACTTTTATATGTAATATCCGTAACATTTCACGCATACAGGCTTTAATCAGCCCTTGTTTGTCACCAAAATGATGACTCACGATACCTGTAGAAAGTTGCGCTTGTTTGGCAATTTTGGCAATGGTGGTATTAATCAACCCTTCTTCGGTTGCAACGACAAAGGCAGCATCCATAATTTGTTGGCGGCGAATATATTCAGGTTGAACGCGAGGACGATTCATAGCAAAAAGGTCTTTGAATAAAAGTAAATGAACGAAGTAATTAACACACATCATCTCGGTTTGTGTTTACAACATGATACGTTCAATTGATTGAACAATCAATCAATTGAACGTATAGTCTATGTTAATCCTAATTATGAATACTTGTTGTTGATGCAATAGCATGTTTAAGTTTTATGGGTTTGATTGTAATTTAATCATTTTAAAGGGGTGTTTATGCAGTGCTAATTGAAATTAAATGATGTTTTTTGATAGCGATGTTATGGTTTAAACCATCATTATCAAAAAAATATCAATCATATTCTTTTATACAAACCGCATTTTAGATGTAGGTTTAACTTTAATCATGAATAGAAGAGGAAGAGATGGAATCATTAAATTCTTCCAGTACAGCGAGTTCAGCTGCACCTAAAGATCGTTTAAACAAAACGGTTTTTTATACCTCTGCCAGTTTGGTTTTGGCATTTTCATTTTTTACAATTGCATTTAATCAGCTTGCTGCACATACCTTAAATGTGGTGCTAGATTGGGTGAGTGCAACCTTTGGTTGGTACTATTTTGCCGCCGCCTCAGTTTATATTGTTTTTGTTTTATTTTTAGCCTGTTCGCGTTATGGCGATGTCAAACTCGGGCCGAAGCATTCTAAGCCTGAATTTAGCTTAATGAGTTGGTCTGCCATGTTATTTGCCGCAGGCATTGGCATTGACCTGATGTTCTTCTCTGTTGCAGAACCGATCATGCAATATATGCAACCGCCAGTGGGTGAAGGACAAACCATTGAAGCTGCTCGTCAGGCCATTACTTGGACGGTTTTTCACTATGGCCTAACCGGTTGGTGCATGTATGCGCTCATCGGAATTTCATTGGGCTACTTTGCGTATCGTTATAACTTACCCTTAACAATTCGTTCTGCCCTATATCCAATTTTTGGCGATAAGGTCAATGGAATGATTGGGCATTTGGTTGATATTGCTGCGGTTTTAGGCACGATTTTTGGGATAGCTACCACCTGTGGTATTGGTGTTGTGCAATTAAATTATGGCTTAAGTACTTTATTTGGTGTTTCTGAAGGCTTAAGTGTACAAGCTGCATTGGTGATTTTAGCGGTTATTATTACCATTATTTCTGCAACGACAGGGGTGGATAAAGGCGTCAAGTTTTTGTCTGAACTTAATGTCTATTTTGCCTTAGGTTTGGTGCTATTCCTATTGTTTATGGGCGATACCCATTTTTTACTCAATGCCTTGGTTCTCAATGTTGGCGATTATATTAGTCGTTTCCCAGCCATGACCTTAGACACCTTTGCCTATAACCAAGATCAATCGCCCCAAAGCAGCCAATGGATAAAAGATTGGACGTTATTCTTTTGGGCATGGTGGGTGGCATGGTCACCTTTTGTTGGGCTATTTTTGGCTCGAATTTCAAAAGGGCGTACCATCCGTCAGTTCGTTACAGGCACGCTCATTATTCCATTTATTTTTACCTTGGTGTGGCTTTCGGTCATGGGCAATAGTGCTTTGTCGCAAGTGATTCATGGCAATTTAGCTTTTGCTCAAGAAATTATGGCAAAACCTGAATTGGGCTTTTATAAATTGCTCTCAATGTATCCGTGGTTTTCCGTGACAGCTGTGGTTGCTTTTATTACAGGCTTACTTTTTTACGTGACTTCGGCAGATTCTGGAGCAATTGTACTTGGTAATTTTACCTATCGTTTGAACGACGTAAATAGCGATGCACCAAATTGGATTCGAGTGTTTTGGGCAGTGGCTATTGCCTTATTGACCCTTGCTATGCTCATGACTGATGGTGTCAGCTCATTACAAAAAGCGACCGTGATTATGGGTTTGCCTTTTAGTTTTGTGATGATGTTTGTGGTCGCAGGTTTATTTAAATCGCTACGGTTAGAAGATTATCGTGATCAAAGCCGCCATTTGAATGCCGCGCCTGTGGTCGGCAATGTTGATATTTTAAATTGGAAACAACGCTTAACTCGCGTAATGCATCATCCGGGAAGTAAATCGACCTTACGCATGTTAGAGCAAATTTGTTTGCCTGCATTGCAGGAAGTTGTGAGTGAGTTGCAAGCAAAAGGGGTGCAGGCTCAATTAATGAAAGTAGGGATCGAAGATGATGAAAAAGAGTTATATCATCTAGATTTAACGATTAACCTAGAGAACGAACAAAACTTTATTTACCAAATTTGGCCACAGCGTTATCAAGCACCTGAATTTAGTAAACGCAGTAAATTCGGCAAGGTGTTTTATTATCGTTTAGAGACCTTTTTGTTTGAAGGTAGCCAAGGTAACGATTTGGTCGGTTATAGTAAAGAGCAGGTGATTAATGATGTTTTGGATAAATATGAACGTCACTTAATGTTTCTGCATTTAAACCGTGAAACACCGGGTAAAACGCTCAATTTCCCAGATCCTTCGTCTTAAATTTAACTTGAGTTTGTTGTATGTTATCACCGTATATTCATTCATTCGTTTTATTTTTCACTTTGCTCAACCCTTTTTTAATGAGCATTTACATGATTGGCATGATTCGTAATACCGATGCCAAAATTTTCAATAAAGCATTAATTCAAGGCAGCTTAATTGCATATTTTGTGTTCTTGTTTTTTGCATGGGGTGGTGAGGCGATTTTTACACGCTATTTGAATGTGCGCTTTGAATCTTTCCAAATTTTTGGTGGGATTATCTTTTTGGTGATAGGTTATCGCTATGTGTTTCAAGGTGCAGATACTATTGGTGCAATCCGTGGTGCGCCTGAGCATTTGGCAGGAACGGTTGCCATGCCATTTATGATTGGGCCTGGCACGATTAGTGCTGCGGTGGTGACAGGCATGGAAATTGGTATGGCTAAAACTGCAATTGTGATGGCTATGACGCTTGGTTTAACGTGTATTATTTTAATTTTAATGAAATTTATGCACGATAACTTACGTTATAAACATGCTAAATATGTCGACTATTATTTTGATATTGTTGGGCGATTATCGGCGTTGCTGATCGGGTCAATTGCGGTTGACATGATTGTGACAGGCATGAGCCATTTAATTCATCCCAGTGTTTAATACACTTAAAAAAAGGAATAAAGCTAAGCTTTATTCCTTTTTTTATTTTATTTGAATAGTTAAAACGGAATATGAATGGCATTTGGAAACTGATGGGTTTGAAGCATATATTTGCAAAAAAATCAGTTTAAGGCACAAATGACACGTTGATTTAAATCAAATTTGTTCTATCAAATTCAGTTCGTTTAAATAAAACTTGGCAATAAAATAACGGCAATGAGCACTAAAAACATAGCCCATTTGCTTAAATAATAGAGCTTACGGTTTTTCGCTTTTAATTCACGGCCTTTGGCATGAATTGCATAAAAATATTTAAATACACGGTTAATACCACCCGTCTGATCTTGATCATCATTTGGAGAGGCTGAAGCAGACATGACATTTTTAGCAAACCATCGATTAAATGCTTGCGCCCAGCGCCATTTCATTGGACGTTCAATGTCGCAAAATAAAATAATGCGGGTCTGTGCACTTTTATTTTCAGCCCAATGGACATAGGTTTCATCAAATAATGTCGCTTCACCATCTCGCCAACTATGACGCTCTTGGTCAACTTCAATAAAGCAAGCATCATCATTTGGCGTGCTTAACCCTAAATGATAACGGATAGAACCCGCATAAGGGTCACGGTGTTTGCCCAAGTAACTACCCGAAGGTAATTCTGCAAACATGGCGGCTTTTACTGAAGGAATTTTTTCAAGTAATGCAACAGTTTGTGGGCAAAGTTGCTGGGCAGAAGGGTGACTATCACCATACCATTTCAAATAAAAACGCTTCCAACCACGCTTAAAAAAGGTATTAAAGCCTGCATCATTGTTACTTTCGGCAGCCTTAATTTTGCCTTGTAATTGTAATGCTTCATCTCGAATCACTTGCCAATTGTCTTGCAAGGATTTTAGTTCTGGAAATTGATCGGGATGAAAAAATGGTTGATTAGGCAGTTTAGAAAATCCAGTCATAAACATATTGACTGGACCTAAAAAAGTAGAATGGTCAAAGAGTTGACGTGAAAATTTAAGTCGTTCTTTACCACGAAAATAAGTATAAGCAAGGCTAATCAGAAAAATACTGATAAGAATAATGGCATACATAAAAGACCACGATCACGATAAAACGATGCAGGAACAACGCTTAATTTCGTGCCTGAATATCGAATGATGAAAATATTAAAGATGGTGACTATTGTAGAACTGAATGCGGCAGAATATCAAAATAATTTGTAAATAGATAAGTCACCTATAAGTGAAATGATATGGTACTGGTTTTACTTTGTTTAAATTATGATGCCTTATATTTACAGATTATAGTGCATCACGTTATAAGACATTCTGAGAAATACGATAATAGAATTCTTGCATAAATCCACTTCATTCTTGTTGTGAGGCATTGATATACCATTCAATTTTGCTTAGCAAAAAGAAAGCCAGTGTAGATCATGATGCAAGATATTTATTCACGGTTTGCCAAAATTTAGCCCAACCGTGTCATGCAAATGTTTGTATGATGAATCGCCTGAGGATAACTGCCCAATATGTTTAAATCTTTTTTTCCTTCACCTAAAGCTTTCTTTTTCTCTTTTGTGCTGTGGTTTTTTATTAATTTAGCACTGTGGTATTCGGGAGGAAATTCTTGGGGAACAGTTTTAGGCTTTCCTGCCAATTACGCCAATGCTGAATTGCCGATTGGTGTAAGCAGATTTTGGTCGCCTGCCTTTTTATGGTTCTATTTATGGTTTTTTGTCGCAACGGTTGTGTTTGCCGCCTTTTGGAAAGTCTTTTCTAAAAATCCATGGCAGCGCTGGGCGATATGGGGTAGCGCATTTATTTTATTTAATATTTGGTTTAGCGTTGAAGTGGGGGTATTGGTCAACGCTTGGTATAACCCGTTTTATGATTTAATTCAAAAAATGTTGGCCAGTGGTGGGGATGTTAAAGATCTTTATCTTGGATCAATGACCTTCTTAAACATTGCCATGGTGGCCGTGACCATTTCTGTGCTGAATTCATTTTTTGTCAGTCATTATGTATTTCGCTGGCGCACCGCAATGAATGACTATTACGCCGCCCATTGGGAACAACTTAGACATATTGAAGGCGCTTCGCAACGTATTCAAGAAGATACCATGCGTTTTGCAACCACCACCGAAAATTTAGGCGTCAATTTTGTTAAAGCGCTCATGACGCTGATTGCCTTTCTTCCAATCCTTTTTAAACTCTCTGAACATGTCACCGAATTACCGTTTGTTGGGGCAATTCCTCATTCGTTGGTTTGGGCAGCTATTGTTTGGGCGTTATTTGGAACCGTAGTTTTGGCAGCCATTGGCATTAAACTACCGGGCTTAGAATTTAATAATCAAAAAGTTGAGGCCGCATATCGCAAGGAATTGGTTTATGGTGAAGATCATGCCGAACGTGCTCAACCTGCAACCTTAAAAGAACTTTTCTTTAATGTTCGCACCAATTATTTCCGCTTATATTTTCATTATGTTTATTTTAACTTGGCTCGAATTTGGTATTTACAGCTTGATAATATTTATAGCCTGTTTGTACTTTTTCCAAGTATTGCCGCAGGAAAAATGACCCTTGGATTGATGTCGCAAATTAATAACGTATTTGACCAAGTACGCAGTTCGTTTCAATACTTAATTAGCTCTTGGCCAACGATTATTGAATTACTGTCAATTTATAAGCGTTTAAAAGCCTTTGAGTCGATTTTAAAATAACCAAATTTTGCAGATTTGAAATTGTCAAATTCACAGTTTCAAATCTGCGATTTTACCCTGTGCATTGAACAGTACAGGTGAGTTAAGCCAGAAAAACGACACCGCAAACAGCGCCAATCAGCATGAGCCACATTGGGTGTAATTTGCTAAAAATGCCCAATAGTGTGGTGAATACTATAATGCCAATCAGGCTTGTATGGCTTAAAGAAGGCTGTGCAATAAAATATGCGCTAACTAAAATCATACCCACAGTAATCGGTTTTAAGGCACGTTCAAAAAGCATCCGTAGCGGATGTGCTTGAAAACGATTCCAATATTGTAAAACACATAAGGTCACAATAGAGGATGGTGCAAATTTGGCAATGCTTGTGACCACTAAGCCTGCAAGCCCCGCGACATGCCAACCAATTAAAGGTGAAATCATCATGTTTGGCCCTGGTGCTGCCTGAGATAACGCAAACATTGCACTAAATTCTGCATTACTGAGCCAATGGTGAACATCTACCACTTGATGTCGCATTTCAGGCAATACAGTTACTCCACCGCCAAAAGCTAATAGCGACAGTTTGGTAAAAATGCAGAATAATGCGAGTAAGATCGGATTTATGTCTTCACCTTCAAAATCAGCATATTGAGGCTCAATAAAATGATTAAAGTGAGTAGTAGTGATAGTTTAAAGCCAACCATTAAAATAAAAATTAACGCCACAGTTAAATAACTGAGTTTACTTTTAATCAGGGGTTTAAAGAGTTTAATGCCTGTGGCCAGTAGCAGTCCTGCTGCGGTGGCGGCCAGTCCTAAAATGAGATGTTGTACCCATGCAATTGCTTGGAACTTTTCATAAAATGAATAGAGTAAAATTACGCATAAGGTTGGTACACAAATTAGCCCTGAAATTGCAGAAAATGCGCCTTTAATGCCTTGAAAGTGCATGCCAATCGCCACGGACATATTGACCGCATTGCCACCGGGTAAAATTTGGCACACGCCCAATAAGTTGGTGAACTCTGCCTGATTCAGCCAATGTTTTTCTTCCACGACAAGGCGATGTGTTAAAGGAAGTACACCACCGAAACCGATCATGCCAAGTTTTAAAAAGCCGAAAAAAAGCTCGGGATTTGTTGGCGTAGACGTTTGATTTTTCATAATATTCATTGTCTTTATAGGTGACTCAAATAATCCTTGTGAACATACTGTGTTGGATTGATGTTTGATTTGATGATCATTTGTCATTGAATCATAACAATAAACGCCGTATTTTAATGTGTAAAATGATAAAAATTTAGAATCGTTCCGACTAAATGCTGTTGTGATTGATCCAAAGTCACTTTGATTTCTCTAAAATTAAAATCGCCATCATCAATATATTTGGCTACACCATGCGTTTTATAGCTCAAGTTCGGAATTTGATAACTAAAGAAGGCGACTTGTTTTGATGGATGTACGATATTGATTAATTTTTTTCGGTCTTGAAAGCCACCATATTCATATTCAACACTTTGTTTGAGCGAATGCGGAAAATAAAGCGTGGCATAAGGCAGACCACACCCTGCACATAACGAAGAATCATAAAGTTCAATCGCCTGTTTTTGATCTGGACTCATGATCAACGCATAGCCCGTTCCATTTGCACCCACATCTACCTGTATGTCTTGCCATGTGCGAGGCACCAAAACCACACCAATTTCTGGGATACCCAGCAGTTTTAATTGACTGGCTTGCTCGGCAGAGAGTTTAAAATCAAATTGGCAAGTTTTGGCTGTGCACTGTTTAAACTCTCTCACTAATCCATCTCCAATTGGGTTACTTGCAGTGATGCCATAAAATGGTACGGTGACCTTGTTTTTAAATGCGACTTCGCCCAGTGCATCAGTTTGGTTCTCTTGCTTACGCTGTTTTAGGCTACTGGAAAAATGTGGGAAAGTGGGGTTGAAGCTGGAAACTTCTGCATAAGTCGGTGCAATCGCGAAGACGCATCCGAGTGTGAGCAGATATTTTATGATGTGTCTGTTCATGAATAAAATCATCCTTCAAAAGTATGCGGGTTTTAAACGTGCGTATTTTGAATACAATAGTGCATTATTGTATTTTTCCTCAAAGATTTAACATGGTGCTTGCATTAAAAATATAAGGATTGCATGAACAATGAATCATATAAAAACAATTTTGAGTGCTTGTAGCCTTTTGGCGGTCAGTTCATGGAGCTTGGCTCAAGACGTTCAAGGGATTAGATTTTCTCATCAAGATTGGGAGGTGTACTGTTCGAATACCGGTACATGTCGCGCAGCGGGGTATCAACAAGATGAATCGACTGGCTTGCCTGCATCTATTTTATTGACCCGAAAAGCTGGCGCTAAACAGCCGGTACATGCCGAATTTGCTTTGGCGGGTGGTGAACAAGAAATATTTCCTAAACAAAAAATTAAAAATATTCATTTTTACATCAATGGTCAAGATTGGGGAGTTATTGCTGTTGATGGTGCTGATGCACCGTTAATGGGAAAACTTTCTGCCATTCAAGTCAATGCGTTACTGCAACAATCTGCTCAAAACGTAGAGATCATGTTTAAAAATGCCCATTACACATGGCAAATTTCCGATGCAGGCATGACCGCCAATTTGATCAAAATGGATGATTTTCAAAAACGCATTGGCACAGTCGGTGCATTGGTGAAAAAAGGAAAACTAGATGAATCTAAAGTATTGATACCACAGCCAAAATTGGTGATTAAACAAGTCAAAACAGCCAACAAGCCTTATTTAACACTGCAACCGAAAACTAAACAATATGCAGCGTTACATACGCTTTTGATGGCGACCAATCCAGATTCAAAAGATGAGGACTTTTGTGAAGGTATTTACAATGGGGATGGTGTAGAAGCGCAACCGATTGAACTATATAAACTCAGCAATAACAAAGTGTTGGCGACCAGCTTATGCTGGCGTGGTGCCTATAATGAAGGTTATGGGGCTTGGGTGCTGGATCAATCGCTGAAAGGCCCAGTGACCTATGTGACACAGTCTGCTTCTGATATCGATTCAGGCATGATCAGTAGTGCACAAAAAGGGCGCGGGATTGGTGACTGTTGGTCGAGTGATGAATGGGTATGGGATGGACAGAAGTTTGTGCATACTCAAGAGATGTGGACAGGCATGTGTAGAGGCTTGGCTGCGGGTGGTGTATGGGAACTGAATCAAATTGAAGCAGTTGTAAAATAATGCGGTGAATCTTAAATGAATGATTTTAAGGAGTTGTTATGTTAAATCATAAAGTTACATTTAAAAAAGCAATGTTTGCAGTTGCATGCGCTGGCTTGAGCGTATCGAGTTATGCTGCGCCACTACACATTTTAGATTTTAAAAAAACACAATTTAGTCAAACACAGAAAAATACGTTATGCACGCAAGTCAAAACGTTGTGTGACCAACAAGGGCAATTGCAAAGCCTAAAAACACCTGACCAACATGTGTGGGTGCTAGCAGATAAAACGATTGCTGAGTTTGACGTTGTTGCAAAAGAGTTGAAATTACTCAAATATTGGCAGATAAAGCTGAGTCCCACTGAGGAAACGATGGCATCGAAACCTTATATTTTTCCTCGGCTTTTTCCAATGCAAGCCAACCGATATGCGGTTGCAATGATCGATACGACGACAGAAATGTATTCGGGTGGTGGGGCAAATATTGAGCGTGCGAGTTTTTACGAACTAGAGGCAGATGGTCATACACGTCAGTTTATACAGGATTATCCATTTAACTTTTACCGTATGATTCGTGCCTGTTTTTCAGAAGAGGACTACAATTCTTCTAAAGGACAATGCCATGATGAAGATTGGTTAAATGTAGATATACGCCCGATTAAGCCGATGGTATGGCAATTTAAGTATCGCTATCATTTACAAGTGTCACCTGTGTCGGATTCAGGGCAGAAATCAATTAAAGGCAGTAAGATTTTAAAAATTGACTTAAATCATGTGCCTAAACGTCCCAATATTCCAGAACAATGGGATTATGAAGGAATGAATTAATTGGGCGATTTACAGCCGAGTCATAGATACCGCGCATCTGAATGTGTTAGAAATAGAATATTATTGATTGGAACTAAAGCTATGTCGCACCTTTATCCTTTAATTCGCCGTAAATTTTCATGTTTGGGATATTCGCTTGTTTTAGCGAGTGCGCTGTTGGGGACGTCGCAAATGACCAGTGCGGGTGCTGCGGTGGATCAACTCAGTGATTGTTTGGTGAAATCCACCACGGCAGCCGATAAAACCACGGTGTTGCAATGGACCTATGCTGCTTTGTCGGTACATCCTGATTTAAAAGTATTTAGTAATGTGAGCGCTGAACAAAAAGATCAGTTGGATCAAAAACTTGCGCAAGTATTACAGCGTATTATCATTGATCAATGTTCAGCGCAAACTAAAAATGTGATTCAATCTGAGGGTTTGCAGGCAGTGGGGCAGAGTTTTCAGCAGTTAGGGCAGAGTGCTGGTGAAGATATCGTTAAAGACCCTGCGGTAAAACAGCAGTTACAAGGGACATTGCGTTATATTGATTTAAATAAAGTGGCGATGACGTTTTTAACGCCGGGTGTATTGGGTAAGATTGGGTTGTAAGTGCATACACAAGCATTAATTAAAAATAATATAGTTTGAATGCAATAGCACAAATTTACTCAACTAAATTTCCATAAGATTTTTATTCATGAGGTGGAGCCTAAGCGGCGGATTATATTTATATGTTAGTACATATTTAAGCGTATAAGTTTTTGAAATTAGTTCTAGTTTGGAATATTTTGTATAATAGATTTCTTGCATTGTTGTATAAAATAAAATCAATGTACTGGTTTAGTTCTTTATTTACCAAACATGGGTTTGATCATTTTTTGATTTATGCAAGAGATCTAATATACATGGGATTTAAATAAAAGGATAAATAAAGTGGCTACAAAGAAACGTACTCAGTCAAAGGTTAATGATCTGTATGATTTTGCATTGATACCAAAATTCGATGATGTGATTAAGAATCTTTCAGAAATAGCTGATTCTGAAGATTGGGATTATAAAAATAATCCAACTACTAAATTGCCGATATTATCAAATTATTTAAAATATACTTTTTTAAGGATACAGGACGAAGGAAAAATTTCATACACAACAGATGAACAATTAGCTTGTTGGAATACAGGGCTAGTTACTACTAATCAAGAACCCATATTTATTGTTTTTACTAAAAATAAATTTGATGATGCAAAATCCCCATGGCATTTCCAAAAATTTTGTAAATTGGGAGCTATTGATCTTACTAGTTTTGAAAAAGTTCCAGATATGGCTCATTATTTTGAAGATCCTTCTGTGTTGGTGTTTGATTGTAGAAAAGAAATGCGTGTTAATGTCGAACATATAGTTGCGGATAATAAAGAAAGATTTCCTGATAATGTTAAATCATTTCCAGAGTTTGCTCTGCAAAATTTGTTGAAAGGAGCAATTGATAGTGCTAAAGAAAGAGCCAAAAGAAATTATAAAACTGCTATCCCTCAATACTATCAAGGTGCAATTCAGTTATTACTCCCATTGAGTTTAACTGATCCTAAAATAGCTGATTTAGCACTTGTTGTTGAAAACCATGGTGACTTTTATCGAGCATCTACATGTTTGACTTTAGATATGGCTTATAATAATGCTAGGCAACTAGCACGCCCTGATAAAGATTGGCTTCAACCTTAAAAAAACCCGCTCTAAAGCGGGTTTCTTCCAAAACTAATCAGCCTTAACCAATCAACTTCTTCATCAATTCATTCACTTGCGCAGGGTTGGCTTTGCCTTTGGCTGCTTTCATCACTTGACCGACAAGACCATTAAAGGCTTTTTCCTTACCAGATTTGTATTCTTCAACCATTTTTTCATTGGCTGCCAATACATCTTTGATAATCGCCTCAATTGCACCTGTATCGGTTTCTTGCTTTAAGCCTTTTTCTGCAATGATCTCATCCGCAGATTTGCCTTCTTCCCACATAAAACCGAACACTTGCTTGGCGATTTTACCGTTAATGGTGTTATCGACAATACGGGCAATCATTCCGCCCAATTGCTCAGCAGAAACAGGGGAGTCAGCCAATTCTAAGCCAGCTTTGTTTAAAGCACCTGAGAATTCACCCATCACCCAGTTGGCAGCCACTTTACCTTGTGCTGCACCGCCAGAGGCTTTCACCACAGCTTCGTAAAATTCAGACATTTCACGAGTTAAGGTGAGTACATGCGCATCGTATTCAGTCACGCCAAAGTCCGCAATAAAGCGTTCACGACGTGCTGCAGGCAATTCAGGTAATGCTGCACGAGCTTGCTCAATTTGCGCATCGGCAATAATCACAGGCAAAAGGTCAGGGTCTGGGAAATAACGGTAGTCGTTCGCTTCTTCTTTCGAGCGCATCGAACGCGTTTCCATCTTCACAGGATCGAACAAACGCGTTTCTTGATCAATCGTGCCGTCCCACTCTAAAATTTCCATTTGGCGTTCAATTTCAACATTAATCGCTTGCTCAATAAAACGGAATGAGTTAAGGTTTTTCAGCTCGCAACGTGTACCAAACGGTTGACCCGGACGACGCAATGACACATTACAGTCGGCACGGAATGAGCCTTCTGCCATGTTACCGTCAGAAATACCTAACCAACGCACCAAGGTATGAATGGCTTTAATGTACGCCACCGCTTCTTCAACCGAACGCATGTCAGGTTCAGACACGATTTCAAGTAAAGGCGTACCTGCACGGTTTAAGTCAATGCCCGACATTCCTTCAAATTGGTCGTGAATCGATTTACCTGCATCTTCTTCTAAATGCGCACGGGTGATACCAATGCGTTTAACCGTACCATCTTCAAGTTGAATATCAATATGACCTAAACCGACAATGGGATTGTCCATTTGACTGATTTGATAACCTTTTGGTGAATCAGGGTAAAAATAGTTTTTACGTGCAAAAACAGAGGCTTGGTCGATATAGGCATCCACACCCAAACCAAAACGAATGGCTAAATCCACCACTTCTTTATTTAGCACAGGTAAAACACCCGGCATGGCTAAATCGACAAGGCTAGCCTGAGTATTTGGATCATTACCAAATTCAGTTGATGAACCTGAGAAAATTTTAGATTGCGTTGCCAATTGGGTGTGGATTTCAATCCCGATCACCACTTCCCAACCATCAATTAAGTTTGATTTTGGCTTTTTTTGAGCTTGTGCCATTTATGCAGTCTCCTCAGCAATTGCCGCACGTTGAGTATGGAAGTGGGTGTCTTGTTGATATTGATGTACCACAGATAACAGTTGAGATTCAGACCAATAATTACCAATCAGTTGTAATCCCACAGGTAAATTGTTGCTGTCTAAACCAACAGGTGCGTTAATTGCAGGTAAGCCCGCAAGGTTTACCGCCAAGGTATAAATATCACCCAAGTACATTTCAACAGGAGTTAAGTCTGCACCAATTTTATACGCTGTGGTTGGCGCAGATGGTGCTGCAATCACATCCACATTTTCAAAGGCTTTTAAGAAATCTTGCTGAATTAAACGGCGAACTTTTTGTGCTTTGACGTAGTACGCATCGTAATAACCTGCTGAAAGTGCATAGGTACCAATTAAGATACGGCGCTGAACTTCTGCACCAAAACCTTCAGAGCGTGAACGCTTATATAAGTCCATCAAATCGACAGGGTTTTCACAGCGATAGCCATAACGCACGCCGTCATAACGTGAAAGGTTAGACGATGCTTCAGCAGGGGCAATCAGGTAATAGGTTGGTACATAGCTTTCTACCATATTGAGGTCAATTTCAACTAAAATTGCACCCATATCTGCAAGTTTATTTAGCGCTTCTTCAACACGCGCTTTTACTTCAGCATCTAAGCCTGCAACATTAAAATATTGCTTTGGAATACCAATGCGTAAGCCTTTTAACGCTGTTGCATTTAAGTTGGCAACATAATTATCCACTTCTTTGTTTACAGAAGTTGAGTCTTTAGTATCGTGACCTGCCATCACATTCATTAAATAAGCACAATCTTCTGCTGAACGTGCCATTGGACCCGCTTGGTCAAGTGACGATGCATACGCGATAATGCCGAAACGAGATACACGGCCATAAGTCGGTTTTAAACCGGTTAAACCACAAAACGAAGCAGGTTGACGAATTGAACCACCTGTATCTGTACCTGTGGCAAAAGGGGCAAGGTCAGCAGCAACAGCAGCAGCAGAACCACCTGATGAACCTCCAGGAACACGGTCAAGTGCCCAAGGGTTTGCGGTTGCTCCAAAATATGAACTTTCAGAGGTAGAGCCCATGGCAAATTCGTCCATGTTGACTTTACCTAATGTTACAAGACCCGCTACTTTGGCTTGGGTAACTACAGTTGCATCATAAGGCGAAATAAAGTTATCTAAAATCTTAGAACCCGCGGTGGTTTTAATTCCTTGGGTACAAAAAATATCTTTATGTGCCAATGGAATACCTGTTAAAGCAGTGGTAGTACCTGCTTTAATTGCAGCATCGGCAGCGTCAGCTTCTGCCAAAGCTTGTTCAGGGCTAACCGTGACATAACTTTTGATTTGGCTGTCAATTTTGTCAATTCGGTTTAAATAATGTTGAGTCAATTCACGAGAAGAAAATTTTGCTGAGGTTAATCCTTCAGACATTTCTCGGATTGATAAGCGATGTAAGTCAGTCATAATAGAAATCTGATTAGATAATTTTTACAAAAAGTAACAATAAAGGAAATTATTCGATTACACGTGGCACAAGATATAAGCCATCTTGGGTTGCAGGTGCGACAGCTTGATAAGCTTCACGATGGTTACGTTCAGTTACAACATCGGCACGTAGCGGTTGAGCTGTGTCGAATGGGCTTTTTAAAGGCTCAATACCAGTGGTATCAATGGCTTTCAAGCTTTCCATCATGTCTAAAATTTTATTTAGACTTTGTGCATACTCATCCGATTGCGTCTGATTGAGCGATAAACGAGCAAGATGTGCAATCTGTGAAACTGTTTGAGCATCCAAATCTGGGTGCTTCGTATCTGATGTAGACATAACATCACCTCGTCAGGATCAAAAAAAATTAAAATATCGTGCTATATGATAAGCGATTGACTTGTTCAAAGCATCACATTTAGTTAAAGTTGCGGCCTTGCGTCCATATTTGTAAAAACTGAGAACGACCCGTGATTCTAAAACGACTAATTGGCTTGTTTTCGCCAGATCTTGCCATTGATTTAGGTACTGCTAATACACTAATTTATGCGCCTGGACGAGGCATTATTTTAAATGAACCGACAGTAGTGGCGATTCGTCACAGCGGTTCACAAAAAATTGTTGCTGCCGTAGGTCTTGACGCAAAGCAAATGCTTGGTCGTACACCTGCCAATATTTCTGCGATTCGTCCAATGAAAGATGGCGTGATTGCCGATTTCGAAGTAACTGAAACCATGTTAAACCAATTTATTGGTAAAGTGCATGAAAAACGCTTATTCCCGCCTGCACCGCGTGTTGTGGTGTGTGTACCATGTAAATCAACGCTTGTAGAGCGCCGTGCGATTCGTGAAGCGGTATTTAATGCAGGCGCACGTGATGTTCGTTTAATTGAAGAGCCAATGGCTGCTGCAATTGGTGCAGGTTTACCTGTAGAGCAAGCATGTGGTTCGATGGTTGTGGATGTTGGTGGTGGTACCACTGAAATTGCAATTATTTCGCTGCAAGGCTGTGTTTATTCAGACTCGCTACGTATTGGTGGTGATGTATTTGATGAACAAATCATTAACTATGTACGTAAAGCACATGGCTGTGTGATTGGTGAAACCACTGCAGAGTTGATTAAAAAAGAAGTGGGTATGGCAGTTTCAGGCAGTGAAAAACTTGAAATTGAAGTTCGTGGTCGTAACCTTGCTGAAGGTGTTCCACGTTCAATTACCGTGACTTCTGAAGAAGTGATGCAAGCGATTACTGATCCATTACAAAGCATCGTGAGTGCAGTAAAATCAGCACTTGAGCAAACACCACCAGAGTTGTCATCTGATATTGCAGAGCGTGGTATTGTCTTAACGGGTGGTGGTGCATTGTTACGTCATTTAGACCAATTATTGGCAAAAGAAACTGGGCTACCTGTTGTTGTGGCGGAAGATCCTTTAACATGTGTGACCCGTGGTGGTGGTAAAGTCTTAGAATTCTTTGACAATCCAAACCATGACATGCTGTTTGTAGGATAAAAAAGGATAGGGTGGTGCAACCGAATATTTTTTCAAGACAACCGCCATCTTTTCGCTCATTTATTATTGCAGTGATTACATGTTTGGTCGTGTCATTTTTTGACTGGCGCATGCCACATCTGATCCAACCTGCAAGGGATGTCTTGAATGCGGCATATAATCCAATTTATGCCGTTGCAAGTTATCCTGTCATGTCGCGAGAGTGGCTTACCCAACAAAGCAAATCTGAAGAGCAATTACGCCGTGAGAACACTGCATTACGTGCAGAGTTATTACAGGGGCAAGTGCGCCTGCAAAAATTATCTGAACTGTCTGCAGAAAATACGCGCTTGCGTGGTTTACTCGATACACCACTGATTATTGATGGTCGTATGGAAATTGCCGAAGTCATTGGTACTGATGCAGATCCGTTACGGCATATAATTGTGATTAACCGTGGCACAGCAGACCATTTGCATGAAGGGCAAGTAGTATTAGATGATAAAGGCATTATGGGGCAGATCATTAATGTCTATTCACATAGTGCACGGGTACTCTTATTGTCAGATAAAGAAAATTCATTATCGGTGCGAATTGAACGTACAGGCATGCGTGCGATTGTTTCTGGTATGGGCGATTCGGGTAAGTTACAAATGCAATATGTGCCAACCAGTGCAGATATTGTCGTAGGCGATCGCGTTTATAGTTCAGGCTTAGGCGAGCATTTCCCTGCGGGCTATTTAATTGGTATCGTATCGAATATTCAACGGCACAACTCGGGTGAATTTGCCCAAATTGATGTAAAACCTGCGGCACAATTATCAGGTGGACATTACGTGGTGGTGTTGTTTTCAGATGCTTTAGCCAAGGAGCAGCCTTATGCTAAGCACTAATTATCGTCCTGAAAAGAAGAAAGATCCGCTCATTGCCATTGCAATTTCAATTGTATTGGCCTCATTTTTAATGATCTATCCTTTATCTTATGATGCTTCTGCATGGCGACCTGCCATTATGTTATTGGTGATGCTGTATTGGGTATTGTGTCAACCAACATGGTGCGGTGTGTGGTTTGCTTTTGGGATGGGGATTTTTACCGATTTACTCATTGATGCACCTTTAGGGCAAAATGCATTAATTTTTGTGGTGTTGACCTTTGTTTCGCGTTATTTTGTGCGTGAACGTCGTGTTTTAACCTTCTTAAATTTATGGGGCATTGCATTTTTAGCTACCGTTGCTTATGTATTGTTTCTTTGGGCAATGCAAGTCATGGCCGGAATTAATTATCCTGTCATGCGACGTTGGCCACCGTTAATGAGCAGTGCTTTGTTTTGGCCTGTGCTATATTATTGTTTGAGAAAATGGCGCATTTAATCTTAGCCTCAAGTTCGCCACGCCGTAAAGCGCTATTGCAACAGCTTGGGCTGAATTTCGATATTTTTAGTCCAGACATTGATGAACGTGTTTTAGATAATGAAACGGCCATGGCCTATGTTGCACGTTTAGCACAACAAAAAGCGCAAGCAGTGTGGCAGAAATTTCCTGAAGCAACCATTATTGCTGCCGATACCACGCTTGCTGTAGATTCCGAAATTATTGGAAAGCCAGAGAGTAAAAGCGATGCTTTTGCAATTTGGGCAAAAATATCAGGGCGTTGCCATGAGGTGTTAACTGGCATTTGTGTAATGAATGCTGTGACACAATATGTGGATGTGGTACAAACCAAAGTCGAATTTCAAGTATTAAGCCCAAAAGATATGGAAGATTATTGGGCGACAGGCGAGCCGCTTGGCAAAGCAGGTGGCTATGCAATTCAAGGAATTGCCGCACAGTTTATTCCTCAAATTATGGGCAGTTACAGCAATGTAGTGGGTTTGCCGCTACAGCAAACCGCAGCATTACTAAAAGCAATTAAGGTTCTAAATTAATTGTTTTAACAAAAATTCTTATAATGTTTTGAGTTCGTTATGTCAGATGAATTGCTGATCAATGTCACGCCGATGGAATGCCGCGTTGCATTAATTGAAAATGGTACGGCCAATGAATTATTTGTTGAACGTAGCGTAAAACGTGGTTTAGTGGGGAATATTTATAAAGGCAAAGTTGTGCGTGTTTTACCGGGCATGCAGGCGGCTTTTGTCGATATTGGTTTGTCTCGCACGGCTTTCTTACATATTAATGATATGGTGTGGCCACGTTCGCAAACCACGCCAAATGTCTTTGAGCTGTTACAACCTGGGCAAACCCTGACTGTACAAGTCATGAAAGACATGCTCGGCACAAAAGGTGCACGTCTCAGCACCGACCTTTCTATTCCTTCGCGTTATTTGGTTTTAATGCCTTTTGGTAATCACATCGGGGTGTCTCAGCGCATTGAATCTGAGCAAGAGCGTGAGCGCTTAAAAGCCATTATTGAAAAAATTCAAAGCCAGTTTAAATTACCAGGCAGTGTGATTGTCCGTACTGCTGCCGATGGTGTGGATGAAGCATCGATTACTCAAGACATGGCTTATTTAGCTAAACTTTGGGAGTATATTCAACGTAAACAACGTAGTATTGTTGTGCCATCATTAATTTTTGAAGAGCTGCCATTACCACAACGGATTGTGCGTGATTTAGCATCAGAAACAACCCAGAAAATCTATATCGATTCACGTGAAGTCTATACTAAGCTCAAAGACTTCATTGGTGAGTTCATGCCTGAAATGTTGAATCGATTAATTCATTACCCAGGTGAACGTCCACTGTTTGACTTATACAATGTGGAAGAAGACATTCAAAAAGCCTTACAAACCCGTGTTGCACTTAAGTCGGGCGGTTATTTGATGATTGATCAAACTGAAGCAATGGCAACTATTGATGTGAATACAGGTTCATACGTGGGCGGTCGCAGTTTAGAAGACACTGTCTTTAAAACCAATATGGAAGCCACCGAGGTCATTGCTCGTCAGTTACGTTTGCGTAATTTAGGCGGTATTTTAATTATCGACTTTATTGACATGCAAGAAGCTGCACATCGTGAAGAAGTGTTAAAACAGTTTGAACGCATGCTTGAGCGTGATCATGCTAAAACCAAAATTACCCAAGTATCTGAACTGGGTTTGGTGGAAATGACTCGTAAGCGCACCCGTGAATCGTTAGAACATTTGCTGTGTGAGTCTTGTCCAACCTGTCAGGGAAGAGGTTTTGTGAAGACTGCTGAAACAATTTGTTATGAAATATTTCGTGAAATTATGCGTTATGCGCGTGCATATCAGTCTCAAGCTGGATTTACTGTTGTTGCGAACCCAATGGTGATTGACCGATTGTTAACAGCCGAAGCACCTGCGGTGGCCGATTTAGAGCACTTTATCCACCGAATTATTAAATTTCAGGTGGAAAGTCTATATACGCAAGAGCAATATGATATCATTTTAAGTTAAAGTTGTAACAAGATATCGCTTAAGCCTTGTTACAACTAGGATTTTACTTTTGATTCACATTTTTCAATACTATAGCTCTAGGTTCTAGCCAAAGACATACGGTCTTAGCCATTGGGGAGCGCATTATGCAAATTTGTGAAGAAAACAGTATTAATCGTAAAGTTCAACAAACTGCTGAGCAGCATGTAGCACAGAATGATTGTTATATGTTGGATGAGCATGGCAAGGAAGTGCCAATTACCACCACGATGGTGCAAGATGTTTGTATTGAACTGTTAAAATTGTGTCGTACAGTCAAAAATTAAAACAAAGGGCGAAAGAGACGCCCTTTGTTTTGTGTCAGAACATGAGTTTGATCTATTCAACGTCAATCACATCTAAATTTAAAATATTCTCGTAGCTTTGAATGGCTTGTTCTAATAAAACCAATAAATTTTGCACTTTTGGCAATGCTTTACGGCAAGCCACAATTCCAACTTCAAGTTTATCTAAATAGCTTGTGAGGGTAATGTTCAGGGCTTGGCCATCGAAAACCACTGAAGCAGGGTAAAGTGCTTCAAGCTTTGAGCCATTCCAATATAGGGGGTCGCGTGGGCCTGCAACATTGGAAATTACAAGATTGAATGCCTGATGTTTGGGTAGCATTCCCGATAAAATATTTAAACCCGCAGGGGCATATACAAAGGCGCTATAGCTTAAAATTTGGCTTGATGTCATTCGACTAAACCGCATTTTTGAGTTTTTGACGCTACGAGAAATAATTTTAGCCCGTTCAATTGGGTCTGCTACATGTGTGGCTAAATTGGCTAAAATCATGGTAATCCGATTGCTGACATCCGAATCATCGCTACGAATAGAAGTTGGTACCATCGCAATTAGTGGCTTACTTGGCAGGCTATTGAGGCCAATTAAATAGGCACGTAATGCGCTTGAACATACGGCAAGTACAATATCATTTAAGGTCATGTCTAAGGCTTTTGCAATACGTCGAAAGCGCTCAAAGGCAAAAGACTGTGCTGCAAAGCGCCGTGAAGCGGTGATGCGTTGATTCAAAATGCTTGCAGGTGCTTGAAAACTTGAAACATAGTCGGGGTTATAACGACGTTCTTGTACCGCTTGGAATAATTCATTAAAGACCGCAGGTGTGGCTGTTACTTGCTGTTTGAGATTCAGTGCTGTATGCCCTAAACGACGAACAAGATTTGGCTTTTTGGTTTTTTGTTTACGGCTGTCAATGCACCAAGGTGGTACGATGGTTAAAGTAGCTGGGTCTTTGGAAAAAGATTTTTCCATTAAACGCATACTTGCTACGCCATCGACCATGGCATGATGTATTTTGAAATACATCGCAAAACGATTATCTTCAATACCTTCAATAATGCTACAGGTCCAAAGGGGTTTAGCACGATCGAGCAAAGTAGCGTGTTCTTGTGAGATATAGACCAATAATTCACGAATCCGCCCCGGATGCGGCAAGGCAATATGACGAAAATGATGATCTAAATCGAACTCTTGATCTTCATCCCAAAATAAGCCATTCAATTTGTTGTTAAAAGGCGGCAAGGGAATACTTTTTGAATTTCGAATATCTTGAACAAGATCTTGAATATAGGTCGAAGGTGCGTTATCGGGAATTTTAAACAAAAACAGCCCACCCACATGCATTGGCTGTTGTCTTTTTTCTAAAGAGAGAAAAATAAGATCGATTGGGTGTAATGGTCGCATGGGATTTGCCTTCTTGCCTATGCTGTAAGCATTTTAATTATGAAGATTAAGCTAAGTATAAACGGTGATATAAAAAATAGAAGGATAGAATGGCATTAAATGCAGGCTGTGCCAGTCCAATTGCTGAACCAGCACGTTTATGTGTGCTAATTTACTTATTTCTTTAAGTTACCTGCATGCAAGCCACATTCTTTATGCGTCGCTTCTTCCCACCACCAGCGACCTTCACGTTCATGTTGGTTGGGTAAAACAGCACGAGTGCACGGTTCACAGCCAATTGAAATAAAACCGCGTTCATGTAATGGGTTGTATGGAATCTCCATCATGCGAATATAATTCCATACATCGGCACTTGACCAATTTGCTAATGGATTATATTTGATTAATTGTTTATTTGGACCTGAAAAACCAACATCGGCCTGAATGACGGGAATATCATTGCGTGTACCTGGACTTTGATCTTTGCGTTGTCCAGTCACCCAACCATCTAAAGTGGCTAATTTTTTACGTAATGGTTGTACTTTGCGTACGCCACAACATTCTTGATGTCCATCTTTAAAGAAGCTAAATAGTCCTTTTTCTTTGACAAATTGCTGTACAGCCTCAGCTTCAGGGAAACAAATTTCAATTTCTATTTTATAAAATTCACGTACTTTTTCTAAAAATTGATAGGTTTCGGGATGCAGGCGACCCGTATCTAGGCTAAATACCCGAAATGGTTTACGTAGGCGATAAGCCATATCAATTAACACGACATCTTCTGCGCCAGAGAAAGAAATTGCAACTTCACCTTGTTGATTCAGTGCCAATTCTAAAATTTCTGAGGGCGATTTATCGGTATATTCAGCAGCAAGTGCATCAATATGGTCAATAGATGGAATGGTGGTCGTCATGATTATTCCTGGCGGTCAGCTTGGAGGCTAAGGTGCAAAGATCGGGCTAAAGCTTAAATATTGTAAAGTAAATCATAAAACTGACTTAGCATTAAAAGTTCAAAGCTTATCGCTAAAAATGCTTTACAACTTGCAGTAAAATGATATTTGAGCCTTTGATTGCATCATTGTAAAAATTTAATCATGTATCAATTGAATACAGATGAGGCATAGCCCTATTGAAACAGTCATCATATAATATTTTCATTATGCTCTTTGGATTTTTATCTACATTTTATGACTGTTTCTTCTCCAGTACCTCATATTCAGGGCAGTTGGACAAGTGTCATTGCTCTGGCCTTAGCTGCTTTTATCTTTAATACCACTGAATTTGTACCTGTTGCACTTTTGTCGGATATTGCTACGAGTTTTTCAATGCAACCCACACAAGTAGGCATTATGCTGACAATTTATGCTTGGGTTGTTGCATTGGTTTCATTGCCACTAATGTTGCTTACCAAAACGATGGAGCGTAAACAGTTACTTCTTTCGATTTTTGTGGTGTTTATTTTTAGCCATATTTTATCGAGTTTTGCCTCAAGTTTTCTTGTTTTATTGCTTGGTCGAATTGGAATTGCTTTTTCCCATGCAATTTTCTGGTCGATTACCGCATCTTTAGCTGTGCGCGTTGCACCTGAAGGAAAAGGGATGCAAGCACTGGGTTTATTATCTACAGGAACGGTGCTGGCTCTGGTACTTGGAATTCCATTTGGGCGCGTGGTCGGCGAAATGTTTGGGTGGCGCAATACTTTTGGTTTAATTGCATTATTAGCAGCAATCACAACCTTGGTTTTAGCCAAAACTTTACCTGTTTTACCGAGTCAAAATTCAGGTTCAATTCAAAGTCTTGCATTATTATTTAAGCGACCGGCATTATTACTGGTATTTGCAAGTACCGTAATTGTGATTACTGCACAATTTACGGCGTATAGTTATATTGAACCATTCGCAATCCGTATTGCGCATTTAAGTTCAGAGCAAACAACATCATTGCTCTTGCTATATGGTGGGTCGGGTATTTTAGGATCAATCTTATTTAGTCGTTTTGGTCGGAATAAACAACGTTGGTTTGTAGTCGGTTCCTGCTTCGCCATAGCTGTGAGTATGGCATTATTGTTGCCTTTTTCGGTTAGCTTCATCAGCCTTGCTGCTGTTACTATAGTATGGGGGATGGCGATTATGAGTTTTGGTTTGGTCATGCAAGCCAAAGTTCTACAGTTTGCTTTTGACGCAACAGATGTCGCGATGTCGATTTATTCTGGTTTGTATAATGTTGGCATTGGTGCAGGTGCATTGCTTGGCAGTTTTATCAGTTTACAGATTGGTTTAACTGCAATTGGCTGGGTTGGGATGAGTGTTGCTATAGTGGGGCTATGCTTATGTACCGTAATGATTCTACGTCCCGAATTTAAATCTTCGTAAAAATTATAAAATATTCAGAATAAGCCGCAAATAGAAGCGGCTTATTTTTTTATAAAAATGATTAAAGTTTAACCCAAGTTTTATTTTCGTTGTTTTTGTCTAAAGTAAAGGTAAAACCTTGGTCAGTGCGGACTAAATAGCAATTCGGGAAGTCTTGTTCAACTTTAAACAAGGTTCCTTTAGTGAAGTGCAGTGGTGGGTAGCCTTCTTTTTCTAAGGTTACGGGGCTGATTAGTTCAATAACATCAGACATAGTTTTCTCCAAAGTTACATTATAGGGTTGTATTTTAGTGTATATTTATTTAACTAGAGACTAAGTATTGTTGCTGTGGGTCATTGTAGCACTTCTGTATTTTTTTGACCTTTCGTTATATTTATATATTGTAAGTTAATTATTCTTTTTAAATACTTAAAATAAGCAGTTTATTTGGTGCGGTCTGCGGGACTCGAACCCACGTCGGTCACTTAGGAGGCAACTGCTCTATCCAGTTAAGCTAAGACCGCAATCATAGTCGCTACTCTAGCTGAACTTGGCGCAAAAAAAAAGTTATTGCAGTGCAATAACTTTTTAAAAAAGAAAGTATTGATTGTAAATTTAGTTTTTCTTGCTGTTTAGCAGCTTAAACAAAATAAACATCAATACTATCCAAATAGGAATCATAATTACAGATTCTTGAAAGCCTTGTTTGCACATAATATAAAGCACAATTGCAATAAAAATTAGTACAATATAATTGGTGATTGGATATAAAAAAGATGGGTAGGTAGTTTTAATACCTTCTGCAATTATTTTTTTCTTGAAATTTAAATGGGTTAACGAAATCATTGCCCAATTCAAAACCAAAGCACCGACAACAATGTACATCAAATGGCTTAAAGCATCTTCTGGTACAAAATAGTTAAGCAAGACACAGCCAAAAATTAACAGTGCTGAAAAAAGAACAGCAGGAATAGGTACACCTTGTTTATTCACTTTGGCAAAAACTTTAGGTGCATTCCCTTGTTCGGCTAAACCAAACAGCATCCGACTATTGGCATACATGCCACTGTTATAAACAGAAAGCGCAGCGGTTAAAATAATAAAGTTTAAAATGCTTGCGGCCCAACCAATTCCAAGTTGGCTGAAAATCATCACAAATGGGCTTTTGTCTAAGCTGCCGAGTTGTAGTTGATCCCAAGGGACTAAAGACAGCAATACAGCTAATGAGCCAACATAAAAAATTAAAACCCGAAAGACCACTTGGTTAATGGCTTTTGGAATGGTTTTTTCAGGTTGTTCGGCTTCAGCTGCTGCCATACCAATGAGTTCAATCCCACCAAAGGCAAACATAATAAAGGCAAGCATATAAAACAGCCCGTCAAAGCCTTTGGGAAAGAATCCACCGTGTGTCCATAGGTTGCTTACGCTAGAAATAGAATTTGGCTCTGCCGTTACCAAAAGCACGATACCAAAAATAATCATAGCAATGACAGCGGTGACTTTAATAATCGATAACCAGAACTCTGATTCGCCATAAAACTTGACGTTGCCTAAATTAACCAAGGTAATGACCACAAAGAAAAACAGTACAGATACCCATGCAGGAATAAATGGCCACCAATAATTAATATATTTTGCGACTGCGGTTAGCTCAGACATCGCCACTAAAATATATAAAATCCAATAATTCCAACCTGAAATAAAGCCTGGGAATTTACCCCAATATTGATAGGCAAAATGACTAAATGAACCTGTAGTCGGTTCATGAACAATCATTTCCCCTAGTTGGCGCATAATTAAAAATGCAATTAAACCGCCAATGGCATAACCTAAAATAATTGATGGTCCAGCAGACTGGATGACTTGCGCAGAACCTAAAAATAGCCCCGTTCCAATGGCTCCACCCATCGCAATGAGCTGGATGTGACGGTTTTTTAGGCCTCGCTGAAGTTGTGTTTTATTGCTCACGTGTCTTACAGCTCGAGATGAAATCACTTGGATTGTAATCGATTGGTTATATTTCGCCTAGTAATCGATACAGTTTTTATCTTGACTGGTGGTTTATTTTTTTACTTGTAAAAACCGCACTTTAACTGAGCATATTATTGCATCAATCCAGTGCAATTGTTATATCGCAATGCTTGTTTTAAGGCTTTATTCGATTCGCATTAAATCGCTGTATTATGGATGATAAAGATAATTTTGAAAAAAATGTGTATACAGGCGATAATATTTTTATTTTTGAGAAAATGGCATGACCATTCCTGCTTGTCCACAATGTCAGTCTGAATATACCTATGCCGATGGCGAACTTCTAATTTGTCCTGAGTGTAGTCATGAATGGAAAGAAGGCGAAGCGCAAGCAGAGCAAAATAGCATTATTTTAGATGCTAATGGTAATCCGCTACAAGATGGTGATACGGTCAGTGTAATCAAAGACTTAAAAGTTAAAGGTTCATCTTTGGTTGTAAAAGTCGGAACGAAAGTAAAGGGTATTCGTTTGCTAGCAGATGCAGCCGATGGCCATAATATTGATTGTAAAATTAGTGGTATTGGGGCGATGAAGCTCAAATCAGAATTTGTGAAAAAAGCTTAATTATCTTTGCAGAGGCAAGCGTGTCAGCAACTACATCGGTTTTTGCAGAGGTTTTAACATCTGCTCAGCAACAAATTCAACAAGACTTAACTTTAGCTCTCGATGCTTTTGGTTTGCCAGAGCCAATCAAAAGTGCGGTACATCATGCAGTCATGCTTGGTGGCAAACGCGTGCGTCCTGCGCTGTGTTATGCAACGGCAGCTCTACAACCGAATAACCCAAATATGGCAGCAGTGCGTCGCGCTGCGGTTGCGGTTGAATTAGTCCATTGTTATTCACTGGTACATGATGATTTACCTTGTATGGACAACGATGCCTTACGCCGTGGTCAACCAACTTGTCATATCGTATTTGGTGAAAGTACAGCATTGCTTGCGGGAGATATTTTGCAATCGATGGCGTATGAAGTGTTATCGAGCCGTTTGTTTGACCAAGGTGTTGCGGTAGATCAGCAGATTATGTTTAAACAAATGCAACTGTTAGCGACTTCAAGTTCTAAAATGGTGTGTGGGCAAGTCCTCGATTTGGCTGCCGAAGGTCAACGTATTGATCAGTCTACTCTTGAAAATATTCATCGCAATAAAACAGGTGCTTTAATTCAAGCCGCGATAATGATGTCTGCCGTGACTGTATTTAAAGGAACAGACCTTGCAATCACGCAGTTGCGTCAGTTTGGACAGGCAATCGGTTTAGCATTTCAAGTGCAAGATGATATTTTAGATATTACTGCCAATACAGAGGTACTAGGCAAAACCGCGGGAAAAGATGTGCAAGTAGAGAAATCGACTTATCCTGCTTTGTTGGGTCTAGATGAAGCCAAAAACTATGCCCAGCAACTGCATGACCAAGCTTTAGAGGCTTTGGCTTATTTTGGTGAAGATGCTAAATCACTGTATGAAATTACACAGTTTTTATTGTCACGACATTATTAATTGTATGTGATATGAGTCGTCATTCATCATTATTTTGACCTTCTGCATTGTTAAAAAGGGTTTGATATAAATGTATCAAACCCTTTTTAGTATCTTTTAAGCCGAAGGCGGAACTTTACCCATAATTCCACGGATTGTGCTTAATACATCGGCAGGGAGAACCACTGTTTTTGCATTGTTCGACTTCGCCATGTCTTGCATGGCTTTAATGTATTGTTCGCCAAGTAAATAGGCAATAGGGGTTTCTTTATCACCTACGGCACTGCTAATCATGCTAATGGCTTGTTGAGATGCATCGGCAAGAACTACTTGTGCTTCAGCATCACGGCGAGAAGCTTCTAAACGGCCATCGGCTTCTAAAATAGCTGCTTGTTTTTCGCCATCGGCACGGGTAACAGTTGCACGGCGCTGACGTTCAGCCGCAGCTTGTGCTTCCATTGCAGCTTGCATGGTTGGAGATGGCTGAATATCTTGGATTTCGACGGTTTTTAGGGTAATTCCCCAATCGGCAATATCATCAGAAATTGCGGCTTTTAGCTTGGCTTTAATATGGTCACGTGATGAAAGCGCATCGTCTAAATCCATTTCCCCAACAATAGAGCGTAATGCAGTTTGCACCAAATTTTGAATCGCCCAGTTAAAGTTTTCAATGCCATAAACCGCTTTTTCTGGCGTAGTTAAATTAATATAGGCTACGGCATTCATCACCAAAACCGCATTGTCACGGGTAATGACTTCTTGTGATGGAATATCAAGCACAATGTCTTTGGTGGTAATTTTATAGGCGACTTCATCTATATAAGGAATTACAAAATTTAAGCCCGGATTGAGAGTGACGTGATATTTACCTAAGCGTTGTACAATCCATTTATAACCTTGTGGAACAATTCGCACACCTTTAAAAATGGTGATCCCGACAAAAATGAGCAGGGCAAACATGATGATTGTAAAATTCATTTTATTTTCCTTATTTAAAGAGGTGTAGAGCGATAGGGTTGAATCACTAAATCGTTGCCAAGAATATCAACGACACTCACCCGATCGCCCACAGCGACTGGGGTCATTGTTCGGCAGATCCATTCATCTGCACCTAATACAGGTACAGGAAAGCGAACTTTAACTTGTTCATGACTCAGTCCCGTTTGGATGACCATACCGACCTGACCAATGGTGGCTTCTCGGGCTAAGCCTGCTTTGGTTTTATCTGTTGATAAGGGTTTTATAAATTTAAACCATAAAATGGTGCATACAATTGAAAGAATGATCCATGTAATCAGTTGTAAACTTAAACTCATCCAAGGAAATAACCACAGTAAAATACTGACCATAACCGCGGCAATACCAAACCATAATGCAGCAAAGGCTGTAAGAATAAGTTCGGATAGCATGAGTACAATACCGACGACAAACCAATGCCAAGGTTCTAAAATAAGCGTCATAGGGCGCCTCTAGTGATGTTCGTTTATTGAATTATTGTGCTGAAATGACTATAACATAATTAGAAAATATAAAAAAAGATGATCGGTTTAGGATCATCTTAAAGAAAGAAGTATCACATTCGTGTTAAATGCTTGGACGTGGTGCAGGTTTAAATGCTGCTGGTGATTTTTTGAAATTTGCAATTGCTGTTTGAATTGCAATAATTTTTTGTTGTGCGGCTTGCTCACCTTCTAAAATTGCCGCTTGTCCCGCATTTAAATCTAAAGCGCCGATTTTCCCAACCTTAGGTTGAATCACAACACTCGCTTGTTTAAGTTCATCATTAATACTTTGTTGCCCCATAATATTGATGGTTTGGTCAAGTAGCCCAAGCATATTGCTTGATCCACCTGTTGGGCGTGCTGAAATATCGACTGCAATTACAATATCTGCACCCATGCTACGAGCAGTTTTGACTGGAATTGGACTCACCAAACCGCCATCGACATATTTTACCCCTGCAATTGTTGTGGGTAAAAAGACGTTTGGAATACTGCACGAAGCACGTACCGCTTGTCCAACATTGCCTTTAATAAAGGTCGTTTTTGCACCATTGTCTAGGCGTGTAGCAACTGCTGCAAAGCGAATGGGAAATTGCTGCATCGGTTTATTATTGACTTGAGTGTTAATATAGTTTTGTAATTTTTGTCCAACAACAAAACCTTCTCGGCTTAAAGTTAAATCGCGCAAGTCGGATTCTTTGAGCTGTGCTGCCATTTGTTGCAGTTGATACGGTGTTTTTCCGCTAGCATATAAACTCCCCACAAAACTTCCTGCACTTGTGCCTGTGACAATTTGTGGATGGATACCATGGGCTTCTAAAATTTTAATTACACCAATATGAGCAAATCCTTTTGCACCGCCACCACCTAATGCAAGTGCAATAACAGGTTCGCGAGCTTTTAAAGTTGGAGCGGGTGTTTTTGTACCAGTGGTGTCACAGCCAAATAAAGCGACACTGAGTAGCGCAAGACCTGACCATTGTGCAAACTTTAACATCATAGCTTTATCATTGAGGGTAAAAATAATCCTGCATCAGAACAGATTTAGCCCATAATGGCTAGTCGTGTTACAAAAGATTTTTGTGTGATTTTTGCCATGTATGGCATCTTTGTGAAGATGAAAAAATGTATAAATATGGTGCGTTATTGCTGTATGTTTTTTACTTGGGAAAGATTATTTTATATGATAAATAAGAATGATCACACTGGGTCTTTGTTGGGTGTGAGTTGATTAGATTTATTTACTGATACTATTCTAAAAGCGACTGAATAAAATTGATTTTATAAATTTAACATCGTTTTATTCGATTTAATTTTGAATTTTAATTTAATTTGACGTTATTATGTCCGATTAAAGTCGAATAGATTTCAAACTTTGTTTTAAAATTAATCAAAATATTAAAAAAATGATTAAAAAAGATGTAACAGACTATTGGAAAAGTAAGGATTTACCGTTATGTTTTTGTGTAAATCTTTCACTTGCTTGTATAGAAGTATATGGAATAAGTAAGAAAGATTAAGTTTATACAAGGATTGTCATCATTTTGTTATCTTTGTTTAGATATAGTGTCGGAACTTCCAAAACTATAAGCTATTTTTATGGAGAAAATACGTGATTAAAGTTAATGTTTTATCTGCTTCAATTGGCGCAGCGTTACTTTTTGGTGCAGTGGGGTCTACTCAAGCGGCAACAACAACGCAAGATGTTGCATCACTTAAAGCACAAGTTGCACAGTTACAGCAGTTGGTACAACAACTGTCAAACCAACAACAGAACCAAGCGGTACAATTGCAACAAACATCTGAACTTGCAGCAGCTAAACCTGCGCCAGTTGCACCAACTGTTGCAAGTGGAAAGCCAGGATGGTTGACTTTGCCAGATGGTCAAACCCAAGTTAAAATTTATGGTAGCGTGCGTGTAGATGGTACGTATGACTTAAAAGGCAACCCATCACCAAGTATTTCAAATAACAGCAATTCAGTGCCATTAAACTCTGCAAATGCAACTAAAAACAACCTAAATGTCTCAGCTGCTACTTCGCGCATTGGTTTAGACATTGTTCGTCCAACTGAATATGGCGACTTAACCGGTAAAATTGAAGCTGACTTTGCTGGTTCTGCAACAGGCAGTTCACAAACGACAAATGGTAACGGTTCGTTCCGTATTCGTCATGCCTATATGTCTTTAGGCAACTGGTTGGTTGGTCAAACCACTTCTCCATTTGTAAATGCGGATACATCACCAGATACAGTCGACTTTAACGGTGCAATGGGCTATGGTTCAACGCGTACAGTTCAAGTCCGCTATACTCAACCTTTAACTGCAAACCAAAAATTATTGGTGGCATTAGAAGGCGGTGATGTTGATAACATTAACAATTCAACAGCTTCAACTGTATTCTCGAAAACTACTACAGTTAATGGTGTGGCGACTACGACATCTACTCAAACAGCAAATACAAGCGGTGGTAACCGCTTACCTGCTTTGACAGCTCGCTACGATGTTACAACAGCTGATAAAAAAGGTTTATTGCAAGTACATGGGATGTTGCATGAGAACCGTATTTCTTTAAATGATAATGTTGACGAAACTAAATTGGGTTGGGGTGTTGGTGTTGGTGGTAAGTATAATTTAACTCCGAATGATACGCTTTTTGCTAACTATTATCATATTAAAGGTGACAGCAAGTATTTACTTTATGCAAATGCTGCTTATGTTGCTTATCAGAATCCAACAACAGGTGACCTTTCTATTTATGAAGGTGAATATGACACAGGCCTGATTGGTTATGGACATAAGTGGTCACCAAAATGGCGTTCGAATATTGCAGCAGGTGCAATTTGGTACAAAGATGATACTGATTATGCTGCAAAGGCTCCATCACTTAATAAAAATTTATACAATATTCTTGTTAATAGCTTCTACACCCCTGTTAAAAACTTAGACTTAGGTATGGAATATACTTATGGTCAACGTGAAACCTTTGCAAGCAGTACTGCAACAACAGACAACAAAGGTGATTACTCACGTGTTAACTTAATGGCGAAATATAGCTTCTAATTGATTCTATCATTGCATAAAGTTTAAAAAACCACCTATTTGTTAGGTGGTTTTTCTTTTGGAATAAGTCAAAAATAACAATAAAAATATTGATAGCTTTTGTTGACTTTAGTGTTATGTTTTAATCTAACCGATTGTTTAAGTGTTTTTTAAGTTAATCCTTATACATTGCGAGGATGAAAGCGCATACCGTATTTTGTGATTGTCCGGTTATATATAAAACGATCTGCATTCAGTTAAGATATAGGTATCGGTTGTATCCATTTTTGACCGAGCAGTGCAAGACTTTCCTTTATAGATAAATTCTGTATATATTGATTTTGATGAGTATTCTCGTCGAGCGATTAGCATTATTCATTTTACAAAAAGAGTGAGTTTATTCACTTTTAAATCGAATTAGAGTGTGAGGCATGGCCAAGATATTAATTATCGAAGATGATTTTATGATTGCTGAGTCCACCATTACCTTATTGAAATATCATGGTTTTGATGTGGAGTGGGTGAATAATGGTGTAGATGGCTTAGCAACATTAGGCAAGCACAACTTTGATATTGTTTTGCTAGATCTTGGCTTGCCCATGATGGATGGTATGCAGGTTCTTAAACAAATTCGACAAAAAACCCAAATTCCTGTGTTAATTATTTCAGCAAGAGATCAGTTGGAAAATCGTGTGGATGGTTTAAACCAAGGCGCAGATGACTATTTGGTTAAACCGTATGAGTTTGAAGAACTCTTTGCCCGTATTCAAGCGCTGTTGCGCCGTGCAGGCATTGAAGCACAAAATACACAAAATGATAAAGTTTTGGTAAATGGCGATTTAGTGTTAGATATTGAGCAGCATATTGCGAAATATAAGGGGCAAATGGTTGAATTATCAAATCGTGAATGGGCAATTTTAACGCCGCTGATGATGCATCCGAACAAAATTTTTTCTAAAGCAAATCTAGAAGATAAGTTGTACGATTTTGATAGTGAAGTTTCGAGTAATACCATCGAGGTTTATATTCATCATTTACGGGCAAAATTAGGCAAAGATTTTATTCGTACCATTCGTGGTTTGGGGTATCGTTTAGGACATCACTAAATCAAGCTCGGTTTTGGATAGCTTATGTCAAAACGTACATCGTTAAATACACGTCTCGTTCTGTTGACCTCGCTGTTAAGTTTTGTGATGGCGTGTATTTTGATGTTCTCAACTTATCATATTGCCAATAAAGAACTTACCCGTATTTTAGATACACAAATGGAGTTTCTTGCCAAACGTGCAACTGTATTTAATTTGAAAAAAATGCACAGTGCATTTAATTTAGATAAAAATGATGTCGATCAAGAGTTACTCATTGATATTTGGTCTTATCAAGATTTAAGCGATATTCGTGAAAATCCGTTGTTGAGTCCTAAAGTAAAAACAGCAGGTTTTTATCAACGCGAAACTCCAAATGGCACGTGGTATACCTATGTGCTACCCACCCCAAACTTTCAAATACAGGTGAGTCAGCATGAACGAGTACGTCAAGTTCTGGCTTTAGAACTCGCAGGAAGCATGGTTTTACCCTATATTATCATTATGCCTTTTGTGTTATTAATGATTTTTTGGATGATTCGCCGTGGGTTAAAACCACTGGACGATATGAAAAATGAACTGGCGCAGCGTGACTCTAATGAGTTAAGTCCGATTGAAGAAGCACAATATCCAATTGAATTATTGCCCGCAATTCATGAAATTAATTATTTATTCGATCGGATTTCGGCAACACAGCAGGAACAAAAACAATTTATTGCTGATGCAGCACATGAATTGAGAACGCCAATTACAGCACTTAATTTACAAACTAAAATTTTATTACGTGATTTTCCTGAAAATGCCGCATTAATTAATTTAAGTAAAGGTTTGGCGCGAATTCAACATTTGGTCAGTCAGCTTTTGTCGTTGGCGAAACAAGATGCATCGATGAATGTTGTGGAGATGCCGAGAAAAATTTGCTTGAATCATGTGGCGTTAAATTGTGTTGAACAATTGATGAATTTGGCGATGGAAAAAGAAATTGATTTGGGCTTTGAGCGTAATGATCAAGTCTTTTTGCATAGCTATGAACCTACCTTGCATTCGGTTATCTATAATTTGATTGATAATGCAATTAAATATACTCCAGAAGCCGGCGTGATTAATATTTCAGTCTATGCAGGCATAGCGCAGGATGCGTTTATTGTGATTGAAGATAGTGGTCCCGGTATTCCTGCCGAGCAATATGATGCTGTATTAAAACGGTTTTACCGTGTGCATCATCATTTAGAGGTGGGGAGTGGTTTGGGATTGTCAATTGTGCAAAAGGCTATTCAGCGTGTAGGTGGAGAATTAACTTTTGCACAAAGTGCTGAACTTAAAGGATTGAAAGTGATGGTTAAACTTCCTTTGAGTTTGTCGTAATAATTTAATTTAGACTTTTAAGCCTTGTAAAAGCATTAAAAATATTTTCATTCGTTTACCATCATTGCCTGTTTTTTCAACTTTAACTTTGTTGAGCCATCCAAAACGGCGTCCAAGTTTACTTAGTTGATATAGACTAGTCGGTTGGTCGTGTAAGAGTTGGTTGATGTATTGCTCGACCTGTGGACGTTCATGCTCTTGAAATCTAAATGCAGTAGAAAATAAGAAACATAGCCAATCTCGGGCTTGGCAAGTGGCCAAATCTAGAACGGTAATTGGATCTGTTTCAAAATCAATAAATGAAATATTTAAATCACGATCGACTAAAATATTGCGTCCAAAGGCTTCACTTAAATAGCCATTGTGTAAGTGAATTTTTTTAATTTCTTCGGCTGCTTTTTTAAATAGGGTAAAACGTCGATTAAAATCTTCTGCAATTGCTAAGGTTTGGTCAAGCTGCATAAGCTGATGATCATCTGACGCAATATCTTGAATAAGTAAACCTTGATCAGACACAGCTAAAACTTTAGGAACATGTACACCAATGGCAGCTAAACTTTCAATACGTGCAGCTTCGCACTGAATTGATGCTGCACCACCATAATTGGGTACAGGCGTGAGTAGCTGAACGTTAAATAGACGTGTTGCCCAAGTGGCAAGCATATATAACCATTTAGGATGTCGCTTGGATGCTTTTTTTAACCAAACTTTTATGCCATCAATATTATACGATTGGATTGAATCTATTTGCTGACTGGCGGTCTTGGCTAAAAAAAGTTGATATTTTTCCATATTAAAGCGTAAATCACATCTAAATGAGCGACTTATCTTACGTGAAAAAAGATTGCTCTGCTATGTGTGGCATACAGTTATTCAGATGAATTTTGTCAAGATGATGTAGGAAAGTACATCATCTTAAAGCATGAGATTTAGAATTTACTTTCTTCTGCATTGGCAGAAATACGATGAATGGACAAGTCTGCACCACGGTATTCATCTTCTTGGCTGAGTCGAATGCCGATGCTGGCTTTTAAAACAGCATAAATGAGGAAGCTACCGCTAAATGCAATGATAATGGCGATGAGAGTACCAATACATTGTGCTAAAAATGACACATGTCCTAAGCCGCCAAGCCATGATTGTCCAAAGACTCCAGCTGCAATGCCACCAAAGGCACCGCAAACACCATGCATTGGCCATACACCAAGCACATCATCGACTTTAAGTTTGTTTTGGGTGTAAGTGAAAAGTTTTACAAATAGGATTCCTGCTATTGCGCCGATTACAAGTGCACCAATAGGGTGCACAATATCTGAACCTGCACAAATTGCAACTAAGCCTGCAAGTGGGCCATTATGTAAAAAGCCCGGGTCATTTTTACCCATTAGGTTTGCAGTAAGCGTACCACCGACCATTGCCATTAAAGAGTTAATTGCCACTAGACCGGAAATTGCATCAACGCGTTGTGCACTCATTACATTAAAGCCAAACCAGCCGACAATTAAAATCCATGAACCTAAGGCTAAAAATGGAATAGATGAGGGTGGATGTGCAGAAACTGCACCATCTTTGCGGTAGCGGCCATGGCGTGCACCCAATAATAAAACTGCGGCCAATGCCATCCATCCACCTACAGCATGCACGACAACAGAGCCTGCAAAGTCGTGGAATGGCGCACCAAAAAAACGTTGTAATTGATCTTGGAAATGAAAATTATTGTTCCAAATGAGACCTTCAATAAAAGGATAAACGAGGCCCACCAAAAATAAGGTTGCAATTGCTTGTGGTCGCATTTTGGCGCGTTCTGCAATTCCACCTGAAATAATAGCAGGTACTGCTGCGGCGAAAGTTAGAAGAAAGAAGCAGCGCATAAGGTTATAGCCATGCTGTGCGGCTAACTCAGTACCACTATGGAAAAAATGTTGACCATAGGCAATATAGTAGCCGATAAAAAAATAAGCGATCGCTGAGATAGAGAAATCTGATAAGATTTTGCTTAAAGCATTGACCTGATTTTTATGTCGAACTGTACCAAGTTCTAAAAAAGCGAAGCCAGCATGCATGGCAAGAACGAGAACTGCGCCTAGAAGTAAAAATAGGAGATCGATATTTTGCATAATATGCTCAAACTGAGTGCTAAATTTTTATTGCATCAAACTATGCGATGTTAGTGCATCAAAATAGTTCAAAATAAATAAAAAATGAGCGCTATAAGTACAATGATGGAAATATTGGCTCATTTAAAGCAAAAAACGCACCAATTTGTAGTTAATTATGCAAATAGATAAAAAGAGTGCACTGTAAAATTCATTTAACAGTGCACATTGTATTACGTGAATATATTATTTATGCACATAATAGGTGGCATAACGTGATTCCTCTTTGTTTGTATGCCAACTGCCATAACGTAAAGAGCCATCCCAAGTATACCAATGTCCATCATGAACATCAGAGCCGCCACCCCAAACACACTTACGGCCTGTATTAACTTGCATGCCTTGGAAGTCACCACTTGTCCAACGACGTACCACAACTTGAACAGGCTGAGCGTAGTAACCAGGTTGGATGTTGACAGTCCAAGTGAAGGCTGTAGAGAAAGATTGGTTGCGACTATAATTTGCATTAAAGTGCACTAAAGATAAAATGTCACCTACGATAGGTAGCCCTTTAGGCATATCTAAGGATGTTCCTACGCCCCAAGAATATCCAGTTGTTTTGGTTTCATTCCATGCATAAGCACAGCTAATTGTTCCTGTTGATGTGCACTTAAAGATTGGACCACGCCAAATCCAGTCATCCCAAGTTGTACTTGCTTGTGTTTTCCCAATCGCCCAAGAGTCTTGATCACCCATTCTACTTGCATTATGTGAATAGTCATCACGGAAACATGCATCGGCTGTGGCATGAACCGATACAAAGGCAGCAGAGATTGACAATGCAAGAGCAGCAGTTTTTTTGAATGCAAACATTGTATTCTCCTTAAAGGCCAAAAATATTTTTGGTGGTATTCACTGGTGCAGAAGGATTACTTGTTGCATCTGTGTCTGAAAGTGTTGATAGCGCAGTCGGTTTTGCTGCTTCTACAGGTGTGATGATGTAGCCTGTTTTGTCTGAGCTGTTTTGAATCATGATTGCATCGGCATTTACAGACATACCCACTAGGTTCTGTACAGCTGTTTGACGTGCTGTTCTTGTTGCACCAGCAGGGCCAAGATCAATCAGGACTTTTTTATTTTCATTTAAAGCCGTCATAATTTTTGTTTTATTGCTGCCATCTAGTGCATCACGTTGATCGAGTAATAGCACATCGTAATTCATTGAATTCCCAACGGCTAATCCTGCTTTAACTTCTTTAGCAATAGTGCCTTCAACTGTCGATGCTGCCAATAATTTTGGACGATTATCTAAAGTTTTACCTTCGATTGAAACAGTATTTTGCGGTGCTGTTGCTGAGCTATTGGCAAGTGCACTGGTTTTATCTGTTGAAGCAGTTGTTGCTGCAAGAGAAGTGGCAAGTGCTGCATTTGATGCTGCAGATGCAGAAGTTGTTACAGTATTGGTACTTTGATTTGATGAAGAATCATCGCTACCACCACAGCCAACCAATGCCGATGTCACAAGACATAGCGCACTATATAGAACAGGCATACGTAAACGCTTATTCATTGAAATTCCTTGAAAGTTTAAAATATTTAAATTCAAAGTAAACTTATGTTTACTTTGAAATTTTAATAAAAAATCTCGTTTTCTTCTAGAAAACATGAATAAAATAAGTAGAAATTATTAACAAAATATTAAATTATTTATTATTTTTTGTTATTTAATGTAATTTTAATATATTAAACAGTAGAATTGTGATTGCTTTTCTTGTGGTTGGTAATCTTAAACTCGATTTACTGCTATTTGTTTCAATCAATTAGATGCAAATCGAATAATTGCTCAAGCTTAGTATCTCCGGATTTCATATCAAAGGTTGGATCCATCTATGCATTATCGCATTTCTGTGTCAAAAAAATTATATTTAAAAACGATTACTCTATGTTCATGCTTAGTGGTGTTGTCTGCTTGCAAAACAGATGAAGCATTGCCAAGTAAAGGAGCAAATATTAGTCATAATTATAGTGTTGAGCGTCAGCAAAATACTGCTGGGTCGTTCAATGGTTCAAGTCGCGAGAACTCGACGCAATACAGTACAACATCTGTCAATACTACTCGTTCAAAGAGTGAAAATGCAGAAACGCAAAATTTAGCGTTAACATCACTTGCACAGGCGACATCTACAAAAGCCTTGAGTGCAAATTTAGCTGCAACAAGTAGTACGGTTGTGATTAATGCGTCTAGCAGTGATGCAAAGCAGCAACTGGAAAAAGCACTGTGCTCGACGATGTCGACTACCACAACAGCATGTGCAGATACCACACCACGCGTTATTCAAATTAATGGTGTTATTGATTTTACAAATGTTGATGGGCAAACATCGAGTGTGGGTTGTATTTATTCAGAAAATCAATGTAAAGACACCAAAGGCCAAGAGCAAATCTTAAGCGTGGATGACTATTGTAAAGGAAAGTCATTATTTAATATTTCCTTTAAAAAAGCAGGACAAAATCCACTTTTGGTGGGTTCAAATAAAACCATTATTGGATTGGGGGCAAGCTCGGGAATTAAAGGTAAGGGTTTAATGCTTAAGGCGGGTGTGAGTAATATCACCATTAAGAATTTAAATATTACTGATATTAACGAGCAAGTGATTTGGGCGGGAGATGCCATTACTATTGATAATGCATCGAATGTCGTCATTGATCACAATTATATTGCCCGCATTGGTCGCCAGTTTGTGGTAACAGGTTGGGGTGCTGCAAAAAATGTGGTGATTAGTAATAATAATTTTGATGGTACAACAGGTTATGGACATTATTGTGATAATCGCCATTACTGGAATTTCTTGTTTTTAGGTGCCAATCAAACGATTACATTAAAGCAAAACTGGATTCATAATACATCTGGTCGTGCACCTGAATTGGGTCAATCTGACTCTGTATCTGGGCTTGGGCTGGTACATGTGGTGAATAACTTATATCAATCAAATTATTACATGGGCGTTCGCACTAGCCCGAAAGTATTGGCATTTGTTGAAGCAAACTATTTTGATAATGCTGCAAATTTAAAAGGTAGTTTCCAACCAATTTTCAAAAAAACTTCAAGTGATTTAGTCTTTGCGCCATATTCTAGCAATATTGCACAAGCCAATGCCTATTGTAGTAGTAAGCTTGGGCGTAATTGTGAAGCGAACTTCTATACCAATTTTAGTAGTAGCGATGCGTTTGAACTTAATGGTGGGGCATTGTCTAGCCAATATGGTCTTGCAATAAAAGATTTTGTTGGTGGTACGAAACCAATGAGTGTAAATTCAGTAAAACAGTATGTTTTAGCGAATGCAGGGCCGAAATGATTGTGTAAAAGCAAAAGCCATATCGGTAAAAAAGACTGAATTCTCAGTCTTTTTTACCTTTTTTTGAGCATAAATATTATAATTTAAAACTCATATAACGGAACATCACATGCTTCAAGTCCATTCTTTGCGTAATCGCTTACTGATTTTATTTGCGGGTATGTCTTTAATTTTAGGGTTATGTATTACCTTATATATTGGTGAGATTGCCTCTGCACAAATGAAGCGAAGCAGTGGTGAAGCACTTTATGAAACTGCCAGAAGTACCAGTCAGACCTTAGCCAACTCTTTGGGTGAGCGCGAGCGCGAAATTATTTTATTGAGTCAGTCGCCTTTTTTTGCCGAAGCCGATTTTAATAATCCTCGGGTGCAACAACAGCTTGATCAAGTCAAAAAATCATATCAATACTACGCATGGCTTGGCATTGCGGATATGTCCGGGCATGTGGCTGTTGCAGCCGATCAGTTACTAAAAGGTGCCGATGTATCGGAACGCCCGTGGTTTGCCAATGGTTTACAGCACGTATATTTGGGTGATGTACACAAAGCGGTTTTATTGGCGAAATTATTAAAATCAAACGATCCGAATGAGCCAATGCGTTTTATTGATTTTGCATCACCGATTTATGATCCGATCACGCATCAAGTTAAAGGCGTGTTGGCAGCACATGCAGATTGGCGTTGGGCGGCAGATGTATTAAAAACAGTATTGCCCCAAGATGCCAAGCAACAAGGCATTGATGTGTTTATTGTCAATAAAGAGGGCGATATTTTATATCCCTTCCAAAGTATTGACCAAGTGACACCGCCCAATTTTAAAGCCAATCATGCCAATTATTTTATGGATGCATGGGATACCGATCAGCAATATTTAACCAGTGATGTGCCTGTGGTTGCTAAAACGGCAATGGATTTGGGCTGGCGTGTGGTGATTCGCCAACCTGTAAAAATTGCTTTGGCAGATGTTTATACCTTGCAACACAAAATTATGCTGATTAGTGCAGTGTTGTCTTTGTTATTGTTGTGGTTGACCTATCAACTGGCCAATAGTTTTAGTCGTCCAATTGTTAAGCTTGCCATGAAAGCTTATGAGGTTGAGCAAGGCAAAGAAAATATTCATTTTAAAACCAGAACGCGGATTCAGGAAATTCAAGGTTTATCTAATTCTTTGGAAAGCATGAAAGAAACCTTGTTACAACAGAAAAATCAATTACAAGAAGCCAATGGCACTTTAGAGCAAAAAGTGCAGGAACGTACCAGTGAATTAGAGCTTGCAAATCAACATCTTGAAAAACTAGCGCGTTATGATGTGCTGACAGGCTTATATAACCGCCGTGCCAGTAATGATTATTTGCAATATTTATATGAAGAAGGGCAAAGCTATGCGGTGCTGTTAATGGATATTGATTTCTTTAAGCGCATTAATGACCATTATGGGCATGATGTAGGCGATCAAGTGTTGCAACAGGTCGCGCAATCATTACCGCAAGATTTAAGAAGTAGTGATATTGTGGCGCGTTTTGGTGGTGAAGAGTTTCTAGTTTTATTGCCAGATAGCGATATTGACGGTGCAATGGTTTTGGCAGAGCGTATACGACAGCGTATTGCAGAGGCAGTTATTTTAGAACAGCACCCGATTACTATAAGTATTGGCGTAAGTGTGTTTCAGACACAGGATGAAAATGCCAATGATGCGATTCGTCGTGCCGATCAAGGCTTATATGCTGCCAAAGCACAAGGACGCAATTGTGTGGTGAGCATGCTGTAGCTATAGCAGTGTGGCAGAAGCGAGTGATCTGCTACACTGTGCTTTATTTTACAGGGGTTGCGACGATGTCTTTTTCGGTGAGAATACGCTCACAGCCTAAAGCTGAACTTTCGCTACAACACAAAAAGTTAAATACTTTAATTGAGCAGATTGAACAGCAAAAAATCACGCTCAAGCAATGGCAACATGCACAGGCAGATATTCAGCAATATGTGCAACAAAAACTCATGCCGATCTATCGGGAATTGCATGAGGTGTTGTTTCAGCAACTACAACAGCTATCTAAGTTGATGCAAAGCTATAGCTTTAGCAAAGCCGAAATATTGCAGTTAGATGCAAAAATGATGCAGTTGGTTCAAATATTAAAGTCATCCAAACTATTAACATCGGTTCAGCTTGAAGATGTTCTACACTTAGATAGGTTTTATCAGCAATTTAATGCCAGTCAAAATAAGAAAAACAAAACTGTACAGCAAAAAAATGATCAATCTTTTGATGATGTTGAACTAAATCAAAACAAGGCAAGTACTGAAGCTATTAACGAAGATTTTGAGTACCATGCTCATCAGCACCAACAAGCCAAAGAACAAGCCAAACAGCAACGCCTACAACAAAAACGTGAAAAAGCTGAGCTTATGGCAACACAATCGCTGAAAACGGTCTATTTAAAAATCACTGCGTTGATTCACCCTGACCGTGAGCAAGATGAAACCAAAAAAGTTGAGAAAACAGCATTGTTCCAACAGGTTAGCCAAGCCTATGAACAGCAAGATTTGTTTTATTTGCTAAAATTGCAATTACAGCTGGAGCAAAATAAGTCTTTCAACAATCAGCCACTTTCTGCCGAGCAAGTGAAGTTTTATCAATTGGCTTTACAAGCACAAAGCGTAAGATTGGACAGTCAAATGGATGAGATTTTACAATCTTTGCATGTGGCAAAGCAGGTGAACATAGCGCAGGTGTATAAAAGTATTGATGCTGACTGTACTGAGTTAAAACAACAATTAACGGCTGAAAAGAAGCGGTTGCAGTTTATGGGGAAAGCGAGTGGAGTGGAGATGTTGTTGGAGAGTTATAACTTTACATGAAAGATGCAAATTTAATCTTTAATAAGAAAAATATCGTTCTCATCTTCAAAGTGAATTTTATTATTAATAGAGTGTCTTGAGTATGCTATAAAATTTTGCTTTTCAAAAAAGTCTTGATCAAAACTTGATTCAAAAAAATCATTAACAATTTTGTGAAAAAAACAAAAGGGGGAAGCTATATACTTTGAAGTTAATCGAAAGTCATTTATTCCTCCAAATTGTAGATGACATTTTGAATGTGAGGTTACGTTTTTGTCATAATCAAAACGTACATGGGAGTTATTAAAAAAAGGTTTTTCATTTTGTAGCATGTCTAGCATAATTTCATAATAAAATTCTGCTAACCATTCATTACAATTTTCACTATAAGTTTCAAAATCTTCAATACGTTCATTAGAAAACTTTGGTACGGGATAATAAGCTAATCTGCAGCTTATAAGATTATCCTCATCATCAAATTCATAATAAAATTGAATAAATGAATTATCTTTGAGTAAAAAGGAATATTGAAAATGATCCAATAATATCTGATATTCACGTGGGTATGATAAGTTTTTTAATATTCCAGATTTGTAGTTTCTCCATGAAATACAGTTACCATCTTGTAGATAGTTACTGCTTAATATAATTTTAGCGAATATTGATTCAATGTTCTTTAAACTTTGGCTCATTTGCCTAACTCTCATTTTAATCCCTCACTAATATACTTCATTAGGTCAGGATTATTTTTTAACTCTTGTAATAAAAGTTCAGGATTCTCTTTAAGCCTATCAAATGATTTTTCTAATTCTTTAATTTCTTTGCTCGAAGTGTGAATTAATTTATTGACGGAAGCAATTTTTTTATCATCTGGACGAATAAAGTTAAAGAATGGAAAATCACTTTTAATAGCTTCAATTTCTTCTTTTAAAGTAATCATTGACGATGAATTACCTGTAATATAACACCAGCCTCTTGATCTCGTTAATGAAGCGAAAAAAGCATTTCGTGCAGTTAAAGAAGAGTCATTTATAACTTTTTGAGAATTAAATACAAAAACAATATTGGATTCATTTCCTTTAGCTCTAAATGGTGTTGAAAGTGTTACACAGCCATTAACTTTAAATATATCATTACTTTCAATATATCCAGGGGTTACTGCTCGAATTGAATAACTATTTAATAAAGATCGGAGCTCTGAAAGTTCTTCTGAAGACTGTCTTTTATTATTAATATTTACAACTATAATTTCTTCAGGCGAAACATTCTCACTGTTTATCAGATTTTTTATTTTTGAGGCTATCCATTTTAGTTCTTCATGAATATTACTAAAAGATTTACATAGGACTAAATCTGTAGGTTGATAACCAGCATCTTTAATAATTTTTTCAAGTTTATTTTTTGAATTTTCAAAAGGTCTAGTCAATTGAACATGGTCGCCTTCAACTATTTTATCTTTTTCAGGGAAAATCATATCATAACCTATAGCTTTCCAATCCTCTCTATCATCATAAGGTTGCATTATTTTATCTTTATTATAAAGTCCCATTGCTATACCATGAGCAGTCATTAGTACAGGACGTGGTGTTCTATAACAATTAGGTAATACAAAATCTTTATCAATCTCTCCATAGTATTTACCTTGTAACATGTCCATAGAAATGTTTGGTAGACCAGTTTTTTGGTTTTTACCAAATAAAATATCTGGTTCTTTAATTTTCATTGCTCGCAACGATTGAAAATCGTCATAAGCCCAAATAATTCTTTTAGGATTTTTAGTGATTTTATAAATAGTTTCAAATAAAGCTGGTGGTAAATCTTGAGCTTCATCTATTAGAACCATATCATAGATCGGTTCTAATAGTTCTCCAACTTTATTTAAAAGATCTCTATAAATAAACTCTAGTGGATCACTATAATGTTTAGCTTCCATAAAAGTTTTTGGTACTAAACCTAACCCATTACATAAATCGGAATACAACCCGGCTCTATTTTTTCCACCCCAAGCATGAAGAATTTTTAATTTATTTTCGAAATCAGGTGCTTTTTTTGCTTCAGCTACATAATATTTACTTATATGCTGAGTAATTGTTCCATATAAACTTTGTGTATTAAATAAATATAAAATTTTATAATCAGAAAGTCTTTTGTGGGTAATAGCAGCCTTTAAAGATAAAACAATAGTTTTACCTGTACCTGCTAATCCTCTAATTCTTTGTGGACCATCAGGAATTTGCATTGAAATAATACGTTGAGCTTCGTCTTGTTTAAATGTTCTTTGTAGAGATTCTTCAATAAAATCATTTATAGTTTCTAGTTTTTTATCTTCTCTTATTTTATATTTATCTTCAAAAACATAAGTCCCTTCTAGTAAACTAATTACTTTATCAAATTCATCATCGTTTAAATTTGTAATATTTAATTTGGATTTTATCTGATGTAATTCTGGAGTTAATTCGTCAGTACTTAAAGTTGAGCAAAATAATTCATTATCAAATAATTTTTTGATCTCTGAAGAAGTGTTAGAAGAAAAAATAAGCCAAGAATGAATAGGAATGGTAATATCCTTTTTCTTTCTAGAGTAAAAAGTAGGTTCATTCTTTAATCTACTTTTAATTTCATCGCAAAATAAATCAACAAAATAATCTTTTGATACTATTTTATCATTATTTTCTTGTATCCAGATTTCTAGTTCATTCTGCTCTTCAATTATTTTAATTTTACTATCAACAATATCAATTAAAATAATACCATATTGTTTAGTAAGAATAATAAAAGCAGGGATTTCTTCATCACTATCTCGTCCTAAGGAAGTTAACTTATAGCCAAAATAACCCTCACAATCTCCAAAAGTACGCTGAATATATGGTACTAAATTTTTAGCGTAAACATTATCTTCTAAATCAATGCTACCAGGGAGAAATTGAAACTTGGGCATAGGTAAACTCTTATCTATTATTAAGCCAAAAATAATGAATAGTTGCTATAAAAGCAACTATTCATTCCATATAATCAAAGCGCCGCAATCTGATCCATATTCGCTTTAATCTTCATTAACTGATCCGCAAATTCAGCCAACTTAGCTTTTTCACCTTCAACCACAGCCGCAGGTGCTTTTGCCACAAAACCTTCATTGCCCAATTTAGTGGCAATTTGGTCATGCTGTTTTTGCACTTTGTCTAAGTCTTTTTGCAAACGACCCAACTCAGCTTTCGGGTCAATCAAACCTTTCATTGGTACAAATACCGACACATGACCGACAACCGAAGAAGACGACAATGGCGGTTGTTCAGCATTAGCCAAGAAGGTAATGCTTTCAACTTTTGCCAAGGCTTTAAACAACGGTTCAATACGGGCAATTTGTGCTTTTTCGGCATCGGTGGTGTTTTGCAATAACACAGGCAATAAACGTGCATTACCTAAGCCCATTTCACCACGAATATTACGCACCGCACCAATTAAGCCTTGTAGCCATTGCATGTCGGCTTCGGCTTGCTCATTGATTTTTTCAGGATTGGCAACAGGGTATTCCGCCATCATGATGGTTTCACCGCCCAAACCAATTTTTGGTGCCAGTGTTTGCCAAATTTCTTCAGTCAAATACGGCATAATTGGGTGTGCAAGACGCAACGATGCTTCCATCACCGCCAATAACACACGGCGTACTTCAGCTTTACGTGCTTCACTCACATTTTCGTCATTTAAAACAGGCTTGGTCAGTTCAACATACCAATCGCAATATTCGTTCCAAATGAATTCGTAAATTGCTTGTGCAGCTAAGTCTAAGCGGTAGGTCGAAAATGCTTGCTGTACCGCAGCTTCTGCTTTTTGTAAACGGCTGACAATCCATTGCTCTGGTAATTCCCAAAGCTCAGGCTGTGCGCTTTGCGCCACAGTTTGACCTTCAACATTCATCATGACAAAACGTGTACCGTTCCAAATTTTATTGGCAAAGTTACGGTAACCTTCCACACGTTTCATATCAAATTTAATGTCACGACCTGTATTGGCAAGTGCACAGAAGGTAAAGCGGACCGCATCTGTACCATAAGCTTGAATGCCTTCTGGGAATTCTTTACGGGTTGATTTTTCAATTTTTGCCGCTTGTTTCGGGTTCATCAAACCTGTGGTACGTTTTTGTACTAAAGTTTCAAGGTCGACACCGTCAATCAAATCTAAAGGATCAAGCACGTTACCTTTCGATTTTGACATTTTTTGACCTTCGCCATCACGGACTAAACCATGCACATACACGGTTTTAAACGGAATTTGTGGCGTGCCATCTTCATTCTTCATAAAGTGCATGGTCAGCATAATCATACGCGCCACCCAGAAGAAGATAATGTCAAAACCTGTCACCAACACATCGGTTGGGTGGAAGGTATTTAAGAAATAGTTGGCTTTGTCTTTGGCTTCATCACCTGTCCAACCTAAGGTTGAGAAAGTCCATAAACCTGATGAGAACCATGTATCAAGTACATCTTCATCTTGGTTGAGTTCAACTTCAGGTGCAAGATTGTGTTTAGCACGGACTTCGGCTTCGTCACGACCCACATAGACATTGCCCTCAGCATCGTACCAAGCTGGAATACGATGACCCCACCACAATTGACGTGAAATACACCAGTCTTGAATGTTGTTCATCCATGCCATATACATATTGCTGTACTGTTCAGGCACAAATTTAATCCGACCATCTTGTACGGCTTCAACGGCAGGCTGTGCCAAAGGTGCAATTTTTACATACCATTGATCCGTCAATAATGGCTCAACAATCACGCCTGAACGGTCACCACGAGGTGGTTTAAGCGTATACGGTTGAATTTGTTCTAACCAACCTTCAGCTTCGGCTTGTTCAACTAATTTTTTACGTGCTTCAAAACGCTCTAAACCAATATACTCCGCAGGGGCAGCAATGGTTTGAGAGATTTGCTCGCCCGCTTTGGCGATATATTCAAACTCTGCCAAAATTTCGGCATTTTTGTTAAAGATGTTGATAATCGCGAGTTCACAACGCTTACCGACTTCGTAGTCATTAAAGTCATGTGCAGGGGTGATTTTTACACAGCCTGTACCGAATGCTTTATCGACATATTCATCTTTCACAATTTCAACTGTACGACCTGTAATTGGCAAAATCAGTTTTTGACCGACCAAGTGCGCATAGCGTTCGTCATCTAGTGCAACCGCAACTGCTGTATCGCCCAATAAAGTTTCAGGACGTGTGGTAGCGACTACGATGTAATCTTTATCGTCGTGCGTGCGTAAGCTTTTATCTTCAAAGAAATATTTAAAGTGCCACAATGAACCTGCTTCTTCTTTATCAGACTCAACTTCTAAGTCAGACAGGGCAGTCTGTAGTTTTGGATCCCAGTTCACCAAGCGTTTACCACGGTAAATTAAGCCTTGCTCGTGTAATTTTACAAAGACTTCTTTGACTGCATTGGATAAACCATCATCCATGGTAAAGCGTTCACGTGACCAATCTACCGATGAACCTAAACGGCGAATCTGTTGGGTAATCGCACCGCCCGATTTTTCTTTCCATTCCCAGACTTTTTCAATGAACTTTTCACGACCTAAATCATGACGGCTGACTTGTTGCGCTGCCAATTGACGCTCAACCACCATTTGCGTGGCAATCCCTGCATGGTCAGTACCCGGTTGCCATAAGGTATTTTTACCCGACATACGGTTATAACGGGTTAAGGCATCCATAATGGCATTGTTAAAACCATGACCCATGTGCAAACTGCCCGTGACGTTTGGCGGTGGAATCATGATACAAAATGAATCGCCTTGTCCTGATGGCTTGAAATAGCCTTTTTCTTCCCATGTTTGATACCATTTGCGTTCGATATCGGTTGGGTCATAGGTGGTTGCAATATTTTGAGCAGAGTCAGTCATAGTCTAAACAGATCAAAAGTGAATAAAAAATTGCATTCATTGTAGCAAAAAAAACAATCCTTGCGTGAAGGTGGTAAACAGATTCAGATTCACATCTTTTGCTATAAAATGTTAGGGTATAGCAAAGATTAAGGACGATGTTTTGTATGGCGTATGCGGTTTATTTAAAGGTAAATACCGAGTCTTATCAGAAATTTTTAGCAATTCAAACTGCACTCAACACCGATTCTACAGCCAAACAGGCACATGCTTTAGGTGCGGTTTTTGCTGATGTTGCGGTACAAATTGTGCAGCAAGCATTTATTGAATTGCTTGAACAGCAAAAACGCCGTATTCGTTTGGCGCACGGTTATGCTATTGCCGATGACGCTGAAAAAGTCATTGCACATGTACTGCACGCGATTCAAAAATATTTACCGTGGTCGATTGCCTTGTTAAGTAACGCCCGCTTAAAGCCGGTGGTTGATTATTTTGATGCGCTTTTGCTTAAAACACCGAACCAAATTTATTTAAAATATTTTGTTGAAGATGATTTGGTCGCTAAAACCCAAACTGCAATTACACAAGTGCGTGCAGGTGAAAAAGAAGCTATTTCAATCGCGTTTGGGTATTTGATTCAAATCATTGATTTAGGCGTACAGCAATTTATTCTGCAACCGAAGCACATTCTAAAATTTAATCTGGTCATAGATAAAACTTTAAATGGTGTGATTCAAGTGTGTTGTAATTTGGCTTATAAACGTCTAACGCAATTGGGTAATGAAGTCAGTTTAGACGTTGCAGAAGATTATATTGCACATTTTTTAACATTTTTAAAGTCTGAGCCGTGGCTTGAAGGGTAAGGGAATACAATCGCAATGAAAACTTTACAAGATCAGGTGGTTTGGATTACAGGTGCATCGTCAGGTATTGGGCAGGCGTTGGCTGTGTTTTGTGCAGCGCAAGGTGCGCAGGTGATCTTGTCGGCACGCCGTGAAGATGAACTTAAAAAAGTACTGCAAAGTTTAGTGCAGCCTGAACGACATGATTATGTACTGATGGATGTGACCAATGAAGTACAAGTACTTGCGGCACATCAAACCGTATTGCAGAAAAAAGGTCGGATTGATTGGTTGATCAATAATGCAGGTGTGAGTCAGCGTGCTTTAATTTCTGAAACGTCCATGCAAACCGAACGCAAAATTATGGAAGTTGATTATTTTGGCCAAGTGTTTTTAACCAAAACGGTTTTACCTACACTTTTGGCGCAAGGGTATGGAAAAATTGTGTTTATTTCAAGTGTGGCAGGGCTGGTGGGGACTCAATATCGTGCGACCTATGCCGCAGCCAAAGCGGCAATTCATATGTGGGCAAATAGTTTAAGAGCCGAAGTTGCAGATCAGGGTATTGCTGTATCCGTCATTTTCCCTGGATTTGTACATACCAATGTATCCTTAAATGCGTTAAATGGTGCAGGCAATCCACAAGCACAGCAAGATTCTGCTATTGAACAGGGTTTAGATGCGAATAGCTTTGCTAAACGTGCCATCTCTGCGGTTTTAGCAAGGCAAGATTATATTGTGATTGGTGGAATGAAGGAGAAATTAGGCGTGGCATTGTCTCGGGTTGCACCACAGCTTTTGTATAAAATGATTCGTAAGGTAAAGGTGAAATAAGTTTTTATGTATAAAAAATGCTCACCTAAGTGAGCATTTTTTATTTGCATCAGAATTAATTATTTTTTAATTCTTGGCTAGAAGGTTGATGCTGAACTTGGTCTGAAGTATTGGTTTTAACACCGCCCCCCAATGTTTTATACAGCTCAATTTGATTGTTCAAATGGGCTTGTTGCAAAGTTAGTAAACCTTGCGAAGCCGTATAATTTGAACGCTGTGCATCAAGCACTGTTAAGTAGTTATCAATTCCTGAGCGAAAACGCGCACTTGAAAGTTGATAGTTCTTATTCGTTGCTTCAACCAATCGGCGCTGTGCAGCTAGGCGGTCACCAATATTTTGGCGGATAGCCAAAGCATCGCTGACTTCACGGAACGCAGTTTGAATAGATTTTTCATAAGATGCTAAAGCAATCTGCTGATCGGTCTTAGAAATCTTCACATTGGCTTTACGTGTACCCCAATCAAAGATAGGTAGATCTAAACTTGGTGCGAGTGACCAAACAAATGAACCTGATTTAAATAGATTAGATAAATCTGTAGACGCAACGCCTGCTGAACTTGTTAAGCTAATCGTTGGGAATAGACGTGCTTTTGCTGCACCAATATTTGCACCTGCGGCACTCAGTTGATACTGTGCTTGCTGAATGTCTGGACGATTGTTTAATAAGTCGCTTGGTAAGCCTATGCCAAAAATGGATTGACGGGTAATTTGTTGTACAGTCTGTGTTGGTAGTAATGTGCTTGGCACGGGCTGACCAACCAACAAGTTCAATACATTTTGTGCTTGGGCAACTTGGGTTTTGTAGTTAGCTACATCACCACGTGCAGTTTCAACCGAAATTTGTGATTGGCGTAAAGGTACTTCACTGTCAATTCCAACATCAAACCGGCGCTTGTTTAAATCATAAGATTTTTGCTGCGCTTGTAAGGTTTGCTCGGCAAGATGCAAGTTTGCATTCGCATACGAGTAGCTTAACCAAGCTTCTGCAACTTGACTAATTAAGCTAATTTGAGTCGAGTCATGTGCGCTTTGCGTTGCAAGATAATTGTCTAACGCTGCATCTTTTAAGCTGCGAACACGCCCCCAAAAATCAAGTTCATACGAGGTCACACCTAAACCAACTTGATAAATATTGACTGGTTTATAGTTGGTGTTGCTGCTTGCTGCACGGGTGAAACTTGCCGAACTACCAATGGTTGGAAGTTGATTATTCTCAGTAATTTGGTACTGCTGCTGAACTTTTTGAATGTTCAATGCTGCTGTGCGTAAATCACGGTTATTTTGCAACGCTAAATCAATCACTTGGACTAAGCGAGCATCAGAGAAAAAGTCCTTATATCCTTGAGCGGCAATCGATGTGGCGTTATTGCCTTTATAAGAATAGCTGTTTGGAATTTCTGCTTTGGTTACGGGTTCTGGCCCACGCATGCTTTGACATGCAGTCAAAGCAAGCGCAAGTGCAGAAACTGCAAAGCCACGTGCAAAAGTAGATTTTGCCTGTTGCATTACGATGTATGCTCCTGATGATTTGTATTCTTCGGTTTGTATTTAAAAATACTACGGATCCAGACAAAGAATACGGGAATAAAGAAAATACCGAGCAAGGTTGAACTGAGTACGCCGCCAATAACGCCATAGCCGACAGAATGTTGGCTTCCTGCCCCAGCACCAGTAGAAAGTGCAAGAGGAAGTACGCCAAAACCAAAGGCAAGGGTTGTCATAACAATTGGACGTAGACGTTGTTTTGCAGCATGCATGGTTGCGTCAAATAGATTTTCGCCTTTTTCTTGCAGTTCTTTTGCAAATTCTACAATTAAAATTGCATTTTTAGCAGAAAGACCAATCACAGCAATGAGTGCAACTTGGAAGTAAATGTTATTGGACAGATTTGGATTGTGCAAGATGCTCATACCAAAGAAGGTTAGTGATACTGCACCGACTAAGCCCAATGGAACAACCAAGAGTACTGAAAAGGGAATTGACCAACTTTCATATAGTGCTGCAAGGCAAAGGAATACAATCAATAAAGACAGTGCATAAAGTGCAGGGCCTTGTTTGCCTGAATCTTGCTCTTCTAAAGAAAGCCCCGTCCATTCATAACTAAAGCCTGACAAGCCCATGGCAGGAAGTTTTTGCATAATTTCTTGCATGGCTTGCATTGCCTGCCCTGAGCTGACACCTGGCGCAGCTGAACCCTGAAGGTTCATAGATGAAACACCATTGTAGCGCTCAAGACGTGGCGAACCATATGTCCATTGACCCGTTGCAAAACTTGAGAATGGAACCATAGTGCCAGCAGCGTTGCGCACGTACCATTTGTTCAAGTCTTCAGGCATCATGCGGCTATCTGCTTGACCTTGTAAATAAACTTTTTTAATTCGACCTTGGTCAATAAAGTCATTCACATAGCTGCCACCCCAAGCAATGCCCATGGTGCTATTAATATCTGCAATACTGACACCCATCGAGCCTGCTTTTGCTTCATCAATGGTAATTTTATATTGTGGCGTGTCATTCATACCATTTGGTCGGACACCGACTAAGCGCTTATCTTGTGCAGCTAAACCTAAAATTGTATTACGTGCAGCAAGCAATTTTTCATGTCCTTGACCATTAACGTCTTTTAGCATGAAGTCGAAGCCTTGACTAACACCCAATTCAGGCATTGCAGGCAGTTGTAATGGGAAAATCAAAGATGCATCGCTGATCATCCCATTTAAAGCCATTGCACGACCTGTAAGCGCAGAAATTTGCGTGTCTGGTGTGGTGCGATCTTTCCAATCTTTCAGTTTTACAAAGGCGAGACCTTGGTTTTGCCCTTGTCCTGTAAAGGAGAAGCCTGCCACGCTAAATACCGATGATACGCTGGCTTTTTCTTGATTCAGGAAATGCTGTGTAATCGTATCAAGGGTTTTGGTGGTTCGTTCTAAGGTGGCATTATTTGGTAATTGTACCAAAGTCATAACAACACCCTGATCTTCATCAGGTAAGAATGAAGTTGGCAGTGCTTTAAAGATATAACCAAAAATACCAAATACAACCAAATACAAAATCGCAGAGAACACCTTGCTATGGGTCATACGATTGACGCCATTTTGATAGCGTTGTGACAGTTTCTCGAAGCCATTATTAAAGCCTTGGAAGAAGCGTGCCACAATATTGTTACTTGGTTTTTGGTTTGGATTGTGCTGTTTCAGAATGGTTGCACACATCGCTGGTGTAAAGGTCAGTGCAATGATTAATGAAAGCAGCATTGCTGTGACAAGCGTCAAAGAGAACTGACGATAAATCACACCTGTTGTTCCACCAAAAAATGCCATCGGAACGAATACAGCAGTTAATACGCTGGTAATACCGACCAATGCACCTGTAATTTGTCCCATCGACTTTTCTGTTGCTTGCACAGGATCAAGATGTTCTTCTTGCATAATCCGTTCGACGTTTTCCACAACGACAATCGCATCATCGACCAATAGACCAATTGCAAGCACCATTGCAAACATTGACAAAGTGTTGATGGAAAAACCGAATAAATTAATAACGGTAAACGTACCTAAAACCACGACCGGAACGGCAAGTGTTGGAATAATGGTTGCACGCCAGTTTTGCAAGAACAAGAACATGACAATGAATACCAACACAATTGCTTCAATCAACGTATGTACAACATTTTCAATTGAAAGTTGAATAAATGGTGTAGTGTCAAATGCAATATCATCTTTGAGTCCCGCTGGGTAGCTTGGACGTAGTTTTGCTAAAGCAGCTTCCACATTTTTAGCTGTATCAAGTGCATTTGAACCTGTTGATAATCGAATAGCGATACCGCCTGCAGGTTTACCATTAAACTTCGATTGAACCGAATAATTTTCAGCACCAAGTTCAACACGTGCGACATCTTTAAGGCGAACTTGTGAACCAGATGTGGTGTTTTTAAGAATGATATTGCCAAATTGCTCAGGTGTTTGCAGCATACTTTGTGCATTCACAGTTGCATTTAAAATTTGACCATTTACAGATGGTGCACCACCGAGTTGGCCGACTGCAACTTGGGTGTTTTGTGCGTTAATTGCAGCACTAACATCGCTTGGTGTGAGTTGGTAACTATTTAATTTGGCTGGGTCAAGCCAAATTCTCATGGCATATTGGCCACCAAAAACAGTGACTTCACCGACACCTTGAACACGGCTAAGCGGGTCTTTAATGTGCGAGTTGACATAGTCCTTAATATAAGCCTCAGACAGACTATTGTCTGGGGAATAAAAGGCAAGAACTTGTAAGAAACTTGCTCCTGATTTTCGAACGGTAATACCTTGGCGCTGAACAGCTTCTGGCAAGGAGGCTTTCGCTGTTTCAAGTTTATTTTGAACCTGAACTTGTGCTGTATTGGCATCAACACCTTGTTTGAAGTTTACACTAATGGACACCGTACCATTTGCAGTACTTTGTGAACTAATATAACGCAAACCATCTAAGCCATTCATTTGCTGTTCAATGACTTGAGTGACTGTGTTTTCTAGTGTTTCTGCAGATGCACCCGGATAGGTTGCCGAAATACTAATACTTGGTGGTGCAATTGTTGGGTATTGTGCAATAGGCATTTGTGTTAGCGTAATAATCCCCGCCAACATAATGACCAATGCAATTACCCAAGCAAAAATTGGGCGATGAATAAAAAACTTTGCCATTCAGTCTACCCCTTATTCAGCATGCGCTTTGGCTTTTGCTTCGGTGGATGCGTTCTGAGGTTTAGCTGTTGTTGGGTTGGTGGCTTGTGGTTGATAAGGCTTGGTTTTTACTTGTTGACCAGCCTGTACCTTTGCAACGCCATCGACTACAACTTTATCGCCATTGATAAGACCTTGGGTAATTACCCAATCAGAACCTTGTGTACCTGAAGTTGTCACATTGCGTGCTTCAATATTACCTTTGGTGTTGACGACAAATACTGTTGCTTGCCCTGTTGGTAGGCGTGAAACAGCAGCTTGTGGCACCAAATACACATTTGACAATACACCTTCAACAATTTGTGCTGTTGCATACATGCCAGGAAGTAACAAATGATCTGGATTTTGGAAAACTGCACGAATTGAAACACTGCCAGTATTGGTATCAACACTTGCATCAGAGAAAGCCAGTGTCCCTTCAATTGGATAATAACTACCATCTTCAAGCTTTAATTTGACTTTGGCATTGTTGCTATTACCTAAGCTCCCTTGTTTCAATTCTTGACGCAAACGCAATAAATCACTGCTTGATTGGCTAATGTCGACATAAATCGGATCGAGGCGTTGAATCGTTACTAAAGCATTGGTTTGATTTGCTGTAACTAGCGCACCTGTAGTGACTGTAGAACGATTACTTTGTCCAGAAATTGGTGAACGAATAGTTGAATAACCCAAATTAATTTGCGCATTTTTGACTTCCGCTTTCGCGGCTTCAACTTGTGCTTGGGCAACACGAATCTGTCCAGTAAGGTCATCATAATCTTGTTTAGATACGGCATTAATACCGATCAATTGTTGATAACGATTGGCTTTGGTCTTTAATGAAGCTAAATTGGCTTGTTGTTGGAGTAATGCGGCATTGGCATTTTCAAATGACGCATTATTGGTACGTGGGTCAAGTTGATACAAAGCCTGTCCTGCTTTGACATAGCTGCCTTCGGCAAAAAGACGTTTTAAAATAACGCCATTAGTTTGTGGGCGGACTTCGGAAACTTCATAGGCCGAAGTTCTACCGGATAATTCTACTGTTTTTTCAACATTTTTTGCTTGGGCAACCAGTACACCAACTTCAAGTAGGGGCATTTGCTGAGCAGCCGCTGCTTGGGCAGCTTCTTTTTTGTCGTTACTACAGCCAACAAGTGCAATACTTGTTGCTAATGCGCAAGCAGTAAGGGCGGGTGCCCAAAGCTTAGCTGACCTCATTGTTTCACCTCGTTTATAGATTTTTCAAACAGATCTAACACTTTTTTGATTTATCCGTAACATCAGTTGCCATAATAATGAAACCCATAGTAGCCCCACGCCCCATCCTGCAAATACATCGGTTGGGAAGTGAACCCCTGCGTAGACCCTAGAGAGTCCCATGATTAAACAACTTATGATGCAGATAACTGTAAAATAAGTTTGTCGATGAAGGCATTTTGCAATACTGGCTAGGGTGGCAGCATAGGCACTGTGTGCACTTGGAAATGATGGGCCATAGCTTTTGACCAAGGCGTACATCAATTCGGGTCTTGGTCGATCAATCATCCATTTGAGTGACCAACCAATAACAATGCAACCGATAATGCCCAGCGCTATAAATAGTGCAGTTTTATACTGTTGTTTCAAAATACAAAACAAACACCAAACGCCTGTCAACAGTAACACAAAAGGCATGCCACCTATCAATGAAAGCAGTTGTGTCAGTTGGCTCAGCACAATTGACCGATGTTCGCTGAAGTATTGAACGACGATCAGATCAAGTGAGCTAATTAAGCTCATATGCATTGCAACGACACTGAATCCTAAAAAGCTGCCACCGATATATAAATAAAGGTTTGGCATAATAAAAATCCTTTACTGTGATAGGGGCTAAGTTTCGTTAATTTGCTAAGTGTACTCATCAGTACACTTTATTTCAAGGTGGAAATTTGGACTATTTCCATTAGCTTAACTGATCTGATAACCAAAAATCAGAACTTAGTTACCAAATAATACAATGTAATTATTTTTCAAATTATTGCCCCGCATTTGCATGTTTTGTGCAAATACGGAGGATGCGTTATTTTTGTGATGTGTCGCTTGTGTCTTGGTTGTGTGGGGTTTTAGGCGGCCAAAAAAAATCGCTTGGTCGGGTGAAGAAGTGCGTGAGTACTAATTTAGCCAAGGGCTTCCATTGTTCAAAGCGTACACGGCGAGCACGTAACGCCACAATAATGGTGAGCGTGAAACTTACAAACAGGTTAGTTAAACCAATCAGTAAGACACCAAGTGTTGAAATTAAAATCAGACCAATATCTGGGCTTTGAATGGTCATTAGACCTTGAATTAAATTTGCGGAGGCAAAAGCAATATGGCGAATATCGAGTGGTAGTCCAAGAATAAAACCAATTGTACCCATGCTGCCGAGCATAATCCCAAATAAGAAATTCCCTGCTAAAGCACCTAAGTTACGTTCGACATAATCTGCAAATTTATGTTGGCGTTCTTCACCAAGTAAATGAAGTAAGCGTTTATGCGCTTTTAAGCGCAGCCCAATTTTACGGTAAATTGCCATATTATCGAAATAGCCTGCAATAAGGCCTGATAAAAATAGGCAGACACCTGCAATTGCTGCATGTGGAACAGCTAATGAGGTAAATGGGTCTAGTGCATGTAAGGTGTAAGCTGCTTTAGTGTTGCTAAGTAAGGGTTCATGCCAAATTTTTGCCCACGCATAAGTGATGAGGGCTGCGGTTGGAATGGCAAGACTAATATTACCTAAAATAGCAATAAACTGGGTTCGAATAATATTGACAATCAGTTCGGCAAGTTCTGCCAATTGTGCCATTTTACTGCCTTTACGGTGTTGAACCGTTGCAGCAAGTGCTGCGGCTGTCATTGCGGGTTGTTTGGTTGCAACAGTAAAATGGAGCAAATGAATAAACACAAAGCCTAAGGCATAATTCATGCTGTAGCTAAAAGCATACATAAATGGTGAAAGGGCAAGACGTGACGTAAGTAATTTCAGTGTTGCCATGACGGCAATAATACAACCTGCGCCGGCGGCGGCACGGTACATGCCAAAAAAACCTTTTTTATCGGTGCTGACGTAGTGCTCACCTGTTTTACTTGCATTTTCAGTTACTTGTAGTGCCAGTAATTCACTATTTGCCGAAAGTAATGCACCAACACTTTTTTCATTGTGTGAAGCTTTGACTAAATCGTAAAGCAATTCTTTGGTCGCATCGGCATGGTTTTGAGTTCTATGATCGACAAGTTGTAATAATAGCTCTAAACGATCTAAACTTTGCTCTAAAACGGTGAGTAAATAGGTTAAATTTAAGCTTACCCCAATGCGTTTAGTGGCACGGCGAATACTTGCAACCACATCTTGACACTGTGCAATCATCACAAATGCTGGAGCTGCATCAGGTGCAGTAGCTAATTCATCTTGTGTAAGTGCATCATGAAATGCTTGGATGAACTGAATAATTTCTCGATTCTGTGCAATAAAAGGCGACTCATGTTCGCTAAGTTTAGGTTCGGCATAAATCAGTTCAGGGAAGAGTCCAATGCCACTAATCCGATAACTCAAGATATTAATCGCTTTAACCAAATCTTGTTTAATGTGGTTTTGGTTGGTTTGATCGACACTATGCTCAAAGAAAGCAAATAATAATTGCCAATCTTGTGAGTCAATCTGTTCTAACCAATGACGATCATTTGGCTGGTAAAAGACTTTGGCAATAAGGTCTTGTAGCTGGGTGTCATCTTCAAGCGGTGGCAAAATATGTGAAACAATACGTTGACTGAGCTGATCCCAAAAACCATCTAAAGATAAAATCCCACTATCGGCATAGAGCTTGGTATGTTTGTATTGGGTGATCAGTTTAAGGGTATATTTTTTAAATAAATCTGCAAAATCGGGTAGTTCTAATGCAATTTTCAGCACATCTTGAATTTTTTGATGAATTTCTTGTGGATCTTTGGCATTTTTAGGACGTAAGGCTTGCACAAAGTCAATTAGGAGCTGTTCATTTACAGTAGCTTGTGGTTGTTCAAGCTGCTGTAAAAGGTTGCTTCGAATTTGCTGTAAATATGAAGGTAAATTTTTTGAATTGATCATTGAATTCGGTCTAATGCAAGCATGGCTAAATTATATAACGCTTGGCGAGCAGTACTTTCAGGTAATACCTGTAAAGCATCGAGTGCGGCTTGGGTTTCTTGCTGTGCTCGTTTATGGCAATACTCTAAAGCACCACAGCTTTGAACGATATGAATGACGCGATCAAGTTCAGTTAAACCACCAGTTGCGATACTTTTGCGAATGATGTCATGTTCTTCGCCATGCGTATGTTGTAAAGCAGAGATTAACGGCAAGGTAGGTTTGCCTTCCATCAAATCATCACCAATATTTTTACCTAATGTTTCGGCATCAGAGGTGTAATCTAAAATATCATCAATAATTTGGAAGGCATTACCAAAATGTCCTGCATATTGTTTTAATGCGGTTCGATACTCAGGTTTGCCTGCCAAAATTGCCGCACCTTCTGTGGCAAGTTCAAAGAGGCGTGAGGTTTTACCATGAATAATGCTTAGATAAGTATTTTCTGTGGTGTCAGGTTGGTGCTGGGCTTGTAATTGTAAGACTTCACCTTCAGCAATTTCGCAAGTACCTGTTGAAAACTCTTTTAACAAGCTCATGTCGTTTAAGTCAACCAATAAATCAAATGCGCGCGCAATCAAAAAATCCCCAACCAAAACAGCAGTTTGATTGTTCCATGTTGCATTTGCGGTTGGGCGACCACGGCGTAAATTAGATTCGTCAACAACATCATCATGCACTAAGGTTGCGGTGTGTAGCATTTCAATGACCGCAGCAAGGCGCTGTGTTTTTAATAGATCAGTTTCACCGCAGGCTTGGGCTGCAAGTAAGCACATAATCGGGCGCATGCGTTTGCCGCCAGCTTCGACCACATGTTTACTGACTGACATGACTAAAGCGACTTTAGAGCTAATCCCTTCATTAATGAATGTGTCCATTGCTGAAAAATCTGCAGCAACAGGTGAGAGAATGTCTTGCTTAAAATCAATGGCCATATCAATAGAAACCTTAGATCCATTAAAAATTAATGCGTTTTGATTTGAACAAAAACGCAGGATTATCTGTCGATTTGAGCATTTTGCTATACTCGAATGGATGATTTATACCATAAAACAAAGTAACTTTCTTAAACAAGCGCTTGGTTTTAATGCGAATTGTATGTTCTTTAACGTAAGTTCAGTCAACTTACTAAAAAAACCTAAACATTGCTTGAGCTTTGGCGATTTTTTACATAAAATAACCGCCTTTGAATAACCCCCAGTGGCGTTCGTTTTAAGCTCAATATATCCTTGTATTGGCACGACGACACGGGTAGTGTGGAGTACAATATGTACGCAGTAATCCAAACCGGTGGTAAACAACACCGTGTTGTTGAGGGTGAAACCCTTAAAGTAGAATTATTGAAAGCTGAAACTGGCACAACAATTACGTTTGATGACGTATTGATGCTTGTAAACGGTGAAAGCATTCAAATTGGTGCTCCAGTTGTTGCTGGCGCTAAAGTAACTGCAGAAGTAGTTAGCCATGGTCGTCACGACAAAATCCGTATTATCAAAATGCGTCGTCGTAAACACTATCGTAAGCAACAAGGTCACCGTCAATGGTTTACCGAGTTGAAAATTACTGCGATTTCAGGCTAATCACGAGGAGTATTAGACATGGCTTCTAAAAAAGCTGGTGGATCGACTAAAAACGGTCGTGATTCGAATCCTAAAATGCTAGGTGTTAAAATGTATGGTGGTCAATCAGTGACTGCTGGTAACATTATCGTTCGTCAACGTGGTACAGAGTTCCACGCTGGTGCAAACGTAGGTATGGGCCGTGACCATACTTTATTTGCTACCGCTGACGGCGTAATCAAGTTTGAAGTGAAGGGTCAATTTGGCCGTCGCTATGTATCAGTTGATGCTGAATAAGCCTTAAACTGTGCAAAAGAAGGCCTGCGTATGCAGGCTTTTTTTATGCTTGTGCGTTACCTAAGCTCCACATTTTGCGCAAATTTGAACAAATAAAAGAGATAAACATACAAAATTTCTTACTTTTTATATTTTTAGATTGGACGCTGTCGATTAGTATGGTGAATGAATAGTTTTGATTTAAAACGATAATGAAGGTGAATCTATGAATGTGCTTGGTCGAAAAATCAGCGCAACGGTTTTAGGTGCGGCAATGATTAGCGCACCAATGTTCAGTATGAATGTTTTTGCTGCACCTGTGGCAGAGCAGCAGGCAACACAAAACCTAGTGAAACAGTTAACAGGCTTGCATAGTTTTTCTGCGAATTTTAGCCAAACGACCAAGGCGAATGGCAAAAAATTAGCGCCGAAAAAAGGTTTGACCTCACAGCATTTAAACCAAACCTTTCAAGGGGTAATGAAGGTTGAGCGCCCTGGTAAATTTTTCTGGGAAACGACATCACCATCGAAACAAACCATTGTGACTTCGGGTAAAATTGTATGGATTTATGACCCCGATTTACAGCAAGCAGTACGTCAAAGTTTGAGTGATCAGGTTTCAAATACGCCAGCGTTATTGCTATCAGGCAATACCAGTCAGATTATGCAGTCGTATCGTGTGACACAGTCAGATAGCCAAAAGGCAGTATATACTTTAACACCTAAAGCTAAAGACAGTGCATTTCAAAATTTAAGTATTGCTTTTGCAGCCAATGGCACGCCAACATCTATGGTGTTAAATGATTCTTTAGGGCAAACGACGACGGTCAGTTTTAGCCAAGTAAATAAAAATGTGACCATTCCTGTGTCAACATTTAATTTTGCGCCACCAAAAGGCACAGATATTATTGATCAATAACTGGGCTACATACCGCGTGCCATGAAATAAAAAATACCGCATGCTTTGCGGTATTTTTTATACAATATTTAAGATACATTTTTGTTATTTCTTCATGTTTCAGAAATTTTTATACTAAAGTTATTGAAATTTTGGGACGTTTGATCATGTTTTCGTGGAAAAATCATCCTGCTAAAATGCTGCTTGTTGGCACACTATGCTTAGGATTGTTGGCGGGATGCCAACCTGCATCGACATCAAAAGATAAAGACCAAACCGCGGCACAAGATGCTTCTGATGTTGCAACAATAGCGCACACGCCTTTAATTACAGCACAAACCATTCCTATTAAGCTTGCGCACAGTATTGTATGTGAAAGTGATGAGTGTACCAATTATGATTTGCAAACCGTTCATAGCAATGTGGATTGGATTGATGCCTATTTTCTAAAGCGTTTACAAACAGATTCGCCACTTGCATTTAAACCACCTGTGCAAGTCGCTTCGGAGCCTAATCCGAATGCGGTGAATCAGAGCCAATATCAGGTGCGCTATTTGGGACAAAATGATCGTTTGGCAAGTTTTGTTTTGGATTCATCGACCTATAATGCAGGCGCTGCGCACGGAATGTATCATGCAGATTATGTTGTATTCGATCTAAAAACCAAGCAACGAATTATGGTCGATCAACTGTTTCAAGATGGTAAACAGCAGCAAGTCATTGATGCTTTATATGAGTCAAATCAACAATGGTTAACTGAACATCAAATCAGTAAAGACAAATTGCAATTGAGTGATAATTTTTATTATGGTGTGCATGGCATTGTGTTTGTATATCCGTTATATGAAATAGCCTCTTATGCCGATGGAATGCCTGAACTCACTTTGCCATATCGCCTTGCGGGTGAGTTAGTCAAAACTGAGTATTTACCTCACTAAAAGCAGTAATTTGGGGTCGTGAGTTGTTGTGGTGACTATATTTTTTAGCGTGAAGCGCTTACACTATTAGCCAATCTTTTTTATGCAATTAGACTGGTTATGATCGACCCAAAATTACTTAGAAGCAATATTGAAGCAGTCAATCAAGCTTTGGCAAAACGTGGTGTGCAATTAAATGTTGCAGAGTGGGCAGCCTTAGAAGCAGAGCGTAAAGAATTACAATCCAAAACAGAGAACTTGCAAGCAGAGCGTAATAGTGGTGCAAAGCAAGTCGGTCAAATTAAAAAAGCGGGTGGTGATGCATCCGACATTATGGTACGCATGCAAGCGATTGGCGATGAAATTAAAGCAGCAGAGGTAGCACTTGCCGATTTGCAAGCAACGCTTGAGCAAAAACTATTGTCGATTCCAAACTTACCCGATGAATCTGTGCCAGCAGGCAAAGATGAAAGCGATAATTTGGAAATTTCAAAATGGGGCACACCGCGCCAATTCGATTTTGAAATTAAAGACCATACCGACCTTGGCGAATGGATGGGTGGTTTAGAGTTTGAAACTGCAACTAAATTAACAGGTTCACGTTTTAGCGTGTTAAAAGGGCCTTTGGCGCGTTTGCAACGTGCTTTAACTCAATTTATGTTAAATACACATACGCTTGAAAATGGCTATACCGAAGCCTATGTGCCGTATTTGGTCAATGCAGACTCATTGCGTGGTACAGGGCAACTTCCTAAATTTGAAGAAGATTTATTCAAACTACAAGGCGAAAAAGAATATTATTTAATTCCAACCGCAGAAGTGCCTGTTACTAACTTTGTACGCGATGAAATTATTGATGCAGAGCGTTTACCACTTAAATATGCTGCACATACGCCGTGTTTCCGTAGTGAAGCAGGTTCTTATGGGCGCGATACCCGTGGTTTGATTCGTCAGCATCAATTTGACAAAGTTGAGATGGTGCAAATTGTAAAACCTGAAGATTCAATGCAAGCGCTTGAAGAATTAACAGGTCATGCCGAAGGTATTTTGCAAGCACTTGGCTTACCATACCGTAAAATTTTACTTTGTGGTGGTGACATGGGCTTTGGTGCAACCAAAACTTATGATTTAGAAGTGTGGGTGCCAAGTCAAAATACTTACCGTGAAATTTCATCTTGCTCAAATATGGGGGATTTCCAAGCCCGACGTATGATGGCACGTTACCGTGGCGAGAATAAGAAAACTGAGCTTGTACATACATTAAATGGTTCAGGTTTGGCTGTTGGTCGTACCTTACTTGCTGTGATGGAAAACTATCAGCGTGCAGATGGTTCGATCGAAATTCCAGAAGTATTGCGCCCATATATGGGTGGTGCAGCCTATATCGACTAATTTAGTCGATATTGTGCATGCTTTTTGCTTTACCCCACTCAAAGTTTTGATTTAGAGGTCGGCTGTGGAAATTTTTCCAATTTCGCTTAAGTTGCAGCAGCAACCCTGTCTTATTGTAGGTGGTGGGCATATTGCCTATCGTAAAGCAGTATTGTTACAGCAAGCAGGGGCAATCATTCATGTGGTTGCACCTGAAATTGATGCGAACTTACTAGAGTTGGTACATAAAAGTGCAGGTCAATATGTGCAGCAGCCTTTTGCCGCACTTCATTTGGATTTTCCGTATCGTTTAGTGATTGCTGCAACAAATGTGGCTGATGTCAACCAAAGCGTTTTTCTGCTGTGTGAGCAGCGTAATCTGTTGGTGAATAGTGTTGATGATATTCCCAATTGCCGCTTTATGATGCCTGCGATTATTGATCGTTCGCCTTTGGTTATTTCAGTTGCATCTAATGGTGCATCTCCGGTTTTATCTCGTCAGCTTAGAACCCAAATTGAAACACTTGTTCCGCAACAAATGGGTGCATTAGCCGATTTTTCAGGGCAATGGCGTAGCCGAGTCAAGGAAAAAATTATTAATCCTGATCAGCGCCGTGTTTTTTGGGAAGATATATATGCCAGTCCTTTAAAAGAACAGGTATTCTTAGGGAATCTTGAAACTGCCAATGAAATGATGTTACAGGCATTAGCCGACTGGACATTACCTAAGGGTGAAGTCTATTTGGTGGGGGCCGGGCCGGGCGATCCTGAGTTATTAACCTTAAAAGCTTTGCGCTTAATGCAACAGGCGGATGTGGTGATTTATGATCGACTGGTATCTACTCCAATTTTAAATTTATGTCGTCGTGATGCGACTAAAATTTATGTAGGTAAGGCACGTTCTAATCATAGTGTACCGCAACAAGATATTAATGCCTTATTGGTTGAGTACGCACAGCAGGGTAAGCGAGTTTGTCGTTTAAAAGGCGGCGATCCGTTTATTTTTGGCCGTGGTGGTGAGGAAATCCAAGAACTATTTGCTGCGGGTGTTCCTTTTCAAGTTGTACCAGGTATTACTGCTGCATCGGGTTGTTCGGCTTATGCTGGTATTCCTTTAACGCATCGTGACTATGCACAAAGTGTTCGATTTTTAACTGGGCATTTAAAAGCAGGTTCACCTGAATTACCTTGGCAAGAATTAGTCTATGAAAATCAGACTCTTGTTCTTTATATGGGTTTGGTTGGACTCGAACATATTTGTCAAAAATTGATTCAGCATGGGCAACGTGCCGATATGCCTGTGGCTTTAATTTCAAAAGGTACTACACCTGAACAGAAAGTTGTGGTTGGAACATTGTCTGATATTTCAACCAAAGTGACTGAACATCAAATTCATGCACCCACCCTAACCATTATTGGTGAAGTTGTTCGTTTACGTGAGCAACTAAAATGGCGTTAAATATAATTGCGCCGTTATAAAAAAGTCGAGAGTATTTGTGATCCACGTTGTTTTATTTGAACCAGAAATTCCTGCCAATACGGGTAATATCATTCGTTTATGTGCCAATACTGGCGCTCAATTGCATTTGGTGAAACCCTTGGGTTTTGAGTTAGATGATAAAAAACTCAAGCGTGCAGGTCTGGATTATCATGAATATGCCAATATGAAAATTTGGGATACGATTGAATTATGCCTTGAGGATTTAAAAGCGCAGGGTGTTTATGAGGTTTTCCCACTCACGACCAAAGGTAGTGCGACGCCACATACGGTGGATTTAAATCGATCAGTTGCATTATTGATGGGGCCTGAAACGCGTGGTTTGCCTGAATCTGTACGTTTGATGTTTCCTGAGTCGAACTGGATTCGATTGCCAATGACAGAAAACTCGCGTAGTTTGAATTTGTCAAATGCCACAGCAGTGATTGTATATGAAGCATGGCGACAACAAGGTTTCAAAGCACTTTAATGGTGCAATGATTAAAAAAGCCATGTATTAGACATGGCTTTTTCTTTTTATATCAACAAAAAATCAGCGATTTAAAGGTTATTTGAACTGTTCAGCATCGTAAATTTGTTGTGCGCTTAAAACCCGATCGATATTTTTTTCAGCCCAATTTTTGATTAAATAGGTGGTTTTTGAAAAATCTTCACCAAATGGTGTGAGTGAATATTCAACGCGCACAGGTCGAGTATCCATTACAGTACGTTTAATAAAGCCATCGCGTTCTAAATTTTTAAGCGTTTGTGACAATACTTTAGGTGAAATACCTTCAATATTTTTTTTAAGCAAATTAAAATGTTGTGGTTCATGTTCAAGCGCATTCATAAGTAGCAAGACCCATTTGTTGGCAAGTGTTTCGAAGAAAACACGGGCAGGGCAATTTGAACGATAGACATTATAAGATAAAAAAGTATTCATATTGATGATGGCTCTACGCTTATGGTTACCTTTAGGTAACTAATTGACAGCTAATATCTAAAATATATTATAGAGGAATTCTTTGTTAAAATGACAATAGGTTGAAAAATGGCAAAAGTTGCAGTGGTTTATTATTCAGGTTATGGGCACACCAAAGTAATTGCAGAAGTGTTTGCAAATGAAATTGATGCAACCTTAATTGCGATTGATAAACAAGGTGATATTCAAGATGCTGATTGGGAAACATTAAATCAGGCCGATGCGATTGTATTTGGTGCGCCAACATATATGGGCACAGCACCTTGGCAGTTTAAGAAGTTTGCAGATGCAACGTCGAAGGTTTGGTTCACTCGCGGTTGGCAAGATAAAGTCTTTGCAGGTTTCACCAATAGTGCAAGTTTAAATGGCGACAAGCAAGTGACTTTAATTCAGTTACAAACATTAGCATCACAACATGGCGGTGTTTGGGTAAGCTTAGGTTTACCACCGTCAAATGCTAAAAATGCAACACGTCAAGATGTCAATAATTTAGGTGGTTCAGTTGGTCTATTGGTACAAAGTCCATCTGACGCAAGTGTAGATGAAATCCCATCAGGCGATTTAGATACAGCAAAAGCCTATGCAAAACGCGTATTGGCAATTGCTGAAAAATTAGCGGATTAATTTTTAGTAGATAAGCAAACAAATTGATCGTTCCAACCTTAATTGAGACGGTCATTCAATAAAAAACCAGCGTAAACGCTGGTTTTTTTATATATGGAATTAATCTTGTTTATATTGTGGTGGTGGAATTTTAAAGCCTTTGGTTTTATAACCTAAGAACAAAATACCCACAACTGCCCAAATGATTCCCCATTTTAGTGCAACATGGTCAATTTGCAACCATAATGCACCAACAGCAATAAAGCCTAACATCGGAATAACGACATAGTTAAAAATGTCTTTTGGTGTTTTTGTGCGACCTTCACGTAAGGCATATTGTGAAATTACACATAAATTCACAAAACTAAATGCAGTTAATGCGCCAAAGCTAATTAACGACACCACATGGTCAAGGTCAGTAAAGCCTGCCGAAAGTGCAATTACACCAACTAAAATAATGTTAAATGATGGAGAATGGTTCTTTGAACTTAAACTACCAAAATATTTTTTGTTGAATACGCCATCACGACCCATTACATACATTAAGCGCGAAACGCCCGCATGCGCTGAAATACCCGAAGCCATTACTGTGACAATTGCAAAAGCAAGAATCACTGACTTGAACATCTCTCCGCCTACAATACGCAGAATATCGGGTTGAGTTGCATTTACATCATGGAAGTATTGTGCTGGATTACCTGGGAAAAACAATTGCATGAAGTAAGCGGCAACAATAAAGATAATCCCTGAAATTAATGCAGTTAAGAAAATTGCACGTGGAAGTACTTTATCGGTATCTTTGGTTTCTTCAGCCAATGAGCTCAGTGCATCAAAGCCTGTAAACGAGAAACAAAGAATAGTTGCACCTGTAATCAGTGTACCAACCTTAGCTTGATCGCTAAAGAAAGGCGTTGTTGACCAAAGTGTTGCATCATGTGTTTGTGCTAATCCAAGTGTATTCATTGCAGTATTACCAAGTGCTAATTGCTTGATAATTAATACAACAAAAATCACAATCACCAGAATTTGGAATAAGACAATTAAACCATTGAAATTGGCAACAAACTTAATACCGCGCAAGTTTACCCATGTCATAAATGCGGTCAGGCTAATGACCCAAATCCAATGGTTAACACCAGGGAACATATCTGTTAAGTAAATGACGGCCAATAAGATATTCACCATTGGACTTAAAATATAGTCCAATAATGATGACCAACCGACCATAAAACCTGCATTTGGGTGTACCGAGCGCTGTACATAGGTATATGCCGAGCCCGAAGAAGGATAGCGTCTAATCATGTGTCCATAGCTTAATGCTGTAAATAATACAGCCAATAAAGCAAAGAAGTACGAAGTTGGCACATGTTGAACGCTTGCTTCCGATACCATACCGAAGGTATCGAATAAGGTCATGGGTTGAATGTAGGCCAATCCGATAATAATAATATGGCCAAGAAGAAGGGTTTTTTGCAGTGATGCTGCCTGTTGAGTCCCAGATGAATGTGTCAACGGCGTTATCCTCATAATCGTTGATCAAGGATCAGCTAAATTTTTAGGATCGTTTAGGACGAACGACCCCGCCTACGATAAAACAAAGAGCGCAACTTTATATCAATTTAATATGATTTAACAGTTATTAAGCTTTCTTTTAGCAAAAAATCTGCCAATTTTGATTTTTATGTTGCCATCTCTTTCTTATATAACAAAAATGCATAATATTCATATCTTATTATGCATTTTGAGCGAACCAGTCATATCGCTACCAAGCTTTTTGCAAAATTTCTTTTAATTGCATGAGTGTAGCCTCTTTGGGGTTGTAAATAATTGAGCCATCATTGAGTGCTTTTTCTGCAATTTCATCAAAGTGATCGATTTGAACTTTTCCTGTTTCACTTAAAGTGCGTGGCAATTTGGTTTGTTCAAAGAGTCGGTCGCGAATCTCGTAAAGTGTACGAATGGTTTTGGCTGCACGCTCTTCTGCTGGGGTTTGTGCATAGATTTCACTTCCTGCAAGTGGTAATAACAATTCAGCAATCTTGTCACCATTAACACTCTGATTATATTCAAGCACATAAGGCAAAAATAAATTCATGCATAAACCGTGTGGTAAATGTGCGACTGCACCTAAAGAGTGCCCAAGCGAATGAACTAAACCGACCATTGAGTTTGAAAATGCAATGCCTGCCATGGTGGAGGCTTGAGCGAGCTCTAAACGCGCAGCAGTATCTTTGGGATTATCTAGAACTTGGAATAAATTTTGGCTAATTTTTTTAATTGCAGCAGTGGCATAGGCATCACTCATGGGATTAGCGGCCATGCAGCTATAGGCTTCAATGGCATGGGTCATCGCATCCATTGCAGTCATTGCAGTGAGGTGCGGTGGCAAAGTTAAGGTCATGCGCGGGTCTAAAATTGCAGCGTGTGGCATTAAATAATACGATGCAAATGCCATTTTCACATTGCGTTCAGGATCTGATACGACAGCCACCATAGTGACTTCTGAACCTGTGCCAGACGTGGTTGGAATCACAAAAAAAGGATTTAACGGTTTTGGTAGGTTATGTGCGCCTGAATATTTAAGCAGGTCATCACCACCTTCAGACACTAAAATATTGGTGGCTTTGGCTGTATCAATGACGGAACCACCGCCCACAGCAATAATCGCATCGCAATGATGTTCACGATAAAGCTTGGCAGCTAAGCGTACGGTTTCTAAGCTAGAGTCGGGAGGGACATCGTCAAAAATACCGCCAACATGAACTTCTGCGCTAATAAAGGCTGCTTCAAGCGGTGCAAGTAAGCCGTTATTACGCACGCCTTTGTCAGTGATAATCAGTGGGCGTTTTGCACCTAAAGTTGCGAGTTCAAAGGGAATGTGTTCAAGTGCTGCATGCCCTGCAATAATTTTAACAGGACAGAAAAATTCATAATAAGCCTTGCTCATGGTTAAACACTCCCTTTAAGGTATGATTGTGCAATTTTGAGATAAATGCGACTTGAAGTCGAAATTTTTTCTTTGAATGTTAATTGGTTTGGATATTCTTTAACAGCCATTGAAGCCATGAATTTAGGTAGAATTAAAGCTTCCATTTTATTTAAGCAGCGCACTAAGCGAATTGCATAGGATAGGTCACCATCTGCAATCATACGGTCATTGGCAAAGGCTTGTGCAGTACTTTCTTTAAATGAAAAAACCAAATATGCATGACTCAAATGTTTAAAGGTAATGGTTAAATCTGGTTTTCTTGTACTGTGTTGTAAAAGTTGCAATTGTTTATTGTCAGTCACTTGAGCAATAAACGCAGGGCCATTTGGGAACACATTCATCGACAGAATAAACTGTGCTGGAAATTTGGCAATTTCCGCTTGAATTTCTGGGTCGATTTGGCTTGCAGTGACGAGACCACGGCCAATCACATCCATCATCAGGCTAACATAGCGATATTGGAAGTTAAATTTAGGTGAGCTTTTGGTCATGTCGTGATCCCTTTTAGCATGATTTATTGTGTGGGTGATACATGAATGTGGTTATGGATTGATGATTTGTATATCACTAAAGTAATCTGTGCGTTTCAAATAATCAATCACATCTAAACTAAGTTGCTCAAAATTAGGATAATCATTGAGAAGGTCGGAGAAACGTACCATCTCTAAACCTGCGTAACCACAGGGATTAATGCTTTGAAAACCTGATAAATCACAATCAATATTCAATGCCAAGCCATGATAACTGCGACCTTTTCTAATTTTAAAACCTAAAGAGCCAAATTTTCGACCATCGACATAAACACCGGGCGCATCGGGTTTGGCATAACCTTCAATGTCATATTTTTTGAGTAGGTCAATCATGAGTTGTTCAGCAAAGCTGACCAATGAGCGCACGTTCCATTTTAAACGGTTAAGGTCAAACATAAAGTACATGACCATTTGCCCAGGCCCATGCCAAGTCACTTGTCCACCACGGTCGGATTGTACGACAGGAATGTCGGTTGGAATAAGAATGTGTTCAGGTTTACCCGATTGTCCCTGTGTTAAGACGGCAGGATGTTGCAAAATCCAAATTTGATCGGGTGATGTTGCATCACGTTGTTCTGTAAAACTTTTCATTTCTATAAATCGTTCGGCATAGGGCGTAAGGCACGAATACTGGCGGATTAGAAGGGTGGGTTTTACGATTGAGTGAGTCACTGCAATCTGCCTTAAAAATTAGAAATATAATATTATTATAAAACAGTGTGCATGAGATAGAAGATTTGCTTTGACATAAAAAACACGCCCTAAAGCGTGTTTTGATTAAAGTGCTGTTTTAATCAGTGAACAAGCAGCTAAGTCTGCATACAAAGCATGTACTTGCTCTAACTCGTCAAAGCGTAACTGTGCAGTGAGTGAGTGGTATTTTCCTGTGCGAGACGGGGTAATCACTAAGCTTGTTTCATCAAACTCAGGAAAATGTTTCACTAAAATTCCAACCACCGCAACACGAAGTTCTTCACCTGCGTTGCCGATGAGCTTGATTGGATAGTCCATTGGGAATACCCAAAGATCTTCACGAAGTTCACGAGAAGGTGTGCGGTCTTCTAACATAATAGCCTCATTTTTAAATAAAAACGCCTGCAATCAGCGCAGGCGTTCTGTTGATACATCTATAATGGGGGAGTGAATGAAAAAATCAAGCTCCCACAGATTAGATGATCTTAGTCATTTTCCAAGAACGAACGTAAGTGTTCTGAACGTGAAGGATGGCGCAGTTTACGTAAAGCTTTAGCTTCAATTTGACGGATCCGCTCACGCGTTACATCAAACTGTTTACCCACTTCTTCAAGTGTATGGTCGGTTGGCATATCAATACCAAAACGCATTTTTAGAACTTTGGCTTCACGTTCAGTCAGGTTTTCTAATACTTCACGTGTCGCTTCTTTTAGGCCTTCTGAAGTTGCGGCATCAACAGGTGAGGTGATGTTTGAATCTTCAATAAAATCACCTAAGTGCGAATCTTCATCATCACCAATAGGGGTTTCCATTGAAATTGGCTCTTTGGCAATTTTCAACACTTTACGAACTTTGACTTCGTCCATTTCTAGACGTTCGCCTAATTCTTCAGGGGTTGGTTCACGGCCCATTTCTTGTAACAGCTGACGTGAAACACGATTAATTTTATTAATCGTTTCAATCATATGCACAGGAATACGAATGGTACGTGCTTGGTCTGCAATTGAACGGGTAATTGCCTGACGAATCCACCATGTTGCATAAGTTGAGAACTTATAACCACGGCGGTATTCAAACTTATCTACCGCTTTCATCAAGCCAATGTTACCTTCTTGAATTAAATCCAAGAATTGTAAGCCACGGTTGGTGTATTTTTTGGCAATTGAAATTACCAAGCGTAAGTTGGCTTCGACCATTTCTTTTTTCGCACGGCGAGCTTTGGCTTCACCAATCGACATGCGTTTTGCAATATCTTTAATATCTTTAACATTTAAGCCAAGATATTGTTCGATGTCAGCAATTTTTTGTTGGAACGCCAACACATCTGGACGAACTTTTTCTAAGTAGCCACGTGTTTCGGCAGGTGCTTTGGCAAGCTGTTCTTCAAACCAAGCCGGATTTGATTCTTGACCTGGGAATGTGGTGCGGAACAAAGTGCGATCCATACGACCACGGCGAATCGCATAACGCATAATTTCGCGTTCTGCGGTACGAATTTGCTCATGTGTAGCACGAATCATTTCTGAAATGATATCGAATAAGCGCGGCGTGAATTTAAACATCATAAATACAGTTGCAAGCGCACTAATCGCTTCGTCTGCTTCTGGTGATGTACGACCATGTTTTTCAAAAATAACTTTCGTGTGTGTCCAAGCTTGCTCTAATTCTGTAAAACGAACTTTGGCAATTTCAGGATCTGGCCCAGATTCACCTTCAGAATCGTCATCACTTTCTGACTCTTCTTCTTCGTCATCATCGTCAAGTTTTACATCTTTACTTGGTTTCGAGCTGCTTTGATCTTCATCATTTGAATTAATTTCAGCATCGTCTTCTTCAACTACTTCAGGGATATCATCGTCAGATTCTGGGTCTAAATAGCCTGACAAAATATCAGCTAAACGGCGTTCGCCATTATTGAAATCTTCATATTCTTTTAAAACAACTTCCACGGCATTTGGCCAGTAAGCAATTGCATTTAAAACGTCACGAATACCTTCTTCAATGCGTTTTGCAATGCTAATTTCACCTTCACGGGTGAGTAGCTCAACTGTACCCATTTCACGCATATACATACGCACAGGGTCGGTGGTACGGCCAGGTTCACTTTCAACCGATGCTAAAACTGCAGCCGCTTCTTCTTCTGCAACTTCATCGCCCGATTCAGTTGATTCACCAAACATCGTGTCGTCGGTTTCAGGTGCACGTTCATGCACAGGAATACCCACGTCTTGAAGCATTTGAATAATGTCTTCAATCTGTTCGCTTTCTGTGATCGAGTCTGGGAGATGATCGTTAACCTCAGCGTAAGTTAAATAACCTTGCTCTTTGCCTCGGCTAATCAGAGCCGCTACTTGAGAAGTAGGGGAATTCATATCGCTCATCTTTTGCTTACTCTCAGTTGAATCTGTGGCAGTGAAAAACCGTGCATTATAGCATACTTTACGTGGTTTTTTTCCTTCTTGTGTTTTATCCATCCCATTTGTTGGGAGAACAAAACAAAGTTTTATTAATATCGGGTTGTTTTATCTTTTTTCAAGCGTGCATACGATACTTTTGTATTTTTCATGCCGCACTTTTATATAAATACACAAAAAAGAGGAATAAAAAAAGGGCTGTTTATTTGATCGCTAAAAAATATAAAATCAGATAATACTTGACAAAAAAATCTCAGCACGCTAAATAGCCGATAAAACATTTATATTTTTATGTTGAGGTAGTTTAAGTGTCTTCTACAGATTTTGAACTAGATGAGAGTTATGATGATGATGTCAGTTTTGACGAAGCATCAAGTAAAATCAGTGCAAAAGAGTCATTAGAGAAGCGTCGTTTAATTGATGATTTGCTTGCACAACGTCGTTTAGAGCGTGAGTTAAAAGATTTTGACTACGATTTGGACGATGATGACGATTTTGAGGATGATGCTGAATAAAAGCGGCTAAACAGTCGCTTGAATCAGTGTTATGCTCGCGCATAGTTAACCAAGAGTAGAATTACCATGAGCGCATTAAATTTAGATCAATTAAGTGATTATTTGGACGGTGACCAAAACGAGTACGGTCTAGATTTCGCAGCAACCCATGGTTTTTTAAGTGCGATTGCTGTTGGGCCAACATTTGACAATTGGTTGAATGAGTTATTTGACAGTAATGTTAAAAAAGTCCCTGCCGAAATCATCACCCAAATTAAATTATGGTTAGAGTATTTACGTCAGTGTTTAGCCAATGAAGAAGGAATTGAATTTCCTTTTGAAATTGAAGAAGCCGATGTTGAATCAAGTTTAGGCGATTGGAGTGTAGGCTTCGTCGATGCGATGTTCTTAAATGAAGAAGCATGGTTTACCCCTGAATTTGAAGAACAATTGGTCGATTTAACTTTGCCAATTATGGTGTTTAGTGGCATTGATGAAGAAGATCCACAAATGGAATCTTTCCGTCGCAATGGTCAGTTGATGGATGAACTTGCAGAAGAGATTCCTGAAAACTTGAATGAATTGTATTTGATGTACCATACACCAAACTAATTTGTCATGATGGTCTTTGAGTCTAAAAAGGCTCGATAGATTGCAAAACACCGCTTGATGCGGTGTTTTTTTCTTTAAAGCTTGGCTGTAAGTTGCCAAACTGTACTTTTAGGGTTATTGCCTTTGTTTTTTATAGGATCAACCCATTGTTCTTGTATACGTTTTAAATTGTAGGTCTTCGCATAAAGCATTTGAATTTCAGCTTGATTGACTGAAAAAGGCGGCCCTTCATGGCTTCCTGCATCGTATTCATAGCTAATGAGAAATTGAGGCGCTGTATTGGTGATTTCAACTAAGTGTTTGGCATAATTAAAACGTATCGCATCAGGTAATGCAATCAGAGCAGCTCGGTCATATATGGCATCGACATGTCCTAGCTCTGTGTGTGACAGATTAAAAAAATCTCCGACATAAAGATCAATCTGAGGGTGGTGATAATAGATCAGATCATGATGATGGGAGACCTCAAAATGTATTTCAAAGTCTTTAGCTAATTGTTCAATCAATGATTTTACAGCAATATGGCTGAGCTCAATTGCGACAACTTTGTATTCTTGCTGTAAAAACCAGCCAATATCCAGTGTTTTTCCACTTAAAGGAACAAAAATGCGGGCATGTGCATTTAAATTCAGTTGATTAAAATGTTCCACTAAAAGCGGACTAGGAATGAATTGATGAAAACCAATTTTATTGTCTTGCCAACGTTGATGCCAAAATTCGTGTTGCATAATATCTCTTTAGATGTGCTGAGTTATTATATCTATCATGGCTGATGAAAATAAATAAAGATAGTATCGGGTGGTTACGACAACTTAAGCTAATGGCTAGAATTTTTATTTTTTGCACAAAGCCAAAACTAGAGCAGGCTAGTTTTGGCTTTGTTTTAAATTAAAGACGTTTACGTTTTGCAGCCGCAATTTGTGACTGCCGCATGCGGAAGCCTTCTTTTTGCTTTTCTGTGGTTTTGTCGATGCAATATACACAAGACACACCATGTTCATAGCTTGGTAAGGCTACTTCTTCAGGAACTAGCGGCCAACCACAGGCGTGACATTTAATATTTTCGCCTTCTTCCATGCCATGCGTGACCGCAGTACGTCCATCAAAGACAAAACATTCACCTTCCCACATGCTTTCTTCGCTTGGTGTTTCTTCTAGGTATTTTAAAATACCGCCTTTAAGGTGATAAACCTCGTTAAAGCCTTCTTGTAGCAATAAAGAGGTCGATTTTTCACAGCGGATACCACCGGTGCAGAACATGGCAATTTTTTTATCTTTATGCTGTTCTAAATTTTGCTTAACGTATTCTGGGAACTCACGGAAAGTTTCAGTTTTAGGGTCAATCGCACCCTTAAATGTGCCTGCTTTGTATTCGTAATCGTTACGGGTATCAATCAAAATGACATCGTCACGGGCAATCAAATCATTCCACTCTTTCGGATCTAAATAATGCCCGACTAAGTCGCGTGGTTTAACTTCTACGCCTAAAGTAACAATTTCACTTTTTAGTTTAATTTTCATTTTACGAAATGGTTTTTCAGAACTTTGCGATTCTTTGTATTCCATCGCATTAAAACCTTCGTTCAATAAAAATTGATGGATCGTATCGACAGCTTGGCGATCACCTGCAACCGTGCCGTTAATTCCTTCACTGGCCACAATTAGAGTTCCACATAAATTGATGCTTTTCACTAAAGCCAATAAGCGCTGTTGCAAATTTGTAGCATCAGCAACTTCTTTAAATTGATATAGTGCGGCAACAACCCAGTCAGTGGTCGCTTGCTGTTCTACAGGTGCAAGCTGTTCTACAGTAGCGTTCATGGAAACTCCAAAAGTATCAGTAATCAAAAATAAGTGGCATATTCTAGCGTGAAAATCAGTTTTAAGCGACAAATCAATACAATTTATAGGGAATTGTTTCTAAAAAATAATTGTGATTATCCTTGAAGATAAATCCTTAAACGCAAGGTTCAAGTAAAATTAAATAAATTGAAAATCTGCTTTGAAACACCAAATCTAGTTGATAAAATATCTTTTTACACAAGATATAGTGTCTGTGTGTTTTAGAGGTGCAAATGTGAGGTCATTATTTTGAGTAGTGCTGGTCGAATCCCTACTGTCACACCCTGTGCAGGGCGTTGCTCAACCACTTTTGGCGACCATGTTTGTCGTGGTTGTCGGCGCTTTAATCACGAGATTATTCGTTGGAATAGCTATACCGAAGCACAGCAATTGGCGATTTGGAAGCGACTAGATATGCAGCTAGATCAAATTTTAATTCCAATGCTAGCCCATGCAAATTTGCATATCACAATGCAGTTTTTAGTTTCTAAACGTATTCGATTTTTAGAACAGGCCAGTACAGGACGTAAATTATATTATGCATTACGCGTGTGCGAAAAAAATAAACACTTAGCCGATGAAAGTGGTTTGGGTTTATCTGCTGAACAAATTAAACCGTTATGGCGTGAGTTTGAGCGCCGTATTTTATCTTTAGCTGAAGCCAGTTATGATTTGGCTTGGCTACGGGCGGATGGCATTCAAAATAGTTTGTTACAAGTTGAGTTGGAAGATTAAACTTGTAATAAGCTAATTAATCTAAACAACAATTGTTTTTGGGTCTGAATGAAATCTTGGTTTAAACCTTCAACCAAAATACGACTAATCATACTTTCTAAAAAGGTATAAAAAAGTTCTGTAACTTCATTTTTATTCTTCATTTCGACAATGTTTATATTAATAAACTGATAGAGCCATTGTTTATGTTGTTGTGCAATATGAATGATTGTCTGTTCTTCTGATGTCGATTCACTAACGGCTCGGATAAATAAACAGCCTTTAAAATTATCTTGTTTAAACCAAGCAACATGCCAATCAAAAATGAGTTCAAGTGCAGTTAAATCTTGTGCATTTCCAATAAATAGACTCAAGCTTTCTCTAAAATTTAGATCACGTGTTTTAAGTACTTCTTCTACAAGTTGTTGTTTATTTTTGAAATGCGTATACAGAGTGGTTTTTGAGCATCCTGATTCATCGCGAATTAAATCTACACCTATACGGCTAAAGCTATCGCGGTTAAATAAGCTTTCAGCGGTATATAAAATTTTCTGTGATGCTTTTGACATTCAATTGGTCCTTGAAAACTGTACAGATCTGTACTATTTTGTAGTCTAATTTTAGATGCTGAATAAATCAAGAGAGAAGACACGAATGCTAAGTTGGTTTGCAGGGAACGAAAAATTAGCAGTAAGACCATCCTATATTGAAATTTTACGTGGTTTCTTTGGTGGGATGCTGAGTATATTGGCGCTATTGCTATTAGGTCAGTGGTCAGGGCATCTTTTTATTATGGCGCCATTTGGTGCAAGTTGTGTATTACTCTATGCTGTTTCACAGTCACCTTTAGCACAGCCACGAAATGTGATCTTCGGACATTTTATTTCAGCTTTGGTTGGTTTGGTCTTTTTAAAGGTATTTGGGGTACATATTTTGAGTATTGCAGCTGCTGTTGGTGTTGCAATTGCGTTAATGCAATGGATGCGCTGTGTACATCCACCTGCAGGAGCAAATCCTTTGGTGATTTTACTCACGGCAAATATCACCCATTACAGTTGGTCATTTCTTATTTTTCCTGTATTACTTGGAACAATCACATTGGTGGCTATTGCTTATTGTGTAAATAACTTTAAAGCTCAACAAAAATGGCCAAACTATGGCTTAGCTATTTTAGTGCACAAAAAAAATATTAACTAAGGTGTATTGTTGGACTATTTAATAACTGCTAGTACATCGTTACTGTAGCTATATAATCAAAAAACATAATCCAGATGATTTGGAATGGTTGTAATGAGCGTATCTTGAATAATCGTTTGAGGGATAGTGATAGTTTTTGCTGAAATAGGTATATAGCTCTTTAAGATATTTGCCATATTACATTCAAAGAATTTAATTATTTTGATAAATAAAACAAAAAAATCCCGCATATTTTAATGCGGGATTTTTTACATCACTTGAACTGGAATGCAGTTCGCTGTGTGATTTACAGTATTGTCAGGGTTGGCATAGACCAAGCGAGGGTGGTGTGCATTTGCCTCTTGTTCGGTAAAATCACCGAAAGTTGCAATAATCACAATATCACCGACTTCTGCTTGGTGTGCTGCGCCGCCATTAACAGAAATCATGCCCGAGTTATCTTCACCTCGGATGGCATAGGTGGTAAAACGTTTCCCATTGGTGACATTCCAAACATGAATTTCTTCATATTCACGAATGCCGGCTAAATCCATCAGTGTCCCATCAATCGCACAAGAGCCTTCATAATGTAGTTCTGCATGAGTGACAATTGCACGATGGATTTTACATTTTAATAAACGCGATAACATGAAAGCGTCTCCTAAAAACACATCATTCGGATGTGCTGATTTTCTCTTTAAGCAAAATGCAGTGAGCGTGCTGTCTAAAAAATTAAACAACAGACAAGAGTAAAATCACGAAAAGTTTAAGTGGGTTTGTATGCGTTTATTTGATTCATGGCTTGAGAGATTTGCCCATCAACCAATAGGTCAATTTTAGCAACTGCATGATCAAGTGCTGCATCCATAAGGTCTTGTTCACTTTTAGGTGCTTTACCTAAAACATGACCAGAAACGCGATCTTTTGCACCAGGATGCCCGATCCCAATACGTAAGCGATGAAAATTGGCACCAATATGGGGGACAATATCACGTAAACCGTTATGACCACCATGTCCACCACCTGTTTTTAGGCGAATGACACCAGGATTCATATCCAGTTCATCGTGAGCGATAAGAATCGCTTCAGGACTAATTTGATAAAATTTAGCAAAAGGCACAACACTTTGACCCGAACGGTTCATAAAGGTTGTAGGAAGTAATAGACGGACATCTTGACCTTCTATATTGCCTCTGCCGCTAATTCCATGAAATTTGGGATCAGCTTTTAAGGAAATGCCGTAACGGTTGGCGAGTTGTTCAACAAACCAAAAGCCAGCATTGTGTCGGGTTTGGGCATATTCCTTTCCAGGATTGCCCAAGCCGACAATGAGCGAGATGTTATTCACAACAAAATACGCTCAGAACCAATTACGCGCGTTTGAAGTCAGCGTGCATTGGTGTGTTTTTAGCAGGGTGACGTTGTAACGCTTGGATTTTAACGCTTTCAACAGTTTCGCCTACTTTAATTTGAACAACTTCTTCAAAGAATGCGTTGTTTTCTAAAGCTTTTACAAGCTCACGAAGTTCTAAAGTGATTGCTACAGGTGCAGCTTCACCACCATAAATGATTGCAGGAACTTGTGCAGCATGACGAAGGCGGCGGCTCGCACCTTTCCCTTGGTTAGTTTCAGCACGTGCTTGAGCATTTAATACGAAGTTAGACATGAGATATCCTCATTAAGTGAAATAAAACTAGATCTGCGACCAATCTAGTTGAGTAAAAGCCCTGCAATAGAGCAGGGCTTATAGAAAAAACGCGTTGTTTAAATGTAGCTATCAAACATTGCGCTGATTGATTCTTCGTTATTAATACGACGAATCGTTTCAGCAACCATGCTTGCAACCGAAACTTGGCGAATTTTACCTAATGCAATTGCTTCATCTGAAAGAGGAATGGTGTCAGTTACAACCAATTCATCAATTACAGAGTTGCGTAAATTTTCAATCGCTTTACCAGATAAAACAGGATGCGTTGCATAAGCCACAACACGACGCGCACCAAATTGTTTGAGTGCATCGGCAGCTTTACACAATGTACCTGCGGTATCCACCATATCATCTACGATGACACAGTCACGATCGCGTACATCACCAATTAGGTGCATCACTTGAGATTCGTTGGCTTTTTGACGACGTTTGTCAATAATCGCTAAATCGATGTCACCCATTTGCTTCGCTACTGCACGCGCACGTACCACACCACCAACGTCTGGCGAAACAACGACAAGATTGTCGTGTTGTTGCTGACGAAGGTCTGCAAGTAATGCAGGTGTACCGTAGATGTTATCTACAGGAATATCGAAGAAGCCTTGAATTTGGTCGGCGTGAAGGTCGATCATCACCACACGGTCAATTCCAACGGTTGTCAGCATATCTGCCACAACTTTTGCAGTAATTGGAACACGTGCAGAACGAGGACGACGGTCTTGACGAGCGTAGCCAAAGTAAGGAATGACAGCAGTGATACGACCCGCACTTGCACGACGCAATGCATCAGCCATCACCAAGATTTCCATTAGGTTATCATTGGTTGGGGCGCAAGTAGGTTGCACGATAAAAACGTCTTTACCACGCACATTTTCAGTAATTTCTACTGCAATTTCGCCGTCAGAAAAGCGCGACGCTGAAGCAGAGCCTAAAGGAATGTGTAAGTGACTTACGACTTTTTGAGCGAATTGTGGATGAGCATTTCCACTAAAAACGACAAGATTGGGCATGAAGCACCCTTGGCGGTTGAGATGTGTTTAGAAGAATATGGCAGGGGCGGCTGGATTCGAACCAACGGATGCCGAGATCAAAACCCGGTGCCTTACCACTTGGCGACGCCCCTAATATGTGGCAGAACTTTAAAGGGTTTATCTTGTATTGTCAAGATAATCTTGTTGTGTTCTGTCTTTTTAAAAACTGGCAGGGGCGGCTGGATTCGAACCAACGGATGCCGAGATCAAAACCCGGTGCCTTACCACTTGGCGACGCCCCTAAATTTAGACTTTTGCAATGGCAGGGGCGGCTGGATTCGAACCAACGGATGCCGAGATCAAAACCCGGTGCCTTACCACTTGGCGACGCCCCTAATATGCAAAACTCTATACAGATGATGGCAGGGGCGGCTGGATTCGAACCAACGGATGCCGAGATCAAAACCCGGTGCCTTACCACTTGGCGACGCCCCTAACTAAGTAATTGAAAACTGATTTAATGGAGACTCATTTAAACTATTAACCAAGTAAGCTTTACATGGTGAATGATTTAAAATGAACTCAATATTCATCGTTTCCATCACTTCAACAAAAACACAAGCACCTGTACCTGTAAGCTTTGCAACTCCGAACTGATCAAGATATTGCATTGCTTCATCGACTTCAGGATATAAACTTCTTGCTAATGGCTCAAAGTTATTTCCAAAATCAGATGGCGTTTGCTGATAGGCGCAAAATTTAGTGTGCTTGGCGTCTCTTGTCAATGTTTTTTGTGAAAAAAGCAGTTGAGTGCTGATAAAACAGTCGGGTTTAAGCACAATGAACTGTTTTTTAGGCAATTTGATGAAATTGAGTTGTTCACCGATGCCTTCTGCCCATGCATTTTGACCCTGTATAAAAACAGGCACATCAGCACCAAGTTGTATGGAAAGTGCGCTGAGTTGTTTGTTGTTTAGGTCGCAATGCCACAGTTGATTAAGCACAATCAGGGTGGTTGCCGCATTAGATGAACCACCACCTAAGCCTGCACCCATCGGAATGTTTTTTTCGATTTGAATATTTAAACCGCAATACTGGGTAGCAAAAGGCTGGAGTAATTGTGCGGCTTTATAGATTAAATTGTGCTGTTGATCGACGTTATCTAGGCCATCAATCACGATTGCATGACTTGAGTTGGGTGTAAAACTTAACCAATCATACAGGTCAATGAGCTGAAAAATGGTTTGAAGTTCGTGATAACCATCGGCGCGTTGACCTGTAATATGTAAAAATAAGTTAAGTTTGGCAGGGGAAGGAACTCGGATCATAAATAAGAGAATTTAACGATTCTGAATCACCATTGTAATACGATTTTGTTGTCCATTTTCGAGATTTTGCTGCAAAATAAGTTTGTTTGGTAATATGGTCTCGTCTTTATAATTTAAACTAACAGTCCAACCATCTTCAATGATTTGAATGGCGCGTTGTGCGTCATCACGTTGAATTTGAGCTTCATTTGTGGCAGGTTTAGCTTCTACCCAATGTATTAAATGGGTAATCGGAGTTTGCCAGCCTGTGGCTTTTTCAAGTAGTTCTTCTGGGCTTGCTGCTGTAATTGTACCTGTTTTGGCACTGGTGAGCGTCACTTGACCGGGTTGGCCCTCAATATGGGTTTTGCCTATTCCAAGCGCCCCAGAGAGATCAATTTCAAAATGATCTTGTTGTTGTAGCCAAGTAAAAAATGCGCTACCCGATTGCTGTGGCGTACGTACACCAATTTTACCTTGTAGCTCAAATTGTGGCTGAGCATCCTCGCCTGTCACTTGTTCAGGTAATGGTGTTGATGGGGTAGTCGGCTTTTGATAGTGCTGACAACCTGTTAAAAATAGGCTGCTACTGGTCAAAAAACCAACGCAAAATTTAGTGAATCGTTGCATGGTGAACCAAACTCGTTTTATGTGGGGCGGCTAAGAGTAAATTTTTAAGCTGTATGACTTGAGGGTCATTTGGAAATTGGTGTAGTAATTGTTGTAGCAAACTATTAAAGCGTTTAGTTGAGCCTTGTAGATACAAAGCTTTGGCTAAACGAACGCCTGTATTGATATTGTGATTGGCTTCAAAGGCTTGGGTTAATGCAGGAATTGCTGCCTTAAAGTCATTTTGTAAAAAGGCAATAAAACCAAAGGTATCTAAAATAGAGGACTGATCGGGGGCGTATTCTAGTGCATGCTCAACGTATTTACGGGCATCATTTAAGCGTCTGTTTTGTAATGCCAGAGTATATGCGTAGGCGTTTAAATAGGTTGGGCTATTGGGTTCAATGTTTAATAATTGATTTAAGTCTTTATCTAGGCGCTCACGGTCTTGATATGGATCAAGCAAGAGAACTTGCGCATAGATTAAATCCGGATCATCAGGTAAGTTGTGAATGGCTTCATCTAACAATTCAACTGCCGCTTTTTTTTGTGCTGTTTTGACTAAAATGTCGGCTTGTAGCTGATATAAAAAGCTTGCATGTTGTGGATAATTCACACGCTCTTGGGTTAAAAATCGTAAAGCATCGCCCAATTTATCTTCTTTTTCATAAATGTTGACTAAATTTCTGCGTGAAACCGTATATAAGCTACCATCGACCAACCGATAATAAGTTTTTGCAGTTTCGTAATGCTGTTTACGCTCGGCATTAATCGCCAAGTAATAATAGGCATCATTTTGATATTGTGAAGAATTTTTAAGCTGTAATAAAAACTGTTCGGCCTGATCGTAATGTTTTAAGTCAATACTGGTTAAGCCTGCAATAAAAATTGGCTCATCTGCATTGGGCCATGTGCGAATAATATGTTCAAATTTATTTAAAGCTTGTTCGGGCTGCCCAATTTTAATTAAATATTTGGCTTCAGCTAAGTGCACTTCTAAGTTGTCACGATGTTTTTTACTCGATTTTGCATACCACTCAAGAGTTGCGGCTTGATTGTTTGAGGCTTCAAGTAGGTTTGCTTTGAGTAGAATGAAGCTTGTGACATTCGGACGTTTACGTAGTGCTTTTTGAATGTTTTTAAGTGCTGATTCTAGCTCCCCATTTTGGGCTTCTAAACTTGCAATAAGCACTAAAATAGAAGGGTTGTAACGCGCTTTGCTTTGACGAAGTGCATTGAGTAAGATTTGGCGGTCTTTCGGATCATCAGGTGCAATCCCCGCTAAAATTTCAGCTAAATCTGCATCGGGGTCGATATTTAAAATTTTATCGAGTGTCGCTGCGGTCATTTCATATTTGTGGGTTTTTAGGGTGATATGTGCCAAATAAAATAAGGCAGGAACATCGGTTGGGTCTTGTGTCACCCACTGCGAGGCAATGTCAAGCGCTGCATATAAGTCATTTTCATCCAGTGCAATATCGAGCGCACGTTGTTTTGCAGCTGTTGAATTGGTGTGAATTGCAAGTACAGTATAATTATGTAATGCCGTTGCAGGTTGCTGATATTGAAGGGCGAATTCCGCAATCATGGCTTGTTTTAGCGGTTCAGGATTATAAGGTGTAGAAAGCTTTTGCGCATAACTATCAGGATAGGCGAACAACATCATACTCCCTAGCATCAAGATTGTGCTAGAATAGCGTTGAATAAATAGGGCGGAATGTTGCCGAATCGTTTGCTGCAAAATTTCTTTATCCAAATTTTTAAGTTTATTATGACACCATTAATGCACAATAGCACTTGCATAATCTTAGTGAAATGATGATCTGACATGACCTTTTATGCTATCGGTGTCAACCATCAAACAGCCTCAGTGGAGTTACGTGAGCGCGTTGCGTTTAATGCAGAGCGCCTAAGCCTTTTGCTGTCTGAACAAAGCGAAAAACTACAACTCAATGACTTGGTGGTGGTCTCCACTTGTAATCGCACTGAAATTTATGCCATGGCAGAACATGCCGACATCTTATTGAACTGGCTCGCACAAACCAATGGTATTGATGTTAGTCAATTGTTTAATCATGTATACCGCTACGAAAATATTCAAGCTGTGACGCATTTAATGCGCGTTGCCAGTGGTTTAGATTCATTGATGTTGGGCGAACCACAAATTTTAGGTCAGGTAAAGTCGGCATTGTCATTAGCTAGAACAGCAGGAACAGTGACGACCCAATTAAATCGTATTTTTGAATATGCATTTTATGCAGCTAAGCGAGTGCGTTCAGAAACGGCAGTAGGCGCACATGCAGTTTCAATGGGCTATGCGGTGGCGCAACTGGCCTTGCAAGTCTTTAGTCATCCTGAAAAACTGGTTGTGATGATGGTTGCAGCAGGAGAAATGAATAGCCTTGTTGCCAAACATATGGCCGATTTAGGTGTTGCAAAAGTGTTGATTTGCAACCGAGGACATGAGCGTGCAGAAAAACTTGCCCAAGAAATTACACCTTTTGTTGAAGTTGAAATTATTCCATTTCATGCCTTGAGCGAAAATTTGTACCGTGCCGATATTATTTCAAGTTGTACGGGTAGTTTGCATCAGATTATTTCTTATACAGATGTTAAAACTGCATTAAAAAAACGCCGTTATCAACAAATGCTCATGGTCGATCTGGCTGTGCCACGAGATATTGATGCCAAAGTGGATGAGCTTGATGGTGTTTATCTGTATGGTGTTGACGACTTACAAACCGTAATCGATGAAAACTTAGCCCAGCGCCGCCAAGCAGCGGTTGAAGCTGAAGTTATGGTTAATCAGCTTGCCACCCAAATGCTGAGCCAAGAGAAGGTTCACGCTGCTTCTGAAATTATTCAGCAATATCGGGCAACAGCCGAACAGATTCAACAACAAGAACTAGCACATGCCATGCAATTGTTAAATGATGGTCAGGATGCAGCTCAGGTTTTACAGGCTTTTTCACATCGTTTAACCCAAAAGCTACTTCATCCAACCTCTATTTTGTTAAAAGATGCGGCACAAGCGGACGACCCTGAACAATTTGAATGGATGCAAGCGCATTTGACTGATATTTTACAAAATCGACGTAAGGCTAAAGTGAATAAATAAGTATATTAAAAACTATGACTGTAAAGTCACAAAGTTTTTCTGAAATTTTATAATTTAAACTTTTGATTTGTAAGGGTAAAAATTAAAATAATTTGATTGGGGCTTGTGTGTAATAAGCAGGATCTTGGTTATTTATTCGACTTAAGTATAATGATTTCTGTACCGAGTAAAATCTCCGAAAAGGATATTGGTTGATTTTAAACTGTCGTCGCATGCGCTGTCATGCATCATCGATATGATCAAGTCCGAGGAGATGATAATGAAGACCCCACAAAATTTTAGTCAGCTGTTGGCGCACGCATCACCTTTTGTAAAACGTAGCCGTGTTTATCAACAACGTGTACTCAACAAAGTCATGTTGACTACCGAAAATGTGTTAGAGCATGTGCCTGAACAACTTAAAATTGACGTGAAAGCGATTTCTGTTGGTGTATTTGATGGCGAGTTTGAAAATCGTAAAACTCAGCGTCAATCTTTACATCGCCAAGGTGTACATAAACTACTCATTCCTGCGTATCAACGTATTTTCTTTCATTAAGATTGAACATGCTGAGCAAAAAGGTGAACTTTGGTTCACCTTTTTTAGGTTGAAGACACTAGTTTTAAACTAATTTTTTTGGTCAGTTCATTCAATTGCATGCGTAAATTGACTGATTCTTGTAGCGACTGTGGGTTTTTCATTTTTAGTTTTAAGTGTTTTTCTTCTAATGATAATGCGTGTTCTTTTGCTGCGCTAAATGTTTTCTCTGGTGTTTCAAAAGTGTAGAGAATTTCAGTGCGCTGTAAAATATCCGCTAAGGTGTCGCGAAAGTTATAGCAAGCACCAAGTGCATAATAAATCGCACGTTCTTGATCTTCGGGTAGCTGTTCAAAAATTTGATCGAGCGTTGTCAAAACTTCGGCAAGTAATTCATCGGTATGAATATAAGCACGGAGTTTTTCAAATTGTGGGTATAAATATGGGTAATAGACTAATAAGCCTATAACAAAATCTTCATCACGAGTGCGAATATTAAAAGAAAGCGACGCATCGTGACTAATTTGTGGGGTAAAGCGTTTGCCTAAGCCCAGTTTTTCTCGAAACGCTTGTGACAGTAAATAACGGTACGAACCTTGCTGCGGCAGTAACTGCGTTAAGTTACGTAATTCACCCATCACCTGACTTTTGCCTTCGGGGGTCGAAACATCGTGCTGTTGGGTCAGTAGTGCAAACAAAAAGTCCGACAGTAGTGGGGCTTGTTGCCAAAGTTGTTGAAACTTTTCAATGCCTTCTTGACGAATCAAGGAGTCAGGGTCATGTTCATTGGGCAAAATAAAAAATTTCAATTCACGGCCATCATTTAGTAACGGCAGCGCAATTTCAAGTGTGCGTTTAGCCGCTTTTTGCCCTGCGGCATCACCATCAAAAGCAATGGTAATGCGATGATTACGCTTAAATAATAAATTTAGATGCTCGGTATTACTTGCTGTTCCGAGTGTTGCAACCGCACCTGAAATGCCTGCTTGTTGTAAGGCAATCACGTCCATATAGCCTTCGACCAAAAACCAATCTTGGGCTTTATTTTTTGTGCCTTCATACAAGCCATAAAGTAACTGATTTTTATGAAATACTTCGGAGTCGGGCGAGTTAATGTATTTGGGTTTAATTTCGTCATTTAAGGCACGCCCACCAAAGCCGACCACACGACCTTTGCTGTCTCGAATGGGAAAAATGACCCGATCGCGCAGCAAATCAAAATCACGTCCTGTGTCACTGGTGCGAATCAGTCCAAGCTGCTTCAAGCCATCAATATCGGCAGGGAAAGCATGTTCTAGGTGTTGCCAATCTTCGGGCGCATAGCCCAAACGCCAATTTTGGATGGTTGTCGCATTTAAACCGCGTTGTTTAAAGTAGCGTTGTGCAGTTTGGCTTTTGGGTAATTGTTGTTGATAAAACAGCGCAATATTTTCAAGGAGGTCATATAAATTGCCTTCTTGATGGGCTATTTCATCTGTATAAAACTGTGGGTCGGCAAAAGAAGCATCAAAGCCAAAATCATTCGGTAGGTCAAAATCGGCATAAAAGGGGATAGGATTATCGTGGTTCGGTGGCGGTGCTTCACTCGATGGTGCTTGGTCTGCTTTGGCCTGCTGTGGTAGCGATTTTTTATAAGTAAGTTTCTTACTGTCTTGATTATCTTTGGGCAACTCAATGCCAGCTTGACCTGCTAAATCTTTCATCACTTCGATGAAATTACGATTATCGATGTCCATTAAGAATTTAATGGCGTTGCCATTGGCTTGACAGCCAAAGCAATGATAATACTGCTTGTCGCGGTAGACATGAAAAGATGGACTTTTTTCTTGATGGAACGGGCAGCAGCCTGAATAGGTGCGTCCTGTTTTTTTAAGTTTCACGCGCTGACCAATCAGATCAACTAAATCGGTGCGATCTAAGATTTGATCAATGGTTTGTTGAGGAATCGCCATAAAACTTAAGCCATCTTAAAAAGGGTTGCATCATTCATCATGGTATCATATCTCGAATATATAGAGATAAAATGCAAAAGGGCAAGTGAATCACTTGCCCTTTGCTGTGCAAAACGCGCTTAGTTTTGTTCAGATTTATCGAGTAAACCAAGGCTTAGGCGATTGGTCCAACTACGTTTTGGTTTTGCCGTATCTGTTTCAACTTTTGGTGTCGTTTGCTCTGCCGCAGGTGCAGTTTCTGCTTCGTCCCCAGATTTACCGAGTAAACCAAATGACAAGCGATTGGTTAAACTACGTTTAGGCGTTGTTTGCTCTGCCTGAGGTGCTGTTGGTGTTGGTGCAGATGCTTCTGAGTCAGTTCCAGACTTACCGAGTAAACCAAATGATAAACGGTTGGTTAAACTACGTTGTGATTCGGTTGAATTCGCATCATTTGACTGTACGGCATTTTCATCACTACGCCCAAAAATACCTAAGGTCAGTTTATTAACAAAACTACCTTCATTACGTGCCGCAGCTAAATTTACATTGCCATTGGCTTTGACCAATTGTGGGTAGTTGAGTTTTAAAATTTGTGTATATTGCTGTGCAGTTGCATTATCACCCAATTTGCCATAGCTATATGCAACAGTGGCTAACGCTTCTGGCGTTTGTGGCGTTTGTGGATAATGTTCAATCACCCATTGACCGCGTTGCGCTGCTGCAACCCACGCACTACGCTCAATATTATAACGCGCAGCTTCCATTTCATGTTCAGCCAATTCTTGGTTGATATATTTCATGCGCAGTGCCGCATCAACCGAATATGAGCTAGATGGGAAACGACGAATTAAATCCACAAAGTTTTGGTAGGCAACTTTTAAATAGCTGACATCACGATGCGATTGTTTTAATGAGGTATAACGAATAATACCGTCATAGTTTTGTTCCATGTTTGCCACGCCGCGTGCATAGTAAGCATAAGCGAGCTGTGGGTGCTCAGGGTTTAAACGAATAAAACGTTCTGCTGCGGTGACCACACCTGGATAATCTTTTTGTTGGAATTTTACATAAATCAGATCAAGCTGTGCTTGTTCTGCATGTGATCCAGTTGGGAAATAGGTGTCAATCGCTTGGAGGTTTTTGGCAGCCTCAGTATATTGACCTTTATTTAACGCTTTTTCTGCTGAGTCAAAATAGACTTGTTCAGAGCTTTTAGGGCCAAGATCGGTCACTTCTTTTTTTGCTGGATTGCTGCTACAGCCCACAAATGTACTTGCAATGCCTAAAGAAAGAGCAAGCATAGTAACTTTATAACGTGGTAGCGACATAAAAATTCCTCAGTTAATACGGGCAATGAGCTACAATGGCAATATTAAACCATTATTGTCTTAATGAGCCAAATGACTTCAACACAATCTTCTCATTCTAATTCCACTGAAACAGATTTCAATTTACTTGAAGATGCTGACGATGCAGATAATCATAATTCGTCAGCAACTGCAACACATTTATCGTTGCAATTTCAGTTGGATGATTCGTATATCGGATCACGCATAGACCAAGTCGCAGCAATGGTTTGGTCGGAATTTTCACGTGAAAAACTCAAACAGTGGATGAAAGACGGCCACTTATTGGTGAACGGTAACAAAATTAAACCGAAATATCGCTGTGAAGGTCAAGAAATACTCACCCTTGATGTTGAACTTGAGGTGCAAACCAAAAGCCAACCTGAAAATATCCCACTTGATATTGTTTATGAAGATGATGATATTTTGGTGATTAACAAACCTGTGGGCATGATTGTGCATCCCGGTGCGGGTAATCCATCAGGAACCTTGGTCAATGGATTGTTATATCATTTCCCACAAGCAGCAGAACTTTCGCGTGCAGGTTTGGTACATCGTATCGATAAAGACACCAGTGGCTTACTTGTGGTTGCTAAAAACCTTGAAGCTCAATTTTCATTGACCAAACAATTGGCAAATAAATCGGTCTATCGTGTATATGACTTGGTTGTTTACGGCAATATTGTGGCAGGTGGTACGATTGATGAACCAATCAAACGTCACCCTGTAGACCGCATTAAAATGGCGGTTTTACCAGGTGGCCGTGATTCTGTGACCCATTACAACGTTAAAGAGCGTTTCCAACATTTTACCCGCGTGCAAGCACAGCTTGAAACAGGGCGTACCCATCAAATTCGTGTGCACTTTACCTATATTGGTTATGGCTTAATTGGCGATTCTGTTTATATGAACCGTGTGCGTGTTCCTGCGGGCGCTTCTGAATTGCTCGCGAACACCTTACGTGGTTTCCGCCGTCAAGCTTTGCATGCGGCTAAATTGGGTTTAATGCATCCACGTACTCGTGAAGAAATGACTTTTGAAGCACCGTGGCCTGAAGATTTTGCCAATTTAGTTGCGGTATTACGTGAAGAAGACCGTGCCTATTAAGTCATATCGATGAAAACTGAAATCTGCTGAATTAAAGGGAAATAATATGCAATTTGTCGCAGGGCTTCCAACAGGGGTGTATGTGGGACAAACTAAACTGCAACATCCACAGTGTTTGCCAAGTCTGCAACCCGATTTGGCAGGTTTCAATTTAGCGTTACATGTGCAAGATGATCCTGCACGGGTACAGCAGCACCGTATGCAATTGTTGCAAGATTTTATGCCGTTTGGTGTACAGAAACTCACGTGGATGACCCAAACCCATAGCACTATTTGTCATACCGTAAATGAACAGGTGTATTTTGAACCTTTGGTTGGCGATGGCTTGGTGACACAGCAAAAAGCCCATGCACTATTAATGATGACAGCAGATTGTTTGCCTGTTGTTTTAGGTAATGCAGACGGTACTGAAGTTGCTAATTTGCATGCAGGTTGGCGTGGGTTGGCAGGTGGTATCATTGAAAATACGGTTGCCACTATGCAGAGTCAGCCGACTTGGGCATGGCTTGGTGCGTGTATTAGTCAGCCAAACTTTGAAATTGGCGCAGAAGTTAAAGCTGCCTTTTGTAGCAAATATCCACTTGAGTTTGCCTTTAAAGCAGGACAGCAAGATGGGAAGTACCATGCCGATTTATATGCCATCGCACGCTATATTTTACAGCAGCAAGGTCTAAGCTTGGTTTTGGGTGGCGATGCATGTAGTTATGCTCAAACAGAGGATTATTTTTCGTATCGCCGAAATGCCAAAACAGGGCGGATGGCTACATTTGTATTTATGCAATAGGGTCTTTTTTTACTTAAATGAACAAGATGCAAATGTAAAACTGGCTTAATACAGTCGGTTTTACATTTTTTTTACTGCAAGGATTTAAATTTTACGTTTATCTAGCTGTTGTGCAATTTGATCACCCATGGTTTGCACAAACATGACCAAAATGACCAATAAAATAATGACGGTAAGCATAATTTGGGTATCAAAGCGTTGATAACCATAGCGATATGCCACATCACCCAAACCACCCGCACCGACTGCACCTGCAATGGCAGAAGAATTAATCATAGTGACAATTGTCACCGTAAAGCCTGCCACAATACTGGGCAAGGCTTCGGGTAATAACACATGCCAAATAATTTGTTTTCGATTACAGCCCATGGCTTGTGCGGCTTCAATTAAGCCGTAATCGACTTCTCTTAAACTCACTTCGGCAATTCGAGCAAAAAAAGGTGTGGCTGCAAGCGATAACGGTACAATCGCTGCCCAAACGCCATAACTTGTTCCAACTAAAAATCGGGTCAATGGAATAAGCGCGACCATTAAAATTAAAAAAGGAATAGAACGGGTGATATTGATAAGCCACCCCAATGGTTGATGAATTTTTAAAGATGGATAAATGCCTTGAGCAGAGGTACATACCAATGCAACTGCAAGCGGTAGACCAAGGATAAAGGCAATGAACGCGGAGATACCGACCATCAATAAAGTGTCGATCGTGCCATTGGTGAGTAAATTAAAGAGTTCTGACATAACCGAGCACCTGAATATTTTGAACTGCTGCATGCATTGGCAATTGGCTTAGAAGTTTGGTTTCTGCTGCAATTGCAAAGACTACATGACCTAACGTATGTTGTTGGATTTGATCGATTTGGCTTTGTAAAATTTGCACAGGCGTATTGAGTTGATGTAAATACGCGGTTAAATCAAAATTGCTTTGGGTGTCATGCACATATTTAAGCTGTAACACTTGATAGGGCATCGCTTCATCATTGCTACGATTTAATTGAAGGTCGTATTTGTGTTGCTTGACGTCTAATAGTTCTTGGGTAATGGTGTGTTGGGGCTGTGAAAAAATTGACCATACCGCACCCGACTCTACAATTTCACCTTGATCAATCACCACGACCTCATCACAAATTTCGCGAATCACCTGCATTTCATGGGTAATTAATACAATTGTGATGCCAAGCTCGTGATTAATTTTTTTTAGTAAAGCTAAAATACTTGCGGTACTTTCGGGGTCAAGTGCTGAGGTTGCTTCATCACACAGTAAAATTTCAGGGTGATGCACCAAGGCACGTGCAATCCCAACGCGTTGCTTTTGACCACCCGAGAGTTGCGATGGATAATGCTGCGCTTTATGGCTTAACCCCACCAAGTTCAAAACTTGAGTCACTTGAGTCTCAATTTCGGTTCTTTTCACGCCTGCAATTTTGAGTGGTAGGGCAATATTGTCCCATACCGTTTTAGCAGACATTAAATTAAAGTGCTGAAAAATCATACCAATGCGTTGCCGTAGTTGGATGAGTTCGGCATGACTGAGTGCACTTAATTCTTGTTGATGAATATGTACCGTCCCTGAAGTGGGTTGTTCTAAGCCATTTAAACTACGGATAAGTGAGGATTTTCCTGCACCACTGCGTCCAATAATCCCAAAAATACGCCCTTGAGGAATATCTAAATTAATCTCTTTTAAAGCCTGAATTGGCTGTTGGTTTTGTCCAATATACTGTTTATTTAAGTTGCGAATTCGAATATGTGGCGCTGAAAATGCAGTGCTTGAACCAAAACTAACCATAAGATTCTCCTATTTCCAGCCCGCATACCAAAGTCCTGCACCAATTTCTTTATCTAACGATGCTTTGACTAAAGGTGAGTTTTGATAGAGATCGACAAATTTTTGTAAGCGGCCGCCTTGGTCTTGGTAGTCTTTGCGTACCACAAATAAAATCGCATAGCGTTTGTCTTCTTTACTGTTAAATTCCAAAGCGTCTTTGGGGTCGATGGTTTTAGCAAGATGTAAGTAATGTGGATAGCTAAAGGCTAAATCGACATCATCAACCGCACGGGCAGTTTGTGGGCCTTCAACTTCAATAAATTTGAGTTGTTTAGGATTACTAGTAATGTCTTGTAAGGTCGATAAATAATTTTTGGGGTCTTTTAAGGTAATCAGTTTGGCTTGTTGTAATAACAGCAATGCTCGACCTTCATTGACAGGGTCATTCGGTACCGCAACTCGTGCTTGTTGTGGTAAGTCATTTAAATTTTTATATTTTTTGGAATATAAACCAACTAAAGATGCCGCACCCACTGCAAAAGGTTTAAGCTGATAATGACCTTCTTTAATTGCATTGTCTAAAAAGGGTTGATGTTGAAAAAAGTTGGCATCAATATCGCCACTGTTTAAAGTTGAGTTTGGTGTTTTCCAGTCGGAAAATTCCACCAATTTGACGTTCAGCCCTTGTTTTTTAGCTTCATCTGCCACCACTTTGAGTGTGGTTGCAAAGGCAGGGGTAATTCCAATTACCAATTCTTTTTGGGCTTGTTGTTTATTCCATACAAAAAAACCGATCATCGCAAGCAGAAAAACGCCCCCAATAAGGGATAAGTTTCGAAGTTTATGTTGTTGAGTCATGCTTATTCTCCTAAATAAATTGATCTTGTTTATGCGGTTGTTGTATTCGATTTTTTACTTGGTTTTGCTGTGCGGGATGGTTGCTTGGTAAACGATCGCCATTGTGGAAAATTTTATGGCGTAACGTACCTGTGTCATATGCTGTTTTATAGCGCCCACATTGTTGTAGTTCAGGGATTACCCAGCGAATAAAGTCTTGATGTGACTCAGGTGTAACGGTTCGGGTTAAGTTAAAACCGTCAATGCCTGTGTCATCTAAAAATTGAATCAGTTGTTCTGCAACCTCACTGCCACTGCCTATAAATAATGGATAGCGTCCACCTAAAACATGTTGTGCTTTTAAATTGGCAGGGGTGATACGTTGTTCTTTAAATTTTTGATTAACCGAAACAATGCTGTTGCTGTGCCGATATGGAATCACTTCATTGTCGGCATATTGTGATAAGTCTAGACCGATGGAGCTTGAATAATGGGCAAGTCCTGCTTCGGGACTGGCATATTGGCAATATTCAGCAAATTTTTGTTGTGCCTTGGCATGAGTTTCATCACTGACCACGCTAATGCCCACAAAAATTTTCAGTGCACTCGCATCACGGCCATTACGCTGTGCTTGGGTGCGTAATTGTTGTACTTGTTGTTTAATTTTTTCGGGATGATCGCCACCAATAAACACGCATTCGGCATGTTGGGTGGCAAAATCAATACCACGTGGTGATGCACCTGCTTGAAATAAAACAGGCGTGCGCTGTGGTGAAGGTGCAACTTGAAAGACACCTTGGCTTTGAAAAAACCGACCGTGATGTTGAATCTGGTGAACTTTTTTGGGGTCGGTAAAAATACGCCGTTTTTTATCGATTTGAACGGCATCATCTTCCCAAGAATCTTGCCAAAATTTGTAGCACAGCTCTAAAAAATCTTCGGCTTGGTCATAACGCAAATCGTGTTCAGTTAAGCTTTGTTGCCCAATTAAACGCTCGGCACTGTCTAAATAGCCTGTGACAATATTCCAACCAATACGCCCTTGGGTTAAATGGTCTAAACTGCCAAAACGCCGTGCCAATTGGTAGGGGTGTTCATAACTTAAATTGACCGTTAAACCAAAGCCTAAATGTTGCGTTACATGTGCCATCGCCGAGACTAAGGTTGAGGGATCGTGGCTAGGTAATTGCACAGACTCTTTTAGTGTTACATCTAAATTGTGCTGATAGACATCGTACACGCCTGTAATGTCGGCAATAAATAAAGCATCAAATAGACCTTGTTCAAGGGTCTGAGCAAGGTCTGTCCAATAGTTTAATTCATTAAAACGGTGCGATTGGTCACGTGGATGCGTCCACAAACCATGATTAATATGTCCGACACTATTCATGTCAAAAGCATTGAGTAAAATCTGCTTGGTCATTACAGCGTCCCCCGTCGTGGTGGTAAGACGCGGTTTAACGCATAATTCCCAATAAAGTAATATTTCCAGCGTGCTGGGTCGTGCAAGGTATGCACACGGGCATTGCGCCAATACACATCTAGCCCATCTTTAAGTTGGCTGCCACGACTGCCTGCCAATTCAATTAATTTTGATGCTGCTTTAAGTGCAGTTTCTGTACTGTGGGCGCGGACTTTAGCCACTTCAATTGATGCTTTGCCTATTTGTTCGGCATTATTTTGTACTTTTGCATCATCGACTGTTTTAGCTGACTGCTTAAGCAAAAGTTCGGAAGCTTTTACATCGACTGCAATTTGCCCAAGTTCATATAGCGTGAGTGGGTCTTGGGTTGCAAGCTCAGCGCCTGAATCAATCCATGGACGGGCTTGGCGAATACGCTGTTTGGTTTCTTCAAAAGCAGCACGGGCAATCCCTGTTTCAATGGCTGCATGCATGAGCTGTGCAAAGGGGCCAACCAAAGTGGGGCCTAAAAAGGCTTCATCAAAGGGAATCACATCCATCGTATCGACAAAAACTTGGTTAAATTTGACTGAACCACTGCCTGTGGTACGTTGGCCAAATCCTGTCCAGTCATCAATGATTTCAATGCCTTGGCGATGTCGTGGTACAAAAGCTAAAAACTCACGATCAAATTCATCTTTAACTAAGGTGGGAATGCGATGGGCGAATAAACTGCCTGTGCAATAAAACTTTTCGCCCTGAATTAAATAACCATTTTCAATTTTTTGTAATTGAGCATGTTTTTGAGTGGAATTTCGGGTTTTAAATTCGGCTAAAGCATTGCCAAAACGCGCACCACTTAAAACTTCGCCATATAAATGTTGCTGTTGTTCGAATGTGCCCGTGTTACGTAGCACTTCAAGTGCATAAAAATGATTTTGTGGAATTTGCCCAATTGAACCATCTGCGCCACTAAATAGGGCAATAATTTGTGCCACTGTATAGCTAGACACTTCAGCACCGCCAAATTGCTTTGGTACGGTAATGCCCCATAAACCCGATTGGCTAAATTGTTCAATTTCATGAAAAGGAAGCTGGCGGTTTTGGTCGCGTTGCTGTGCTTGCTGTTTAAATTGCTGACTTAAAGTTTGCGCAATCTCTAAAGCTTCTTGGTCGGACTGAATGCGGTGTGCTAAGGGTTGTGGAATGCTCTTTTGTGTCCAAAATTCTTGATATGAAGTCATAGCTGCTCCTTAAATCCACGCATGGCGAGCAGGATGAACGCCATTTAAGTAATAATTTCCAAGGGCAAAATATTTCCACCGCACAGGGTCATGTAAGGTGTGTACACGGGCATTGCGCCAATGTTGGTCAAGGTTGTGTTGGCTTAAAGAGGAACGGCTTCCTCCCAATTCAAACAATTTTTCTGAAATAGTGAGCGCAGCGTGATGTGCATAAATTTTTGCCTCAGCGACTTTAATTGACGCTTCGGCAATTTGTGCATCACTGATATGATTGGCAGATTCAAGTTCATCTAAATATGCCGCAGCATCATCAAGTAGTAAAATTGCCGCACTGAGTAAGACGTCGAGTTTACCGACCTCTTGTAATGTGTAAGGTTCTTGTGAAGCGCGTTCGACATTAGCATCTGCAATTGGGCGGGCTTTACGAATCGTACTGAGCGTATCTTGAAAGGCAGCTTCGGCAATCCCAACATCAATCGCGACTTGTAATAATTGCGAATAAGCACCACGGGCAGAATTTTGTGCTGTGAGTCCACGTTCATCAAAAATAAGTAAGGGATTTACGTTTACACGCTCTAGTTTTACACTGCCGCTAGATGTGGTGCGTTGCCCAAATCCATGCCAATCATCAACTACAGTCACACCTTTGGCATGGCGATCAATCAATACCAACACCAAATAACCTTCGGGATGTTGTGCTTTAATCGCTAACCAGTCTGCAAATTGACTGCCTGTAGAATAAAATTTCTCACCTGTGACAAAGTATTGGTTATTTTCAATATCTAAACGGGTATGAATACTTTTGGTGTCTTGGCTGTTACGTTCAGGGCCACCATTGGCAATAAATTTGCCTTTTAAAATTTCGCTAAATACAAATTCTTTTTGTTGTTCTGAGCCAACCAAGCGAATAATGTTTTGTACTCCAAAGCCATTTTGTGGAATTTGCCCAATATTGGCATCAGCTTTGGCCAAAATTCGAAAAATTTGCGCTAAGGTTTGGTTAGAAACATAAGCACCCCCATATTGTTTTGGCACACGAATCGCCGCCAATCCTTTTTCTACTAATGTTTTGATGATTTCATGCGGTAAAATTCGTTTTTGATCACGTAAATTTCGCTGTTCCAAAGCTAAGTCAGCCAATTGATAGGCTGCATTTAAGGCGGTTTGGTCGTTTTGAATCGGACTCTTGTTGGTTGGCATGATGTACTCCTAAAACTCAATAGGAAAACCATAGCCAAAAATGGCAGGCAGCAGAAATGAGGAATAATGCAATAAATATGAAAAAAATCACAATGACGGTTTTACCAATGAAATGAAAAATTATTTTTATTTAAGTTATTGAAAATTAATTTATTTTTATGTTGCTGTGAAGCTTAAATGCCAAAATTGAGATAAAGATTGCTGCAAAAGATATAAGTTGCGATCATTATTGTAAGAAGAAGTCGAATCTAAAATGTGAAAATCAATCAGCGTTAATCGGATATACATATTTATTGGAGGCAGAGATTAAAATTGCTATGACTCCAATAAAAATACATCTTTATGAATTAAATATTAAAGCCTAAAGTAGGAAATTTAGGCTAAATTAAAACTTAAAATAAATCATTCACTCTTCTATTTTTTAGATAAAGGTATAGAAATGAATATTTAGTTATTGAGTGAAAATTCAATAAAATAATTGCATTATCCTTATTAAACTTTATGGGTTAGATAATGTGGTGTTGTGTAAGAGTGTATTGGGTTGATTCACTAAGAGGTGAATAAAAGGATCGATACTTTGCTTGGAAATTAAGTAAGGATTAAATTGAGAAGCGTGATGGTCTGCAAAAAATTGTTTTAGATTTTGATTGATAGGGGCAAACTTCATACTCCAATCTTTAAAAAAACGCTCTTCACATTCTTGATATAGGAGTATTTCACAGTCTTGATGGCGAGAATCAAGAATAATTTTTTGATAAAATAGATAGTCGATAATTTCTTTTGACCCTTCTATCCATTGTGCAAAATAGCCATAACCATAATATAAAACCCCTGTAATTTGATTTCGATAGTTAAAATCAACTGCGGTGTTTAGGATTTGCATCAAATCAGCTTTTACATCAATATCTTGATTTGTTTTTTTACTTGCATAAAGCAATCTTATATTTTGCATCAAAAATAACTCAAATAAATATGTTGTAATAATCAATATTTTGAAAATCATGGGAATTTCTACTGATATTGATCATACATGAGTTTATTTTATAAAGATAAGTTTTTTCATTCTTCGCATTTGAAATAAGTTTGCCAGCTTTATTTAATTAATCGATAGTGTTGAGCGTTTGTGAAAAGATAAAGCTACGAGTTACTTCAATTGGATATGGCTTGCCATTAATAATCAGTGGATGAAATTTGACTTTTTGGCGATATTCTTGCAATACATATTCATCTAATTCAGCCACACCGCTGCTTTTAATAATTTTAGCTTGGTTAATGTTGCCGTTATCATCTGCTGTTGCATACAGTGTCATGGTGCGTTCTTGACCTTGAAGCATTCGTTTAGAAACCATAATGTTAGGTTCATAAAGAATTTTTGGTGTTCGATCAGCCAGTATTGTAAAGGGTTGGATTGCACGTACTGGATAATATATGCCATTTTCTTGATAAGGGCTTAGTTTCGCGCTTTTAATGGCCTTGAGTAGGATGTTATCTATTTGATCTAGTCCACTACTTTTAATGATTTTGGCATCTGTGATTTGCCCATTGGGACTGGTTTCAAATTGTATTTGTGCGCTTCTGTCGTAGCCTAAAAGCATTTTATCATTGATATTCACATGTGGGCTACGTAACCATTTTACTTGATTCTGCGTCAAATTGGCGATGCTTGGCTCGGCGGCATAACTTTGAAAACTAAAGCTGCACAACAGTGGAATACAACACCAGACGATTTTTTTTATTAAGGTGTTCATAAATAAACCATATAAAAATAAGCAAGATATGCAGGATGATTAACGAGTTTTTGTTATCGAAGCATTGATTGCCCAAGTCTTTGAGCAACCAATGTGAGTTTTTTATTTATGAAATATACGTGCTTTGTCACGTTGCCAGTCGCGATCTTTTTCACTGGCGCGTTTGTCGTGCAATTGTTTCCCTTTAACCAAAGCAATTTCAAGCTTGGCTAAATGACCTTTCCAATAACAGGCCAGTGGTACACATGAATAGCCTTTTTGTTGCACAGCACCCATGAGCTGTTCAAGCTGACGGCGCGAAAGGAGCAACTTACGGCTGCGGGTGGCTTCAGGTACAACATGGGTTGAAGCAGACAACAATGGCTGAATCTGAGCACCAAACAGATAAGCTTCATCATTTTTAAATAGGATGTAGCTTTCGACAAGGCTCATACGCCCAGCACGTAAAGATTTGACTTCCCAGCCTTGTAAAGACAAGCCAGCTTCAAATTTTTCTTCAATAAAATAATCGTGACGGGCACGTTTGTTCTGTGCAATGGTACCGCCATTATTTTTTTTAACTACAGTTGCTTTCGCCATAATCAAATCATTCCAAATCTGTGCTTATTGTGCCGTAAACTTGGGCAGAGGTGAAGTATTTTCCATAATTTCAAGTGTAGTTCCTTCGCTAAAAAAACAAGTTTTTGCTAAAATGGAAAAATTCGAGCTCAAATTAGAGAACATTTGGATGTTTAAAACACGCGTCATTTATCCGGGTACCTTTGATCCAATTACCAAAGGGCATGTCGACTTAGTGGTTCGTGCATCAAAAATGTTTGATGAAGTAGTGGTGGCAATTGCGATTGGGCACCATAAAAATCCTTTGTTTTCTTTAGATGAACGTGTTGCCTTGGCAAAAGAAGCATTAAGCCATTTAAATAATGTTGAATTTATTGGTTTTGATGGCTTGTTGGTGAACTTTTTTCAAGAACAAAAAGCCACTGCAGTTTTGCGTGGTTTACGTGCCGTATCTGACTTTGAATATGAGTTTCAATTGGCGAATATGAACCGTACTTTAGATGCTAACTTTGAAACGGTATTTTTAACGCCTGCCGAACAATATTCATTTATTTCATCGACCATGGTGCGTGAAATTGCACGTTTACATGGTGATGTATCTAAATTTGTGCCACAGCATGTGGTAGATGCTTTTAATCTAAAATATCAATCTAAATAAGGTTAAGCAGGTGTCTTTATATATTACCGATGAATGTATCAATTGTGATGTTTGTGAACCGGTGTGTCCGAATGAAGCAATTTATTTTGGTGAGCTGATTTACGAAATTGATCCAGATTTATGTACTGAATGTGTGGGGCATTTTGACAAACCACAGTGTCAACTTTTTTGTCCGGTCGATTGTATTCCGCTCGACCCAAACCATTTAGAAAGCCAAAATCAGTTATTTGCAAAGTATGAGCGTTTAACTGCGCAAAAAAATACAAGCAATTCTGAATAAAAGTTGCTATTATACGCGCCGAAGTGAGCTGGACGGTCGCTGCTGTGGAGGTCTTCGTGACTAAAGCAGGGGAGGAAAGTCCGGGCTTCAAAGGGCAGGGTGCCAGGTAACGCCTGGGCGGTGTAAACCGACGGCAAGTGCAGCAGAGAGTAGACCGCCTCATTCGTGAGGTAAGGGTGAAAGGGTGCGGTAAGAGCGCACCGCGTGGCTGGTAACAGTTCACGGCAAGGTAAACCCCACCAGAAGCAAGACCAAATAGGAATCCAATAGGTACGGCCCGTACTGGATTCGGGTAGGTCGCTTGAGCGTACGAGTGATTGTACGCCTAGAAGAATGATCGTTCTCGACAGAACCCGGCTTACAGGCTCACTTCACTAAATTTAAAAAAATGCTTGACGTTGCATTAAAATTTAAAGATAATGCGCGCACAGTTTTCGGCTATGTAGCTCAGTTGGTTAGAGCACCGCACTCATAATGCGGGGGTCACAAGTTCAAGTCTCGTCATAGCCACCATTTTATAGACCACGCACACGCGTGGTCTTTTTTTATGCCTTAAACCCATTCAACTTGTGCAAACGCTTTTTGATAAGCGCTGTAATCAATCTCTGATTTATCATCTTTATTGCTAATTAAAGCGCTAACTTCGCTTGGTTTGGCATAATTTACACGGCTGATGATATCTAATTTACTCTGATCTGCCAAAATAATTGTTTGTTGGCTTTGTTTGAGCATGGCTTGGGCAATATGTGCTTCTTCGGTGTAAAAGCTACTCGCACCGTATGTAGGATGAATACCTACTGGCGATAACAGTGCAATATCTGCCTGATAACGATAAATTTCTTGAATCAGCAACTCGCCTTGGGTTTGTGCGCGCTGTTGAACACGCCCACCTAATAAAATAATTTCATGGCTCATTTGTTCGGCATCGTTGGCCATGGTGAGGTTAAATACCGCTTGCAAGCTATTTGTGAGGATGGTTAGACCCGAAAGCGTGCGCAGTTCTTCTGCCAAAATGGAGGTTGTGCTGCCTGCATCCATAAAAATTGTTTGACCTGATTGTAAATGCTGAATCGCGGCGCGTGCGATGGCACGTTTTTCTTTGGCAAATTGGGTATTTCGAATATGCAGCGGCGCTTCAACAGCAATACTTTCGGTTGCAACTAAGCCACCATGAACGCGTTTGGCAACACCAAGCGCTTCAAGTTCAATCATGTCTCGGCGGGCAGTTTCTCGCGAAATCTCCAATTCATTCATGACGCGCTCAGTACTTAAACGCTGTAATTTTTTTAATAATGCCTGAATGCGATGTAGGCGTTCTTGTTGCAACATGGCCATTCTCAATGAATATTTAACCGATATAGTAAAGCCAAATAGCAAAAAAATCGAATCATAAATGTGTATAAAAAAGTATTTGTGTATTTTATTGCATTTTAAAAAAACTCGGATTATGATCAGGGTATGCAGAAAAATTAACCTAGCATACAGATTAGGACTTTCCCCAAGGAGACGCACATGGCAACACGTTCAACCATTATGGATACCAACAGTTTTCGTGCAGAACATGCCGATGCTTTGGATGCTGAAACCCGTAAATTGACTGATAAGCGCAGTAAAGTTTTGGGCGAGTCCTATCGTTTGTTTTATCGTAATCCTGTGCATTTGGTTAAGGGTGAAGGGCAGTATCTCTGGGATGCTGCAGGCAATAAATACTTAGATGTGTATAACAATGTGGCCAGCATTGGACATTGTCATCCTGCGGTCATTCAAGCGGTAAACGAGCAAATGCAAATGCTGAATACGCATACCCGTTATTTGCACGAAAATATTTTGAACTATACTGAAGAATTATTAAAAACCACGCCTGCTGAAATTGACCGCGCTATGTATATGTGCACAGGCTCAGAAGCGAATGATTTGGCGATTCGGATTGCACGTGAATTTAGCGGTGGTACAGGCATTATTGTCTCGCAAGAGTCGTATCATGGCACCAGTAGCTTAACCTCGGGTTGTTCGCCAGCTTTGGGTACAGGTCAGGCTTTGGATGCAACCACACGTTTAGTGCCAGCACCCGATCATTACCGTATTCAAACCGATGATTTAGGCGAGTGGTTTGCTGGTCAAATTCAACAACAAATTGATGACATGAATGCCAAAGGCATTAAATTTGCGGGCTTTATGGCGGATTCAATTTTCTCGTCAGATGGTGTGATGCCAAATCCAGCAGGTTTCTTGAAAAAAGCGGTTGATGTGGTCCATGCCAATGGAGGTATTTTCATTGCCGATGAAGTGCAACCTGGTTTTGCTCGTACAGGCGATTCATTTTGGGGCTTTGGTCGACATGGGATCGTACCTGATGTGATTACCACCGGTAAGCCAATGGGTAACGGGATTCCTGTGTCAGGTTTATTGGCAAAAAGTGATGTCTTAGCTGCATTTAGCGACAATATTCCTTACTTCAATACCTTTGGTGGTAACCCAGTTTCGATGGCGGCAGCGCAAGCAGTGTTAAAGGTGATTCAGGAAGAGGAATTACAAGCACACAGCAAACGCGTCGGTGCGTTATTACAAGCTGAACTGACCAAGCTGATGGATGTGCATGAATGCGTGGGCGATGTACGTGGTGCAGGTTTATTTATTGGCTTTGAACTGGTTAAAGACCGTGACAGTAAAACGCCAGACAAACAATTGGCGTTGGACTTAATTGAAGAATTGCGTAACACCCATCGTGTTTTAACTTCAGTTGCAGGGCCGTATGGAAATGTGTTGAAACTTCGTCCACCACTTGCTTTCCAAGAACATGATATTGATTGGTTGGTGAGTGCTTTGGATCAGTCGATTCGTAAACTTAAAGCTTAATTATTTTGAAACTGAACCCCATAAGTTGAACACAATTTATGGGGTTTTTAGTCGATATAAAAATGAAATTAGTTGTCTAAAAAAGCCAAATCTTTTTCTGTATAGCGTTCACCACAAATCGCTTGAGGAACAAAAAGATCATTCAGATGTTGTAAAGTTTCACTCGACAAAATTAAATCAACCGCTTGTACGTTATCTTGCAAATGTTCAACTTTGTGAATCTCAGAAGTTGTTAGTAGATGACATGATTGCTTTACCCTTTGCTTAAGCCGTACGATAACATCCATTTGCGACACCGCAATTTATTGCAAAATTTGGTCAACCACAGCGTATTGAAGAATTAATTAACTTTAATTGTATTCAGCGGAAATTTCCAAGTGATGCATTGTATGCATGGGAGTTTATGCTTGAGGGCAAGCGAATTGAGAAGAAGGTGATGGGAGACCTGATTTTTTAATACCGACCAAATGATGATTGATGCTGGTTTAGCACATTTAGGGATTATTTATGTTTATGAAAACTTGGTGCAACAATACGTAGAAAGAGGCTAGCTACAACCCATTTTAAGTCAATATGCTTGTCCTAAAACACCTTTTTATTTGTATTATGCCAGTAAAAAATATCAGTCAACTGCACTCAAACTTTTTATTGAGTGGATTAAAAACAACAGTCAGCATTTTAATTACGCCACTGTCTTGGATTTACCCCAAACCAACGTTTAAAAGCACGAGAAAAAGCACTGGCTTCTGAATAGCCGAGTAAAAATGCCATTTCAGAAATCGGAATATTTCTTTGTTTCATATACTGTTCGGCCAGTTCTGAGCGGACTTTATCTACAAGTGCGGTAAAGGTAAAACCATCCGATTTTAAACGACGAGTAAGTGTGCAACCACTGAGTCCAATATCTTGGGCGATTTTTTCTAAATTAGGTTCACCTTCACTGAGTTCAAGTTGAATATGCGAGCGAACTTGATCGGTAAGGGTTTGGCTTTGGACACTTAAATTAAGTAAGCGCAGGGTGTCGAGCATCATGGTCAGTAACATCGGGTCATGATTCGGCATGCGATGTTGCGTGTCTTTTTTGGTAATTAAAATTGAATTAAAAGGTTGATCAAAATAGACTGGCGCATTAAATAGTTTACTATGTTCTTGCCAAAATTCAGGGCGGGTATGTTCAAAATGAATGCCACGTGGTGAATAATGAGGCCCTAAAACTTCACGAATCACATTCATAAACATGCCTAAAGTTAATTCTGCATCCTGACGACGAGTTAAAATCGCACCGTGATGAATTTGATAGTCAATTCGCCAGCTATCGCCTAAATCGACCATGCGGGTGAGCGTGTCCTTTTGGTGCAAATGGAAGTAATGGGTCATGTTAAATAGTGCACTTTCTAAGGTTGCAGAGCATAAGCCAATATATCCAATTAAACCCAAAGCCTTCGGTTGGAACTGCTGACCATAATGTAAGCCAAAATTATCACAGCCAGAAAGTACGGCCGCTTGTTCTAATACTTTACAATAATTTGGAAGTTGTAGGCTAAGTGTTGGGCTGCTGAGTAATTCACTATTAATCCCGCTAATACCAAAAACTCGGTCTGCATCTGCGCCTTTTATGGTAATAAACTCACTTAAACCTGATGCGGCAGAAGAAAGAACGCCTTGATTACACATATTATTTGATAATAATTGAGCTGCGTTGAGCTGAAACATGGCAATTCTCCTGCCTCATCTATCCTTGTTCTTAAGCAAAATACGTACCAATTTAATTATTCACCAAATCCATTTTGGTTAATTTGTTGCAGGTCATATTTTGTTGTTTGCATTCCATTGCAATGCCATTTTAAGCATAAACCGAGGCGTAGCAAAATAGCAATTTACTACACCTTAAGGGTAAAAAATTATTCGCCTTTGAGCGTTTTTGCTGTGGTTGAACCAAAACTTAAGCTTTTAATTGAACCTGTAAATAGCCCTGTATTGGCATCACGACCTTGCAATAAAAACTTGGCATCGGTTTTGCCATAACTTTGTACTGCAAGCTGTGAAAACTTGCCAATATCGGTGCTTGGTTTACGTAAGCGGTTTACAATAATGACTTTTTTTGTATCGCTAAAATCTTGCATCATATTTTGATCGCCTTCGCTATCGCCTGCAATCAAAATTGGGCCATAGCCATATTTCGACACTAAAAAGCGTTGAATGGTTTGGGTTTTACCTTTACCTTGGGTTTGTGCATAGCCATGACGAAACTCAGGTAAAATTTTGCCTTGTACATCGCGTTCAAGTTCCATGGCATAGGCATGGCTTGCATCAATGTTATAGCCCATGTCCGGATTAGAAATAATTTCTTTAATAACATCAATAAACGAGGCTGAACAGACATAGACATCAATACCATTGTCTTGCAAGGTTTTAAACAGATTTTGCATGTCCTGATAAGGATGTAAGCCATTTTCCCATTCAATACTCACCACGCCTGCTTTGCCTGCAAGGCTTGCGGGGGATATCCATTTGACAGGGCCAATTGGTTGTTGCTGTTGCCATGCAAATGTGGCTTTGACCAAATCACGCACTTGGCTTTCGGTCATGCCAGTAAATAAATAAGTTACCCACGGGTAAGCCACCTCATGGTCAAAGGTGTCGCCAATTGCGGCATACAAGTAGCGCATTTTGGTGACAAAGTCTAAATAGTGTGGGTCTTTTTGGATGTCGACTAAACTTTTTTTGCCATTTAAACCCTGATAATTTTGATACAGCCAAGTGTAGCTGCTAATAATATCGGGGGCGATTTTATCAATATTGACGGATTGGCCTTGTTGATTGTTATATTCAGCGACAAAGTTTTGATTATTAATGCCTTTGCGAATAATTTGATTAAGCTGTGCAGGTGTCACCTTAAAAGCCAAATGTTCTAATTGATAGATTAAAGTGGCTTCTTCAATATCTAAAAACACCGAAGTATTGTCAAAGTCGGTGACCATATACGGGCGTTTTTGAGGGTTGTAATTTGGACTGTCTTTGCCATAAGTTTTGATGAGTTGATTTAGCTGTTCGCGGTTAAACGCATCCCAATGACCTGCTGCCAAATACTCAGCTTTTACAGGCATGCTGCTACTTTGCGATGATACAGAAATGGACTGATGGGTACTACAAGCACTTAATCCGAGTAGGCTTGCAACGAGTGTTCCAAGTATAAATTTTTGCATTCGATTGTTTTGGTGGATATTGTGCTGCATTTGGATGAGTCGTCCTTAATTGTTCGTGCGCTGAGCTTAGCGACTGAATATGACCAAAATAAGTCTTGGCGACATTCAGTAATCGCATGATCTTTTTTATGGCTGAATTAAAGGCCGACAGGCATTTCACCATTCAAATATTTTTGACATAAGCGCACGCTTTCATTAGACCATTGATCACCAAGACTTAACGCCATTTCTGTTTGAGCATGTGAGCCAACCCAAGCCATCATTTGAATGCGGCGCTGCATAATAAAGGTCGGGATAAGTGCATATTCTTCATTACTGATATGTGCTTCACGTTCATAGCCTTCAATCCAATTTTCCATCCACTGTGGTGCAGGGGCTAAATGTTCATTAAAGCTAATTGCGGCGGCTAGGTCGTGCATAAACCAACTCATGCCACAGTCGTCAAAATCGATTACACCAATGCGGTTTTGTTGTAGCAACAAATTGGTTAAGCGTAAATCTGCATGAATCAGGCCATAACGGTCGGGGGTTTTACCAAAGTTTGCCAGTTTTTTACCAATCACCCCAATTGCTTCTTCAATTATGCCATGATCTTTCGCATCAAGATGAGTGGCATTGCGCCAATCACCCCAGTGACCTTCTGCACTTAACATGGTGTCGTGATTCCACACAATACGATCAAATGTTGCGGGCATTTGCCATGTTTTGCTGTGATGGTGTAGCTGTGCCGTGATTTGACCTAATTGTTGAAATGCGGTTGGGTCAACTTCAGTGGTTGGCATATCGCCTTCAACCCAATTAAATAAAACAGCGTAACGGATTTGACCATCCTCAAGTTGCAAGGTTAAAACCCGTTCGTTTTGGGTGCTTAAAATTGCTTGAGGTACGGCGATACCATGTTCAGTCAGTGCATCTAACCAATGTAATTCGCTTTCGATATTTTGTTTGTTGTGATAATTCGGGCGGTGCAAACGCAGTGCATAACGCGCTTCTGCGGTACGAACTATAAAAGTTGCATTTTCAGATTGGCACAGTAATTTGATTTGTCCGTGATAGTTTTTTGGATATTGCGCAACTGCTTGTTCTGCGAGTGCAAACAAAGTGGTTGTATCTAAATATTCATTTTGTTCAACAGAAATCATACGCCTACCTCGTTCATTTTTTGTCATTGCAAATGGCTTTGAGTATTTGCCATCTATCCTTGAGATACAGCGTATGCGAGATTGAATTTTGCCGACTTGACAATAAAGCATGAAAACTTGTCTTTTAATGTCAAGTTTTCACGGTTATGCAGACGCATTATTTAAGTAAGCATGCAGCACATGATGTTGCTTAAACAATATTAAAATTCTTCTATTGAGAGGAGAGAGCGATGAGTAGTCAGCTAAAACCGACGTTAGGTACCTTTCATTTGTGGGGGATTGCCGTTGGATTGGTCATCTCGGGCGAGTATTTTGGTTGGAGTTATGGTTGGGGCGTTGCAGGAACACTGGGTTTTTTGGTCACGACCTTAATTATTGCCACCATGTATACCTGTTTTATTTTTAGTTTTACCGAGTTGACCACCGCCATTCCACATGCAGGTGGGCCATTTGCCTATAGTCGTAAAGCCTTTGGAGAAACGGGCGGCTTTTTGGCGGGGATTGCCACGTTAATTGAATTTGTGTTTGCACCACCTGCGATTGCCATGGCGATAGGGGCATACCTGAATGTGCAATTCCCCGAAATTAATCCTAAGCTGATTGCACTTGGCGCTTATGTTGTGTTTATGGGCTTAAATATTGTAGGAGTGAGAATTGCTGCAACTTTTGAGTTGGTGGTGACAATTTTAGCTGTGATTGAACTACTGGTCTTTGTTGGGGTGGTGAAACCAGGCTTTAGTTTTAGCAATTTTGTATTGAATGGTTGGGCAGGTTCAAATCATTTTAGCGGTGCTGCAATGTCTGGTATTTTTGCCGCTATTCCATTTGCAATTTGGTTTTTCTTAGCAATTGAAGGTGCTGCAATGGCTGCCGAAGAAGCCAAAGACCCGAAAAAAACTATTCCACGTGCGTATATTACTGGTATTTTAACATTGGTGTCGTTGGCACTTGTGGTTATGGTCTTTGCTGGTGGGGTGGGCGATTGGAGTAAACTTGCAAATATTAACGATCCATTACCACAAGCAATGAAAATGGTGGTCGGTAATAATTCATCATGGATGCACATGTTGGTGTGGATTGGATTGTTTGGGTTGGTTGCAAGCTTTCACGGTATTATTTTAGGGTATTCACGCCAAATTTTTGCGCTAGGTCGTGCAGGATTTTTACCAAGTAGTTTAGCCAAACTTTCACGCTTTCAAACACCACATCGTGCTATTCTGGCAGGTGGTGTCGTTGGTATTGCCGCCATCTTTAGTGATAGCTTTATCAATATTCAAGGCATGAGTTTAACCGCTGCAATTGTGACGATGTCATGTTTTGGTGCATTGTTGATGTACATTATGAGCATGTTAAGTTTATTTAAATTACGCCGTTCAGCACCTGAACTTGAGCGCTCTTTTATGGCGCCGGGTTATCCAATTATTCCAGCAGTTGCTTTAACCATTGCGAGCATCTGTTTTGTGGCAATGTTCTACTTTAACCCAATGATTGGTGCAATCTTTATTGGCTTTATTGTGGTCGGTTATGTATATTTCTTATGTACGAAAGTTCAACGTGATTCGAGTGAAGAAGCACAACAATTATTAAAAACCAGTATTGAGTAACCGGTAAAATGATCACGTTAAAGCCCGACTTGTTCGGGCTTTATGGTGTTTAGTATTCTTGTAAAATTTTGCCACTAATAAATGCAAAGTATTCGCGTAACCATGCGTTATAGCGAGTTTGCAGGGGCGTTTCAGCACCAAGCATCACAGCATTGCTATAACCTTGTTTTTGTGCAATCGCATGTGCTCGAATGGTGTGGAAATCACTGGTGACAATCGCAATCGGCATGGCTGTAGTGACATGATGTTGTTGTAAGAGTTTTGCACTATTACTTAAATTTAATGCGGTGCTGGTGCTTTGATCTTCCAAAATCATCTGCTTAGGTGAAAGATGATATTTATGCTGTAAATAATTTGCCATCACACGTGCTTCTGATTGCTGTTCTGCAAAGTCAATTCCACCCGAAAGAACTAGCCGTGCTTGTGGTTGCTCCATTGCAATTTGTGCTGCACGGTCTAGCCGTAAAGCCAATGTCGGACTGGGTTGACCATTAATTGTACCACTTCCAAGTACAATAATGGCTTTAAGTTTTGGAGTTTGGTAATCATTCTGACTTTGTGTTTGTAGCATATAGCCAAATAGTGCAAAGGAGCATAACCAAAGTAATAAAAGACACCATCCAAGCCGATACCCGTGTTTGTATTTTGGGTGTTGTGCTAAAAAATACTGTAATGCTTTCCATTTTAGAGCAACCAAAAGCCATAGGCTGCCAAGCAATAGCGGTAGAAGAATTCCAATGTGAATTTTACCAAGTGCGAGCAAATATAGACTATCTATACAAAGCAGACTGCCAATGACAAATAAGAAAATCCGACAGCAAGGCGTGAGTAAAGATGACATAAGCAGTTGTCATGTAGCAATTTTGGTATTGCATCATAAAAGCTTTGAAACAATATTGTAAACAAACCCTCGTATTGATTATTTTTTTTCACAGTAAGATGTGAGGAAATGATGCTGTGATGAGTTTTAAATGAAAAAGTGGATAGTTGCTGCTGCGTGTAGTGGTTTTATGTTGAATGGTCTGTGGTTGCCAAGCACTTATGCAGCACAGTCGACAGCGGCAGCATCAACGGTTGTTGTCGCGAATGCGACTGAACAACCTAATCGGTTTGATTTTAAAGCGATTCGTGAACAACAGCATCGTCCTATTGTGGCATTGGTTTTGGGTAGTGGTGGCGCACGGGGCTATGCGCATATTGGTGCAATCGATGTATTGGAAAAAAATGGCATTCGCCCTGATTTTATTGTAGGAACCAGTGCAGGCAGCATTGCCGGTGCATTATATGCCAGTGGCAAAACTGCCGATCAAATCAAAGATATTGCCTTAAATATGAAGGTGAAAGATGTCCGTGAATTTAAAATTCGAAAAAAAGGCTTTTTAGATGGGCAAAAAGTACAAGATTTTATTAATCAGCAAGTGCAAAACACCCCTTTAGAAAACATGAAGATTCCTTTATTTGTGGTGGCAACTCAACTCAATAATGGTAAAAAAGTGGTATTTAATACAGGCAACACAGGGCAGGCCGTGAGTGCATCTGCTGCTATTCCAAGCATGTTTATTCCTGCCAATATTGCGGGGACGGAATATGTCGATGGTGGTTTGGTGAGTCCTGTACCTGTTGAAGTGGCACGTCAATTGGGTGCAGATATTGTTATAGCTGTTGATATTTTGGCACAGCCGAAATATACCGAAACAGACAATATTTGGGGGTTGTTTAACCAAAATATTAATATTATGCAGCAGCATTTGTCGCAAGCTGAGTTAAAGCAAGCAGATGTGGTTATTCGACCTGATATTCGTGAAAAAGCCCACATCTTTGATGTAAAAGAACGTGTAAATACAATGTCGGAGGGCGAGCTTGCGACAGAAGCTAAACTTATGAATATTGAACAAGCCATCGCAAAAAAAACTGCTGAATATCGTCCATCATCTTGGGATGAAACACGGGCGCAAACGCATCGACAAAATTAAATAAGGTTTATATAACCGTAAATTATGGCGGTTAGAGGTTAAGAAAATTGGGGTGCGAGTTTTGGAAAAAGATAGCCTAAAAAAGAACAAGGAGGATAGGTTGTCGCCACGATTTTAATAGAGGGTATTGTAATGGCATATCATAAATAAACGATTATAGCGACAGGACTCAAAAGTAGGCCTGCAATTGTATAAATGAGTGTAGAGATAATGCAATCTAAATGAAGCGTGGGCAATTTCTTCTGGTTTGATATTTTATTTTTATGTAAAATTTTTAGTACAAAATGCTAAATTGCACAAAAAATTTAAAATTCATATATAATTGCGCGTCAATACTCCTTTAGTCATGGATGCTAAAATGTCTCCGTTAGATCAAGTCGTACAACCATCAGAAGATCAGTCTGAACTGACAATGACTGTTTTGATGACACCAGATATGGCCAATTTTTCAGGCAATGTACATGGTGGTGCGGTTTTAAAATTACTGGATCAAGTTGCCTATGCCTGTGCAAGCCGTTATTCGGGTAGCTATGTAGTGACCTTGTCGGTAGATAAAGTGACATTTAAAGAGCCAATTTATGTGGGTGAGTTGGTTACTTTCTTGGCAAGTGTGAACCATGTGGGGCGCACGTCAATGGAAATTGGCATTCGCGTAGAAGCACAAAATATTCGTAAGCGCACCAAACGTCATACCAATAGTTGTTTCTTTACCATGGTGGCTGTAGATGAAAATGGACAGCCACAACAAGTTCCGCCATTAAAATTAGATAATGATTGGAAGCGTTGTCGTTTTGAGGCAGCAGAACAGCGTAAACAATTGCGATTGCAGGAAAATCATCAAATTTCATGCAGTATCTATAAAGAAAGTGCGAAAAAAACAGCTGAATAAGCATTTGATCAATGCTTGCTATTCCTTGGGATAGGGAATAAAAATATAGAAAGCAAAATAGGGTTATATTGCTCTATTTGCAATAAAAAGACTGTGGGTAGCAACCACAGTCTTTTTTTATTTTAAATGTACCAATTAATGCTGCATTTGCATTTGTTGATGTTTGCTCACTTGTGTTGAGCTTGGTGCAGTTATGTTGTTGCCTTGCGTATTGGCTGTTGGTGCGATACTCGCATCTGTTGCAACAGTACTTTGAGGTTGTTCTTGGGTTGAAACAACGGTTGGTACATTACTTTGGTCTGAAGATAGGTTTGTGTTCGGTGTTGAATTGGTTGCAGCAAAAGTTGCCGCTGTTGCAGAAGTTAGTCCAGCAAGCATTAATAATTTAACAAGTTTCATTTTGGCATCCTTTAATGTATTCATTAATGTCTAAATCATAGGAAGATCAAGACAAGCGAAATAGTAAAATGACTTGGTAGTATCGGCAATCAATCTGACAATTTGTAACTCTGGGGTTACTTGTAAACTACGTGGCGCCATTTTTTGTTAAGGCTTAGTTGCACTATGTGACGATCTATAGTTCAATTGTGGAGAAATCTAGTGTTTTTAGCGGAGTTTTTACGGCCTAAATTTACATAACAGATACGTTCGGTTGGTCGTTATAGTTTAGTTTTGAGTGAAATTTACTCAATTAGATGGCTGCATTATGCTTTTGATAAAAAAATTGGAGTTCGATATTATGTGTACTAAATAAATAGCATTGAGTTACGTTGTCATGAAAGAGTTAGAAGTTATTGATTTAAAAGTGGGTGAAGGTAAAGAAGCAGTTAAAGGTGCCTTAATTACTACACATTATGTTGGATGGCTTGAAGATGGAACTAAATTTGACGCCTCGCTAGACCGTGGTAATTACTTTGAATGTGTGATTGGTACAGGGCGTGTGATTAAAGGTTGGGATCAGGGTATTATTGGGATGAGAGTTGGTGGGAAGCGCAAGTTAATTGTCCCTGCACATTTGGCTTATGGTGAACGCAAAATGGGTAAAATTATTCCTGCAAACTCAAACCTTATTTTTGAAATTGAATTGTTTGATGTGAAAACGCGTGATGAGTAAATATGTTTCATCATTGCTGAGTGAATGGTCAAGTTGAATACTGGTTGTTTCGGTGAGTATTTCAGTTTGGCTTGAGATTAAATCGGTGAATTGATTTTTTGTGTTCCTTATTTTGATTCATGCACCAAAATTGGTCAAAATTAAATGAGACTGCGACGCTTCAATTAATCGGTTTTTTCTTTGAATAATTTTTTAGATATGCGTGTTACCAAATGTATTGAAAATGATGCAGTGTCGATAACATGATGTGAAATATGAAGATAATTTTAATAAAAGGTGATAAAATGTAGTGCTATATTTATAGCATATACCTATGAATATTTTGTGGAGATTTTTTGCTTTTAAGCTTGTTTTCAGTTTAAGTCTCAAAAATGCGCACTATCATCGGTCTAAAGCAGCAATGGTTTGATTTCGTTGTAGAGATTTACAAAACCAATGGTGATATGAGATCAATCAATTAAGAAGTCAGATTGTAAACGGAACGCTTATGTTTAATCGTTTTATTGGTTCAGTACTTGCAACATGTGTCAGTGTTTCAGTTGCGAGTATGGCGCACACAGCATATGCTGCAACCGCGAAAAAGCCTAAAATTAATCCAACAGCCCTTACAGTTATTGGTTATCATGAAGTTACTCAAAACAGTAATGATGCCTTAATTCCAGAGTATGGGGTGGATACTGCCCATTTTGAAGAACAAGTTCGTTTTCTTCAAAAAAGCGGTTTTAACTTTATTAGCGTAGACCAACTCATTAAAGCGCATCAGGGAAAATATAAACTGCCTGAAAAGCCGGTTTTATTGACTGTAGATGATGGCTATGAGTCTTTTTATAGCAATGTTTATCCTTTTGCAAAAGCAAATAAAATTCCTGTTGTTTTAGCAATTGTTGGTTCTTGGGTTGATACACCAGCAAACAAACAAGTCCATTTTGGCGATGATTATATTGCGCGCAATAAAATTTTAACGTGGGCGCAAATTAAGGAAATGAGCCAAAGTGGCTATATTGAAATTGCGAGCCATAGTTACAATTTGCACCGTGGTATTTTAGGGAATCCACAAGGTAACTCAGAACCTGCGGCAACTACACGTTTGTATGATGCAAAAACCAAAACCTATGAAGGTGATGCGGCTTATGCAAAACGTATTTATGATGATTTAAAGAAAAATAGTGATGAAATTAAAGCACATGGTGTACCTGCACCACGCGTAATGGTTTGGCCGTATGGGCGTTATAATTTACAAACTGTGAATATTGCCAAGTCTTTAGGTATGCCAATCACGGTAAGCTTAGATGATGGTCCTGTTTACTTAAAAAAATCACTGAGTGCGATTAATCGTATCTTGGTTGAAAAAGATATGACCCTAAATAGTTTGGCGCGTGAAATTGAAGTTCGCGATAAAAACTTAGGTGATAATCATCGACCGCAAAAAATTATGCATGTCGATTTAGACTATATTTACGATCCAGACCCAGCACAGCAGGAACGTAATTTGGGTAACTTGCTTGATCGTATTCAACAAATGCATATCACAACGGTTTACTTACAAGCATTCTCTGACCCAGATGCAAATGGTTCAGCTGATATGGTGTATTTCCCAAACCGCTATTTACCAATGCGTTCAGATTTGTTCAACCGTGTTGCATGGCAAATTCAATCACGTACTTCGGTTACGCGTTTATATGCTTGGATGCCACTTTTAGCTTGGGAATTGCCAAAGAGTAATCCTGTGTCAAAAGATTTAGTGGTTACACAGCAGCCAAAAGATTCTGACCATTTAAACATGGGCTATATTCGTTTAAGTCCATTTTCAAAACCAGCACGCCGTGTTATTGCGGGAATTTACCAAGACTTAGCGAAGTCATCGACCTTTAATGGTATTTTATTCCATGATGATACAACGCTTTCAGATTACGAAGATAACAGTAGTTTTGCGCTCGCTGCTTATAAAAAAGCAGGATTATCAACGGATTTAGAAGAAGTACGTCATAATGATGCTGAGTTAGGTAAGTGGACTAAATTTAAAACCGATTATATTGATAACTTTGCGTTACAATTAGCGGGAGAAGTTCGTCAATATCAACCATTTTTAATGACTGCACGTAATTTATATGCGCAGGTTGCACTCAATCCGTATGCAGAAAATTGGTATGCTCAATCTTTGGAGCAGTCAATTAAACGCTATGACTTCACTGCAATTATGGCAATGCCATATATGGAACAAGCGTCAAATAAAGACAAGTTCTATGCTGATATTGTAAAACGTGTAAAACAATATCCAGATGGATTACATAAAACAGTGTTTGAGTTGCAAGCACAAAATTGGCGAACCAATCAGCCTGTAGATTCGCAAGAGCTTTCAGACACGATTAAATCGTTGTATAAGCAAGGTGCGATTCATGTGGGTTATTATCCAGATGATCCAATTAAAGGTTTGCCCGATGTAGACCTTATGCGTCAGGCATTTGATTCAAAGCCTGATCGTATCGTGCCATAGGAGTTTTTATGTCGGCATTGCAACACTTCTGGCATTCAGCCTTAGCCTTTGTTTTTTATTATCCGTTATTCATGTCGTATTTATGGATGATGGGCGCGTTGTTGTTCAATATGAAAGAACGCAAAGACCCGCCTTTTGATCAACCTAAAGCGTTGCCTGAATATCCAAAGGTTGCAGTTTTAGTGCCTTGTTTTAATGAAGGTGATAATGCCGATGAAACCATCAGCCATGCTTTAAAGCTGGATTATCCAGATTTTGAAGTGATAGCAATTAATGATGGAAGCTCTGATAACACTGCTGAAGTACTAGATCGACTTGCGGCGAAATATGAAAAGTTACGAGTCGTGCATTTAGCACAAAACCAAGGTAAAGCAATGGCTTTACAGGCAGGCAGTTTATTGACTGATGCCGAGTTTTTAATTGGTATTGATGGCGATGCACTGCTTGACCCACATGCAGCAAAGTGGATGATGCGACATTTTCTTCGCGATGAAACAATTGCTGCTGTGACAGGTAATCCACGTATTCGAACCCGTTCAACTTTGCTTGGGCGGATTCAAGTTGGTGAGTTTTCATCGATTGTGGGTATGATCAAACGTGCACAACGTGTGTTTGGTCGGTTGTTTACAGTTTCAGGTGTAGTTACAGCATTTCGTAAAACCGCAGTTCATGAAGTGGGCTATTGGTCTCCGAATATGCTTACAGAAGATATTGATATTACTTGGAAATTACAACGTGCAGGTTGGGATGTAGAGTTTGAGCCAAATGCATTGGTTTGGATTTTAATGCCAGAAACCTTAACGGGGTTGTATAAGCAGCGTTTACGTTGGGCAATGGGTGGCGCACAGGTCTTGATTAAAAACTTTGATGTGCTATTTCGCCCAAGTTTGAATTTTTTATGGCCATTAATGCTTGAGTTATGCCTTACATTAGTGTGGTCATATTTAATGCTTATTTTAGCTTTCATTTGGTTGGTGAATATACTGGTTCCAAACTCTTTCTTACCAGAAATGAGTTCACCATTTTTACCGTATGGCACAGGCATTTTATTGGGTGCGACCTGTTTATTCCAATTTATGATTAGTAAGTGGATGGATAGCCGTTACGAAAAAACCTTATTTAAAAACTATTATTGGATGATTTGGTATCCATTTGTTTTTTGGTTAATTACCGTAACAGCCAGCATCATTGCTTTTCCGAAAGTACTTGCCAGAGGCGATGATAAACGTGCCCGTTGGGTGAGCCCAGATCGTGGTATACGTTCAGATTCATAATTATAGGTATAAGTATGGGTACAAATTCGTTAATTATTGATTTAAGGTCGAAACTTCCTTGGCATAGGCGTTATATGACCACAACGACAACAGCACTGTTATGGGGCTGTTGGTTTTTGCTTTGGCGTCCAATTGTTGTGCTATATACCTTAATTGCCTACGACAAACCTTATGCGTTTCATAAGCTGTTCAATGCATTTTGGACAGGTTTGCAAATGGATATGATGACGCTTATTGCCTGTGCAGTGGTGTTGTGTTTATGGTGTAAGTTAATTCCTTCACATACAGTGAAACAGACACGACGCAAAGAAATAACAGATTATGCGCGTTATTTTGATATTCCTGAGCAAGAGATTGCTGAAGGGCGTAGCAAAAAAATTACCGTTGTTCATCATAATGAACAAGGTAAAATTGAGCATCTTGAATAGTCATTTGCGCTCACTTTAAGTTTACTTATTAAACAATCTAATAAATTGTAAGATTAGGTTGTGTTTTTTTATTTTTGACTGAATTGTACTTGCATCTACTAGGGTTCAGTCCTATTCTTTGCAAGTTTTTCATCTCCCCTAAGTCTACTGTATGGCCAAGTTAAACGCAGCAGAAAGTATCCGAGGATTGGCTTGTTTAGCTGTTGTATTCTCGCATTTATCACTAAGCTTTTATCCTTATTTACATCACTTTAATGCTGATGACCAAGCACATGGGAAATGGGACTATTTTGTTCATCATTCTCCATTTGCATTTTGGTATTCAGGTACGGCTGCTGTATTTGTATTTTTTGTTCTCAGTGGTTTTGTCCTGAGTTATGCGATTCTAAAACATACCAATATTCCTAAAAAAGTTGCGGAAATGTCATTGAAGCGTTATCCCCGCTTGGCAATTCCTGCCTTTTGGTCCTGTATCTTGGCTTGGGCGGCTTTATATTTTACTCATTTTAACAGTGATTTAATGAATGGCTGGTTTCAGTCTTATGCGACCCAAACTGTAACTTTAAAGCAAGCTGCATACGAGGGTAGTATAGGCGCATTTTTATTCGCTGAAAGTGGTAGTAATTGGGTGTTGTGGACGATGCAAATCGAACTTTTTGGCTCGATTTTATTGTTCGTATTATTACTGTTGTATCATTACCAAAAAATTGGTTTTTATATTGGTTCTTTAGTTTTGCCGCTACTTGGTTTTTATATTAATGAGCGATTTTTCTTGGGGCTATTGAGCTTTGTGATCGGCTGTTACATGTACTTATATGGTCGTAAAATTTCAGCACCTTTAGGCTGGTTGATGTTTGTATTTGGCTTATATTTGGCTGGTGCACACAATAGTAGTCATGCTTATCATTGGATTTACAAGCTGCTAGGTTGGCGAACATACGACTACTGTAATTTCTTTTCAGGCATTTTTATTGTCTATAGTATTTTACTTTGTGGTCGGGTTTCTCAGGTCTTTGATCGTCCGGCTTTGGTTTATTTGGGTAAATTATCGTTCTCGATTTATTTATTGCATATGATGCTACTTTATTTGGTTTGCATGCCTGTTTTTAATATGTTGATGGGTGTGCGGCTTGGTTATGATTTGTCAGTATTGTTGGCAGTGCTGATGTATTTGATGGCGATTTTTATCAGTGCAGCACTATATAGTCGTTATGTAGATGAATTTGCAGTCAAAGTGAGTAATCGATTTTCAAAGTTATTTATTCGCTAGTGCTATGTGTTTGATCTAAGTTGATTTGTTCTAAAAATGCAGCCTCAAATTAAATTGGGCTGCATTTTATATTTTTTCTGTTGGTTAAAATGAAAAATGACTGATCAGACTATTTACTTAAAAACTAATTTTGATCATTTTATTAAAAATAAAAATTAATTAAATCAATACCTTAAAATTTCATTAGAAATAATATCTACGACTTTAATCTACGTATTTTATAAATAAATACTGAGGATTCTTGCTAAGTATTGGATTTAAATGCTTTTCGGTTTTAATCTGAGTGTAAGAAACGAAGTGATCAATAAATAATCTTGATCGAATTTCATATCGACTGGTTTTAAGAACTAAAAAGGGAAGCCGCCATGACAACATATCAAACAGCAGTTGACGCTATTCGTGAATTAAAAGCAAAATTCGGCCATACATGGGCAGATATTAGTCCTGAAGATGCAGCACGTATGCAACTGCAAAATCGTTTCAAAACGGGGCTAGATATTGCAAAATATACTGCGGCAATTATGCGTCAAGATATGGCGGATTACGATGCAGACCACAGTAAATATACTCAATCGCTCGGCTGTTGGCATGGTTTTATTGCACAGCAAAAAATGATCGCCAATAAAAAATATTTTGGTACAACCAGTAAACGTTATATCTATTTGTCGGGTTGGATGGTTGCTGCATTGCGTTCTGAGTTTGGGCCGTTGCCAGACCAGTCAATGCATGAAAAAACTTCTGTACCTGCATTAATTGAAGAAATTTATACCTTCTTGCGCCAAGCTGATGCTAAAGAATTGAATGATTTATTCCGTAATTTAAATAAAGCGAAACAAGCTGGTGAAGCTGCAAAAGTTGCCGAAATTACAGCACAAATCGATAATTTTGAAACGCATGTTGTGCCAATTATTGCCGATATTGATGCAGGCTTTGGTAATGAGGAAGCAACTTATTTACTTGCGAAAAAGATGATTGAAGCAGGTGCCTGTGCATTACAAATTGAAAACCAAGTATCTGATGCTAAGCAATGTGGTCACCAAGCAGGCAAAGTGACCGTACCACATGCCGACTTTATTGCTAAAATTCATGCACTTCGTTACGCATTCTTAGAAATGGGTGTTGAAGAGGGTGTGATTGTGGCACGTACTGACTCAGAAGGGGCTGATTTAACGCAAAGTATTCCAGTGGTAAAAGAAGCAGGTGATATTGCATCGCAATACATCAGCTATTTAGATACCAAAGAGATTGACATTTCTGAAGCAAGTGATGATGAGATTTTAATTAAACGTGATGGTAAATTACATCGTCCAACTCGTTTGGCTTCAGGCTTATATCAGTTCCGTGAAGGTACTCAAATTGACCGTGTGGTATTGGATTGTATCACCAGTTTGCAAAATGGCGCGGACTTACTTTGGATTGAAACCCCAACACCAAATGTTAAAGAAATTGCACACATGGTGAACCGTGTGAAAGAAGTCGTGCCTAATGCCAAACTGGTTTATAACAATAGCCCATCATTTAACTGGACCTTAAACTTCCGTCAGCAAACGTATGACCGCTGGGCAGCAGAAGGTCAGGATGTCTCGGCATATGACCGTGCAAAATTGATGAGTGCCGAGTACGATGCTACAGAACTTGCAGCAGATGCTGACGAGAAAATTCGGACTTTCCAAGCCGATGCGGCACGTGAAGCGGGGGTATTCCATCACTTAATTACCTTACCAACCTACCATACTGCGGCGCTGTCTACTCATGAATTGGCACAAGGCTACTTTGGCGACCAAGGCATGTTGGCTTATGTTGCAGGCGTGCAGCGTAAAGAAATCCGTGGTGGAATTGCCTGTGTGAAACATCAGGCGATGGCAGGTTCGGATATTGGTGATGATCACAAAGAAATTTTTGCAGGTGAAAATGCACTCAAAGCTGGTGATGATTCTAAAAATACGATGAATCAATTTTCCGCACACTAAGTCAAGTTAAACTAAAAAATCACCCGATTCGGGTGATTTTTTTTGGATTTAATAACTCAATTTGATTGAGTTGTGAAGCGTCTTAAGTTATCAAATAAAAAATTCGATTATAAAATGCCACCTAACGATTGGCAGGCATCTTTATACAGTTGATATTGTTGACCAACCACTTCATCTAAAGGCATTTTAAACAGTTGATCGCCATTTTTATAGCTTTGAACATAATCTTCAGATTTTTGCTTGGCGATATTTAAGGTTTGTTCATGGTAGCTATTAATTGGACTGCTTGAACCTTGTTGTTCAATATTTTCACAATGAAATTGCTTTAAGAGTTGTTCAGATTTTTTAATTTCGTTTGATGTGCCAAAAAGGCAGCCTGTTAAAAAAAAGGTGCAACCTAGCAGAGCCAAGAATTTCATGTGAATGGTCGAAAGAAAAATGATTACAGAGGTTTTAATTTTACCATAAGGTATAGTGTGACATAGGGCACATTTTTATTTTTAGATCTATTTCTAAGCAAAAATTACAATTCAATACAAAGGGCGATGTAAGCCCTTTGTGTTTGAAAATCACTTATTGAAAGCGAGATAAATCTTCTTCTGGGCGCGCAGTTAAAACTTCTACGCCTGTTTCAGTGACTAAAATGGTGTGTTCATATTGCGCAGAAAGCTTATGGTCTTTGGTTACTACTGTCCATTTGTCGCCAAGGGTTTTGGTTTGCCAAACGCCAGCATTTACCATCGGTTCAATGGTAAAGGTCATGCCTGCTTCTAAACGCATACCGGTTTGCGCTGTGCCATAATGTAAGACTTGTGGCTCATCATGAAAAACAGTACCGATACCATGACCACAATATTCACGGACTACGCTAAAGCGTTCAGATTCAACATATTTTTGAATCGCAGCGCCGACATCGCCAATATATGCACCTGGTTTTACTACAGCAATTCCGCGGTACATGGCTTCTTGAGCAACTTTACATAAACGGTTGGCTAAAATTGAGGTTTCACCGCCAACCACATACATCATGTTGGTGTCACCGTGGTAACCATCTTTAATCACAGTGACATCAATATTTAAAATATCGCCATTTTTTAAAATTTTCGCTTCAGATGGAATGCCGTGGCACACCACATGGTTGACTGACGTGCAAATAGTGTGTTGAAAAGCAGGGCGACCAGGTGCACCACCGTAACCTAAGCAAGCGGGAATGGCATTTTGAATATTCACAATATAGTCGTGACAAATCGTGTCTAATTCTAAAGTGCTTACGCCAGCTTTGATATGCGGTTTAATCATATCTAAAATTTCTGCCGCCAAACGCCCTGCAATACGCATTTTTTCAATTTCATCTGGGGTTTTAATGAGTCGACGTGGCGCTTCGTAAGTACTGTTCATAAGACCTAAAAACTTTTGGTAATTTATATGCAACTATGGTATAAATATGCACCCATTTTATCAAATGCTTTTCGTGAATAATTTTAATTCATGATTGATTGTTAAAATGGTTATTTAAAAATCCGCACATATGTCGACACATTGCTCTGGGTGCCCTAAAGGGTGGAGGATGAGGACATATGGAGGCCTAACCCAAATATTAAGGTAATGAAAATGGCAGATTACAACGTAAGCATGCGCGACCTTCTTCAAGCTGGCGCACACTTCGGTCACCAAACTCGTTTTTGGAATCCAAAAATGCGTCAATACATCTTTGGCGCGCGTAACAAAATTCACATCATCAACCTTGAGCACACTGTTCCTGCGTTAAATGATGCTTTGAACTTCGCTAACCAATTAGCAAGCAAAAAGAACAAAGTTTTGTTCGTTGGTACAAAACGTGCTGCTTCTAGCATCATCCGTGAACAAGCGCAACGTGCTGGTCAACCATATGTAGACCACCGTTGGTTAGGTGGTATGTTGACGAACTGGAAAACACTTCGCCAATCTATCAACCGTTTAAAAGACCTTCAAACTCAATCTCAAGACGGTACTTTTGCTAAGCTGACTAAGCGTGAGGCATTAGAGCGTACCCGTGAGATGGAAAAACTTGAGCGTGCTTTAGGCGGCGTGAAAAACATGGGTGGCTTACCTGACGCATTGTTTGTAATCGACGTTGACCACGAAGCGATTGCAATCAAAGAAGCTAAAAACTTAGGTATTCCTGTAATCGGTATCGTTGATACAAACTCTAACCCAGACAATGTTGATTACATCATTCCTGGTAACGACGATGCGATTCGTGCAGTAACCCTTTATGCTTCTGCAATGGCGAATGCAATTCTTGCGGGTAAAGAGTACGCTCAAACTCAAGCAAATGCACAAGCTAAAGGCGAAGAAGCTGCTGCTTCTGAAGCTTAATGCGTTTTGACGCAAGCTTGTCATTCTTGCGACATGTAATGGTGGCAAATTAAGCGTCGAGAAAAAGCAAACGGCTCAGAGTTTCTTTGGGCCGTTTTTCTTAAAAGATTTTTTCTACCTTATTTGGAGAACAACATGACTGCAATTACTGCAAGCATGGTAAAAGAATTACGTGACCGTACTGGTCTTGCAATGATGGAATGTAAAAAAGCTTTGACAGAAGCGAATGGTGATATCGAACTTGCGATTGATAACCTTCGTAAATCTGGTCAAGCAAAAGCTGCTAAAAAAGCAGGTAACATTGCAGCAGACGGCGCAATCACAATTGCTCAAGAAGGCAACAAAGCAGTTTTACTTGAAGTAAACTGCCAAACTGACTTCGTTGCTAAAGATGATAACTTTGCAAACTTCTCTAAAGCAGTTGCGCAAGCAGTTTTGGCTTCTGGCGAAACTGATGCAGCTAAAATTGCTGAATTAAAATTAGAAGATGGTCAAACTGTTGAAGAAGCGCGTATTGCACTTGTTCAAAAAATCGGTGAAAACATCCAAGTTCGTCGTGCAACAATCGTTGAAGGCGAAAACTTGGCTGTTTACAAACACGGTTTAAAAATCGGTGTTGTGGTTTCTTTCGCAGGTGATGCTGAAACTGGTAAAGGTATTGCAATGCACGTTGCTGCGTTCAACCCAGTTGCGGTAACTGCTGAACAAGTTTCTGCAGACTTAATTGCTAAAGAGAAAGAAATTGCTGAAGCAAAAGCAATTGAATCTGGCAAGCCTGCTAACATCGTTGAAAAAATGGTGACTGGTTCTGTTGAAAAATACTTGAACGAAGTTGTTCTTGAGCGTCAAATGTACGTGATTGACAACGACAAGAAAGTTGCTGATGTATTAAAAGCGACTGCAACAACTGTAGCTCAATTCGTTCGTTTCGAAGTGGGTGAAGGTATTGAGAAAAAAGCAGAAATGAGCTTCGCTGAAGAAGTTGCTGCTGCTCAAGCCGCTGCGCAATAAGTTTTATTGTGTGGAAAAAAAGCTCCTTCGGGAGCTTTTTTTATGACTGAATTTTACGTTGTTTCTTGTCTGCCTTGCCAAGATGGAAAGGCTTTTTAAAGATAGGCATCCATACACCATAGCGGGCCAATCAGCAAAAATTGTAAATCCTTAAAGAAAGATGGTTTTTTACCTTCAATTTTATGCCCATAAAATTGTCCAATCCACGCGGCAATAAAAAGTGCAAAATAAAATCCGATGCCAAGCGGTAAACTATAAATAAGCCCTACCATGATTAACATTAATATGCCCATTGCAATGGCTAAAATGACATCTAATCGTGCATAAAAAATAAAGCTTAGAATGAGTAATAGTGCGGTGAGTAAGGTGCTAAGGTGAAATAGTATGCCGATGATTGAAAATAAAATAGCAGGAACACAAACCCAGTGGATTTTTTTATTGAGCGGATTTTGATGACTTTGGTTGTATTCATTAAACCATTCTTTGGTACTGTTCATGATAAATTCCTTTTATCTGAGTACAAGTGGGTCTTTAATATAAATCAGCAAAATTTAGAGGTCAAAATTCGTTGCACTATGTGAGAAGAATGTTGGTCTTGTTTTTGGTGTTTTATGAAATATCGCGTTGTAGTCGTCGAATAGATGGAATTTCGGTATAGCGTAATACTTGATAGCCAGCCTCATTGAGCATTTTATCGCGTAATTGATCTTCTTTTACTTTGGTTAGATGGCTTGGGTCATCAAGTTCAATAATCGCTTTCACCTGAAATTTATGATTAACCACCACAAAATCTGTCACTTTGCGATTAAATTTGTTGCGTACTTTTATGTCTTTACTTGTAATAAGTGCACTAAAAGCGACTTGGGCGAGAATGTGGTATTGAGGAAAGGCTAGATTTAATTGTTTAAACATGCGTAATTCAAACTTGGTGATAATTGATCTAGCAAAATATTGTTGCCGCTTTTTGTGGTAAATATACAGTCCAATTACCACAAGAATCAGGCTAAGAGTGGTGAGTGTAAACGGATGAGAAATAGGTAAATTGAACACGAGGTAATACTGAACTCAATAAAAAACCCACTCAATAAGAGTGGGTTTTTGAATTTTGGCTCTCCAACCTGGGCTCGAACCAGGGACCTGCGGATTAACAGTCCGTCGCTCTACCGACTGAGCTATTGGAGAATATGGAAAGGGATTTTAGACATCAAAGTGATATTGGTCAAGTGTTTTGCTTTAAAAAATCCATAGAAAAGAATTGAATGCTTTAAAAATAGACTTTTGGTGGGGTTTTATTTTTGAATGTGTAAGGGGCGTGGTGGATTTCATAGAGTTTATTGAAATCGTTATTCTCACTGTGCTGAATACTTTTCTTTTTATGCTTTAAAAGGGTTCACTTTGGGTTGGTGGTGATTAATTATGGTGCAAAAAATAAAGCATATTGCAATATATGTGTATATAACTGTAGTAAATGCGTCTAAATCCTGGTTTGGCATGCTAATTGCAAATTTATTGCATCACTTAAACTATTTTATCCATATTTCTGTTGGTTTGCTGTGCGATTCAGCAAATTTAAATTGAAAATATGGGTAATTGGAGGGATGGGTATGCGCCAGCAATTAGATGAATATGATTATAAAATTTTGCAGCAATTGCAGGCGAATGGGCGTTTGAGCAATCAGGAGCTTGCTGAGGTGGTTGGTCTATCAACATCACAATGTTCTCGGCGGCGTATTGCGTTGGAACAGCAGGGCATGATTGTGGGTTATTTTGCACAGTTGCATCCTGATGCTGAAGCTCATTCAATTATGGGGATTATGGAAATTAAGTTCCTTCAGTATAGTCGTGAAATTGTAGAGCAGTTTTTTAATTTTGTGGCACAAGCAGTAACCATTCGCGAAGTATATAAAGTCACGGGAAATTATGACTATATGTTAAAAGTAACCGTGCAGGATCTGATTGAAATGAGCCAACTGATTAATCAGTTGGCAGCTTTGAATATTGGAATTGGTAATTTTAATACCTCGATTGTATTAGAGCGAGTCAAAGAAAATCAGCAAATGATGAATGTGGGCAATGTATATGAGTAGTACGGTAGTAACAATGGCAGCAAATTCAAATGTACAGAAGCATTCCTTGATTGAAGATGCTTTAGCGATGCTGATTGCGACATTCATTATTTCATTCTCGATGTTGCTTATGCAACAGGCAGGTACCTTAACGGGTGGTACGGCTGGTTTGGCTTTGCTGATTCACTATGTGACAGGAGTGAAGTTTGGCATTATTTTTTTTGTATTGAATGTGCCTTTTTATTACTTGGCTTATAAGCAATTGGGCGTGGCTATGGTGATTAAAACCGTTGTTGCGGTTGCTCTGTTGTCGATTTTAACTGAGCTTCATCCTTATTTTATTCATCTACAAGGTTTATCACCTTTGTATTTAACTGTTCTTGCCAATGTATTTATGGGAATTGGTTTTTTGATTTTATTCCGCCACCGCTCAAGCTTGGGTGGTTTTAATTTATTGGCATTGTTTATTCAAAAGCGTTATGGGATTGCTGCGGGTAAAATTCAAATGGTAACTGATATTTGTATTTTGTTTGCATCTCTGGCTTATGTAAGTGGCAAATTGCTACTGTTTTCAATTGTGGGGGTGATTATTCTAAATCTAATTTTAACCCTCAATCATCGTACCGATCGTTATGTTGTTTAATTTTAAATAGAGAAATATAAAATGTTTGATCAAGTACCACATTACGCAGGTGACCCGATTTTATCTTTAGTGGAGCAATTTAAAGTTGATCCACGTCCAAATAAAGTCAATTTAAGTGTTGGCATGTATTATAACGATGAGGGTGTTGTACCGCAGTTAGCTGCGATTCGTGCTGCACAACAATTACAAGCCGATATTGATGCAAATGCAAAATTGTATTTGCCAATGGAGGGGTTGCCTGATTACCGTAATGCTGTACAAGAATTATTATTTGGTGAACAACATAGTGCTATAAAAGATCAGCGAATTGCGACGATTCAAACCTTAGGCGGGGCGGGTGCGATCAGTATTGGGGCTAACTTTCTAAAAAGCTTTTTCCCCGATTCTGGTGTTTGGTTGAGTCAACCAACATGGGATAACCATGCGGCTATTTTTAATGGTGTGGGGTTTAAAACGCATTATTATCCTTATTATGATGCTGTGACGGGGCAAATTGATTTTGATGGTATGTGTGAGACTTTATCGGTGTTGTCGGCGCATAGTATTGTTTTATTGCATCCCTGTTGTCATAACCCAACAGGGATGGATTTGGTTCCTGAGCAGTGGGATCGTGTGATTGAAATTATTCAGCAGCGGGGCTTAATTCCTTTTTTAGATATTGCCTATCAAGGTTTGGGTGATGGTATTGAGCAAGATGCATATTTAATTCGTGCATTGGCGAATACTCAAGTTCAATTTATGCTCAGTAACTCATTCTCAAAGATTTTTTCACTTTATGGTGAGCGTGTTGGTGGGTTGTCTGTTGTGTGTCAGCATCAAGAAGAAGCGACACGTGTACTTGGGCAGCTTAAAGCGGTGATTCGTCGTCATTATACATGTCCGCCAACAACGGGCGCTGCATTGGTTAATGTGGTCTTAAATAAACTTGAATTAAAGCAGTTGTGGTTGACTGAGGTCGAAACGATGCGTCAGCGTATTGTGCTGATGCGCCAACAGCTTAAAGCATTGTTGTCTGAAAAATTGCCTGAGCAAAATTTTGATTATTTGACTGAGCAACAGGGAATGTTTAGTTATACGGGGCTGAGTGTTGAGCAGGTGAATTGTTTGCGTGAAGAATACGCAGTGTATTTAATTAAAAGCGGGCGTATTTGTATATCAGGTTTGAATTCAAGCAATGTGGAATATGTAGCGCAAGCGATTGCTGAGGTCATACAAAGCGAAGTTGCTTTGGGGTGATGGTATTCGTGCCGCTACCTTTTTGTTATATTTTAAGTAAAAAAAGACCATTACAAATGTAATGGTCTTTTTGAATCTTGGCTCTTCCACCTGGGCTCGAACCAGGGACCTGCGGATTAACAGTCCGTCGCTCTACCGACTGAGCTATGGAAGAATAGATGGCTCTCCAACCTGGGCTCGAACCAGGGACCTGCGGATTAACAGTCCGTCGCTCTACCGACTGAGCTATTGGAGAATCTGATGCGCATTCTATTGAGTCCATTAAATTTGGTCAAGTATTTTTTTAATAAAAACAATCAACTGTTTTATTTATAAACAGAATGAGTTGTAGGTGGTTTTTGAAATTATCAAAATCATTACAGATATTGATTAGATAGCATGAAGCCTTGAAAATATTTTCAAGAATTTTAGCCAGCATCTAATTTAGAGTACCCTCAGAATTGTTACCAAGATAAAATTTGATAGAAACAGTGAACGATTAATTAAAGAGCCTACATCAGCTTAAAGATTCACATCATCGCTCGGTAAATAATGTTATGGCAGCTGTTGTTGCATATTGTTTAAATTCCAATAAGCTAATATTTAGAATAGTCTCTAAGAAATTCTTGTCGGACTTATGTTGGTTTTCCAAGTTAAATCCTCCAGTTTTTTCAGCATACATCACAGGCTCTGATGATTTATTTGGGATTTGGCTATAGTTCCTTCCTAAATAAAAAAACCGAGTACGGTAATGTACTCGGTTTTCATCAAAAATACCTTGAATCTATTTTATAAATAGTCAACAAGATTATTTTTCAACGCCTGCCGCTTCGCCTGCAAGTTTTGCATTGGCATAATCCCAGTTTACAAGGCTTTCTAAGAAAGTTGCGATGTATTTAGGACGAGCATTACGGAAGTCGATGTAATACGCATGTTCCCAAACGTCAATGGTTAATACTGCAATTTGGCCATGTGCAAGTGGTGTATCTGCATTTGCAGTTTTAACAATTGAAAGATTACCATTGACTTGGTCAGCAACTAACCATGCCCAACCAGAACCAAACTGAGTGGTTGCAGCAGCAGCGAATTCTTCAGCAAATTTTTCATAAGAACCAAATGCAGCATCAATTTTTGCAGCAATTGCACCCGTTGGCTTGCCACCACCGTTTTGTGCTAAACAGTTCCAATAGAACGTGTGGTTCCATACTTGCGCAGCATTGTTAAAAATACCTGCTTTAGCCGCATCACCCGCAGTTGCTTTAATAATAGCTTCTAAAGATTGACCTTCTAAGTCTGTACCTTTAATTAAATTATTCAGGTTTACAACATAAGTGTTGTGGTGTTTATCGTGATGGAATTCTAAAGTTTCTTTGCTGATGTGTGGTTCAAGTGCTTCGTAACCATATGGTAGTGCTGGTAAAGTAATGGTTGTCATTTTTAATTCCTTGCGTTAGCTGGGTTAGACAATTAAGAACATAAGTGTAAAACATTTTTGGATAAAATGTCTGTATGGTCAATAATGTAATACAAACAATTTCTCGATAACAATGCTTTTTCAATGAATTAGATTGGATTTTCTAATTCATAATAGCTATATTCAAGATCAAACTGTTGTGCCAAAGCTTGACCTAAACGCTGTACGCCAAATTGCTCGGTTGCATGATGCCCACAAGCAAAATAATGCACACCTAATTCTTTAGCCTCATAAAATGTACGTTCGCTTACTTCGCCCGATAAATAAGCATCGCATTGTTGAGCGGCAGCTTTGGTGATGAAATCTTGCGCTGCCCCTGTGCAAAAACCGACTTTTTGAATTGTTTGACTTGTTGCCGGTAAGTGAACAATGTCACGTTGAAACTTTTGGGCTAATAATTGTTGAAAGGCTTCGATAGAAAGAGGTTGTTCTAAATAACCAATATTGCCAATCGGATGTTTTTCGGTTGGATCAAGTGCTTCTAGTTGAGTGAGATTAAGCAATTCGGCAATCGAAGCATTATTGCCATATTCAGGATGAGCATCAAGAGGAAGGTGATAAGCAATTAAAGAGATATCATGCTGAATTAATTTTTTAATGCGTTGTCCACGCATTCCTGTAATTGCAGCAGCTTCACCTTTCCAAAAATAACCGTGATGAACCAATAAAACATCAGCTTTTTGTTGAATGCAGGCCTCAATTGCGTCTAATGATGCAGTGACAGCACACATAATTTTTTTGATTTCTGGCTTACCTTCAATCTGTAAGCCATTCGGTGCATAATCTTTAAATTCTGCTGTTTTTAAGGTCTGATCACACCAATTTAAAATATTGGCTAATGTAGCCATAGAATATCTCCGAAAATTGATTTCAATGTTTTTATACAAAGCCATTGTAACCAATGTTCGACAAAACCGAGTTATTGTTTGGCAACCTAAGCTTTGTTTTTATGTTTAAATGAGGCAAAATTGGCAGATTGATCAATTAATTAAAACAAAATAGAGGGGGAGAACGTGCGTAAAGTTTTCTCATGGTTACCTTGGTTGTTGCTTATTTTAGTCGTTATCGGCTTTCTCACGTGGCAAAAAATTCATACAGCAAAAGCACCAATTGCGACCGATAGTGTACAAATGCCTGTCGAAAAGCAAGCATCACTGCTAAATACGCCCTCATCGGGTGTTGTCGTATCTTATAATGCGGCAGTTAAGGTTGCAGCACCTGCTGTGGTCAATATTTTTACGATGCAAAAAGTAAAACGTAATGATCATGCTTTGTTACATGATCCTGCATTTAAGAAATTCTTTGGTGATAAATTACCCGATCAATCAGACCAAGATGAAAATAGTTTAGGTTCAGGCGTAATCGTTCGCTCGGATGGCTATATTCTGACGAATAATCATGTGATTGCACAAGCCGACCAAATTGTAGTGGCACTTTATGATGGGCGCCGTGCGGAAGCGAAAGTGATCGGTACCGATCCTGATACAGACTTAGCCGTAATTAAAGTCGATTTAACCAATTTGCCCGTATTGCCATTTAAGCAAAGTGGAAATGAGGTTGGAGATGTGGTTTTAGCGATTGGTAATCCATTTGGGGTTGGTCAGACGGTCACGCAAGGTATTATCTCGGCTTTAGGGCGTTCCGATTTAGGGATTAATACTTACGAAGATTTTATTCAAACGGATGCGGCAATTAACCCCGGAAATTCTGGCGGTGCATTGATTGATGTGGCAGGAAATTTGGTGGGTATTAATACGGCTATTTTCTCGCAATCGGGTGGTTCTTTGGGTATTGGTTTTGCAATTCCTGCCAAAATCTGTTTGCAAGTGTTTAACTCAATTTTAAAAGACGGTCGTGTGATTCGTGGTTGGTTAGGCATTAGTTTGGTTGGTATACGTCATAATGATGGTTTTGAAACGGCTCAGACGGGAATTTTGGTTGCAGACGTTTTAAGTAATGGTCCTGCTGCACATGCGGGTTTACAAACAGGTGATCGTATTTTGCAAGTCAACCAAGAAAAAATGAATTCACCTTCGCATTTAATTAACTACGTTGCATTACAAGCGCCTAATAGCATTATTCAATTGTTGGTACAACGTAAAAATGAACAATTGAAATTGGATATAACTGTAGGTGAGCGTAAAGTTAAAAACAACAATGCACAATTCATTCCTTTGCCAAATCGTTAAATAGATTGCTTATTGATATCTTTTATTCTCCGTCTATAGGGCAGGAAATAAAAGAGTTTATGCAATAAGCCGATAAATGACGATGCAATAAAAAAGCGCTTGATTGTCCAAGCGCTTTTTTTGATGAGTTAAAAAAATTAGCTTTCGACTTGAATCCCTGCAACAACCCAATCTTGAGTAGAGCCAGCCGGTTTAACAAAATGCCAAATTTCCGAGAATGGTTTTGGCTGACTATTTAAATCTTCAGAAACCTGACCAGTAAAACGAACACTGGCAACGTATTGTCCATTTTCGGTAGTCGATTCAACCAACATTGCATTTAAATTACTAAATTCAGCAATGTCTTGATCTTGGTTTGCCATCACATCTTGATAGATAGATTGGTAAAGATCAGGCGTTAAATAACGGCGAATTTCTTCGATATTACTTGCGCTGTTCATCGACTGAACATGGTTGAAGCGTTGGCGTGCAATACGTAAGAAAGCAGCAGGTTCAGTGCCATCAGGTAATTGGTTGCCATTGTTGGTATAGGCCGTACCACCAAATGGTGCTTGAGGTGCCGCTGCATTATTGCCACCTACATTTTGACCAAAAATATTCGTACTGTCGTTGTTACGTACATTTGTTGGTGCTTGTGAAAACGGGCCATTTCCACTCGCATTTGGTGCATATGGGTTATTCGTGGCTAACTTTTTTTTTGCTTCCATACGACGGAAAACAAAGAAAGCAATACCACCGAGTAATACAATCCAAATCCAGCCTGGTAAGCCCGATTTTTCTTGTTTTTGTTGAGCTGCTTGCTGATCACTTTGTTCAGTTGCTGTATTGGTATTTGCAGTTGCTGAATGGCGATCATCTGCCATTGCATTCGCTGCAATTGCACCAACTGCAGCGCCTGCAACGCCCGCAGCGACCATTTTACCAACGCCTGAACCTGATTTTTGTGGTGCAGTGTTGTTGTATGTAGCAGCAGGTGCAGTTTGATAAGAAGGTGCTTTTTGATAAGACTGACTTGGTGCTGCAGAACGTTGCATGCCGCGGCTTTGACCACCACCAACACGTTTTGCATCAACTAACGGTGAAACCACCAAAGTTGCCATTAACATACTTGCAACTAAGCCACGACGGCGAGTATTCATTTATTTTTCCTATAGAACAGAAATCACGATTTGCTTTACTTTTATGCAGCCTTTTAGTGGGAATTTCAAGAGTAATCAGGTAATTTTTAACAATTTAGCGCAGAAGTATTGAGATGGGTACTCAATCTATTCATATTTAATAAATATAAATAGATTCAGGTGTTTAATCATCATTTGTGGGTGTTTAACGATTTGATCAGGCTTTTACTGGTCGTCACTTAATTGCATGGCTTGTGCTAATGCCTCGTGTAAGCGTGAAACGGCAATCACTTCTACACCTTCGATCGTTTTTTGTGGAGCATTGCCTTTGGGAACAATTAAGGATTTAAAACCTTGCTTAATCGCTTCTTTTAAGCGCTCTTGACCATTCGGAACGGGGCGAATCTCACCAGAAAGGCCAACTTCACCAAATACCGCTAATTGTTGTGGAAGCGCTTTGCCGCGTAAGCTTGAAGCACAGGCCAATAAAACGGCCAAGTCTGAACCTGTCTCGGTAATTTTTAAACCACCAACGACATTTACATAGACATCTTGCCCTGAAGTTTGTACTCCGCCATGACGGTGCATAACTGCTAAGAGCATATTTAATCGATTCTGCTCTAAACCTAAAGCAACGCGGCGCGGTTGACCTTGAGCATCATCCACTAAAGCCTGTACTTCTACTAACAGTGGGCGTGTGCCTTCACGGCTAATCATAACCACAGAACCAGGAATGGCTTCTTCGTAACGGCTTAAAAAAATGGCAGATGGATTGCTCACACCACGCAGACCTTTATCGGTCATACCAAATACACCTAATTCATTGACTGCACCAAAACGGTTCTTTACTGCACGAATCATGCGGTATCTAGAGTCAGTCTGACCTTCAAAATACAATACACAGTCGACCATATGTTCTAAAACACGCGGCCCAGCTAAAGCACCTTCTTTGGTGACATGGCCGACAATAAATAAGGCCGTACCACTATGTTTTGCAAAACGGGTAAGTAGGGCTGCTGATTCTCTAATTTGCGATACGCCACCCGGAGCAGATTGTAAGGTTTCGGTATATAAGGTTTGAATCGAATCTAAAATAGCAACTGCGGGACGTAACTCAGCCAAAATTTCACAAATGCGTTCTACACACGTTTCTGCCATGACCTTTAAGTGAGTGGTTGGTAAATCAAGACGCTGTGCACGAAGTGCCACTTGCGATAACGATTCTTCACCTGTGACATAGAGTGCAGATTGTTGTTCGGCAATATGCGTGGCCGTTTGTAACAAAATGGTTGATTTACCAATACCGGGATCGCCACCAATCAATACGACTGAACCTTCAACCAATCCACCACCAAGCACGCGGTCAAATTCTTGACTCCCTGTTTCAAGTCGGCTTTCGAGTGAAACAGAGACTTTATTTAATGTGGTAATTTTTGCAGCTTGGCCTGAGTAGCCACCTGAAAGACCAACTTTGGCACGATGGTTGGACGCAGGTTCAAGTTTGGTTTCAATTAAGCTATTCCATTCGCCACATTCACTACATTGTCCTGCCCATTTAGGATGGCTTGCACCACATTGTTCACAGCGGTAGACAGTCTTGACTTTACTCATGTAGGGAATTCACTTGTGGGATTATTTTGACACATTATTCTAGCGAATTTATATTCATTCGCGTGGATTAAAAAGTATAAGTTGTGCTTTACAACATGAAAATAAGCGGGTATGTATAATTGCTTTCGAGTTAAGCATCGGAAAAAATAAAGGAATTTTGCTTGTGTTAAAAATGAGCAATTAACATGAAGGGCAGATAACTTGGCACGTTATTTGTTAGTTGAAATACAAAATGTAACAAGGAACCTTCTGGATGACTATGACGAATCAAGATACGGATCATTCAGCACATGATCTGCAACGTAATTTAAGCAATCGTCATTTGCAGTTGATTGCAATTGGTGGGGCAATTGGAACAGGTCTCTTCATGGGATCTGGTAAAACCATTAGTTTGGCAGGCCCATCGATTCTTTTGATTTATATGATCATCGGGATTATGGTGTTTTTCCTTATGCGTGCATTAGGGGAATTACTACTTTCTAATTTGGAATATAAATCTTTTGTTGATATGTCGTATGACTTAATCGGACCAAAAGCTGGGTTCTACGTGGGGTGGACTTACTGGGTTGGTTGGGTATTAACAGGCATGGCGGATTTAACCGCAGTCATTAACTATTTAACCTTTTGGTTACCCGATGGCATGCAGTTTACTCCAGCCGGGCAAGCACTGATTAGTGCGGGTTGTGTTGTGATTCTTTTGGTTTTGAATCTACTCACAGTAAAACTGTTTGGTGAAACTGAATTTTGGTTTGCAATTGTTAAAATTGTGGCGATTATTGCGTTGGTCTGTGTGGGGGCATACATGATCTTTACGCATTACCAATCTCCAAATGGCGATGTTGCATCATTAAGCAATATTTGGTCACATGGTGGGATTTTCCCTAAAGGATTGGAAGGCTTCTTAGCAGGCTTCCAGATTGCCATCTTTGCCTTTATTGGGGTTGAACTAGTCGGTACTGCTGCTGCTGAAGCAAAAGATCCACATAAAAACTTGCCAAAAGCAGTGAATGCAATTCCTGTTCGTGTAATTTTATTCTACGTATTATCGTTAGTTGTCGTGATGTCTGTTGTACCTTGGAACCACGTTGTTCCAAACAAAAGCCCATTCGTTGAATTATTCTTAATGGCAGGTATTCCAACGGCTGCGGTGATTATGAACTTGGTGGTGTTGTCTTCAGTAATGTCATCAATGAACAGTGGTATTTTCTCAACAAGCCGTATGCTTTACGGTTTAGCAAAAGATGGCCAAGCACCTGATGCAATGGGTAAATTGTCGAAAAGTGCAGTTCCAACCAATGGTTTATTGTTCTCTTGCGCATGTATTATGGGTGGTGCAGCATTACAATTCTTCGTTCCAAACACCATTGAAGCCTTTACTTTGGCAACGACACTTTCAGTCATTCTATTTGTATCAGTATGGATCATCATTATGGTGAGCTATATTCGTTACCGTAAATTGAAGCCTGAGCTACATGAAAAATCTATTTTCAAAATGCCAGGTGGTGTATTCATGAGCTATGTTGTTATTGTATTTTTCATGTTTACGATCGCAATTTTAGTTTTAGAACCGGATACACGTAAGTCACTTTTAGTAAGTCCAATTTGGTTAATTATTCTAGCAATTGGCTATTATGGTTTCTATCGTAAAAAATTAGACAATTCGTCGCATTAATTTAGCGTTTTTATCAATAATACTGAGCATACGTGCTCAGTATTTTTTTGACTTAAAATGGTGCAGAAATAGAGAATGTAGAATTATTTTTCTTGTTTGGTAGTAACTTTTTTAATACAAAATAACAATAACTATCAATAAGTAAATAATATCTAAATTTGATCAAAGAATAAAAAAAGCGAATAATGAAAAAAGCGAACTCTTATAGTGCGTTTAATGTACTTATTTAGTGCGAAAATCACTTATGAGAGGGAGTATTCCTTTATAATGTTAAATATTTGATGGTTTTTTGCCCAAAATGAATGCGCTATTCGATTCTGCATTTATGCTGTCGGTGGATTTTAGGCTAAATATCATCACAAGGTGGGTAAGGTGAAGTCTGTTATAGCGTGGTATTTGAATCACTTATTCAGGAGTGCAAAATAAGAAATGAAAAGAAGCTCATCAGAAATATCGGTACAACAAGAACAATTAAGTAAGAGTCTTTCGAATCGGCATTTACAGTTGATTGCAATTGGCGGCGCGATTGGTACAGGGCTATTTATGGGGTCTGGAAAAACCATTAGCTTAGCTGGGCCATCAATTTTGTTGATTTACATGATTATTGGTTTAATGGTCTTTTTTGTAATGCGTGCTTTAGGCGAGCTGTTGCTATCTAATTTAAATTATAAATCTTTTATTGATTTTTCGAGTGATTTAATTGGGCCGTGGGCAGGCTATTTTGTTGGGTGGACCTACTGGTTATGTTGGATTAGCATCGGAATTGCCGACCTATCTGCCATTATTAATTATTTGCAATTTTTTAATGCGGGACAGCCTTTTGGTGCGGGTGAATCCGCATTCATTTGCATGGCATCGATCTTTTTTATTATGGGGCTGAATTTAGTTACCGTAAAATTGTTTGGTGAAATGGAATTTTGGTTTGCCTTAGTCAAAATTATTGCCATTGTGGTATTGATTGCAGTGGGACTATGGATGGTTGTTACAGGTTTTACATCAACCACGCAAGATGTGGCATCTTTTAGCCATTTATGGGCAAATGGTGGTTTTTTCCCTAAAGGGTTAGCAGGATTTTTAGCAGGTTTCCAAATTGCAATTTTTGCTTTTGTTGGGGTTGAATTGGTCGGAACCACTGCCGCTGAAACAAAAAATCCCGAACGTAATTTGCCTAAAGCGGTGAACTCAATTCCAATTCGAATTATTATTTTTTATGTTTTGGCACTTTTAATTGTGATGTCGGTGACACCTTGGAATCACATTAATCCGAATGTTAGCCCTTTTGTGAGTTTATTTAGCCAAGCAGGTATTGCGGCGGCTGCAATTATTATGAATTTGGTGGTGTTATCTTCGGTCATGTCATCCATGAATAGCGGGGTATTTTCAACCAGTCGGATGCTATTTGGTTTGTCGCGTGAAGGTCGTGGGCCAAAAATGTTCGGTCGTTTAACTTCACGCCGAGTCCCTGCCAATGCACTGTATTTTTCTGCATTGTGTTTGTTGGGCGGTGCAGCATTACAATATTTTGTGCCCAATACCGTCGAAGCTTTTACTTTAGCGACAACCTTATCTACTGTATTTTTTATTTTTGTTTGGTTAATTATTATTTGGAGTTATATCAATTATTATAAAACTCGACCTGAGTTACATGCGCAATCGAAATTTAAATTGCCAGGCGGATTATTCACGTGTTGGATGGTTATTATCTTCTTTGTCGGAATGTTGTATGTGCTGTCATTACAGCCTGATACCTATGCTGCCTTAAAGGTTAGCCCACTTTGGTTTGTGTTGTTATGGATAGGTTATTTGTTCTATAAACCGAAACCATAATATTGGCTTTATTTTTTTAAACACCTGTTCTTGTAACAGGTGTTTTTGTTGATAAAGATAGACGAAAGACTTTGGTGATGGGCATCTTCACGGTATACTGCTGTGAATTTATTAATCAACAAGGTGATGTCGATCATGCGTCAATTGATTTGCGCGATGAGCGGGTTAGCAGCGTTATTGGCATTAACGGGCTGTGGACAATCAGGAGATTTACAGCTTACTTCAGACCCGCATCTAGACACCCGTCCTAAATACTTGCTCTATCATCCTAAAGACCAAAAACAGCCACATCAAGCTGAGTCTACTGCTTCAGACCTTACACCTTCTTCAGTTCAATAATATAAGGATTGTTTTTCCATGAGCTTTACTCGTATCCAAGGGATTCTACATGCTGAACAGTGTTCATTAGAACAACTTGCCCAACAGTTTTCGACCCCACTTTATGTCTATTCAAAACAAAGTTTTGAAAAGCATTATTTGGATATGGATCAAGCTTTTGCATTTATTGATCATCAGATTTGTTTTGCGGTAAAGTCTAATTCCAACTTGGCAGTTTTAAATGTATTGGCAAAGCTTGGTGCGGGCTTTGATATTGTGACAGGCGGTGAACTCGCACGGGTACTTGCCGCAGGTGGTGATGCTGCAAAAATCGTTTTTTCGGGTTTAGGTAAAACTGAAGCTGATATTGAAAAAGCCTTAAATGTAGGGATTGCTTGTTTTAATGTCGAGTCTTATGCAGAACTTGACCGTATTGAAAAAGTCGCGGCCGCTTTAGGTAAAAAAGCGCCAATTTCACTCAGGGTTAATCCTGATGTCGATGCGAAAACCCATCCTTACATTTCGACTGGTTTAAAAGAAAATAAATTTGGTATTCCAAGTGACGCGGTATATGAGACCTATGCTTACGCACAGCAATTACCACACTTAGATATTATTGGAATTGACTGCCATATTGGTTCACAACTGACTGAAACAAAACCTTTTGTTGATGCACTTGATCGTGTAACGGTGATGATTGAAAAACTCACCGAGATGGGTATTGAGTTAAAACATATTGATATTGGTGGTGGTTTAGGTGTGGTGTATAAAGATGAAACCCCGCCAAGTGTTTCTGAATATGCCAATGCAATGAAGCCTGCTTTAGAAAAATTAGGTTTAAAAGTGTATATGGAACCGGGACGTAGCATTAGTGCCAATGCAGGTGTGTTACTGACCAGAGTTGATCTACTTAAACCGACCAATCACCGTAACTTTGCCATTGTCGATGCGGCAATGAACGACTTAATTCGTCCATCGTTATATGAAGCATGGATGGATATTCAAGAAGTTAATCCTCGTCCAGAGCATGAGCAAAAAGTCTGGGATGTGGTGGGTGCAATTTGTGAAACGGGTGATTTTTTAGGGAAAGACCGTGCTTTGGCCCTTGAAGCAAATGATTTACTGGCAATTACAGGTGCGGGTGCATACGGTTTTTCGATGAGCTCGAACTATAATTCGCGTGGTCGTGCCGCCGAGGTTATGGTCGATGGTAACACCGCATATTTAATTCGTCGCCGTGAAACGATTGAGTCATTATGGCAGAACGAACAACTGTTGCCTGAGGGTTAATTGCGATGCTATTAGAATTTACTAAAATGCACGGCTTGGGCAATGACTTTATGGTGATTGACCTTGTCACACAAAGTGCTTATCTCGACACAGTGACCATTCAGCGTATGGCTGATCGTCACTTTGGGATTGGTTTTGACCAGTTATTGATTGTTGAACCACCTGATTTACCCAATGTTGATTTTAAATATCGTATTTTTAATGCAGATGGTTCTGAGGTTGAGCAATGTGGCAATGGCGTGCGTTGTTTTGCCCGTTTTGTGCATGAACGACAACTGACCCATAAAACTAAAATTCGCGTGCAGACTAAATCGGGGATTGTTGAACCTGAGCTTGGCCCAAATGGATGGGTGCGCGTGAATATGGGACAACCACGTTTTTTACCTGAAGAAATTCCATTTTTGGCCGAAGAACAAGAAGCACTTTATTCACTTGAATTGGCGCATCAAGAAACACTTACCATTGATGTGGTGAATATGGGCAATCCACATGCCGTGACTTTGGTTGCAGATGTAATGAATGCCGATGTGGCAGGTTTAGGGCCACAAGTCGAAGCACATGCACGTTTTCCTGAACGCGTGAATGCGGGTTTCATGCAAATTATTGATGAAAAACATGCGCGTTTACGTGTGTTTGAACGTGGTGTTGGTGAAACTTTAGCATGTGGTACGGGTGCTTGTGCGGCTGCGGTTAGTGGTATGCGCCGTGGTTTATTGGCCAATGAAGTTGAAATTGAGCTACAAGGTGGGCGTTTACATATTGCATGGCGCGAAGGCGATGTGGTGTGGATGACTGGGCCAACGGCGAAAGTGTACGATGGTCGGTTAGACTTACGTTACTTCCAAAGCTAAATTCTTGTTGATTAGACTTCTTACATACAGCGCTTTTATTTCTTCCTATGGGGGAAATAAAGGGGTCTAAGCCATGATGCAAGGCGTCGATTAAAAGCACGATCTCAGGATGGTGCTTTTAATCTTGAGAAACTTAAAAAGCGATGAGAGAAAAACAACAATGACACAGCACTTTATTTTTTTACCGGGTGCATCAGGTAATACTGATTTTTGGCAGCCATTAATACAGCAATTACCCAAATTAAGTTCTACCCAAACGATTGCATATCCGGGTTTTGGCGTAGCAGCACCGAATCCGAACATCCAAAATTTTGCCCAATTACAGCAATATGTTTTAGACAAAATTCAACAGCCTGCTATTTTAGTGGCACAGTCGATGGGTGGTATTTTAGCCATTGCTGCGGCTTTAAAAAACCTGAGCACGTTAAAGGCTTGGTTTTAATTGCAACATCGGGCGGTGTGGATTTATCAGAGTTTCATGTAGCAGATTGGCGAACGGCATATCAGCAAGAATTTTTAAACTATCCAGACTGGTTTGTGACAACACAAATTCAATATGATGCTGTGTTGGGATCTATTCAAATTCCAGTGTTATTGATTTGGGGTGATGCAGATGCAATTAGTCCAGTTGCGGTGGGGCAGTATTTAGCTAGACAATTTGCACAATCGAGCCTTAAAATCATTCAGCAGGGTGATCATCATTTGGCCTATCAATATGCGCCCGAAGTTGCACAGCATATTTTAGCTTACCTTGATGCCCAAGTTGCCAAATAATCAATCAAGGAAATTTTTTTGAAGACATGGTCTGATCCACTCGCGGTCGAATTGTTACAGATGTGGCTAAATGAGCGCCAAATTCAGAATCAATCTGCACATACGTTGCTTGCATATCAGCGCGATGTGCAAGATTTTTTTGATTTTTGCACACAGCAGCAACTCGGGCTTCATCAAATTGAAGCCGCTGATTTACGTCAATATTTGGCGACCCGTGTCGAGCAAGATCAACTCAGTTCAAGTAGTTTACAGCGCCATTTAAGTGCCATTCGGCAATTTATGAAATGGGTAGAACAAGGTGGTTATTTAAGCATGAATCCCACCGAAGATTTTCAACTTAAACGGCAGCCGCGTCCTTTACCTGGGATGATTGATGTTGAAACAATTCAAAAAATTTTAGATCAAGCGACACCTAAAAAACCGCTAGATCAGCAACTGTGGTTGCGCGATAAAGCGATTTTGGAACTGTTTTATGCCAGCGGTTTACGTTTGGCAGAGTTGCAAAGTTTAAAAATTAAGGATATCGACTTTAAACGATTATTACTGCGTGTGACTGGTAAAGGCAATAAAACGCGGATTGTACCATTTGGGCAAAAGGCCAAAGACAGTGTCTTGCTGTGGTTGAGTATTGCGCAGATTTGGATGGGGAAATTACAGCCAGACTTTCCTGTTTTTATCTCGCAAAAAGGTCATGCATTAACAACACGTCAAATTGAAAATCGGGTCAAATATCAGGCGCTTCGGGCAGGGGTAAATGTCGATTTACATCCACATTTATTGCGCCATTGTTTTGCCAGTCATTTACTTTCGGCAAGTGGTGATTTACGTTCGGTTCAAGAAATGTTAGGACATAGTAATTTATCGACTACGCAAATTTATACCCATTTAGACTTTAATCGCTTGGCACAGGTTTATGATAAAAGTCATCCACGGGCACAAAAAAAGTCAGAATTTTTGAATTAATTGGAAATATGTTGTAGTTGAGCCTGTTGGCGTAGTCCTTGTTGTACAGCTGCTTGCGTGTCGGTTGCTTTATTTTGGCTCATTTTAAACTTGCCAATTAACTCTGAAATTTCTATTTCAATACCAATAATATGCTCAAGCATTTGCGTTAAATAGGCCTGCGGTGCATCGGTCACTTGCCATGGGTTGTTTTGCCGTAATTTGGCTTCCTCTTGATCGGTTAACTGTTGCAATAAGGCAAACAGTTGCGTCTGATCTTGCATTAAGCGAAGTTTACCTTTGGCATGAACGGCCTGATAATTCCATGTTGGAACCACTTTGTGGTGTATGGCTTTTTCAGGATACCAATTAGGTGAAATATAATGGCTATTGGCTTGAAAGATCACTAAGACTTCCGCTTCACCATGCTGTAGCAGTTGCTGATAGAGCGGATTGGCTTTGGCAATATGTGCTTGTAAAACAGGATTTGAATTTGTGCAAGGTCGAACCCAAAAAGGTAAATGGTCTGCATTCGGTTCGCCTGAAAATAGCGTAATTAATGTTCCTAGTGGGTGTTGCTGTATAAAATTGAGTAGTACATTTGGGTTGTGTTCTGCAAAAGATCGAACTTGATACACGTGTAAACTCCCTTTTAACGATCTAATAAATATAATAAATGAGTTTTGATATTGTCCCATTCACTTTGGATAATGCTATATATCACCGTATCGCGAATGCTGCCATCGGGGCGCTGTGCATGTTGGCGTATAATTCCATCTTTTTTTGCCCCAAGGCTTTCAATGGCTTTTTGACTGGCAAAATTAAATTGATCGGTACGAAAGCCTACAACATTGGCATTTAAATGTTCAAAGGCATGGCGTAATAGTAATAATTTACAGCTGCGATTAATGTGTGTGCGCTGCGCAGTTTGGGCATACCACGTATAACCAATTTCAAGGCGTTTAATGTTGGCCATAATATCGTGATAACCCGTAGTACCAACCACAGTTTCGCTACGTTCATCAATTACAGCAAAAGCAAAGCGCGTTCCTAGTTCACGTTGTGCTAAAGCGGTATTAATATAAGCTTGCACTTGATTGGGGGCAGGGGCTGAGGTCATGCGGATTTTCCAAATTTCACCATCTTGGGTTGCATGGGTTAAACCTGTTAAATGCTGTTGCTCAAGTGGTTCAAGCCGAACTTGATTAAGTGATAAAACGACAGGTTCAACAAAGGCCATTTGGGTCTCCGATTATTATTTTAAAAACAATATCCTACAATGGAAGCTGATAACTTTGTTTAATAATTTGGCTTGGTAAATCAGTTTTGACACTGGTGATGCCATTCTTTTTAGTTAAATGGCTTGACTGAAATTTTCGATAATTGTCTAAGTCAGGCACAATCACTTTAAGCATCGCATCACATTCACCCAAAATGATATAGCATTCCATGACTTGTGGTAATTCCTTCATGGCTTCAATAAACGTATCAATAGTTTCAGCATCTTGCCCAATTAACCAAATACGAGAAAATAAAATTAGTTGTAAACCCACTTTTTGCGGATCGACCAAAGTGGTGTAACTTTGAATTACACCTGCTTCTTCTAATAACTTTACCCGTCGTAAACAAGAAGAAGGCGATAGTCCAATCTGTTTGGCTAAGTCATTGTTTTGGATGCGACCATTCTGCTGCAAAGACCGAATAATATTTTTATCGATTCGATCTAGCTGAATTGAAATATAATTTGATGATAATTTCATGAAATAGAATTTAATTCTAAAATTGATATAAATTATAGAATAATTGCAACCCTATTTGATAGCGAAAAATAGATACTAGCGCCTCTTTATTTGTACTTTGATGTGACCTGAAATGTCTAATTTAACGCTATTTGCATTGACGATTACGCCATTGGTATTAACGCCTGGGCCTGACATGCTTTTTGTTATTTCTCAAGCAATTGGCAAAGATTTTAGGTCGGGTATGATGGCAACCTTCGGGGTGTGTTCAGGTTATCTGGTACATTCAATTTTAGTGGCACTTGGAATTTCTGCAATTATTGTGTCTTATCCAATGTTGTTTGATGCAATTCGTTTTTTAGGAATTGCATATTTAATGTATTTATCTTTTTGTTTGTTCCGTTCGGTGTTTAAATCTAAAGGTATTCAAATTGAACAAACCAATACGCCGAATCCTATTCGTAAAGGTTTTATTACCTCTTTACTAAACCCTAAAGTCATGCTGATTTATTTTGCGATTTTACCGCAGTTTATGCAGGCAACAGGGAATGCTGTGTTGCAAGGCTTAGAATTATCATTTATTTTCATTGGATTATGTATTGTTGTTTATTTAAGTGTGGCGTATCTTTTTGTTAAAGCAACACAAAAAGCAGGTTTTGATAAAACCAAACAACGCTGGTTAGATGCAACCTCAGGTACCATGATTATGCTTGCTGCAACATGGTTGATTGCACATTAATGAATTTTGAGTTTTCCAACACCAGCGTAAGCTGGTGCTTTTTTATCTGCCAAATGTCACTTAATTGATTAATCAAAAAGCCAATATGGCATTTTTTACATTTTGATCGCTATAAAACAGCATGAAACCCCTAAAAATTATTGATGTGCTACATGAAGAAAATTGATGGTTTAAATTTTTTTTGTTGCATCTACTGTATTTTAAGCTAATGTTTTATATCAAAAATATTTGTATTTATTTATAATGTACTGTGTTTGGATCAATTTTTTTGAACTGATCATTCACATTTTTTGGACAAAAACTAAGTTGGCTTAGAAAATGTGACTTGACCGAAATGCCAAACGCATTGCAAGATAGGTGTCGAAAAATCAATTTGAAGAGTGTCTCACTTTTCCCCCTTTTTTATCATTGGATAATACAGCCGAGGATTACATGAAGGCTCTTGTTGCTGTCAAACGCGTAGTGGACGCTAACGTGAAAGTTCGCGTTAAGCCTGACAATAGTGGTGTAGACTTAACAAACGTTAAAATGTCGATTAACCCATTTTGTGAAATCGCAGTGGAAGAAGCGGTTCGCTTAAAAGAAAAAGGAACTGTCTCTGAAATCGTTGTGGTATCGATTGGCCCGAAAGAAGCACAAGAACAACTCCGTTCTGCAATGGCTTTGGGTGCAGACCGCGGTATTTTAGTTGAAACTGCGGATGAAATTGGTGCTTTAGAAGTTGCTAAAATTTTAAAAGGTATCGTCGCGCAAGAACAGCCAGAACTTGTTCTTTTGGGTAAACAAGCCATTGATGACGATTCTAACCAAGTGGGGCAAATGTTGGCTGCATTGCTTGGCGCGGGTCAAGGTACGTTTGCTTCAGAAGTTAAAGTCGATGCGGGTAAAGTTCAAGTTACCCGTGAAATTGATGGTGGTTTGCAAACCGTTGAATTGACTCTTCCTGCAATCATTACTACAGATTTACGTTTGAATGAGCCACGTTATGCGGCACTGCCAAACATTATGAAAGCACGTAAAAAGCCGCTTGAAACTAAATCTCCTGCAGATTATGGCGTTGCAACAGGCACAAAACTTAAAACCATTAAAGTTGAGTCACCTGCAGAGCGTAAAGCAGGCGTACAAGTGAAGTCGGTTGATGAGCTTGTTGAAAAGTTAAAAAATGAAGCGAAAGTGATCTAATACACAAAGGATAAAATCATGAGTATTTTAGTTATCGCTGATCACAACAACCAAGCACTTGGTGGTGCGACTTTAAACGTTGTTGCGGCAGCTCAAAAAATCGGTGGTGATATTACTGTATTGGTTGCGGGTTCTGGTGCTCAAGCTGTTGCAGATGCAGCAGCAAAAGTAGCAGGCGTAAGCAAAGTATTACTTGCTGACCATGCGGTATATGCCAATCAATTGGCTGAAAATGTAGCAAAATTGGTTGCTGATTTAGCTAAAGGCGGTTATACGCATGTATTAGCAGCCTCAACCACCACAGGTAAAAACATTTTACCACGTGCTGCGGCATTGCTTGATGTAAGCATGATCACCGATATTATTGCGGTTGAGTCTGCCAATACCTTCAAACGCCCAATTTATGCGGGTAATGCAATTGCAACTGTTCAGTCTGAAGAAGCCATTGTTGTAGGTACTGTGCGTGGTACAGCATTTGATGCTGTGGCTGCCGAGGGCGGTTCTGCTGCTGTTGAAGCTGTTGGTGAAGCGGCTGACGCTGGTGTTTCTTCTTTTGTGAGCGAAGAGATTGTAAAACTTGAGCGTCCTGAATTAACGGCTGCTCGCATTGTGGTGTCTGGTGGTCGTGGTGTTGGCTCTGGTGAAAATTATCACAAAGTGCTTGATCCATTAGCAGATAAGTTGGGTGCAGCGCAAGGTGCATCACGTGCTGCGGTTGATGCAGGCTTCGTACCAAACGATTTCCAAGTCGGTCAAACAGGTAAAATTGTTGCACCTGATTTGTACATGGCGGTGGGTATTTCAGGGGCGATTCAGCACTTGGCGGGTATGAAAGACTCAAAAGTGATTGTTGCGATCAACAAAGACGAAGAAGCACCAATCAATAGCGTTGCTGACTACTGGTTAGTTGGCGACTTAAATGATGTGGTGCCTGAATTGGTCTCTAAACTTTAATTTTTAAATTAAAGTGAAAAGCGCTCTTTAAGAGCGCTTTTTTATGGCTAAAATTTAGTTAGATTTCTAAATTTTAGTTGGGGTAATCTTTTAGTTTTTAGATTCAGGTGAATTGGCAAAAAAATAGTTTTTACGCTGGTTTTTTCATGTTGTAGCTCGGCATTTAGGGGCATTTGTGCTATTATTGTCGGCTATATTTTTGATATTAGCTTGCGTTTTTTTAAGCTAAATTTGATGTGTTAATACCTAAAGTAGTACATAAGTACTGAGTACGAAGGAGTATGCATGAGCGTATCGGAAATCCGACCGATTGCCATTGAGGATGAACTCAAAAACTCATATCTTGATTATGCAATGAGCGTCATTGTTTCTCGTGCATTGCCCGATGTGAGAGATGGCTTGAAACCTGTTCATCGTCGTGTGCTTTATGCCATGCATGAGCTGGGCAATGACTATAATAAAGCCTACAAAAAATCTGCCCGTGTTGTCGGGGACGTTATTGGTAAATATCACCCACATGGTGATTCTGCGGTTTATGAAACCATTGTTCGTATGGCGCAAAATTTTAGCTTGCGTTATATGTTGGTTGATGGTCAGGGTAACTTCGGTTCTGTCGATGGTGACAGTGCAGCAGCAATGCGTTATACCGAAGTACGCATGCAAAAGCTTACCCATGAAATTTTAGCCGATCTTGAAAAAGATACGGTTGATTGGGAAGACAACTACGATGGCTCTGAGCGTATTCCTCAAGTAATGCCAACACGTATTCCTAATCTTTTAATTAACGGTACAACAGGTATTGCAGTGGGCATGGCGACCAATATGGCGCCGCACAATATGACAGAAGTTGTCAATGCCTGCTTAGCTTATGCCGATAATCCAAATATCACTGTAGAAGGATTAATGGACTATATTACCGGTCCAGACTTCCCAACAGGCGGTATTATTTATGGTAAGTCGGGTATTGTCGATGCTTACCGCACAGGTAAAGGTCGTTTACATATTCGTGGTAAATATCATTTTGAAGAAGATGAGAAAACTGGTCGTACTACGATTGTCTTTACCGAAATCCCATATCAAGTAAACAAAGCCAAAACCATTGAGCGTATTGCTGAATTGGTTAAAGAAAAGAAACTTGAAGGAATTTCTGAACTACGTGATGAGTCAGATAAAGAAGGCATGCGTATTGCCATTGACTTAAAACGTGGTGAAAATGCTGAAATTGTGGTGAACAATTTATTCTTGCATACCCAATTGCAGAATTCGTTCAGTATTAACATGGTTTGTCTAGACAATGGCCAACCAAAGCTGATGAATTTAAAAGATATTATTGCGGCATTTATTCGTCATCGCCAAGAAGTGGTGACACGCCGTACCATGTTTGAATTGCGTAAAGCGCGCGAACGTGGTCATATCTTAGAAGGTTTAACCGTAGCACTTGCCAATATTGACAAGATCATTGAAACCATTAAAGCATCTGCCAATCCAGGCGAAGCACGTGAGCGTTTGCTTGCTGGTGAGTGGTCGGCAGGTGGTGTGGTTACATTGCTTGAAAAAGCAGGTGCTATTTCAGTTCGCCCAGATGAAATTGAAGGTGAAGACTCGGCACGTCCATTTGGATTATCTGAGCAAATTTATCGCTTATCTCCAACGCAAGTTGGTGCAATTTTAGAGTTGCGTTTGCATCGTTTAACGGGTCTTGAACAAGATAAGTTACATGCAGAATACACTGAAATTTTGGCTCAAATTGCTGAACTGACTGCAATTTTGAACGACTTTAACTTGTTAATGAATGTGATTCGTGAAGAGTTAGCATTGATTTTACAACAGTATGGCGATGCACGCCGTACCCAAATTGTCGAGTCAGGCGTAGATTTCTGCCGTGAAGACTTAATTCCTGAAGAGCAAGTGGTGTTAACTGTTTCAAAAACGGGTTATGCCAAAACTCAGCCGTTGTCTGATTATCAAGCACAGCGCCGTGGTGGTCGTGGTAAATCTGCAACCAGTATGAAAGAAGACGATTATATTCAGCATTTGATTGTCGCATCGAACCATGCAACAGTATTGTGTTTTACCAATGTGGGTAAAGTTTACCGTTTACGTGTATTTGAAGTGCCACAAGCATCACGTGGTGCCAAAGGTCGTCCAATGGTGAATTTATTACCATTAGATGCGACCGAAACCATTACTGCAATTTTACCGTTAACAGAGTTCCCAGAAAACCATTATGTGTTTATGGCAACGGCATCGGGTACAGTAAAACGCGTAGAGTTAGCACAGTTTGCCAATATCCGTGCCAATGGTTTGCGGGCAATTGAATTAAATGAGGAAGATACCTTAATTGGTGTTGCAATTACCGATGGTCAGCAGCAAATCATGCTGTTCTCGAACGAAGGTAAAGCGATTCGTTTTGCTGAGACTGACGTGCGTGCAATGGGTCGTACAGCCAAAGGTGTGCGTGGTATGCGTGTGGCTTTAGCTGCTGCGGTTGATAGTGAAGATGCTGACGTTGAAAATGATGATTCAGATGAAAATGATGATTCAAATGACGCGATTGCGAGCCGAATCGTCTCGTTAGTGGTTGTGCCAGAAACAGGCGAGGTACTTTGTGCAAGTGCCAATGGTTACGGTAAACGTACCCCAGTCGATGACTTCCCAACCAAGAAACGTGGTGGTAAAGGGGTTATTGCGATTAAAACTTCTGAGCGTAATGGTGAATTGGTCGGTGCAGTTTCGATTGATGAAACCAAAGAGCTGATGTTGATTTCTGATGGGGGGACTTTGGTGCGTACTCGTGCGTCAGAAGTTGCAACGACAGGCCGTAACGCACAAGGTGTTCGCTTAATTCGTTTGAGTGAACAAGAAACCTTGGTGGGCGTAGTGTCGATTGAAGCAGTCGAAGAAGATGAAGAGTTAACTGTAGATGCAGTTGAGTCAGACGTTGTCGTAGATGCTACCGCCGATGACAATAATACCACTGAATAATCAGTTTTAAACTCAATATTGAGTTTAAAAATTTAAAAGCCGAGTGAGTCATTCATTCGGCTTTTTTATTGGGGAATTAAATTTCTGTAAAGTATAGCGTTGCAATAAAAAAGCCATATCCAAGCAGTTTGAATATGGCTTTTGATATATCATTTATAACTTATACGTGTGGTTTGATAATTTTTTTCAAAATTTCAGCCAATACATCAAATTCGCTGTGCAATGGTGTGCTTTTACGGGTAACTAACGCAATGGTGCGATTCGGTGCATTGGCAATATGTTTAGTGCTTAGTTCGTGGTGATACTGTAACATTTGGCGTTGTAAGGCAATCTCAGGCAATAAGGTATAGCCGAGGTTTGACGACACCATTTCAACCAAAGTTGGTAGCGAACTGGCTTTTAAGCGATGATCGTTTTTACGTTCACCGATTGGACAGGCACTTAAAACATGGTCACGTAAGCAATGACCTTCTTCAAGTAACATCAATCGAGATAAATCTAAATCGTCCATGTTCATACTTCGAATGCTTTGCTGATCTGCCTTGTGATGAACTAAAACTAAATCTTCTTTGGCAATTTCAGCAATTTTCAAACCGCGTGTGTCAAAAGGCAGCGCTAACACAATCATGTCTAATTGACCATGTTCAAGTCGCTCGACAATTTTTTCACTTTGCGCTTCATGCAAATGTAATTGAATTTTAGGCAGTTGACGATGCACTTCATCTAAAAGCTGAGTCAGAATAAACGGGGCAATCGTTGGAATAATCCCCAAATGCAAGTCACCGGTTAAAGGTTCACTCATTTCTCGGCTTAAGCGCATTAGATCTTGAGCATCTGCAAGCAGTACACGTGCACGTGCCACGACTTGTTCGCCAAGTGGGGTTAAACGAACGTTTTGACGATCACGTTCAACCAGAACGCCACCTAATAGGCGTTCAAGTTCCATAATACCACCAGACAAAGTCGATTGCGTCACAAAAGAACGGCGCGCTGCCTCGGTAAAGTGCAATGTTTCAGACAGCGTTACTAAGTATGAAAGCTGTCTTAAAGAGGGTAATGCAGCCATAATGTCCTAATACTTTTAAGATTTAAAGTGAGATACAAATAAGTCACTTAATTGTGGAATAAAATGGGGTGGAATATCATGCCCCATTCCTGCAATTAATTCAAATTTTGAACCTTGAATTGCTCGTGCCACACTTTTTCCGTGTTTAGGCGGGAGTAATTGATCACATTCGCCATGCACCACTAAAGTGGGTTGTTGAATACGCTGATCCCAAGGTACGAGTGAGCCGCTACATAATATGGCTAAAAGCTGTTGAAGTACACCCGTTGGACTATGGTTACGTCGATATGAGCGCAAGGCAAGCTGTTGAACGTCGTTAAATTGAGTGAATTTAGGCGAGCCAATGTATTTATAGAGTTTTAACGATTGTTGCACAATTGCATCTTCATTTTTTGCGCGAGGGCCGAACATGAGTTTTAAAGGCTGCCGACCTGGCGGGGGTAAAAATGCACGATTATTGCTGGTAAATAATAGCCCTAATTTTTTAACTTTTGTTGGATATTTGGCTGCCAAAATTTGTGCGATCATCCCGCCCATGGATGCACCAATGACATGACAAGATTCAATGCCAAGTTGGTCAATCAGCAAGGCAACATCATCAGCCATATCTTCAAGCTGATAAGGCGCACCATGATTTTTCAGACCCATCGAAAAACGTGCCATCAATAATAGTAAATGTTTGGATGGTAATGTGGGTGCTTGAATTTTAGAAGACAAACCAATATCACGATTATCAAAACGGATGACACAAAAGCCTTGTGTGATGAGTGCTTTACAAAATGCTTCGGGCCATAAAATCATTTGTGCGCCGAGTCCCATAATCAGCAAGATGCAAGGATGTTGAGGATTTCCGCCCATTTCAACATGCAATTGCAGCCCATTGCCTAAATCGACTTTGGTTTCTTGCATGAATGCCGATTCGGCAGAAGTCTGAAACTGAAAGTTTGCGTTCATCCAAACATCCTGATTTTTAAATGCTTAAGATTTGAATTAAACCTGAGCTGGAATTAAATCGGGTACGAGTTTTGTTAAGCTTAAACGTTGTTTTGCTGCGGTTGCACCTAATAAAGCAAAGCCGCGTAGGGTGTTTGTATTGTCAAACGCTTTAGCAATTAAACCATCTTCTAAATATTCGGTTTCCCAATTTACCGTTACATTTTGTGGTACAGGCAGTACGGTTAAAGGTGCGACTGGGGTTTTTACCGCAACGGGCATGGCTGGATAGTGTACGTGAGTATGCGTGCCTGCTAAGGTTTTGGCTAAAGCGCGCGCTTGTTGCATCAATGGCATGACATAAGGCAATAATAAACCATTCACTTCGGCGCAGTCACCGAGAGCATAGATGCCATCTAAATTTGTTTGCATTCGACTATTGGTGATAATGCCACGGCTTGTATGAAGTCCTGCACGTTGAGCAAGGTCAATATTGGGTTGTAGACCAATGGCACAAATGACAGCATCTGCTTCTATAGAATGACCATTTGCAAGAGTAATTGCATAATGCGTATCTATTTTACTGATACGTTCAACCGTAGTTTCTAGAATAAAACGAATATCTACGTGTTGTAATTGATGTTTAAATGCTTCTGCAACGTGGGCTGGAAGTAGTCGGCCCAAGGGTTGAGATGCTAAATCAATGACGGTGGTGTGATGACCTGCTTGGTGTAAATCGTTTGCAAATTCACAGCCAATTAGACCTGCACCTAAAATTGCAATGCGCTGAGTGTGTTGTTGATCTAAGCTTTTACGGAACTTTTGATAATCACTGAGCGAATTAATCACAAACATCTCATCACTGCCATCACCTGAAATGGCAAGTCGAATTGGGTTTGCGCCAACAGCAAAAACCAATTGGCTAAATTCAAGTTCAACATGTTGTTGGTCTTTTACATAGCGTAGTGTGTGTGTGATTGTATCAATTGCTTCAACCCATGCATGGGTATGAATTTGCATATTGAGCTGTGTCGCCATCTTGGTTGCATCGGCAAGTGCAATTTGAGTCGGATTTTTATTGCTCGCAAGTGCATTAGAAAGTGTTGGTTTGGCGTAACTTGCACCATCATCTGCACAGATCATGATTAAAGGCTGTTCTTGGTTTAATTTTCGGTATTCTCGTGCAAGGGTATAACCCGCCATGCCTGAACCAATAATGATGATCGGTTGCATCAAAACTCCATAAAATAAGTAAAAAATAAAAGACCATGTAATTTTACATGGTCTGGATTGAAATTTAGATCTCAATCATCTCAAAATCTGCTTTGGATACGCCACAATCAGGGCAGGTCCAATCTTCAGGGACGTCATCCCATGCAGTACCTGCTGCAATCCCATCTTCAGGCCAACCGTTTGCTTCGTCATAGATCCATCCACAAACGATGCATTGATATTTTTTCATGTATTTCTCCAAAGTGCTGATGGGTTTCGCCTGTCAGCAAGTTTTGCTGTGTTTAAAGTTATTTTACAACAGTTGCGTAGTTTTACCTTGGGCAAATTTAAAATAAACGATTGCTTAAATTTAACTTGGTTCAGATCAAGTATCTGTTGAGTGAAATACTTGAGCTAGATTAAGTGTCGTATAGACTAAAGTTTGAGTGAAAATAAAGTAAAAAATGTATAATGTTTGCACTCTTATTTTTTAATGTTTTCTATTATTTTAATTAAATACAACAAGTTATATTTAACTCCTGTTTTTTGTGAAAGGTGAAATGGCAAAAATACTAGAGTTGTATCTTAAAAACGGCTAAAATTAAAGCAAATAAATTACCTTATTGCTCCCATTATGAATTTTGCGCAGACCTTTTGGAATCAGATTCGTACCGTTCCTAATTTCCCAAAAGCAGGTATCTGTTTTTATGATTTAACCCCATTGTTGGTGAATCATATTCAAGAATTAGCAGAAGCACTTGTTGAAAGTCTTCCTGCAGAAAAAATTGCCCAAGTTGATAGTTTTGTTGCAGTCGAAGCACGTGGATTTGTTTTGGCAAGTTTTTTGGCACAACGTTTAAATAAAGGGCTTATTCTTGTGCGTAAAGCAGGGAAGTTACCACCACCTGTTGTGGGCGTGGGATATAGTTTAGAGTACGGTTTAGATCAATTAGAAATGTCGGCAAACCTTGAACCGCAAAATGTCATTTTAGTTGATGATGTATTGGCAACAGGCGGTACGTTAAAAGCAGTGCAGACTTTGGCAAAAAAATGTCACTTAAATGTACTCGGTGCATCAATTTTGCTTGATTTAGACGATTTACATGATGACCTTGGCTTAGATGTTTGGTCGGTTGTAAAAGAAAGTGAGAAACCAAAGCAAGTTGCTGTTGCTTAATATTGTTAGATATAAATATTTAAGAGTTGATATTAAATCAGCTCTTTTTTTATGCTAAAAATATGATGTGAATAGAAAAAACGCAGTATGATTACAATGTATATATTAATAATTAAATAACATTAAAAATGTATATCAATTCTTATTTTTTAAATAAAATGTTAATAATTACTTGTGGGGTTGTGGGGATATGATACTTCAGCAGCATAAAATTGTGTTTGGTGGGACAATGGGTGCTGGAAAATCGGCTGCAATTAAAGTTTTATCTGATATTGGTGTGATTAGCACCGAAGCAGTGAATACCGATGTAGCAGCACATCAAAAAGCATTTACAACGGTTGGAATTGATTATGGTGAAATTAGTTTAGATGATGGCACCAAAGTTGGGCTGTATGGCACACCTGGTCAAGGTCGATTTGATTTTATGTGGTCGATTGTTTGTCAGGGTGCAATTGGAATTGCATTGTTAATTGATCATAGTAGTGTCCAACGGTTAGACGATTTAGCCTTTTATTTAAATGCTTTTGAAGCATTGGGTTCTAATATTGTGATTGGTATTACTCATTTGGATATTGTGGATGATCAAAAATTAAAAATTTATCGGGATTGGATGGATGTAAATCAGAAAAAATATCCTGTATTTGCAATTGATGCTCGCCATAAAGATGATGTGTTATTGATGATTGAAGCCTTACTTGTTCGATTAGAAGTACAACTAGACATCGTGAAATGATTTTAAATGATTGGGTTGAAACTGATATTTAGAAAAATAAATTTAATATGATTTTATTGGTATTAGATCATCCATCCTAAATGATTCAAAAAACTTAAGAGCATGTCATTATTTGTTTGAATCGGAGAACATTAAAGTGATTTTTAAAATAGCAATATTTGGCTTAATTGCCATCGATTCAGACGAAATAAAAAAACAAATTCTAAAATGTTTGCCAACAGAAACACATATTCAATGGGTAACGATTTCTGATGCAAAGATTGACATCTTATTCGTTCATAATTCATTTTTTAATACACCCGGTATTCAAAAAGTTTTGAAGGAAAAAGTTCGCTACTATTTAAGGCTTAGTCAAAATAATGGTCAGTTCGGAACGATTATTCAAGATCAATTATTTTTTCCTATTCATCGGATTGAACCTTTAAAAATATGGTTATTGGATTCTTTATTTGGCATAAATATTGAAGCGGAAATGCCACAAAATGAAGTTATAGAGCGAATTCAACCTGTAAATGTGAGAAAGAGCCTAGAATTTAATACCAGTCGGTCTTTTGTTGCGATTTTTTCAGAGCTATTGGTGTCTCGTAATGATTATCTTCAATTATTTGATGCACAAGGTTTAATTGCAATTGTAGATACGCGTACTGAACGAGTTTGGGTAGATCAGACGAAAATAAATATACAGTTTGATGAAAGCTTGAAACATAGTTATATGCCTGCAAGATTAGTGAACTCTGAGTCATTGGATAAGAATGTATACGATTTACGAGTATGGTTATGGCCGAATATAACTCGACTACCTAATCGATTTTTACCGAAGATTGATCGTAAAAAAAACTTTAAATTAGATATTTGGCCTCAATTTGAAAATAATGCTCAGCGGCGAAATAATTTAAAAATGGCGGTGTGTTTTGAATCGGGTGCAAATATTGAACAAGTACAGCAATATTTAAATCTCTCTGATGAAATTGTTTTAAATTTCATCAGTTATACGCATTTATTAAAATTAGGGCGTTATATTGATGCCAGTGAGGTTGAATTTATATTCGCGGATCGCCATATAGGATATGGTCAAACCAATAAACTAAAAGGTTTATTTGGGAAACTTCGAAAAAAGTTAGGCTTATAAATAATTTTGGAGCAAAGCTCCACCTATTTGGGAATGTATAAAAAATGGCACGTATTAGTTTAGAATCATTATCGGGGTTGGATGGTTTTATTGCAGCTGCATTGGTTGATAGTGAAAGTGGGTTGGCTTTAGCTGTTCAAGGAAGCAATATTGATTTAGAGCTTGCAGCAGCGGGAAATACCGAAGTTTTACGTGCAAAACGCCGTGTTGCAAAAGCGTTAAAATTAAATGATGATATTGAAGATATTTTGGTAACACTAGGTAAGCAATATCATTTACTTCGTCCATTAGATACCAATGACGCTTTATTTTTATATTTAATTTTAGATCGTACTAAGTCGAACTTAGCGATGGCACGTTACGATTTAAAAGCATTTGAAAAAGAATTAGATTTTTCTTAATCGATTTAAGCCAAACATTCAATTTTTAGCATTGAAAAGCTGACATAGAGTCAGCTTTTTTACATATTTAAGTTTTTACGATATTGAATAAAACCTGCATTTTGTGCAACTTGGTCATACAACTTCCGTGCAGAAAGATTGTCTTCATGGGTGAGCCAATAGACACGCGAACACTCGGCTTCATTTGCAACTTGATATACTGCTTCAATCAGTTGCTGCCCAACTTTTTGTCCACGTGTATTTTCATGGACAAATAAATCCTGTAGATAACAATAGTTGCCTTGTGACCATGTGCTCCGATGAAAAATAAAATGTACCAAGCCTACTAATTGCTGACCATCTTGCATGACCTTGCAGAACATTGGTTCATTTGGGTCTAAAAATCGAGCAAATGTGGTTTTGGTCACGCCTTCATTGAGCGTGGTTTGGTAAAATTTTTGATAGCCTTGCCATAGTGAAAGCCATTGTTTGTAGTCATTTTCTTCTAAATTACGGATATACATTAATTCTTATCAATGATGAGTGAAGCTTTAAAGTACAACAACTGGTATTCGTGTGCATTATTTTTTAATAGTACATAGCGTATTTTCGAAATGTTGAATAAGTGAGTTAATGTGCTCGGGATGTTCTAAGCGGTGATAACCACCTGCATAAGTATGCACAATCATAAAGCGTTCTAAAATAGCTTGCGTTTTGTGCATATCTAAAACCTCATCTGCCAATTCTAAATAAGCAAATTGCGGAATATCGTGTTCTAAGTCGCTGTCTTGAATAGCAGGATAATCGAGGCGAAATTTAGGTGCTAGGCTTGGATTGGCAACAATTGCAGCCAATTCATAGGTCAAAGACATTTTGAGTGCCCAGTATCCGCCTACGCCATGCCCAATAAGTAAATTTGGCTTAATGGTTTCGATCATATTCTGATAGAACGCATATACGGTGTCATAGTTTAAATTGCGATAATCGACATCAATACAATATTTTTGACGCGATTGAATGGCATGAAATTTTGTGGACTCTTTAGAGGAATCTAAACCATGAAAAAATAAAATTTTGGTATCTTTTGTCTTCATTGTTGTAATTTACATCGCCTCACTGAAAAAGCCGATAAAATTGAGATGTTATCGAGATTAAGTATTAAGTTGAGTCATTATTCTACGGATGTTTTTCAAGACTGAATGTTAGCGAATGGTCTAAGATGCCAAAATCTGTAAATAAAAAAGTAAATCTTGGGTTTTTACTGCTGAAAGTTGCACAAGATGTTCGAAAAACAATGGAATTCTGCTATGCTATACGGCTCTTTTTACTACTTTTTTCGAGGCAGAGATGACGCAACACAACGCTCAATCGACTTCTGAACCCACTATTTCCGAAAACGATTTAATTGCACAGCGTCATGCCAAGTTAAAGCAAATTAAACAACAGGCAGAAGCAACCGGCAAAAGTCCTTGGCCAAATAGCTTTAAACGTGAGCATTATGCTCAAGATTTACAAGACCAATTTGCCGACCAAAGCAAAGAGCAAATTGAAGCAGGCGAGCAGGTTCATGTTCGTGTTGCAGGTCGTGTGATGTTAAATCGTGGTTCGTTCATGGTCATCCAAGACATGACGGGGCGTATTCAGCTCTATGTCGCACGTAAAGAATTAAGCCCTGAGGTTTTAGAATCGATTAAATCTTTAGACTTGGGCGATATTATTGCCGTTGAAGGTTATATCGGTCGTTCAGGTAAGGGCGATTTATATGTTCATATCGAACAATTTGAATTGTTGACCAAATCATTGCGTCCATTACCTGATAAATTTCATGGTTTAACTGACACTGAAGCAAAATATCGTAAGCGTTATTTAGATTTAATTGTGAATGAAGATACCCGTAAAACTTTTGAAATTCGTGCCAAAGTGGTTGCAGGAATGCGTAATTACTTAGCCAATGAACGTTTTATGGAAGTTGAAACCCCAATGATGCATGTTATTCCGGGTGGTGCATCAGCGCGTCCGTTTGAAACGCATCATAACGCTTTAGATATGCCATTATTCTTGCGTATTGCACCTGAATTGTATTTGAAGCGTTTGGTGGTGGGTGGTTTTGAACGTGTGTTTGAAATTAACCGTAACTTCCGTAACGAAGGTGTTTCAACGCGTCATAACCCTGAATTCACCATGATCGAATTCTATCAAGCCTATGCAGACTATAAGGACTTGATGGAATTAACTGAAAAGATGCTTGAAAAATTAGCGCTTGATATTTTGGGTTCAACCGATGTGCCTTATGCTGAAGAAGTGTATAGCTTCAAAGGTCCATTTAAAAAGATTTCAATGTTTGATGCGATTTTAGAACACAATCCGAGTTTTAGCGCAGAAAATGTAAGTGATCGTGAATTCTTGGCTCAATTTATTCAAACTGAGTTAAAAGAAAAAGTGAAACCAAGTTTTGGTTTGGGTAAATTGCAAACCATCGTATTTGAAGAAACGGTTGAAACCAAGTTACGTCAGCCAACCTTCATTACAGAATATCCTGCGGAAACGTCTCCTTTGGCGCGCCGTAACGATCATAATCCACATATTACGGATCGTTTTGAGTTCTTTATTGGTGGACGTGAACTTGCCAATGGTTTCTCGGAGTTAAATGACCCGATTGATCAAGCAGAGCGTTTCCAAGCACAGGTTGAAGAAAAAGATGCAGGCGACGATGAAGCAATGCATTACGATGCCGACTTTGTTGAAGCATTAGAATATGGCTTACCACCAACAGCAGGTCAAGGGATTGGTATTGACCGTTTGGTGATGTTATTTGCCAATGCGCCAAGTATTCGTGATGTGATTTTATTCCCACATATGCGCCGTAAAGACGTTTAATCGTTTCGTAATGAAAAGACCTCAGCCAACATAGGTTGAGGTCTTTTTTTTGTTTATATTGATCTGTTTTTTCTTTTAATTTTATAAGTTAAATCGGTTTTACAGTTTTCTTGTGCCTTCTCATAATGATCAAAGTAAATTCAAGATGAGAAGCTCATGGCTAAAATACAGATTTTAAAAAGTACAGTGGTGCAGATGCAATTTGTAATTCCACTCAATGACCAACGCATGCAAGATAATCAAATACAGGAAATATCGGCATGGCTTGATGCTTTGCAGCAACTTCAGCAGCATTGGCATTAAATGCATAATACTATGCTAAAAAATCATACGACTAAAGTATTATATTACCTTCAAAACACGCTAAAATAACTGACATCAAATTACGATAATCTATAGAGGTAACAAAAAATGATCTTCATTCTTCAGAAGTTGAGAGATCTTTTAGAAAATACATCATATAACTAAGATGTCTGCTTTCTAAATCCTAAGATACGCCAGCCGGTGTAGGGTATGAGCAAGGATGCTTTTTTATTCTCAGATTATAAGATAAGTACCATTTAATAATTTTTTTGCCAAACATAATGCTTGAATAATATGATTTTCATATAAAAAAGCACCTTCAATTGAAGATGCCAAAAAGAAATATGCTAGAACAGAGACCTTTATTGTATATTATCTTCTTCCTGTTTAGTTTCTGTATTTTCTAAAGTACGCGTAACGAGTAATTGGTCAATTTTAAAATGATCAACATCAACCACTTCAAATTTGTAGTTTTCGAATTCGACAAAATCGGCAGGGCGTGGAATTTTACGTAAACGGAACATCATAAAGCCAGCAAGCGTTTCGTAATGCTCTTCATCTGGAATTTGATCGATTTCGAGTGCGTGTTTAACATCTTCAATTGGGGTGCTACCATCAATTAACCATGAATTATTGTCACGTTTAATGATTTGTAAGTCATCTTCGGTTGGTGTGACCCAATCGCCCATCACGGTAATCATAATGTCGCTGAGGGTAATAACCCCCACCACAAATGCATATTCGTTAATGACAACAGCAAATTTTTCTTTGGTTGAGCGAAAGCGGTCAAGTACTTCAGATAAGTTTAATGTATCGGGAATGGTCAGTACATTACGAATCGTCGACTCATTGAGTTGATTAATCGACTGATTGTTTAAAATGCGAACTAAAATATCTTTGGCGTCGACATAACCAATCACTTGATCAATATTTTCATTACACACCAAAAATTTAGAAAAAGGGTATTCGGCTAATTTTTGACGAATGCTATATTCAGATTCATTTAGGGTAAAGAAAATCACATTTTCACGAGTGGTCATACTTGATGGTACGTTACGTTCTTCAAGTTCAAATACATTTTCAATAAAATGATGTTCTTGCTTGAGTAAAACGCCCGCTTGTGCACCTGCATCCATGACTGCCGAGATATCATCAAAGGTAATATTGTCATCACGAATGGTATTTACTTTAAATAAACGGAATAATAAATTGGCGATTGCGTTAATGACCCAAGCAAGAGGCTTACAAATCTTGATATAAATTTTAATTGGATGGATAACGGCAACGGCAATTTTTTCAGGTGCAATCATTGCCAAACGCTTTGGCATTAAATCTGCAAATAAAATAAATAATGACGTGACTAAAGTAAAAGATAAGCCAAATCCGATTGATTCTGTCCAAGGGCTTGGGTAAAAACGTTCTAATAAGCTAACAAAAAATGGGCGAAAAGCAGGTTCCCCAATAATACCACCTAAAATAGCAACGGCATTGAGTCCAATTTGTGAGGCAGCAAAAAAATCAGCCGAGTTTTCTTGAATGTCTAAAACTTCTTGAGCGCGTGTTTCACCAGATTCTGCTAAGATTTTGAGTTTAACTTTACGTGCGCCTGCAAGGGCAATTTCAGTGAGAGCGAGAAAGCCAGCGCCTACGATAAGAATAAGGATAATAAGGATGTTTTGGAACAGACTCACAATGCACCTGTTATTTATAGACTCTTCATTATTGAATAATTTTTAACACAAAAAATCATCAGGTGATACAACTAATATCACCTGAGCTAGACGAATCGTTAGCGAATGTTAAAAGCGTCATTTAATAATGAGAGAGTTGCGAATGATTGGTTAAAAATTCTCGATTTTCTTCTTCAATCATCTGCCGTGCCACATAGAGAATTAGTTGGCGTAACCAACGGTGTGCAGGATGATGATGTAAAAGAGGGCACCACGCCATTTTTAATTCAATTTCAGGAATATAAAATGGCGGGTCTTTAATAATAAGTTCTTGGTTAACCGCTTGTAAGCGTGCAATTCGGCTTGGTAATGTTGCAATTAAGTCCACATTACGTGCGAGCAATGCGGGCATTTGATAATGACGGGTAAAAACTGAAATTTTACGTTTTTGTCCAATCCGTTCTAAAGCCTGATCAATCCAACCTAAACCAGCTTGTTTGTCTGGGTTCACACCAAAACCAATACCCATACCTGTTTTAGAGACCCAAATATGATGGGCTTCTAAATAACTTTTAAGATTTAAATTATTGACGTGTGGGTGTTTTGGATTGAGTAAGCAGGAAAAACTGTCACGCCAAACCAAAACTTGATGGAAACTTTGCGGAATTTCATTAAAGCGATTAATGGCTAAATCGACTTTACCTTGTTCCATGTCACGGTATGAGACATCACTTGGTGTTAAAAAGTCTAAGACCACATTTGGGGCTTCAGCGCGTAATGCCTTAACTAAACGAGGCACTAAAGTTGCTTCGGCATAATCGGAGGTCATAATCCGAAACACGCGATTACTCGTATATGGACGAAACTCTGTGCGTGGTTCTAAAATCATGGAAAGATCAGACAGCACATCTCGAACGCGTGGTTGCAGTTCTAATGCGCGTTCGGTCGGTGTCATACCTTCGGATGAACGAATCAGAAGAGGATCATTAAAAAGAGTACGCAAGCGGCGAAGAATATTACTCATCGCAGGTTGTGTTACCCCAAGTTGCTCTGCTGCGCGGGTAACATTTTTTTCCCTTAATAAAACATCAAGGTAAATCAGTAGATTTAGGTCAACCCGCTCCAGATTCATATAAAAAATACCGAAAATAACACCAAGAAATTAATTGAAATTATGCCATAAGCAAAGCCTTTTGTGTTGAAAATGGTATAAAAAAGATCAAATTCTAATCGGTATGGTAATGCTTCAGTCCATTGAAGCATGGGAAGTCGCGATAATTTTAAGTTTAAATCGCGAATTGCTCTAAAGCTGATTTTAAATACGGGTCTAAATCATCTTGACGCAGTAACCATTTAACGTAGTCGGCAGGTAAATCTGCAATTGCTGTGCCTTTATGCTTACCAAAAGTCATGCTTTGGGGAATACGAGCATCTTCGGACGCCAAGTATAATGCTTCAACCGATTGAATGTTTAATGCAGCAATAATATGCATTAAAATATTAGCGGTTAAAATAATATCTGCATCAGCACGGTGAGCGCCTTTTAACAGTTCACGTGCTTTACTGCTACCTTTACTAATTTGATAAATTAAAGCCGAAATATTATGTGCTTCGGCATTTGGCCAAACTTGACGTGCCAGTGCGAGGGTACAAATTGGTTTAATGTGACCTACATCTACGCCACAGCGGGCAATCGCTTGAATGTCATAATCGACATTGTGTCCAATAATATATTGAGTTTCGGTTGGTAGCTTAAATGTTGTGTAATCAGGTTGACCTATTAAGTCCGACTCTAAAATATGGTGCACCGCCATTGCTGCATAAGAGATCGGTTGATTGACTTGATAAAGTTGATCAAAAAGTTGTTGTTTATTTAAGCTGAGTTTGCCTGCTTGAATTTCAATAGGTGCATAAGCAATCTCAATTGGAAGTCCATTTAAGGTATGAGTTTCAGTATCTAAAATAAGCGTTTGCATGGCAAAAAGAAATATCATTAAAAAAACGCTTTTGAGTATAAACCAATTGTGTCTTGAACCGATATTTTACGAAAAAGACAATGCTGAAAAAGGAGTATGATTTAAAAAAAGAATTTGAATTTGTTGTTGAATTTAACAAGAATTGAATTTTTGGCGATAAAAATAGGTGATTTGAACGATAGTAATGCGTTTCACATTTGAGGTAATTCGATTCAATCATTTTTATTTTGATCTAATCTCAACTTCATCTCTCATCCGATAAATTTTCTGTTAGAATGATGTTCGATTTTAGCACGGCTTAAAAGCCCTACATAATAGGACCCTCGCTAATGTTTGCCAACATCTCTATCTCTGAATTCGACCCAGATTTAGCACAAGTCATTGCCTCAGAAGATGCGCGCCAAGAAGCGCACATTGAACTGATTGCTTCTGAAAACTATTGCTCACCAGCAGTTATGGAAGCGCAAGGAAGCAAATTAACCAATAAATATGCTGAAGGTTATCCTGGTAAACGCTACTACGGCGGTTGTGAATATGTAGACGTCATTGAACAATTGGCGATTGACCGTGCTAAAGAATTGTTTGGTGCAGATTATGCCAACGTACAACCTCATGCAGGTTCACAAGCCAATGCTGCGGTTTACCTTGCATTATTAAACCCAGGCGACACTGTTTTAGGCATGAGCTTGGCGCATGGCGGTCACTTAACCCATGGTTCACACGTTAACTTCTCTGGTAAAACATATAACGCGATTCAGTATGGTTTAAATACTGAAACTGGCGAAATTGATTATGAAGAAGTAGAGCGTTTAGCGGTTGAGCACAAACCACGTATGATTCTTGCAGGTTTCTCTGCATATAGCCGTGTTGTAGATTGGCAGCGTTTCCGTGACATTGCAGACAAAGTCGGTGCTTACCTTTTTGTTGATATGGCGCACGTTGCAGGTTTAGTTGCTGCGGGTGTTTATCCAAGCCCAGTGCAAATTGCTGACGTAACCACCACTACCACACATAAAACCCTTCGTGGCCCACGTTCAGGTTTAATCCTTGCGAAAGCCAACGAAGAGATTGAGAAAAAACTTCAATCTGCGGTTTTCCCTGGTAATCAAGGTGGCCCATTGATGCATGCGATTGCTGCAAAGGCAATCTGCTTTAAAGAAGCAATGGGTGCTGATTTTAAAACATATCAGCAACAAGTTGTTAAAAATGCGCAAGCAATGGCTGAAGTATTAATTGCACGCGGTTATGATATTGTGTCTGGTGGTACAGATAACCACTTGTTCTTATTATCTTTAATCAAGCAAGATATTACTGGTAAAGAAGCTGATGCATGGTTAGGCGCAGCCCACATTACTGTTAATAAGAACTCAGTACCAAATGACCCACGTTCTCCATTTGTAACCTCAGGTATCCGTATTGGTACACCTGCAGTAACAACACGTGGTTTTGCTGAAGCTGAAGTTTCTGCCCTTGCAGGTTGGATTGCAGATATTCTAGACAGCAAAGGCGATGAAGCTGTAATTGCTGCTGTTAAAGATAAAGTTGCCGCAGTTTGTGCAAAATTCCCAGTCTACGCTGCGTAATTTTGTCACTTTTAAAAAGCCTCCTGAATAAGGGGGCTTTTTTATGATGCTAAAAAATCCGATAAGAAAAAATAAGGATAAAACATGTATTTACGTTCAGTAGATGTACTACGTGGTATTTCAATTTTTTTAGTATTGTTACACCACTTTAATATTCCTTATAAATTACACGACACATGGCTTGGTTTTGAAGTTTTCGGTGAAAGTTTTAGTACATTGGTGGCAAGGAATGGAAACTATGGCGTGACCATGTTCTTTGTTATTTCTGGATTTTTAATCACACAACATAGTTTAAAGCGACATGGGCAATTGGCAAAAATGAATATTCGGGCATTTTATATGCGGCGGATTGCACGAATTATGCCGTGTTTATTGTTATTGGTGGGCTGTGTGTCGCTACTTGGTGCATTCAATTTAGCGCCATTTGTCAATCATACGCCAAATGGCATAACAGTTTCTTATAGCATGACAATATTTGCGGCTTTAACCTTTTGGATGAATTTACTGATCATTCATTATGGTTGGGTCAATTATGCCTTAGGCGTGTTGTGGTCGCTTGCAGTTGAAGAAGTCTTTTATTTGGTATTTCCACTTTTGTGCGTGCTGACGCGTGGCAAAACTGCTTTTTGGATTTTGCTTTTGGGCGTGATTGCCTATGCACCGTATTTTCGTTCCCTCTATTTTTTAGATGAAAATGAAGTTTATTTATACCATTACTTCGCTAGCTTCGATGCCATTGCGATTGGCTGTGTGACAGGGTTGTTGTGGTGTAAATCATATGTAAATCGATTTAAACAGCAGTGGGTACAATATGTGATTGTGCTTTGCATGTTGGCTTTATATGTTTATGCGCCCATTAAGCAAGTCGCGTCTTGGTCAATGACGGTTTTTGCAGCCTTAACTGCACTATTAATATTATCTTTTCGTGATGATGCAACGATTAAAAAAAAGCTGAGACCAATACAAAAGGGTTGGATTTGGTTGGGGAAACGCAGCTATGAATTGTATTTATTTCATTTAATTGTTTTAGGGTTAATTAAAGTACAGTATTTACCAGCACAGACCACTGCAATCACTAAATTGATACTATTGCCTATTTTTCTGTTCGGATCGTGTGTATTAGCAGCAATGATTGAAAAATATTATGCTACGCCGTTGAATGTAAAGATACGAAACTGGTATTTGGGTGAAGATAAAAAATGATTCAAAAAACCGATTGATAATATGAAAATATACTGTTTCTACAATTTTAGTCCGTCCATTACTATGTACTCAAGTTAAAGATTTTTACTCGATTAAGAGAGAATGAACATGTTAGATCAAAATATTAAAACACAGTTAAAAGCCTACCTTGAACGTTTAGAAAGCCCAATTGAATTGGTTGCAGCTTTGGACGATTCAGATAAAGCAGAGCAGATTAAAGAATTGGTGACTGAAATTGCAGAATTGTCTGATTTAGTTACTGCGCGTTTTGACGGTGAAAATGCCCGTCGCCCAAGCTTTGGTGTTGCTAAAGCAGGACAGCAGCCACGTGTATTCTTTGCAGGTTTGCCAATGGGGCATGAATTCACTTCGCTTATTTTAGCGTTGTTGCAAGTTTCAGGTTATGCGCCAAAAGTATCTGATGACGTTTTAAACCAAATTAAAGGCTTAAACTTAAAAGCAGATTTAGATGTTTTTGTGTCTTTAACTTGCCATAACTGCCCTGATGTCGTGCAAGCACTGAATCTAATTGCGATTTATAATCCTGAAACCACAGCAACCATGATTGATGGTGGCTTTTTCCAAGAAGAAGTCGAAACTCGTAAAATTTTAGCTGTTCCAATGCTGTTCCAAAACAATGAACATATTGGACAAGGCCGTATGACTTTAGAGGAAATTTTAGCAAAATTGGATGTCAATGCAGCAGAAAAAGATGTTACTGCTATCAATGCTAAAGGCGAGTTTGATGTACTGATTGTGGGTGGTGGCCCTGCGGGTGCAACCTCTGCAATTTATGCAGCACGTAAAGGTATTGCAACTGGAATTGTGGCAGAGCGTTTTGGTGGGCAAGTCATGGACACCATGGACATTGAAAATTTCAGTTCCATTCAAAAAACCCAAGGGCCAAAATTTGCGGCTGACTTAGAAGCGCATGTGCGTGAGTATGATGTAGATTTAATGAATCTACAGCGCGTACGTCGCATTGTTGGTGCAGATCAAACCGTTAATGGTTTAGTGGAAGTCGAGCTTGAAAATGGCGCAAAGCTTCAGTCTAAAACAGTTATTCTTTCTACAGGTGCACGTTGGAGAGAAATGAACGTTACGGGTGAAAAAGAGTACCGTACTCGTGGTGTAGCGTATTGCCCACACTGTGACGGCCCACTCTTTAAAGGTAAACGTGTTGCGGTTGTGGGTGGTGGTAACTCGGGTGTAGAGGCTGCAATTGATTTGGCAGGTATTGTTGAGCATGTAACCTTATTTGAGTTTGGTGATACCTTACGTGCCGACCAAGTATTGCAAGATAAATTACACAGCTTGCTTAATACGACTGTGATTAAAAATGCACAAACCACTGAAGTTGTTGGCAATGGCGAGCAAGTGACAGGATTAAAATATCTTGATCGTAATACCAATCAAGAACACCATGTTGAATTGGCCGGTATTTTTGTACAAATCGGTTTATTGCCAAATACTGATTTCTTAAAAGATAGTCCAGTTGAATTATCAAAGCATGGTGAAATTGTCATTAATGAGCGTAATGAAACCAATGTAAAAGGTGTATTTGCCGCAGGTGACTGTACGACTGTGCCATATAAGCAAATTATTATTGCAACAGGTGAAGGTGCAAAAGCTGCATTGTCTGCCTTTGACTATATTATTCGCTCAGGTCACTAAACTCATGACATCAAAAGAACCCGTGTAGATCACGGGTTTTTTGATTGTGTACTAAAGTGAGTTAATGCAGATGAAGTTGGGTAAATTTATGGCAAAGTTGGCTTTGATCTTCAATATGTGCGGGGTCAATCTCAATACAATGAATTGGACATACTGCAATACAAGTTGGTGAAGCATAAAAGCCAACACATTCAGTACAGCGCTCAGGCTCTATTTCATACACTTTAATGCCTTCTGTAATGGCATCATTGGGGCATTCAGGTAAGCACATATCACAATTAATACATTCAGAGGTAATTTTTAACGCCATCATTCACCCCACATAAGCCAAAGATTTGGCACTAATTTCTTGTTTTGCATTTGGAAAATGTCGAATCAGTAGTCCAAAAGCAATATCGATTTCACGATTCAGGGCAATATAAACCGTGTGTCCTGCACCTTTGGCACTGTCTATGGGTTGATGATTTAAATCTCGTAAGTCAGTCAGTTTAAAAATCAGGTTGCCTTTAGGGGTCATGAGCTCTAGAGTGTCGCCGACAATAAAGCGATTTTTCACTTCGATTTTGAGATAGCCATCACAACGCTCCAGTACTTCACCACAAAATTGTTGATAATCAAAGTGTGATGAACCATCATCATAATTATGATCGTCACTTGGAATATGGCGGCGTAAAAAACCTTCGGTATAACCTCGGTTGGCTAAGCCTTCAAGTTGCAACATTAAACTTGGGTCAAATGGGCGACCTGCTTGTGCATCATCTAAAGCTTTACGATAAATTTGAGCAGTACGGGCGCAATAAAAATACGACTTGGTTCGACCTTCAATTTTTAAGGAAGCAATACCCATCTGACTTAAACGTTCGACATGTTGTATGGCACGTAAATCTTTTGAGTTCATAAAATAACTACCATGTTCATCTTCTTCTGCCGCAAACATCTCTCCTTGATCTTGTTGTATTAAAACAGGTTCAGCAAAATTTGATGAAGAGTGCTGATTTTTACAACAGTTTTTTTCTATTTGGTTGTGTGTTGCTAAAACAACATCGCCAGTTGCATCTTCAGTTGCAGCATGAATTTTGTATTCCCAGCGGCATGCATTAGTACAAGCCCCTTGGTTGGCATCGCGTCTATTCATATAACCCGACAGCATACAGCGCCCAGAATAGGCCATACAGAGTGCGCCGTGTACAAAGACTTCAAGTTCTATATCGGGAACATGCTGCTTAATTTCAGCAATTTCTTCAATAGAAAGCTCACGCGATAAAATAATACGACTTAAACCATACGCTTTCCAAAATTTGACCGTAGCCCAATTAATGGCATTGGCTTGAACGGAAAGGTGAATAGGCACGTGTGGAAAGTGTTCACGTGTTAGCATAATCAAACCTGCATCCGACATAATTAATGCATCGGGTTGCATGGCAATAATCGGCGCTAAATCATCTAAAAATTTTTTCAGTTTGCTGTTGTGTGGTTGGATATTGATCACCACATAAAACTTTTTGCCTAAGGCATGTGCTTCTTCAATGCCGATTTTTAAGTTGTCATGATCAAATTCATTATTACGTACCCGTAAACTATAACGCGGTTGTCCTGCATAAACTGCATCTGCGCCATAGGCAAAAGCATAACGCATATTTTTAAGTGAACCTGCAGGGGAAAGAAGTTCTGTTTTCATCGGGGAAATAAAGTCTTATAAAAAGTATGGAAATAGTGTAGAAGTTCTTTTGTTTACACTCAACCTAGTAAATTACTCAGGATTTTCATGGGATTATGATAAAAGCGTTGCATATCACGACGTTGAGTGTCCTATTTTTATACTTGTTGTGTTGGGCCGGTTTTTCTAAAGTAATTGATATTGAATTTAAACCGAGAAAGTCCATGTCCAATACTTTAGTGCAACGTCAACCTGTTCATTTTATTTCACATGGAGGAGGTCCATGGCCGTGGATGCCTACTCAACTTGGGACAGTTTATGCCAAATTAGCACAGTCTTTAGTAGAAATTTTACCTTCGCTTCCACAGCGACCCAAAGCCATTTTGATGATTTCTGCACATTGGGAAGATACGGAATTTAGTGTGCAAAGTACTCCAAAGCCTGACATGATTTATGACTATGGTGGTTTCCCTGCACATACTTATCAGGTGAAATATCCTTCAAATGGTTCGCCAGAATTGGCTCGGCGAGTGGTTGAATTACTTGTGCAAGCCAATATTACGGTGCGTGAAAATGTTCAGCGTGGCTACGATCATGGCATGTTCTCACCGATGCAAGTGATTAATCCTGAGGCGGATATTCCTGTGGTGCAATTGTCGTTAAAGCAAGGATTAGATCCGCAAACACATATTGAGTTGGGGCGTGCACTTGCACCTTTACGTGATGAGAATGTGCTGATTATTGGTAGTGGACTCAGTTATCACAATTTAGGTTTGTTTAATGCTGCTGCTACACAGCCTTCACAAGCATTTGATCAATGGTTGTATCAAACAGTTGTTGAGCACCAAGGTGATGCACGTAATCGTTTGCTTTGTGCATGGTCACAAGCACCAGCAGCACGAATTGCACATCCACGTGAAGAACATTTATTACCCCTTATGGTAGCAGTTGGTGCAGCAGAGCAGGATATTGCCACAAGAAGTTATCATGAAACTCATTTTGTGGGCGGTATTTGGGTTTCTAACTTTAGGTTTGGGTAACGTATGCTTACAATCGTTTAGTCGAAGCGATAAATATCCATACCTAAACTACCCATTGAAAAACTATGGTGAACTAAACTAAAACGTCGACCTGTACCCATGGCGAAAAATAATGGTGCAAGATGTTCTAAGCTTGGATGATTCTCTTGAATAAATGGCAAATTTTTCCAATCTAAAACTGCTTCATCATCTTGATGCTGCAGTTTATGCACCACATATTGACGAAATTGACTGGCCCAAGCAGGTGTTGAGGAATGGGTATTTTTCCATGTTAGGGTTGATAAATTGTGGGTGATACTGCCTGAACCAATCACTAAAATTTGTTGTTGTCTGAGCACGGCCATGACTTGCCCAAGTCGATACAATGCGTGGGCACTGGCATAACGAGGCAGAGAAATTTCAATCACTGGAATATCGGCTTCTGGATACATGTGTAACAATGGCATCCAAACCGCATGATCCCTTGGACGTGTGCTATTGGCATGTGCTGGAATATCCGATTGTGCTAGAAGTGCCAATATTTGCTCAGCTAATTTTGGACTTCCCGCAGCAGGGTAGCGAATATTATATAGTGCCTCAGGAAATCCCCGAAAATCATGCCATGTTTCAGGACGAGTTGCGGTGCTGATCTCAAGCGTATCACTTTCCCAATGGGCCGACATGACAATAATCGCTTTGGGTTTGGGTAAATTAGAACTCAAACGTTGTAAGGCTGGCCCAATTTGTTCAGGGTCAAGTGCAAGCATGGGTGAACCATGCGAAATAAAAAGACCAGGCAGGGTTTGTAATTTCATAACATTGTAAATTTAAAAAGTTTTAAGCGAAATACGATCATTAAGCACGATGATACGGATGGTTATGGTTAATACTCATGGCGCGATACAGTTGTTCAATCAACATAACGCGTACCAATGGATGGGGAAGTGTGAGCTTAGACAATGACCAATGCCATTTTGCTGCTTGGCGTACCGCATCACTTAAGCCATCGGGGCCACCAATTGCAAGCGCAATATCTTGTCCTTCGAGCATCCAACTTTGCATGGTACTGGCCAGTTTTTCTGTGCTCAATTCTCGTCCACCCACTTCAAGGGCAATTAGGCTTTCATTCGGTTTTAAGGCACTAAGAATCGCTTCACCTTCCGTTTGGCAATATTTTAATATGTCTGCATCTGAATCATTTTTTCCGCGTTTTGCCATTGGTAATTCAACAAATTGGGTTTGTACAAAAGGTTGAATCCGCTTGAGATAATCCTCTACACCGGTCAGTACCCAAGCTGGCATCTTTTGCCCAATAGTCAAAATACGAATTTTCATAGATCAGCGCTAAAAACAATAAAGCATGTGATTATAACCGAAAAACTGTCTTAAGTTCGGTGCAAGCGGAGATGTGTATTGAATGATACTCAGTCTAATATTAATGACAGATTAAAAATAATAATAAGATGCAGTTTTCTACTATGCATTGAAAAATCATAACAGGTTTAAAAACCAAGCTGCATGGTTTGTACTAGATCTGTTTATACAATGCCAATATGTAGATGGATCGCAAATAAATAGTCATCTGAATTTGGATCTAGATGCAGTCATAGTGCTTTAAATAAAGGAGATGTACTGTAATGAAACGCTTTTGGATGACACTATTTTTCATAGGAACAACATTCAACTCAAGCCTTGCCATGGCGGATCACTGGGTTTACTACGGTGACCCAGAACCAAGAGTGTATGTGCCGCCACCACCTCTACCGCCACAAAATTGGGTAGCACCGCCAATGTGGCAGCATCCAGATTATTATCATCCAGTGCGCGGTTGGTATGAAGGGCAGTCGTTACCCCCAGAATATTGCGACCACCGTTACGATGTCGATTGGCGCGAGCAAGGTTTGCCACCACCACCGCATGGCCATCATTGGAAGCGAGTACATGGCGATTATGTCTTGGTTGCGGCAGCATCAAGTTTAATTACTGCGATTTTATTAGGATCGCATTAAAAACTTCCAAACTGGCTGATGTGAATAATTCAGCTTACACAAAAAAGCCCCACTAAAAGTGAGGCTTTTTTATTAGATAAAACTTAATGTCGAGCAGCTTTGCCTTCGTCAAGTGCTTTTACAATCGGCGCTTTCACCAACGGTTTTGGCATTTCAATTAAGGCCAAGGGTAAAATGTCATCAATACTTTTCACAGCTTTAATTTCTAAACCTGCTTTGACATTCTCAGGAATTTCTTTTAAATCGCGGACATTTTCTTGAGGAATAAAGACCATTTGAATGCCACCACGATGTGCTGCAAGCAATTTCTCTTTTAATCCACCAATACGCAGTGCACGACCACCTAAAGTTGTTTCACCTGTCATGGCAATATCTGCACGAATAGCAATGCCTGTAAAAGCTGAAACTAACGCGAGCGTTAATGCAAGACCTGCCGATGGACCATCTTTTGGCGTTGCGCCTTCAGGTAAATGCACGTGAATATCAGTTTCTTCAAAGCGTGATGCTTCAATACCTAGTGCATCTGCACGGGTACGCACAACGGTCATGGCAGTGGTAATCGATTCTTTCATTACATCGCCAAGTGAGCCTGTGGTAATGAATTTACCTTTACCTTTAACTGCAGCCACTTCAATTGTGAGCAGTTCACCACCAACAGATGTCCACGCCAAGCCATTCACACGACCAACTTGTGGCTCGATTTCGGCAATACCAAAGTCAAATTTATGCACGCCCAAGTAATCTGGCAAGTTTTCTGTAGTCACATCAACATGCAAGTTTTTGGCTTTTTTGCTAACCGACTCTTTCACGACTTTACGTGCGATTTTCGATACTTCACGCTCTAAGCTACGTACACCTGCTTCACGGGTGTAACGACGCACAATGTCACGAATCGCTTCTTCATGCACGCTTAACTCTTTACTGCGCAAGCCATTGTCTTTAATTGCTTTAGGCACTAAGTAGCGTGATGCAATATTGACTTTTTCATCTTCGGTATAGCCCGGTAAACGAATCACTTCCATACGGTCAAGCAAGGCTTCAGGAATATTCATACTATTTGCAGTACAAATAAACATCACCTCAGACAAGTCTAAATCTAAGTCTAAATAGTGGTCGTTAAACTTACTATTTTGAGATGGATCTAGCACTTCTAATAATGCCGAAGCAGGGTCACCACGGTAGTCTTGTGCCATCTTGTCGATTTCATCAAGCAAGAACAGTGGGTTTTTCACCCCAACTTTGGTTAGTGATTGCACAATTTTACCCGGCATCGCACCAATATAAGTGCGACGGTGTCCGCGAATTTCGGCTTCATCACGTACGCCACCTAATGCCATGCGGACAAATTCACGACCTGTCGCTTTGGCAATAGATTCACCTAAAGACGTTTTACCAACCCCTGGCGGGCCAACCAAACACAAAATTGGGCCACGTAATTTTTTAACGCGTGATTGCACAGCAAGATATTCGACAATACGTTCTTTAACTTCATCTAGGCCGTAATGGTCGGTATCTAAAATTTCTTGGGCTTTAGCAAGATTAATGCTGACCTTACTGGCTTTGTTCCAAGGTGTATCCAAAATCACGTCAAGATAATTACGTACCACAGCAGCTTCACTTGAAGCAGGTTGCATCGCTTTTAACTTACGAAACTCAGTTTCAGCTTTTTTACGAACATGTGCAGGTAAATCAGCATCTGCCAAGCGCTTTTCAAGCTCAGCCATTTCATCTTCAGCGCCGCCGTTCATGTCGGAAAGTTCACGCTGAATGACTTTCATTTTTTCATTTAGAAAGTATTCGCGTTGGTTCTTTTCCATTTGGCGTTTTACGCTGTCATGCAACGTTTGTTCGATTTGTTGTTCTTCAGATTGATGTAACAAATAATCGACCAATGCTTTGAAATGCGCTTCAAACTCATTTTCTTCCAAGAAGTTTTGTTTCACTTCAATATTGAGCGGCACGCGGGTTGCCACAAAAAAGAGAAGCTGTAACAAATCTTCAATTTTATTGGCTGCTGAAACAAGTTCACGTGCATTACGTAATTTAGCTTCGGCATATTGTGCAAACAGGGTTTTTAATTCTTGTAGGCGTTGGGTTTGCGTGTCTGTATCTAAAGTGAGATGAATTGGGTCTGCGGTGTGTTCGGCAGTGAAATAAGCATCATGATCAATGATTTGCTCAAGCTTGGCACGATGTAAGCCTTCAATCAAAACTTTAATGCAGTTTTCATCATTTTCATGGTTTACAACTTGGACAATTTTCGCAACTGTACCGTATTGATATAAATTTTCTTGATCAATATCTTCAGTCAGCGAATCTTTTTGTGCAACCACAAAAACTAAATTGTCACTGCTACGCGCCACATCGACTGCTTGAATTGATTTTTCACGACCAACAAACAGCGCGATTTGCATGTGTGGATAGACCACTACATCACGTAGCGCCAATAATGGTAATACGTTTGGAACGATGAGTTCTTGAGAACTTTCGTTATTTAAAATTTGTTCAGTCATGGGCACTCCTTGAGTGACAACAGTGTTGCCATGAAATTTATAGTGATGGATATTTTTTAAATTACAAGGGAGATAGAGCGAAAAAAACTAAAAAAGTCGGGATTCGATTAAAACAAAGCCAATTAATTTTTAAAAAGATACGATTGTTTTGGGGTGCAGAGTGCATGTAGTGGTTGATCCCATGTTTGCCGAATCAATGGTTGATTTAAATACTGAAACGCATGTGCAATGCCTAAACGATAAGGGTGTTTAGGGGCGTATTGTAATGCTCGGTCATAAAAACCACCGCCCATGCCTAAGCGCGTGCCATGCTCATCACAAGCAAGCAATGGCAAAATGAGTAAATCGAGTTGTTGAACACGGCAACCGCGTTGCTTAGGTTCTAACATGCCTAGTTGATGTAGCGAAAATCGGCGAGTTTTCCATTGCTGCTGAGACACTTTAACCCAAGACAAGCCAAACATCATGGTGCTAATTTGGGGTAAATAGACGGTTTTGCCTAAATCAAAACACCGCTGAATAATTTGATGCGTCTGTATTTCACCAAAAGCATCTAAATAAAGACCGATTTTTTGGCTATGCTTAAATTGAGGGTGTTGAATGAGATGATGTAAGAGTGCAGCTTCGGCTTGTTTTTGTTGAAATTTATTGAGTTGTCGCCGTTGTGTACGTAATTGTTGGCGTAATTTTTTTAGCTCGATAACAGAAAGGGACATAGGCTGTCTGTACGTAGATAGACGATGTTTGAGTGTAATAAGAATTGTGCAGAAATACAATTTTGCTTATTTTAGGCATAAAAAA
>NZ_VTDK01000005.1:0-258663 GCF_035615575.1 Acinetobacter sp. MD2
ACGGCTTCAACGGCTTCAACGGCTTCAACGGCTTCAACGGCTTCAACGGCTTCAACGGCTTCAACGGCTTCAACGGCTTCAACGGCTTCAACGGCTTCAACGGCTTCAACGGCTTCAACGGCTTCAACGGCTTCAACGGCTTCAACGGCTTCAACGGCTTCAACGGCTTCAACGGCTTCAACGGCTTCAACGGCTTCAAGCTGATCCATTTCAGTTTCATCATCAAAATCTAACCCAAAAGGGTCGTTTAGCAGCCAATCGGTCTCAGGCTTTTTTGTATCTTGCATGGGTGAATGAGTGGTTTTATTGGGTTGTGTGGCTTGATCTGCACCTAAATTGGCTAAGTGATCCGCCATTTCATTGCCTGCATGACCTGCATGGCCTTTAATCCAGTTCCATTCAATGTTACGGCCTTGGCAAACTTGATCTAGTTTTTGCCAAAGATCAGGATTTTTAACATCTTTCCAATTTTTCTTTTTCCAATTGTGAATCCAACTGGTAATGCCATCTTTGACATATTTGGAGTCTGTCCAAATAATCAGATGGGCCTGTTGAGGGCAGGCGAGTATCCCTTCAATTGCTGCGGTCAGCTCCATACGGTTGTTGGTTGTGCCAAGCTCTCCACCATAGATTTTCTGTTCGTGATCTGCATGGATAATATAAGCGCCCCAACCACCTATTCCACCCGGATTTCCGCGACAAGCGCCATCAACATATAGTGTGATTGTTTGTGACATGATACAAAACCCAAACTCAATTGAAAAAGAAAACGTAATATTCTAAACCCAAAATCGTAATATTCGTGCATTGATGCCAACTTTTTAATTTCTTGTAACATTTATCTCTAAATCAGCAGGAGATATAGCCTTGTCTGCTGCGTATGCTTCAATACAATGGCTTGATGTGAATATTACAATTCTCACGACTTTGTTTGGAATCTTACTTATATGTTTAAACCCACTACGGCATTGTGGCAATTTCCTGCACCGCAATTTTTTAAACTTACGCTTTTAAGTTCAACGATGGCCGCTTTGGCACTCACAGCAGGTTGTAGTTCAACCACCACAACGACTCAGCCTACAAAATCCAAACAAGTCGGGAGTGGCGATTATTTAGATGCATCATCTTTAGACTCTTTAGAAGACTTATTATCTGCTACAGATATGCGTGCTGTAGAGGGTGACCGGTTACTGATTTTAAAACATGGCGATGTGTGGAAGCGCATGACGGTTGGTTTTAAAATGGATGAAAATCATTGGGATCCACGAATTGATGCACAGCGTAATTGGTTTATTTCTCGTCAGCCATATTTAGACCGTTTGAGTGCCCGTGCCAGTCGTTACTTGTATCATACTGTAAAAGAAGCTGAACGCCGTGGTATGCCAACCGAATTGGCCTTATTACCTGTGATTGAAAGTTCGTACGATCCTGCTGCAACTAGCTCGGCCGCTGCCGCCGGGTTATGGCAGTTTATTCCAAGTACAGGACGTATTTATGGCTTACAACAAGTCGGTTCTTACGATGCTCGTCGTGATGTGGTTGAATCAACCCGCGCTGCGTATGAGTTTTTAGGTAGTTTGTATAATCAATTTGGTTCGTGGGAGCTGGCTTTGGCCGCTTATAATGCAGGCCCAGGACGCGTACAACAAGCAATTAACCGCAATGCTGCCGCAGGCTTGCCAACTGACTATTGGTCGTTAAAGTTACCTGCAGAAACCATGAACTATGTGCCACGATTCTTGGCTGTGGCACAAATTGTGAAAAACCCACGAAACTACGGTGTGGTTTTACCGCCGATTGCCAATCGTCCCCATTTCCGTGAAGTGAAAGTGCCTGCGGGCGCATCGCTAACCGATATTGCAAATTTAGCAGGGTTAAGTCGACCAGAATTGTATTCATTAAATCCAGGTTATCGTGGGGATACGGTTGAGCCTTCAAGTCCTGCACGGATTTTAATTCCATCTGATATTAGCCCCGCGATTGACCGTAAATTAATGGCATTACAAACCAATTATGCGGGAACCTCTGGTGGTCTTTGGGCAAATAACACGACTGTAACGACAACAACCTCACCCAATAGTACGGTATTAACACCAAGTAAAACGACACCACCACCAATTCAAGCTGCAAAAAATACCGCCAATAATGCGAATCTAACAGCTTTAACTGCTGCAATTAGCCAACCAAGTAGTAATGGTTCAGTGGGACGTACGCAAAAAACGACCCCGCAAAGTGCAGATGCTTTGGCGATGTTTGCCAATAATGCTGACGTACCAAGCGCACCACGGATTCCTGTTGCAGTCACTACATCAACAACAGTAAAAAGTCCCATTTCTGTAGAACCACCAGTTTCACAAAAAGAACGTGAACGGATTTTGTCGGAAATTCGTCAAGATGATTTGAAAAATGAAACTGTGAATAAAGTGGTGAATCCTGTTGCAACAACAGCACAACAACAGCAAGTTGTGAATGAAATTAAGGCGATTGCCCCTGCAGGAACTGAAATTGTTGATCCTTATGATGGAAAAATTAAGCTAACGGCGATTCAAACCAGTTTATCTGTTGCCGAAAATGAAGGAAAAGAGGTCAGTAAAAGTTTTACTTATCCAAAACAATTAGTGGATGCCACGCCTGCCAATTCAGATGAAATGCAGCGTAATAAAGGCAAAAATGTTATTAAAACCGACACAGATATAGTTGTAGTTGCGCCAAAGGGGCAACGTAGCACCTATAAAGTGATTGCAGGTGATACCTTAGCTGTTATTGCTATGAAGAACGGTGTTGCTTGGCGTGATATTGCCAAATGGAATCAGATTGACCCTGACGCACCGTTATTTGTGGGTACAAGCTTATATTTATATGATGCTAAGCCACAAAATAATACGCCGCCATCGGCAGCAAAAGTATCTAAACCTGATAGTTATACAGTGAAAGCGAATGATAGCTTAACTGTGGTGGCGAGTCAGTTTGGGTTAACTGTAAAACAATTGGCAGATTGGAATAAGCTTACGCCAAGCAGTAATTTGTTTGTGGGTCAGAAGCTAAGCCTAGTTGCACCAGATGAAGATAAAACAGCAGTTGCTGAAACAACGAAAAACAGCAAAATCAGTAAAGTCAAAACCAAAGTTTATTTAGTAAAACGTGGTGAATACTTAAAAGTGATTGCAGACCGTTATGGATTGTCGGTACAAGAGTTGGCAGATTTAACCCCTGACTTAACTGTTGCGAGTACCGTAATGGTGGGGCAAAAAATCAATGTGCCTTTACATGAAGTTGTAGATGCGCCTGATACTTCAGTTGCTGACGCGCGTCGTAGTGCAGATAAAGACACCACAGTCACCGAAAGTTATAAAGTACAACGTGGCGAGAGCTTAGCCAGTATTGCCAATAAAGCCAAAATGTCGGTGGCTGATTTCGCTAAATTAAATAACTTGAAAGTAAATAGTACGATTCAGGCAGGGCAAAGTTTGAAGGTGCCTCAAGGTGTTATTGTGCCCGATGTTTATACGGTAAAAAGTGGTGATCATCTGTCGAGTATTGCCGCTCAATATAATTTAACGGTCGATTATATTACTAAATTAAATGGTTTGAGTCGTAATGCGGGCGTGCGCGTTGGGCAACATTTGAAATTGACTGGGTATGTACCTGAGCCAACCAACAGTAGCCGTAATGATTCAGCGGATGCTAGTCGTTATGTGGTGAAATCTGGCGATACTTTAGCAAGTGTGGCAAAAAAATATCATTTCCAAGTGGCATATTTGGCACAGCTGAATGATTTGAAAACCTCATCTAAGCTACATAGTGGGCAAACTTTGACAGTCACAGACGATTCTACACCTGCTAAAGAAGCGAAAAATACGGCTGCTGCAAATACTGCGAAAACACCAGTTTCGACAAAAAGTAGTGAAAGTTATGTCGTACAATCGGGTGACTCTTTAACAAGCCTTGCTAATCAATATAGTTTAAGCGTAAAAGAGCTGGCCGAAATGAATGGCTTGAGTGCAAAAACCAGCTTGCGCCGTGGACAAAAAATCGTTGTGCCGAAATTAACCACGACATATAAGGTGAAGTCAGGCGATTCATTGATTCGTGTAGCGGCTAAATATAATCTCGATGCGAAAACCTTGGCTGACATGAATGATTTAGAGCCGAATGCTGCACTGCGTTTAGGCACAACATTAAAAGTGCCAAATTTATAAGTTTGTGGCATTCGCTGCATTGAGTTTAAGGTGTTGTGCTTGGTTGGGACTTGTTTTGGCAAGTCCTGTTACTTTAGCACAGCTACAAACAACGCCGTATTTGGCACTTGGTCATGCATCGCCTTTATCTTATTTAAAGGCGATGCCTTATGCGAACCCTACTGCGCCTAAAGGCGGCATATTAACGCGTGCAAGTTATGGCACTTTTGATAATTTAAATAGCATGAATGGTAAAGGTAGTGCCACCGAAGGGGTGAACTACTTATTTGATAGTTTGATGAGCAAATCATTAGACGAACCGAATATCTTTTATCCTTTGCTTGCTACTCGTGTCAGTTATGAGCCAAATCATCTCCATTTCATTATTTTTCATTTAAATCCTGCCGCACGCTTTAGTAATGGTCAGCCTTTAACTGCCGATGATGTCAAATTTAGTTTTGATACCTATCAAAAGAAATCTAATTTTGGCTTACAAATGTATTTAGCCGATCTTGCTAAAACGGAAGTTTTATCTAAATATACAGTTAAATTTAGTTTTAAGTCGCAAAATAATCCCAAGATGCCTGCCATTGTGGCAAGTTTGCCCATTTATGCTCGGGCAGACTGGCAACATAAAGATTTTACCCGTGTCAGTTTGGCACCCATTTTAGGTTCAGGGCCTTATTTAATTGCAGGGATGGATGCAGGACGCAGCATTCGTTATCAACGTAATCCACATTATTGGGGCAAAGATTTGCCGGTAAATAAAGGGCGTTATAATTTTGATCAGCTAATTTATCGTTATTATCGTAGTGTAGACAGTGCCTTTGAGGGCTTTAAAGTGGGGCAATATACCTTACAAGAAGAAACCGATGCTAGACGTTGGGTGACAGGCTATCATTTTCCTGCGGCCCAAGCAGGCAAAGTCGTGCAGTACCGTTTTGCACATCGTAACCCGATTATCCCACGCAGTTTTGTGTTTAATACCCGCCGTGCGCCATTAAATGACATTCGTTTACGTCAGGCCATGACCTATGCTTATGATTTTGAATGGCAAAATAAAGCCATGTTTTATGGGCAGTATCAACGGTTGCAAAGTTATTTTGCCAATAGTGAACTTGCCGCTACAGGTAAGCCGAGTGCGCTTGAGTTAAAGTGGTTGCAGCCTTGGTTAAAACAAATTGATCCGATTGCACGCCAAGGGGTGTTAAGCGATTGGCATTATCCTGTTTCGGATGGTGATGGTTTTAATCGTCATAACCTCATTCAAGCACAGCACATTTTAAAGCAAGCGGGCTATGTGATTCGGCACAATCAATTGTTCGATCCGCATGGCAAAGCGGTTAAATTTGAGTTTTTATTGAATCAAGACGCCATGCAGCGGGTGCTGATGCCATTTGCCCGTAATTTAAAAAAACTCGGTATTCAACTTAATATTCGCATGGTAGATACCCCTCAATATATCGAGCGTATGCGCCGTTACGACTTTGATTTAAGTACGAATGATATGCCGCAAAGCCTGACGCCAAGTCATGAGCAAGCACAGTTTTGGGGCAGTCGTGCGGCAACAGAAATAGGTAACTATAATTATGCAGGGATTCAAAATCCTGTCATTGATGCGGCAATTACTGCCATTGTTCAGGCACAAAATCGTCAGCGATTGATTTTGGCAACCCATGTTCTCGACCGTTTGTTACGGTCAGGCTATTATCAAATTTTAACCTACGGCACAGGCGAAACATGGTATGCCTATTGGAACATGTATCGACAGCCGAGCCAAAAACCAAAACTGAGCGCAGGGATTGACTATTGGTGGTCGGACCCAAAAGCTGCACAGCAGTTACAACAGCATGATTTAAAATCATTTTAATGATGAGCGTGGAGGGTAAATGGGGCGTTATGTATTGAAACGGCTCGTATTGATGTTGCCGACTCTATTTGTCATTTTATTGATTAATTTTGTGATCGTGCAAATTGCCCCAGGTGGTCCTGTCGAGCAAGCGATTTTACAGGCACAGCAGTTTCAAATTGAACCAAATCACCCGCACACAAACATGGATGATGCACAGCATTATCAAGGAGCGCAAGGTTTAAGCCCTGAAATGTTGGCTCAACTTAAAGCACAATATGGTTTTGACCAACCCATGGATGTACGATTTTGGCAGATGCTCAAACGTTATGCTCAGTTGGATTTAGGCGAGAGCTTTTTTAAGGGCAAGGCGGTGAGTCAATTAATTTGGGAAAAACTGCCCGTTACCTTGTCGCTAGGTGGATGGAGTTTGCTGCTGATTTACCTGATTGCCATTCCATTAGGCATATATAAAGCCAAGCGGCACGGCAGTCTCTTTGATCGTACCACTTCGTTACTTTTGGCAATGGCTTATGCTGTGCCAAGTTTATTGTTTGGGGTGCTATTGCTGACTTTATTTGCAGGGGGGAACTATTGGCATTGGTTTCCGCTACAAGGTTTAACGTCTGAAAATATTCAACACTTAAGCTTTGTTGGAAAAATAAAAGACTATTTTTGGCATTTAACTTTACCTGTTTTGACCCTCACTTTAGGCGGTTTTGCAAGCTTAACTTATCTTACCCAAGCATCGTTTATAGAAGAAATGCACAAAACATATGTGCTTGCTGCACGAGCCAAAGGTTTGAGCGAAACACAAGTATGGATAGGGCATATTTTTCGTAATGCCATATTGGTGGTACTTGCAAGCTTGCCTGAAACCATTGTTGGGGTATTTTTTGCAGGAACACTATTTGTGGAAATTTTATTTAATTTAGATGGCATTGCCTTGTTGGGTTTTGAGGCGGTATCTGAGCGAGATTATCCAATTATTTTTGGAATATTATTGTTGTATACCTTATTGGGTTTAATACTCAGATTAGTGGGCGATATGTTGTATCACTGGATTGACCCTCGGATTACTTTTGATTTAGAGCGAGCGCCATAATGTCGCGGTTATGGTCTGAACGTGTGCAACGTTTTAAGCAAAATCGTTTGGGATATTTCAGCTTGATTGTATTGGGGCTAATTTTTTTCATTTCAATGTCGGCCAAGTGGATTGCCAATGACAAACCGTTACTGGTTTATTATCAGCAGCAGTATTATTTACCTATTTTAACGTCTTACCCTGAAACGACTTTTGGGGGCGTATTTGAAACAGAAGCCGATTATAAAGACCCTGTGGTACAACGCTTAATACAAACACATGGTTGGATGTTGTGGCCCATGATTCGCTATGCAGCCAATACGCCTAATTTGGACTTACAGCGGTCTGTACCATCACCCCCTAGCCAAGACAATTGGTTGGGCACAGATGACCAAGGGCGTGATGTTTTGGCACGGGTATTATATGGGTTGCGTAACGCCTTGCTGTTTAGTTTTGCTTTAAGCTTAGCCTCGGCGGTTGTAGGTATTTTGGTCGGGGCGATACAAGGCTATTATGCAGGATGGATTGATTTAATTGGGCAGCGCATTTTAGAGATTTGGAGTGGTTTGCCGATGCTCTTTATTGTGATGATTTTAGTGAGCATGTTTAGCCCAAGTATTTATTGGTTATTTGCAATCATGCTATTTTTTGGTTGGACAAGTTTGGTGAGTCTGATTCGTGCAGAGTTTTTGCGGAGTCGTCATTTAGATTATGTCCGTGCGGCGAAAGCCATAGGTGTCCCCAATTATTTGATTATTTGGCGCCATATTTTACCCAACGCTATTACCTCAAGTTTGTCACAATTGCCCTTTTTGTTGATGGCCAATATGACTGCCTTAACAGCACTCGACTTTTTAGGTTATGGTTTGCCGCCAGAAACTGCTTCGTTAGGTGAGTTGCTATTACAGGGTAAAAATAATTTAACTGCGCCGTGGTTGGCATGTGCGGGCTTTATCAGCTTAGCATTGGTGCTAGCTTTATTAATATGTGTTGGAGATGCCATTCGTGATGCCACTGATCCAAGACAACTTTAAAGGTGCTTTTTGCAGGCATGAGGATGGCATGCTCTTAGATGTTCAACATTTGCAAATTCGGACTGAACAACAGCTTTTACTTGAGGATTTAAGCTTTCAACTGCGGGTAGGACAGACTTTGGCTTTTGTGGGGGAGAGTGGTTCGGGAAAATCGCTGACGCAATTGGCAATATTGGGTTTGGCCGCGAAAAATTTAAAGGTTACGGGGCAGATTGAATTTCAAGGTCAAAATTTACTTCAGTGTTCAGAACAATATTTGCAGCAAGTTCGTGGTAAAAAGATTGCGTTAATCTTTCAAGAACCCATGAGTGCTTTAAATCCATTACATACGGTTTTGCACTTGGTTGGGGAATGCTTTTTTTTACAAGGGATGCAGCGAGATACTGTCCAACAGCGTGTTATTGCACTGCTAACTGAAGTTGAATTGGCAGATGCCCATCATTACTTAAATGCTTATCCACATCAGCTTTCGGGTGGTCAGCGACAGCGAGTGATGATTGCTGTTGCTTTAGCGCAAGCACCTGATATTTTAATTGCCGATGAAGCCACGACTGCTTTAGATGCTCATTTGCAAATACAAGTTTTACAGCAACTTAAACGGATACAGCAACAACGCAATATGGCGCTCATTTTAATCAGTCATGATTTGGCTTTGCTACGCCATTTTGCTGATGATGTGATTGTAATGAAACAGGGGCGTGTCATAGAGCAAGGCAATCTTGAGCAGATTTTTTCACATCCCCAACACAGATATACCCAGCAATTGTTAACATGTGATTTTGGCCAAGCTGCTGCGCTTGTACCGAATCGATTAAATTCATTGCTTGAACTTAAACAGTTAAGCATTCGTTTTGCAAAACCTCGGACAAAATTTTGGCGTAAAAAGCAGTTCAAAACGGTATTGACTGCACTCAATTTGACATTACAGCAAGGTGAGTCGATTGGCGTGATTGGTGAAAGTGGTGCAGGTAAAACATCGTTGGCTTTGGCTGTGGCGCGTTTACTACCTAGTCAGGGTGAGATTGTTTTTTTAGGGCAAAACTTAAATCAATGCCAAGAAAAAGCATTACTGGTGTATCGCCACCAATTGCAAATAGTGTTTCAAGATCCTTATAGCAGTTTAAACCCACGTTTGACAGTTGCAGAATCAATTGGGGAAGGGGTAGATCCAAGCTTAAAGCAAATAGAACGTCAACTTAAAATTGAACAGGCTGTGACTGAGGCTGAATTACCACTGTCATTATTGATGCAATATCCACATCAACTCTCGGGTGGGCAGCGTCAGCGTGTGGTTCTCGCGCGTGCGATGATTTTAAAACCCAAGTTACTTATTTTAGATGAACCGACGTCTGCATTAGATCGAGCGACGCAACGTGAAATTGTGTATTTATTGCGGCGTTTACAACGGCAATATCAAATGAGTTATTTGTTAATTAGTCATGATTTGGATTTGGTTCGTGCTTTATGTCAGCAGGTACTTGTGTTACATCAAGCAGAAGTCGTAGAGTTCCAAGCTACAGAGCAGCTTTTTCAATCACCTAAACATTTTTATACCCAACAACTTTTGAAAGCGAGCAGATATTAATTTTTACTGTTGTGATTATTATCGTCTTTCATGTGTTGTTTTGTGATTTAAATCAATATTTATGGTGTGATTGTATTATTTTTTATATAAATAACAAATGCATAACAATTAAATCTTAAAAAAATAATATAAAAAATTTAATATTAAGCACTCTACTTGATTGTTTAGGAAATTATTTTTCATGTTGAATCTTGCACGCGTTTATTCTACAGGAATGGTGTTAGGCGCCAGTATTTTTATGATTCAAACTGCTTCTGCAGCAGACACACGTACAGTAAAGGAACCTGTAATTCCAAGCGCATGTACTATTTTGAAGGCAACAGGCGCAGATGCGACTCAAGTTATTCAAAAAGCGCTTAATGGTTGTTCGAGTGGTCAAGCGGTGAAATTAGTTGCCAATGGTTCGCAAGGTAATTTTTACTCAGGCGCTTTGGTTATTCCAACAGGGGTAAGTTTGTGGATTGATCAAGGTGCAACCTTACATGCATTAAATAAAGCCAGTGCTTTTGACAATGGTAGTGGAACTTGTGGGACTTTAGACACGAAGGGGAATGGTTGTTCTGCACTCATTACCATGAATAGCGCAACTAATTCAGGTATTTATGGTTTAGGGACGATTGACGGACAAGGTGGTGCAACTTTAAGCGATAAGAACGTAAGTTGGTGGACGTTGGCACAACAAGCCAAAACTGCGGGAAGCAAGCAAAATGCACCGCGTTTAATCCAAATTAATAAAGGGAAAAATATTACGTTATATAAAATTACGTTAAAAAATTCACCAAACTTTCATGTGGTATTTAAACAAGGTGATGGCTTAACAGCATGGGGTGTAACCATTAATACGCCAAGTACAGCACGTAATACCGATGGTATTGATCCAATTTCATCTAAAAACGTGACTGTTGCACATAGTTATATTAGTACTGGCGATGATAATGTCGCAATTAAAGCCAATGCTGGTGCTGGTTCATCAAGCTATATGAGCTTTATTGATAATAATTTTGGTGCGGGGCATGGCTTATCTATTGGTAGTGAAACGACAGATGGTGTTTATAATATTGATGTAAATGGTTTGACTTTAAATGGTACAACCAATGGTTTGCGTATTAAGAGTGATGCATCAGCTTCGGGTGAAGTTGCGAATGTGAACTATAATACGGTGACCATGACCAATGTTGCAAATGCATTGATGATGGATACCATTTATGAGAAGAAATCAGGAAGTACCAAAGCGAATTGGCACGATGTGAGCTATAACAATATTACGGTGAATGGCAAATCTAAGTTCATTTTTAATGGAACGAATGCTTCAAAGCCATTAGCTGCAACCATGCGTAATATGCATTTGTCTAATGCAAATATTACGTGGACCAAAGTGAATGCGAATATTTTGCAATATTAATTGATATTTTATGACTTAATATAAAGGCGTAGAGAATGTATTGATAGTGTATCAGTACATTCTTTTTTATTGTGATAGGTGGTGATTAAGTATTTGAGTCATAAAAAAATCCCAACTATTGCTAGTTGGGATTTTTCGAATTTGGCGTCCCTACGGGGATTCGAACCCCGGTTACCGCCGTGAAAGGGGGCTTGCCCCCTTTCTTATTCTTTTTGTAAACTTTTGTAATCTTGCGTTAAAACAGGCAAAACATTTAAGCAATCGTGTAAATTTTCGGGTGCTAAATGGGCATAACGCTGGGTGATTCTTACATCGCTATGACCTAATAATTGCGACACATGGTAAAGCGGAACAGCTTGTTTTATCAAAAAGCTTGCAAATGTATGTCTCAAATCGTGAATTCTCACATCGCCAATCTCTGATCTATCAACAGCATTCTTAAAACCTTTGTAAAAGCTTTTGATGTTTGTATTGGTTTTTTCATTATAAAACACATATTTCTTATGGTTTTTTAACCTAAAAAGGGCATGTATTGATGTGTCATTCAGTGGCTTATAAATCGTCTTTTTGTTTTTTGATAATGAATTGCGAATGATGAAATATTTTTCATTAATGAAAACATTATCCCATGTGAGCGTGAGCAACTCTCCAGATCGACAGCCCGTGTTTAATAGCAGCAATATGTAATCATGCAATGCCTGATTGCCATATCGTTTTGAACACTGGAGAAGCTTGGTGCATTCAGAAGCATTTAAAAAGCGTGGAATAAAATCTTGCTCGAAAAGCTTAAAACCATTAAAAGCATTTTTAAAATTTGCTGTATGTTTGTGTTTTAAATAATAGTTCATTGCAGATTTTATGACATGCAATTCTCTATTTATTGTTGAATTTTTAACACCATCTAACTGCCTAAGCGTGCAATATTCATTGATGATTTCAATTGTAATCTCGTCAAAAGCATAAAAAAATTCCAAATTTTGGAATTTTTCTTGATAACCATGCTTGGATTGAAACAAACCATTTTTGGCATAAAACTGCATTATTTCCCTAACATTCATGTGTCACCCAAAAACAAGAGCAAAAGCAAAGGCAACATCTTGGGGCGTTGCCCCAAACCCCATGAGGGGGATAATCCCCCTCAACCCTTAAAACTGTTCACAGTTTTATCAATCGGGAAATGAGCGCAGAAGCGCACATTTCCTCTTGATAAGTGTGTTTCTATTTATGCGCTGATCAATATGTTTTCCGATAAGCCGAGGCGCTACGCGCCCCGTTTAGTCGGAAAAATATTGACAGTGTATTAGGCATTGCGAACTCAAATAAAAAGCAAAAAGAATTGTAACAGACTGAAATACATTGTTTATAAAGCAAAAACTCATGTTTTCAAAAAACAAACATCGCTCAAAACGCACAGATTTGCGTTTTAAGCGATGTTTATATAAAGACATACAAACACCAAGGCACACACGATAAAACGCAAATTTGACAATAGCTAAAATTTATGCTTCTAAACGCTAGGTTTTGTAATGTCCTTTTCAGGAAATGTTGAAGTGTTTTCTACAACACGAACATTTGATTGATTTAAATTATTGTCAGTATTAGACGTTTGATTAGAAACCAGAGTGGTATTAGTAGCATTAGAGCTATGAGAGCGAAAATAGTCATAAGGGCGGTCTCCAGCCATAATTTTTTTACAATCGTTTTGTGAAACTTTTAGTTTTGTTCCTTGTTCCGTATAAGCGGTGTATTGTCCGTTATATTTAACGCATCCTGCAAAAACGGGTTTGTTGACGACTGTGTACTGTATTGTGTTTGCAATATTTGAATCATCAAAAGGCTTGCTAGGATTATAAGACACACTATTAACTTGGGCATTTTGTTGCACTCCAACCGAGGCACCGCTTTTTGATAACTGATCAAACCATTGTTTGCACTCAGGTTTGTCTAGATTTTCTGCATGCCTACATTTATCAGCTAATTGCTGATTTTGATTGTTCGATGCAATCGTTTTAATTGTTTGTTGGTTAGCACTGGAGAGCTGCTGCACATGCTCTTTTTCTGTTTTGTTAATTTCTCTCTTATCATTCAGACCCCATAAAAGCATAATTGCAGCACAACCAACAAAAAGGGCAAGGGGAATTAAACCCGCAGGCAAGCGTTTTTGGTGTGTATTAATTGTTGTCGATTTATACAGCTTGAAAATACGGTCTTGTGGTTTAAATGAAAACTTAGATTCGCAGTTGAGCTTATTAATAAGCGTGTTTGGGTATTGTCTTGTTGAACCGAATTGATAAACCTTTGGTGTACGTCCGTAGGGCCGTGTGATGTGATAATGCACACCAATCAATTCTTTGACTGTAGGATGTAAAAAAGATGGTGACTGCGTAATAAAATAAAAGTCAAAACCTCGGTGACGATGGACTGTTAAGTCTTGAACGATGTCATCCTTCTTTTTTGTATCTGAATAAGGTTCAACAAGTTGAACCTCATCAATAACGAATATTGAACCATCTGGCGCTTCTCTCCAGTCTTTAATTAATGCCCTTGTGTAATCAATTTTTAAAGCGTTAATGTTGGAGTAGATTGTTCTTACATCTTGAAGATATTCAAACTTTTGTTTGCCTTCTCTCTCATTAATGCGCTCAATAATTTCATTGTATTGTGTTGAGCGTTGAAAATAAAAGTCGGGGCGCAAATCATCAAAATCTTGTGTCAAAAAGTCAAAATAGTCATTCGGCAATACTTGCAAATGTATTTTTAGCTCATGCGCTGAACCTGTTTCAATCTCAAGATAGCCAAAATCAGAACGATATATTTCAAACAATGGCATATTGTGAGCATAAACAACTTTATTTTTCTGCAAATGCACTTTGTTTTTGCGCTCAATTTCATCAAGCTTTGTAACAACAAAAGCGGTTTTGCTTGCACCTGGAACACCCGTGACTAAATGTAACATTTTTTGATTTCTCCTTTGGCGCTGCTATGGTCGCTCGTCGAAGCTCCTCGCTCCCTAGCGCAGCGCCTTATTTTTTTCTTAAAACGAGTTTTGAAATGTTGGCTTGATGCTTAGCGACCATTGCGCCAAGAATGAGCGAAAAAAAGATGTCGAATCCCGACAAACCCATAAGCTGCATTAGTGCAGATGGAATAGAGTTGGCTGTTTGCTCAAAATAGTTAATTGCTTGATGCAAAGCGACTAATGTGACTCCAGTGGTTCCAAGTGCAACGCCTGCACCCTCCAATACATTTTTGAGAAAACCCTTTTGAGTGCTTTTTAAGATCGTAGCTAAATTAATCATCTGTTGTTCGAACCCCGCCTAAAATTAAAGCAGCGATAAAAGCACCCATTGCAATAAGAACAGGTCGCACATAAGTCGAGAGAATTGTGCAAAAGTCTGTAAATTCAAACTTCCAGTCAATATCTATATCTGCAATTTGACCACTTGCTAATTGAATTGATGCAGGGCATTGACCGCTAAAATTGAGATTAGGCGCTTCTTGGTTATCATCCTCTTGTTTTATATCAAGCTCATCGTCTGATGAATCAGGTTCGCCCTTAAAATAGTCAACTGCATCGTTGTATGCAGCTTTAATGCCATCAGCCCACTGGACGGGTTTTTGTATAATTACTTGCATGGCTTCACATACAGACGGCATCCATCCACAGGCAGCAGGTATATCAGTCGTAGATGTTGATGTTGTTGTGCCGTCGGCATTGGTTTTTGTATCTGTTTTTGTGTCAGCGGTCGTATCACTCGGATATGTTGCTGTATTATCTAATTGCGTGACAATTGGTTTTGCTTTTGTATCGTCTTTTTCAGCATCTTGAACAATATCAGCAGCTACAGCACGAACTAATGCCTGTGCATCTGCATCACCTGCTTTGGCTTTATCTAAAACTTGTTGCGCAACATCTGAAAGCGGTCTTGTTTTTGTTTCATTTTGATTATTTGCTTCAGTTTCGTCATAATTTGGATTGATAATCACATTTAAAGCTGCACCGATATTGCCATTATAATTATTTGACCCCCCCATCAACTTGCAGTAATCATCTTCGAAATAAACAGTGGGAGATATTGAACCAAAACCCCTTGTATCAAATGCTGAACATGCAGCAGAACCCGAACTATAGAATTTTCCGTCATATTTATACAAATATTGAGCATATCTACAATCTAAACCATTTTGATTACATGTTGTTGAAGCAACTTTCGGCTTATATTGAACAGTATTATTTGCAGGATCTAAAACGTAATCAACACCATTCAACAAGCCATCTAATACAGTCGTCACTACAGCAGCAGCACCGACACGGCCAATGAATTTTGCAATATCTGCCGCCACTGGAGCAATTGTAGCTGTACCAGTTACAACTTTGTTTGCACCATTTATCAAAACATTTCTAACACCGTCATAAACAACAGTAGCACCGTGAGAAACAGGGTTTGATAAAGACCATGTAGAACCTGCAAGAGAAGCAGATGCGTTTTTAACAAATATGAATTGAGAAACAATAAGCATTGCAACGAGCAAAAAGACATTTGTTCGATGTATTAAAAGACTTTTAGAATTGCCCATGTTGCGCATATCATCACCAATATTGGTATCCAATTTAAGACAGAAGCCGATTCGATCATTTCAGAACCTCAAAGAAGAAGCCCCCCATCACTGGAGGGCATTCGCATTAAGCAGAGTTTGCACCGCGTTTTGTATAACGCCATGCTACAAACAAGCCTAAAACGACAAGCGCAGCAGCAAAGATGATTTTCACGTTAGAGCTAACAGACTGTAAGCCCGTTTGGAATGCTGTTACATCAAGTGATGAATCACCATCCGCAGCATGTGCAGAACCAATCGTTAATGCTGTTACAGTTGCAGCAGCACCGACTTTGGCATAATTGTTGTCAAGAATTTGTTTAACACGAGCTAAACGACTTTTTTTTGATTCATAAACAGCTAATTGATTCATAAGAATCTCCTTTCAGGTTGGTTTTTTACAGCAGTTTTGCTGCCTTTCCGACAGCGACAAAGCCAATAAACAGAACGCAGATTTTTGAAAATTCAACATAAAGAACTTTTGCTTGCGCTCCAGTAATCGCTATTGATTTAAATAAATCGGGTTCAGTGTAAATAGCCCATTGAACACACGTCTGGACGTTGTCTATTGTTTGTAAAACCTCACAGACGTATGCCATTTCTTTAATTCCTAATTGTTTCGAGCATTCCCGCAGTAAAACCGCGGCGATACTCTGCTAAAAATTCGCGCATTAATTCATTCGAGTTGTCGACTAAATCAATGATGTCTTGTTCCAATGGCACATCATTCGTGTATTTTCCAAATGCAAAGCCCTTGGCAAATGCAGCGTCTTGAACGCGCTGTAGTTCACTCATTTTTGAGCCGTTGTAATTGGCTGAACATCGTGAATAATTGTGGTTTGACGAGAACCTGTAGTCACAATTTCAAGCACGATTTTGGCGTTGAATGGAAAATTCAAATCCTGAATTTTTTTAATGTTTTCTGACGAACCCCATTTGTATTCAACAGTTGCTTTGCCAAATCCACTTTGTTCAGCAAGATCTGTCATAACAAAGACTTTGGTGAAATCGTGCTTAACGCCATCAATCGCGTTGTTATAGTGTTTAGCACCAGTAATCACAGCTTCAGTTGTAAATTTCATGTTGTATTTCCTTTTAATAGCCTAAGTTAGAACCTTGTCCTATGCTGGCAATGGCATAGGGGGCATGGATTTTGAGTAATCAAGGTAGAGCGGTTTTAATCGGTCTGGATAGTCATATTTGTCATGTGTCAGAATGTCTAAAAGCAAAGCATCATCTTCATAGAATGATCTGAATGCAGATAGGTATTTACCGAACTGGTGACGTGTGACCGAAATGGCTTTTTCCCATGTAATTTCGGCAGTCTTTTTGATTGTTTCAAATTTCAAAGGCTGCATTTGATTGTCAAATGTATGAAAGCATGGATATGCTGCTAGAAAGTGCTGTGAGGGATGAAGCAAAGCATCTAGTGGGATGTGAAAATCCTTGCCTTTATATTCAACTTCAACACGTACCCAAGGCGATTCTTTACAACCAAGTTGTTTGCCTTTTTCATAAATACGACAGAATTTTGATGATTTTCGATTGCCAATATATGCAGTAGTGCCACTGCCATCAGGTTGCCAATAGTCACCAATAATATTGAACTGGGGAGGGCGACCACCACTTTGGAATCCTTTTAATTCGAATTGTTCCTTGGCCCATTGAACATTTGCAATTTGACCGTCGTGATCATCAAATGCGTAATCAATACGTGTGATTTTGGGGCGATCTGCAAATAAGCATAACCAAGCATGCAAATCTGCTTCCCATCCATAATATCCAAGGGTACAGCCGACACCAGTGATGCTAATTAGCATTGTGTCACGTTGTGAATCACCACCAACGCAGATAAATCCACAACCATTTTCAAGCTTGTAAGCTTCTTTATAGTGGTTAATACCACCATTCATTTTGCATTCGATACCGAATCCGAATATGTCTTTAATCACAGTGCCCATTGCATAAGCATAATCTGAATCAGACACGTAACAATCGGGTAGGTTTAAATGCTCATAACCTTTTAATTTTTCTCTTTTCATTGAGCTAAATGTAGATTTATTCAATGTAAAATTGAGCCAATCTGTTACTGCAACCTCACAATGTGCAGGTCGTCTGAATAAAACAGGTTTTTCACCATCGTCAGTTAAGACCATTTGTGTGTCTAAAAGCGGGTAATCACGGTATTCTTCTTTTAGTGCAAGCTTGATTTCTTCAATTTCTTTTTCAAATTTTCCAACAATAACGGCTTTTTCTTCACTATCACTGGTGTGAATCATTTGCTCGATATAGCTTTTGCGTATCCGAGTTAACGCACGGTTTGCTGATTCCAACTTTTCCCCCGTATTACTAAGGGGGTTAACTCCAGCCCATTCAAATACCTTTCCCCACAGTGGCAATGTGGAGAAAGTCCCATTTGTATGTAATGAATTAGTAGCCATAACGGTCATCTCCTAATTCAGAGAGAAGGTCTTTACATTTTTGATCTTCTGTTAATAGGTCGTCGGCTAAAGCTGTAATGATTGATGATTCAATGCTTTGGGTTTTTAAATATTCTTCAAGATAAACTAATAGTGATGCTGTATAAGTGCATGGGTTTCCCCCAGCTAAGGTTTCAACACCATCAGCATGAATTTTTTTTGCTATTTCTTCATAGCATTTTAATTCTAAATCTTTCATTTTTGGGGTTCCTTAGTTTTCTGGGCGTTCCCTTCGGGCGGGCTTGTCGGTAAACTCAAGCCAAAACGATGAAGCTGTTTTGTCTTGCCCCTTCGGGCGACATCCCTAACGCAAAAGCAAAAGCAGCACGAATAGAGAAAATGTGAATGAGCAAAATATTTTTATTATTGATGGGCATATTTATTGGTTTTTTGATGGGGAGAAGCTCAGTCAAACAAGTCAAAGAGCAAGAACCCAAAAAACCAACTAGACGTGCATTCACGTATAGCCAAAGGCAATACTTAAAAGTGATGTATGCATCGGATGCAGATCGAATCAGAGAGCTAAATCTTTTATCGGCAAATGACAGCATTTTTTTAAGATTGCTAAAGCAAGAATTCTCGAATAAAGATGTCGTAGTAAAAGACAAACGATTCTTTATTGTTGATGGTGAGAAATTTCCAATAGCGATTTTTGAATACAGAGATGGAGTGCAAGGGATGAGAACAATGACCATCGAAGATGGTTTACCTTTGTTTTTATACAAAGGCATACTTTCAAGCGAAAAGATACGTGAAGATGCAAAGCTCATTGATGAGCAGTATCTACGCAAATAAGTATTCTCTTTCATAAAAAGCCCCTTGATTTTTTACTCCATGAACTTTATGTTCAGGAGTAATAAATACCCCAAATGGATAATTATCCTTTTGGGTAAATTAATACTCCATTTGGGGTAAGTCAAGAGGTGAGAATATGTGCAAAGAGTTGGTTGATCTAATAGATCGTGCAAGATGGAAACTAGGAAGCTACAAAAACGTAGCTGAAAAAATGGGAATTAGTGCAGGAAGATTATCTGATTTTAAACATGGAACACGTGTGCCGTCGACACTAAATATTTGTCAACTTGCTGATATTGCGGAATTAAATGTTGCAGAAACGCTATTCCAAATAATGGAAAAGCTCGACATTGAAAATGCCGAGCTTTACCGAATGTGGCGTCCCTACGGGGATTCGAACCCCGGTTACCGCCGTGAAAGGGCGATGTCCTAGGCCTCTAGACGATAGGGACTTCTAGAGTCTTCTGAAAAAATTAAGTGGCGTCCCTACGGGGATTCGAACCCCGGTTACCGCCGTGAAAGGGCGATGTCCTAGGCCTCTAGACGATAGGGACACATCAGAAGTTGGGCGTATATTAGGGTGAATTGAAAAAACTGTCAAACACTTTTTATAGAAAAAAGCAGTTTTTTCAATTGATTGTTTAAAAAATAGTAAATTTAACTTAAAAAAATCTTTTTTGATGAAAGTACCATCAAATTTAATAGGTTGTAAATTTTATATAGGTATTAGGCTGTGTGAATTTATAGGAAAATTTAACCCGGGATGTTGATCTAAAATACAACGAATAACTTGAGGGTGTTGTAAATACCCAATAATTTCATGCGGTTTATCAATAAAGGTGTTAATGAGATGATTCTGCACCGCAGGCTCGAAGTTAAAAAGAGGTGCTTGCATGGGAAAGGTGGTGAGATAGTCATCTTGTGCAAAGAAATTATACCAATCGCCTGTTAATGCTTTTGGTCGTTGCACCGCATGATCAAGATGTCGTTGTACTACATTAAAAGGTAGTGGCGATGCGAGGGTAATAAAGCGCTCGATTTGATAATGTTGCTGTAATTCTTGCAGAACATTGTAGGAAATGACGGTGCCTAGTGAGTGTGCAATGACAATATGCTTTTGGTTAGGCTCAAAACAGGCGTGAATGCGTTCATGCACTTGCTGTTTAAACAGTGGATCATACCAATACAAATAAGCTTCAGAAATAAATTTCTCGACGAGAGACTCGTGTAAATTTGGAAAGTGATTGAGTAAAATCACCATTTCTTTTAAAACACGATCTTTGGCCAATTGCGAGAGCAAGAAGAATTTGTTTTTAAGTGAATAAGGTTGATCTTGCGCATAATGTGGCAATAATGGAATTTCAAAGGCTTTTTGCAGACTTTGGCGATGATGTTCGCGAAATTTTGGCAGTTTGTTAAAAAAAGCCCAGTTAGGCAGCATGGTATTAATATCAAGTGCATTTTTATGGTTATGTTGAGTCAGAATGTCGCCATAAAAAGGAAAAGACAATTTCAAAGCATCGACATCAACGGCTAAATTATTTTTTTCTAGCCCCAAGTTGAAAACTTCTCGCCAATGTTGCTCAAAGCTGTTTGCATCTAAATTTTGTTGATTGATGCCATGAATAAAAATAATTTTCATCTTATTTTAACGTGCTGCCATTGTATTCCATTGAGCATTTAGTATAGGTCGATATAAAAAAAGTGTAGCATTTAGCTACACTTTTATAATAAAAAACAGATGTCTAGCAATTAATGGTTTTGTTTGCGGTAAAATAAGTAGTGACTTAAATAACACAGTGCAATAAAAGCTAAGCAGCTATAAAAGCCAGGTAGCATTGAGCTGTCTTGGGTCATACTAATGCCTGTAATTACGCAGAATACAAAACCTAAAATTGGCGTGAGTGGAAACAGGGGGGCTGCAAAGCGTAAGTCGGATACTTTATGCCCCGACTTATACCACTGGCGACGGAAACTAAATTGGCAGATACAAATTGCAGTCCATACAATCACCATGGTAAATGCGGCCACACCTAACAAGTTTTTGAAGATGGTTTCAGGTGCGAATTGTTCTGAAAGTAACCCTGGAAGTGCGCCAAACATCGTGACAATAATGGCAACAATCGGCGTGCCTGATTGAGTTAATTTCGAGAAAACACGTGGTAATTGTTTTTTAGCAGATAAAGACCACATCATGCGCGACGCTGCATATAAGCCTGAATTGGCAGCCGATAACAATGCAGTAATAATCACAAAACGGATAATATCTTCTGCATATGGAATACCGATATAACCAAATACAGTCACAAATGGGCTGCTACTGACGTGACTTGCGCTTAAACCTGCTTGTTGATATGGCAGTAAGGCGCTAATGACCACAATCGTTCCAACAAAGAAAATAAGCAAACGCCAAATTGCTGCATTAATCGCTTTGGGTACATTATGTGCTGGATTTTCAGTTTCTCCCGCGGCAACACCAATCAATTCTGTGCCTGAGAAGGCAAAGTTTACAATCAGCATGGTCGAGAAAATAGGGAGTAGCCCTTGTGGGAACCAGCCTTGAGCAGTGAGATTGTGGAACAGTGGTGCTTGGTGTGCGCCATGCATTGGAATTAAACCAAAAATGGCAATCAGTCCAAGCAAAATAAAGCTAATGACTGTCACGACTTTGACCAATGCAAGCCAAAATTCAGATTCGGCAAACATGCGAGTTGAACCAATGTTTAAACCAAAAACCAAGGCTGCAAAAATGACGGTCCAAATCCACATCGACACATGTGGGAACCATTCTTGCATGAGCAGTGCTGCCGCAGTAAATTCAGTACCAAGCGTTGCCGTCCAAGTGAGCCAATAGACCCAAGTAATCATATAGCCTGTGCCTGGCCCAATGTATTGATTGGCATATTCGCCAAAAGAGCCTGAAACAGGCATGTGTACAGCAAGTTCACCTAAGCAGAGCATGACCATATAAGCAATCAGTCCGCCAAGGAAATAAGAAATAATGGCACCTACAGGCCCCGTTTGTGCAATGACTTCACCCGAACCTAAAAATAGGCCTGTGCCAATGGCACCACCTAGTGACAACATCACCAAGTGTCGGGTACTCATAGCGCGTTTAAGTGGCGCAGAATTGCCCTGATGCGAAGCATCATTCGGAGAGTGAGATGGCTGCATAAAATTAGTAAATACAGGAAATGAAGCGGGCTATTGTAGAGAAAACCAATAAATGTGCAATAGTGAACTTAATTTGGCTATATTCATCACTGCTGTTGAAAAATGCTACATTAGCAAAAGTTTTTGATATCACTTAAATTTGGATAAAAATTAAAATGCTGAGTTTATTATTTACTTCATTGGCCCCCATTTTGTTGGCTTTGGTTTTAGGTTGGGGATTCGGAAAATTTGCTGCTACATCGCTCAAGCAAAAATTGATTGGTAGTATTACCTATTTAGTGTGGCTGTTGTTGGTCGCGATAGGTTTTCAGTTTGCCGAAGTGCTTGCGAATCCTAAAATTGGTGTATCGGTATTGTGGCATGCTTTCTTGTATGCATCGATATTATCAGGCATCACCTTTTTATGTTTGTATCGAAACACAGCACAGCAGTCAACCGCATGTCTCGCAACACGTAGTTTAAAAGACCTGTTAAGCCCAATTAAAGAATGCATCATTGCCATGTTGATGGTGGTGCTTGGGGTGGTGTTGTATGTGCTATTGAATCATAAAATTTCGACAGGGCATTTATCGAGTAATTTATTATATGTGCTGATCTTTTTAATTGGTGTGGATTTATCGACTGTACAATTGCAAAGTTTAACTAAACGCCATTTTAGTGTGCCTGTGGTGGCGGTTGTTGCAATGCTGATTTCAGCAGGGATTTTATCATTACTTAGCCATTATTCTTTCTTAACGTTAATGATGGTTGGCAGTGGTTTTGGTTGGTTTAGTTTATCGGGCTCATTGATTGCGACTTTGACCAATCCTGAATTGGGTAGTTTTGCACTTTTAACTGATTTAATGCGTGAATTTTATGCAATTGCTTTGTTGTATTTGTTGGGACAGCGGATGCCATATCCTGTGATTGGTGTATGCGGTGCAACTTCAATGGATTCGACTTTACCGTTTGTGAAAAAGAACTGTTCACAATTAGAGGTACAGGTTGCAATTTTTAGTGGTTTTGTATTGACGCTGATTGCACCATTTTTGATTGTGCTATTTGCATCGTTTCAATGAATATTGAAAATAGATGGCGTCCCTACGGGGATTCGAACCCCGGTTACCGCCGTGAAAGGGCGATGTCCTAGGCCTCTAGACGATAGGGACGCTGCGAGGATGGCGGTATCTTATTGATCCGCCGTCATCGTGTCAAGTAGGTTGGGTGCGAGTTTGTTCAAAATATAGCAAAACAGTTCCGCAGTCTTTTGTGTGTCGTATAAAGCAGAGTGTGCTTCTTTACCATCAAAATCAATGCCTGCCTGAATACATGATTTGGCTAATACCGTTTGACCAAACATAACTGCGCTTAAAGTTACGGTATCAAATACCGAAAAACTATGGAACGGACTTTGATTTTTGGTGCCTGTACGTGCGACAGCAGCTTGTAAAAAGCCTAAGTCGAAGTGGGCATTGTGTCCAACAAGTACAGCATGGGTACATTCTTGTTCACGGCGAATTGCAGTCAGTTCTTTAAAAATACGCTTTAATGCCGATTTTTCATCTTCTGCCATTGCCATGCGCATAGGATTGAATGGATCAATACCAATAAAATCTAAAGAGCGGCGGTCTAAATTTGCCCCTTCAAACGGATTAATATGCGCATGTAACGCTTTCCCCGGTACAAATTCACCTTGTTCGTTGTATAAAATAGGGATACAGGCAATTTCAAGCAGTGCATCGGTTTTGGCGTTAAAGCCTGCTGTTTCAACATCGACAACAATCGGCAAAAAACCACGAAAACGTTGACCGATAATGGGTGCAGTTATATCTGTCACACTTTTCTCCATTGAATGGTTTTACCTGCATAAAGCGGAATAATTTTCTGATTATCTAAATAATCAAAACTTTCGGGGATGATTTGGTCTTCTTTTACCAAGGTAATGGTATTGGTATTACGTGGCAGACCATAAAAATCTGCACCAAAATGACTTGCAAAGCCTTCTAAACGCTCAATTTTTCCCACTTGGTCAAATGCTTGTGCATAAAGTTCAATGGCGGTTGGTGCGCTATAACAACCTGCACAGCCACAAGCATTTTCTTTAGCATCTTGGGCATGTGGTGCGCTATCTGTACCTAAGAAAAACTTAGGGTTGCCACTGGTTGCCACTTCAAGTAAGGTTTGCTGATGAGTTTGGCGCTTTAAAATAGGTAAGCAATAGAAATGCGGTTTCACGCCACCGACTAACATGTCATTACGGTTAAATAATAAATGTTGTGGCGTGATGGTGGCAGCGACATGACGACCTTGTTCTAACACAAAATGTGCGGCTTCACTGGTGGTGATGTGCTCAAGTACCAATTTTAAGTCAGGGAATTGTTTTAAAAGCGGTGCTAACACGTCATCTAAAAAGCGTTTTTCACGATCGAAGATATCGACATGTGAATGTGTCACTTCGCCATGAAGTAGTAATGGTACTTGATACTTTTCAAGTTGCTCAATCACCGCATAAACTTTGCGAATATCACTCACACCGTTGTCTGAATTGGTGGTTGCACCGGCAGGATACAGTTTGATGGCATTCACATGTGCAGAATCTTTAATTTTTTTGACCTCACTTGGCGAGGTGTGGTCGGTAAAATACAACACCATGCGCGGGTCAAAGGCAATCCCTTCAGGGATATGCGCGAGAATTCGTTCACGATACGCTTCAGCCTCAGCAACCGTTTTAACCGGTGGCACCAAATTTGGCATACAAATCGCACGGTGGAATTGTTTGGCTAAGTCAGGAACGGTACGTTTAAGTGCAAGACCATCACGTAAATGTGCGTGCCAATCATCTGGCTGAATGAGGGTGATTGTATTCAAGGGAATTCAAACTGAAAATAAAGCAAATGATAAAGCATTTAGGTCAGAATGATAATCCGAGATTCAGATAATTGTTGTAATTCGGATGAGATATTAGATTTGGCATAAAAAACCAACATCGAAATGTTGGTTTTTTAGTTTTCTTACACAATAGACGTGTAAGAAATTGAATTTATCTTACTTTTTTTTGCTTTCTAATTGCGGTACAGCCGAACCTTGTGCAATTGAAAGTAAGCCAGCATTGCTATAAATGCCTAATTTGGCACGCGTATCAATAATATCAAGGTTACGCATTGTTAACTGACCAATACGATCCATTGGGGTAAAGGTAGAATCACCTTTTTCCATGGTTAAGCGTTCAGCTTCGTAAGTTAAGTTTTCTGACTCTGTATTCATAATGGTATAGTCATTACCACGACGAAGTTCTAAAGTAACTGTACCTGTAATGGCTTTAGCCACCCAACGTTGTGATGTTTCACGTAGCATTAATGCTTGTGAGTCGAACCAACGACCTTGGTAAAGTAGACGACCTAAACGTAAACCGTTAATGCGGTATTGTTCGATGGTATCTTCGTTATGAATACCTGTAACCAAACGTTCGTAAGTAATGTGCAATAACGCCATACCTGGAGCTTCGTAAATACCACGCGATTTCGCTTCGATAATACGGTTTTCGATTTGGTCTGACATACCTAAACCATGACGACCACCAATACGGTTGGCTTCTAAAATAAGCTCAACAGGGTTGTCGAAACGTTGACCGTTCAATGCAACTGGCATACCTTCTTCGAAAGTAACAGACACAGTTTCAGCTTGAATTTCGACGTCATCTTTCCAGAATGCAACGCCCATAATCGGCTCAACAATTTTGATGCCCGCATTCAGATATTCTAAATCTTTGGCTTCGTGGGTTGCACCTAACATGTTTGAGTCAGTTGAGTAGGCTTTTTCTTTTGACATTTTATAGTCAAAACCGTTGTCGATGAGGAACTGTGACATTTCGGCACGGCCGCCTAATTCATCAATAAAGGTTTGGTCTAACCACGGCTTATAAATTTTAAGCGCAGGATTGGTTAATAAGCCGTAACGATAGAAACGTTCGATGTCGTTGCCTTTATAGGTCGAACCATCGCCCCAAATGTTCACGTCGTCTTCTTTCATTGCGGTTACTAGCATGGTACCAGTTACAGCACGACCAAGCGGAGTCGTGTTGAAATATGGTACGCCGCCAGTACTAATATGGAATGCGCCACATTGAATTGCAGCAATCCCTTCAAGTGCCAATTGTAAACGGCAGTCGACTAAGCGTGCTTTAATCGCGCCGTATTGTTCTGCTTTTTTTGGAATTGCATCGTAATCGTCTTCATCTGGCTGACCCAAATTTGCAGTATAAGCATAAGGTTCTGCACCTTTTTGTTTCATCCACAACAAAGCTGCTGAAGTATCTAAACCACCAGAAAAGGCAATACCCACTTTTTTGCCTACTGGTACATGCTGCAAGATGGTTGCATTATCAGTCATTGCTAATCCTAAGATATGAAGAGGCACTGCCACACAGGCTGCCCTGAGAAAAATTTAAACGCTTTATTGTAGCACTATCATTCTCATTTTTTTGCGAAAAGTAAGCCACGTGCGAAATTTAATTAAAATTTTAATCGGTCAAAATTTTATGACATCAATTTAACCATTTCATTTTTTAAAAATTAAGCTGTGTTGTGCAAGCCAAAAATGTATGCCTACGCTGTTACTGTGCTTGAAGATTGCCAAAACTTAAAAACGCATTAAGATATAAAAAATATAAATTTGTTGGTTTTAGCTTTATTTTTATTAAAATGATAATCGATTTAAAGTATTAAAAAATATGCGTTATTTAAATAAAAACGTATTCTTTTGTTTTCTTATTAAGCTAATTTAAGTTTGGGTTAAGCTTTCTGCCGTCATTACATTTTATGCTTTGGGTGAAAAATGGACAGAAGATAGGGAGCATCAGATGGTGCAAGCTCAAGCGGAGCAACAAAGTACATCTCGAGTACGGGCAATTTTTAATGTTACTAGTGGTAACTTCCTAGAGCAATATGATTTCTTTTTATTTGGTTTGTATGCCAAATTTATTGGAGAAACTTTTTTTAAGTCTGAAAGTGCTTATGCTGCGTTAATTAAAACATTTCTGATTTTCGCAGTGAGTTTTTTAATGCGTCCAATTGGCGCTTTGGTACTAGGCCCCTATGTAGATCGAATTGGGCGGCGCAAAGGTTTAATGTTGACCTTAACCATTATGGCATTTGGTTCTGTGGTCATTGCATTTACCCCAGGTTATGAAACTATTGGGATTGCCGCAGCGGTTTTAATTTTTGTTGGTCGATTGGCGCAAGGATTCTCGGCAGGTGTAGAGCTTGGCGGCGTGTCGGTTTATCTGTCTGAAATTGCAGATGAACATAACAAGGGGTTTATTACTAGTTGGCAGTCTGCTAGTCAGCAAGTGGCTGTTATTTTTGCAGCATTACTTGGTTTTGGGATTCATCAAATTTTTACCGAACAGCAAGTTTCGGCATGGGCATGGCGAATTCCTTTTATTGTGGGCTGTTTAATTATTCCCGCAATTTTTTACTTGCGTGGTAATTTACAAGAAACGGAGGATTTCGCTTCACGTAAGCATCATCCAACCACCAAAGAAATTTTATCGACATTGGCAAAAAATTGGAAAATTGTGATTGCAGGTATGCTCATGGTGGCAACCACAACCACCATGTTCTATTTTATTACCGTTTACACTCCAACGTATGGCAAGGAAATTTTGCATTTAACCAGCACGCAAAGTTTGATTGCGACTATTTTTGTTGGTGCAAGTAATTTTATTTTCTTACCAATAGGCGGCATATTGGCAGATAAATTTGGTCGTAAAGTCATTTTATTGAGCATGACCATTTTAATTTTATTTAGTGCCTATCCGTTACTCAATTGGTTAACTCACGATATTAGTTTGGCACATATGCTAGTCGTACTTTTTGTGTTGTCGGTTCTATATAGCTTTTATAACGGTGCTTTGGTGGTGACACTTACCGAAATTATGCCAAAAACTGTGCGTACAGCAGGATTTTCAGTGGCATATAGCTTAGCAACTTCGGTGTTTGGTGGTTTAACGCCAGTTATCTCTACTTATATTGTTGAACAAACTGGCAGCCAAAGCGCTCCTGCATTTTGGTTAATGACAGCGGCTGTGGTGAGTCTAATTGCGACCTCTTATGTATTTATGGTCGCCAAAATGCACGTTGTGCCTAAAGCAGCTGCTGTGGAATTGTAAGTTTAGATCCTCATTTGAAATTATTCTTTAATTGAGATGCTTTAAAGTTGTGTAAATTTAAATCATAAATTGATTTTTTGGTGAAACAATATGCAGTTGTTTGTTTTTGATTGAAATATTACTTGATCAAAATCAAGAATCTTTATATGATGGCGCACATGGAAGCGTGGCAGAGCGGTTTAATGCACCGGTCTTGAAAACCGACGAGGGTGTGAGTCCTCCGTGAGTTCGAATCTCACCGCTTCCGCCAAATTTTAAATAAGCCCTTGTTTTTACAAGGGCTTATTTTTTGTCTGTATGTTTACCCATCAATTTACTCCTTATCAAATTTTGGATTCCATAATATTTAAGATGATATCTTTTTACTGGTTTGGATGGTTTTGTAAGTACATGAATAGATAGATTGTCTAAGAACTTCATACAATAGATCATCTAATAATACACGAGCATGGACATTATTTTTGCTAAGATCATTGGTTGATTTTTATGAACCGATCTTTTATTTATGTCTCGTTTTAGCCAAAAATAAAATGGTGAAATTAAAATATGAAGTGCTTGAGTTATTAAGGTAATTGGCATCATTGGTGTTTCGCATAGGCATACCAGACTGATTTTCTTTGGCAAAGTTGCTGCCATATTTTTTAGAAATCTATGTTTCATTGCTGCATTTTTGCTGTAAATTATATCTGTGAAGAAGTGGCGACATCCTTGTTGCCATATGTTGTGGTTATGTAGATGCCGAAAAGAAGCGTTTTTGAATACGTGGGTTACACAGTAAAATTGCAAAAATAATAATCGCAATACCAATTAAACTGGATGTGTCTGGCAGTTCGTGCCAAAAAATAAAGCCCCAAATCCCTGCAAAAACAATTGCAATATAGTTCATTGGGCCAATTTGTCCTGCAGGGGCAAGGCTATAAGCATAAGACATAAATAGTTGACTGGTATTGGCAAGTAAGCCTGCGGCAACCAATAATGCAAGTTCATTCCATGTAAATGCTCGCCAATGCCAAAACATTGGAACTGATGAGATAATTGTGCCGAAAATACAGAAATAAAAGACGATACGTTCTGGTGGTTCGGTATTGGTGAGGGCGCGAACCGTTACAAAGGCCATTGCCGATAAGAAACATGCACCTAAGCCAATAAAAGATAATGCATTAAACATGCCTTGGTCAGGTTTGGCGACAAAGAGCACGCCAATTAAGCCAATTACAGCTGCAAAAATCATTGATTTGGTGACTTTTTCTTTTAAAAATAACCATGCAATCAGTGGAATAAAAATGGGAGATGAGTAACTAAATACCATCGCATTCGAAAGTTTTAAATTGGCAATTGCATAGAAAAAACCATACATTGCGGTAAGTCCCACTAGACTGCGCCAAGTATGCATCCAAAGTTTTTCGGTTTTAACAAAGTTTAAGCCTTGCTTGAACAACATCGGAATAAAAATAAACAGCCCAACAGCATTACGGAAAAAGACGATGGTGGCATTGTCGACTGTATGTGAAGCAAAGCGAATACAAACGCCCATAATTGAAAATAAAAATGCTGATGTCATTAAACACATTAAAGCCTTGGCAAGCGAAATGTCTTTGGTGGCAGGATTCTGCATAATAGGGGTGGGGGAAAATGGAAGACGACCATAGTCTAACAGTAATTATCAGATTGAGTGAAAAATAGCTTAAGAAATTAGACGACTGACATGTGATCAGTCATAAATGAATAAAATTGAAGGATGATGCTTGTGAAAAAAAGCCCGACTGCTGATTTAAAAAGCACTCGGGCATTATAAGTCGGTATAAATCTAGGTCTTTTTAGGTCACAGGTGCAGGGTTAAATACGGCAAGTGAATTATGGATGCCCCAGCGATCTGACCATGTTTGTTGTTCACCACTTGCGACTCGTAAAATCATTTCAAATAATGTCCAACCCACTTGCTCAATGGTTTTTTGACCAATTGCAATGTCACCTGCACTGATATCAATCAGATCATACCAACGATTAGCAATGGTATTGCGGCTAGCCATTTTAATGACAGGAACAGCCGCTAAGCCATAAGGTGTGCCACGCCCTGTGGTAAATACTTGCAGAGTAATGCCTGATGCCATTTGCTGTGTGCCACAAATAAAATCGCTTGATGGGGTTGCTGCAAAAATTAAACCTTTTTTAGTTGGCTTTTGCCCTGGCGATAGTACCTCAACAATTGCAGATGTTCCTGATTTAGCAATTGAACCCATGGCTTTTTCAACAATATTATTCAAGCCACCTTTTTTGTTGCCCGGTGTGGTGTTAGCACTACGATCTACTCGACCTGCAGCCAAATAATCATCGTACCATTTCATTTCACGAATTAAGTCTTGCGCGACTTCCTTGGTTGCTGCACGTGGAGTCAGTAGGTGAATGCCATCACGCACTTCGGTTACTTCAGAAAACATCACGGTACCGCCACAGCGTACAATTAAGTCTGAAGCAAAACCAACAGAAGGATTTGAAGTGACACCCGAAAAAGCATCGCTACCGCCACATTGCATCCCCACTACTAAGTTTGATGCATCGACTTCTTCGCGTTGGCGTAAGTTAAGTTTTTCTAAATGCTGTTTGGCGACCTCTAAAATATGATTGACCATACTTTCAAAGCCATTATGGCGTTCATCTTGCAATTGAATGATGTCTTCGCTGGCAAGCGGAATACGCTTATTTTCACTGCTAATATTAAGTAAACGCTCAGGTTGCATTTTTTCGCAGCCAAGGCTGACCACCATAATTTCACCACCAAAATTTGGATTTAAAGCCAAATTATGAATGGTGCGAATAGGTACAATCGCCGCAGGTGCATCAATTGCAACACCGCAGCCATATAAGTGATTGAGTCCAACCACACCATCAACATTTGGAAACTGTGGTAGTAAATCGCGTTCGATAATTTTCACTACATAATCAACAATGCCTTCGACACAGTTTACACTGGTGGTAATGCCCAACACATTTTTAGTACCTACGCTGCCATCTTTATTTTTATAACCTTTAAAGGTGTAGCCCGTTAATGGCTCTAATTGCGGTGCAGGGCGGGTGGCCATTTCGAGTGAGTCCAGTTCAGGAGCTGTTGGCATTTGGGTGACTGCTTCATTGACCCAAGCCCCAACTTCTAAGTCGATGTTGGCATAGCCAATAACTTCGCCATAACGAATAATTGGTTCACCTTGTTTTAAACCATGTAGTAATACTTTATGGCCTTGTGGAATATCATCAACTAAGGTGATGTTATGGTCTTCAATAAAGGTTGATTTCGCTAAACCACCTTCATTAACGACAATCGCAACATTATCCTGTGGGGTAATTTTGATGAGTAGTGGTTTTTGCATGATTCTTCCTTGAGCGATGATGAAATTACATTGCATTGAGCAGTGTAAAAGCATCTAGTTTTTACTTTTATGATGTATGACATCGTATAACATCATTATGAGTTTGGCAATTATTTAATAAAAAATGAAAGCCTGCTGTCAAATTTTATTTGATTCGTTTTTGATTGTTTTTTATTTTATATATAATTGTATTTAAAGTATATTTATTATTTTTTGTATATTTAATTTGTATTGGATTAAAGATGGAGTAATGTAATTTTTTAAAATAAGTCTTCTTGCAATTCTAGGTGGAATGTTATAGATATGATGTCTTATCTGTTTTAGATATCACGACGATTACTCATATTCTAAGGAGCATGGAATGCCGACGTCTACCCCAATAATTAAATCAATCCGAGCAATTCCTGTAGCAGGACATGACAGTATGTTGCTGAATTTAAGCGGCGCACATGGCCCATATTTTACCCGTAATATTTTAGTCATTGAAGATAATGCTGGAAATGTAGGTGTGGGTGAGATACCTGGGGGTGAAAAGATTTTAGCCACGTTAAATGATGCAAAAAGCTTAGTGATTGGTCAGCCGATTGGTGAATATAAAAATTTACTCAAAACTATCCATCAAACATTTGCGGACCGTGATAGTGGTGGCCGTGGTAATCAAACATTTGATTTAAGAACAACAATTCATGTGGTGACAGCATATGAGTCCGCTCTTTTGGATTTACTTGGAAAGCATTTGAATGTCAATGTTGCAAGCTTGTTAGGTGATGGACAGCAGCGGACTGAAGTGGAAGTGCTGGGCTATTTATTCTTTATTGGCGACCGTACACAGACTAGATTAGATTATGCAACATCACCGCATTTAACCCATGATTGGTATAAAGTTCGGCATGAAAAGGCATTAACACCAGATACCATTCAACGCTTAGCTGAAGCATCTTTTGATCGTTATGGTTTTAAAGATTTTAAGCTCAAAGGTGGTGTGTTGCAGGGTGAACAAGAAGCTGAAGCAGTGACTGCAATTGCTCGCCGCTTTCCTGAAGCACGGGTAACACTTGACCCAAATGGTGCATGGCACTTAGATGAAGCAATTGCCTTAGGCAAGCACTTAAAAGGTGTGTTGGCTTATGCTGAAGACCCATGTGGCGCGGAACAAGGCTTTTCAAGCCGAGAAATTATGGCCGAATTTAAGCGTGCAACAGGCTTGCCAACTGCAACTAATATGATTGCAACTGACTGGCGAGAAATGTCGCATAGCATTCAGTTACAGTCTGTTGATATTCCATTAGCCGACCCACATTTTTGGACGCTTGAAGGCTCAGTGCGTGTTTCACAATTGTGCAAAATGTACAATTTAACGTGGGGTTCTCATTCAAATAACCATTTTGATATTTCTTTGGCAATGTTTACCCACGTTGCTGCCGCAGCTGTTGGTAATGTTACAGCAATTGATACACATTGGATTTGGCAAGAAGGAACAGATCATCTCACCAAAGCACCACTTGAAATTAAAGGTGGAAAAATTCAGGTGCCTACTGCTGCGGGTTTAGGGGTGGAATTAGACTGGGATGCAATTGAGCGTGCCCATGAATTGTATAAGGCTAAAGGCTTAGGTGCACGTAATGATGCCGATGCGATGCAATTTATGATACCGAATTGGACATTCGATAATAAAAAACCGTGTTTGGTGCGTTAAAAAACTAAATCAAAAGAGGGTAAATACCAAACTGTATTACCCCCTTTATTTTTTAAGCACATATCTGATTAGCATTTTAATGTTGCAATACAGCACTATTCTTTCATGATTTAGCATTGCTTAAAAATATCAGTATATAAGAGTTTTAGCGATGAAGTTAAAAGGGAAAAATAGATAAGGTGTATTTGCATCACTATTAAGGATTGTCTTAAGTCAAAAGTCTGCGAGTTAATTCTAAATGATGAAGTGTGATGACAGATAACATATCTAATTTTAGTTATAGGATAAAATTAGTCTGATTGAATCACACGACTCACTATTTTCTATGGAGAGAAAATGGAACAAATTCAACAAAACGGTCATGGTGATACGACCACAAGTTTGGCGACAGCAAAGGCGAGTAAAGCTCGTTTTTATATTGTGGCAATGTTATTTCTTGTAACTGCATTTAACTATGGCGATCGTGCGACATTGGCCATGGTTGCGCCATCCATGAGTCATGACCTCGGTTTAGACATGGTTGGTATGGGCTATATTTTCTCTGCTTTTTCTTGGGCGTATGTGATTGGACAAATTCCTGGAGGTTGGTTACTTGACCGTTTTGGCTCAAAAAAAGTCTACTTCTGGAGCATTTTCATTTGGTCATTCTTTACTTTGCTTCAAGGATTTGTACATATTTTTCATGATGTCAGCATGATTGTGGTTGCATTGTTCATGCTGCGCTTTTTGGTCGGTCTCGCTGAATCCCCATCTTTTCCAGGTAATAGCCGTATTGTATCGACATGGTTTCCTGCACAAGAACGCGGCACGGCTTCGGCAATTTTTAATTCAGCACAGTATTTTGCAACTGTTATTTTTGCACCATTCATGGGGTGGCTCATCCATCAAATTCACTGGCAATCAGTATTTTGGGTGATGGGTAGCTTAGGAATTGGTGTTGCATTTATCTGGCTGAAAGTGATTTATGTACCACGAGAACATCCAAAGGCCAATCAAGCAGAAATTGACTATATTGCTGCAGGTGGAGCACTGGTTGATATCGATCAACAAGTTGCGACCCAAGTGAGCGCAAAACAACCCGTTAAAAAATCAATTCAATGGGGCGATATCCGTTTCTTGCTTTCACAACGCATGATCATGGGCGCATTTTTAGCCCAATATTGTATTAATGCACTGACTTACTTTTTTATTACATGGTTCCCTGTGTATTTAGTGCAAGAACGTCATATGACTATCTTAAAGGCAGGTTTTGTAGCTGCAATTCCTGCAATTTGTGGCTTCCTTGGCGGCATTATTGGTGGGGTGGTCTCTGACTTTATTATTCGTAAAACCAATTCAGTGACCTTGGGACGTAAAATTCCGATTATTTTTGGCATGTTGTTATCGACCTCGATGGTGATCTGTAACTATGTAGGTTCGGATGTGTTGGTGATTGTGTTTATGTCCTTGGCATTTTTGGGTAAAGGTATTGGTGCATTGGGTTGGGCTGTGATGTCTGATATGGCACCAAAAGAAATGAGTGGCCTTAGCGGTGGTTTATTCAATATGTTTGGCAATATCTCAGGCATTGTAACCCCGATCGCTATTGGTTATATCCTAGCTACTACGAAATCGTTCAATGGTGCGCTAATTTATGTTGCCATACATGCGGTATTGGCAATTTTCAGTTACCTCTTTATTGTCGGTAAAATTCAGCGTGTCGAATTACAACCGAAGTTTTATTCAAAAAATTAATCATTTAAAAGACAGTGGATTGTTAAGTTAATCCCTGTCAATTTTCCGTTTATATTGATCAGGATAGACAACATGTTTGAAGCTAAAGTCCCTGTAATTGTTGATATGAAAGTCATTCCATTGGCGGGTTATGACAGTATGTTGTTGAATATTGGTGGTGCACATAGCCCGTATTTTACCCGTAACTTAGTTGTATTGACCGATAATTCCGGACAAACAGGTGTAGGTGAAGCACCAGGTGGGGAAAGTATTTTAAACACCCTTCAATCTGCCAGAGCTCAAATTATTGGTCAACCAATTAGCTTGATGAATAAAATTATTCATCAAGCTCATGTGGGGCAAAAAGGTGCTGATTTTGAAAAATTTGGTGGTGGTGCATGGACTTTTGAGTTGAATGTTAATGCCGTGGCTGCACTTGAAGCTGCATTTTTAGATCTGCTTGGAAAATTCCAAAATGTACCTGTGTGTGAATTATTAGGGCCTGGCAAGCAGCGCGATGAAGTGGAAGTACTGGGTTATTTGTTTTATTTGGGTGATAAAGATAAAACGACACTAGCATATCGAGATGAAAAAAATGCCAATAATGCTTGGTATCAGGCTCGTAATGAAGTGGCATTAGACTCAGATGCAATTGTACGAATGGCACAAGCTGCCGAAGAACGCTACGGCTTTAAAGATTTTAAACTCAAAGGTGGTGTGCTGAGTGTTGAACAAGAAGTAGAGAGTGTTCAAGCACTTGCAAAGGCTTTTCCTGAAGCACGGGTCACAGTTGATCCTAATGGTGCATGGTATTTACAAGAAGCCATCGCTGCCGCGAAAGAGCTCAAAGATGTCGTGGCATATATGGAAGACCCGTGTGGTGCTGAGCAAGGCTATTCAGGTCGTGAAATTATGGCGGAATTTAAACGTGCAACAGGTTTACGTGTTGCGACGAATATGATTTCGACCAATTGGCGCGAAATGTGTCATACCATTGCTTTAGGTGCGATAGATATTCCATTGGCTGATCCTCATTTTTGGACCATGACGGGTGCTATTCGTGTAGCGCAAATGTGTAATGATTTTGGCTTAACATGGGGTTGTCATTCGAATAATCATTTTGATGTATCTTTAGCGATGTTTACTCATGTTGGTGCAGCTGTGCCAGGTAAACCAACGGCAATTGATACACATTGGATTTGGCAGGAAGGGCAGCGTATTACCAAACAGCCTTTACAAATTGAAAAAGGTAAAGTTAAAGTGCCAACTGTAGCAGGCTTAGGTGTAGAGCTAGATTGGGATCGGATTAATCAAGCCCATGACTTGTATAAATCACTGCCAACAGGCCGCCGTAATGATGGTGATGCAATGCAATTTTTAATTCCAAACTGGACATTTGACCGTAAAAAACCGTGCCTTATTCGTTAATTGTGATATTTAGGCATGTCATACTGTCGCATACAAAGCACTATTATGATTGGAATATTGTTTGTAGATACGTTGATTCTTTGTAATTTTACCAACACATAGTGGATTCTTACTGTTGTAATAGCACCTGTCTTTTTAGGTAAAGAACTTGGTGAGAATAAGTTGAATGGTATCTCATATAAAAGACCCTAAAGAGGCAATTGCTTTTAACTAAATATTGCAAATGGATATGAATTTTGTAGCTGCACATTCACTTTTGGCTTTGTTGAGTTATTTATTTATTGTTGGAAAAATTAAGCGACTTGAACTCACAAAACCTGAGTAAGGAACTCTGTATATGAAAAAATTAGCACAAGAAATTTTAATGCTAGGTCCACAAATTGATGTTTATGTTCAGGAATTAGAACGTCAATTTTCAAAAGTGCATAAGTTTTGGCAAATTGAGGACCAAGCGACTTTCTTGAAAGATCATGCTGAAAAAATACAAGGTCTTGCAACCAATGGTGGTCTTGGGGTTAAAAAAGAATTGATCGAGCAACTTCCTTGTTTAGAAATTATTGCCAGTTCTGGTGTTGGCTATGATGCTATTGATGTGGCTTATGCACACAGTCGAAAAATTATTGTGACCAATACACCTAATGTTTTGAATGATTGCGTTGCTGATACAGGCATGATGTTGATATATGCCGTTGCACGTCAGTTAGTCAAAGCAGATCACTTTGTGCGTAGCGGGGCTTGGGGGAAGGGAGCTTATCCATTAACTACCAGTTTAAAGAATAAAGTCTGTGGGATTGTAGGCTTAGGAAACATTGGGCTTGAAGTTGCAGCAAGGGCAAAGGCATGTGGGATGAAGATTGCCTACACCAGTCGAAGTGACAAAAAACTAGACGGCTATCAATATGTTGAAAATATTGAAGCGTTGGCTGAACAAAGTGACTTCTTGGTTCTTACCTTACCAAGTACTCCCGACACCCATCATTTAATTAATGCTAACGTATTAACCAAATTAGGTTCACAAGGGTTTTTAATTAATATTGCGAGAGGTTCTGTGGTGGATGAACAGGCATTAATTGTAGCACTTCAAAATCATGAAATCGCAGGTGCTGGTTTGGATGTATTTGAAAAAGAACCTTGTATTGAGAGTGCGTTATTTCAGATGAACAATGTTGTACTTACACCCCATTATGCAAGTGGAACTCGTGAAACGCGCAAAGCAATGGGTGATTTAGCATGTGCGAATCTATATGAATATTTCACACAGCATAAAGCTATTACGCCTGTTCTTAGTTAAATGATTTAAAGACGTGTTTAAATGCAATTTTTAGAATTAATTCTATGATTTTTGTTAAATAAAACGGCGGTATAAAAAAAGCTCAACTTTAAGTTGAGCTTTTTCTTTTTTTAATTCACAACAAAAAAGTCATAAATTTCGCAGTTTAATTTGCTTTTAAATTAGGCTGTGGGCCATTTTGCGTGCTGGCACTGTGTTTTGCAAAAATCATTACATTACGAAGTGAACCGATTGCATAGCGGTTTTGTAAGCCGTTATCTGCTTCAATTCTGACATCTTGTAATGACACATTACGAATTGGTGATTCAGGTAAGCCGCTAATTAAACCGGCCTGCACGGCATTTGTGGCAGTTAAACGGCGAATGCTAATATTACGCATAATTGGCGTTGTTGAGGTCACCGCTTGTTTGGCAATCGGAACGAGGAAATTTTTATCGTACCCACCAGTCATGCTGCTATATAAAGACGTAAATACAATCGGATAGGTCACGCGATCCATTTTAATATTTTCGGCGGAAATATTTTCTATAATATTACCACGGTCACGGGCTGACTTAATTCGAATGCCATTATCCGTTCCTTGGAAATTAACATTTGAAATTTTTACATTTCGAATGCCATAAACCGTTTCACTTCCAATGGATATACCATGACCTACACCAATACTGGCACGGTCAATATCAATATTTTCACTCATACCCACAGCACCTAATGCTGTTTTGGTTAATCCAGATTTAATCGCAATATTATCATCGTCAGTAGTAATATCTACATTCGATAATCTAATATTTTTTGATGAAACAATATCGATGCCATCGGTATTTGGCGCACTCGGTGGATTATAAACGGAAACATTTTTAACTTGAATATCATTGCTGTTGCGAATAACCACAGTCCACATCGGTGAATTAATAAATTTCACCCCATCTATACTTGAATTTTGTACGTGATCAAACTCGAATAACCATGGTCTTGGCATGCCATTAGAAGGTGGAACATTCGGGAATAGTTTTTGAAATTCAGTGTAATTTCCCTGACTCATCTGCTGTTTTAAACGTAATGCAGTTGCCCAGTCGCTTTGACCTTGTCCATCAATCGTTCCTTCACCCATAATGCGAATATTGTGTGCATGTGATGCAAATAAAAGCGCTTCGCCAGCTTGTGCGGCATTTTGAATATACGCAGCTTTAAAGGTTTTTTGTTTATTCGCTTTTAAAATACTGTTTTTATCTAACTTTAATGTTGTGTTGCTTGGTAAGTTGAGTGGACCGCTAAACCACGTACCCGTTCTTAATTGAACCACGTTATTTTGACAATGATTCAATGCATTTTGAATAATTTCTGTTGCATCTTGATTGGTCGGTTCAGGAACACAGATATTTGCAGCATATACGCTGTGACCAATAAAAAATAATGCACTTGGGATAATAAAATTTAATTTCATGTTGAACATTCCTGTTTATGATTTAACTTATTTAAAAGTTAAAAATATCGATAGATTTTATCGATATTTGAGTCCTTAATAACAAATTGCAACGCTATATTTGAAAAATATAATTCAATTGGCATAATTGATTTTTTAGCAATGATAATAAAGATTACCGTATTTAAATTAACGTTTAATTAATTTGAAACGAGATTTAATTTATTATCATAAGACATCATATAACTCTATTTTTTAGGATTCAATATTATATTGAAAAATATTTTTATTTTATGGTATCTATTTTAAAGTAAATTTAAATGCTTAAAATTCTGATGCAGAAATAGTTTTATATTGTAATTTGACTTGCCATGTCAGCTCATCATTCTGCTTTAAATATTTGAGTCCGGGTTGATTCGGCAAATGATGCGCATTAATAGGATGGCTTACTGGCTCTAAACAAAAAAATGGCTGCTTTAACGGAAAATACATAATTAAATATGCAGCATCTTGGCTGGTTAATTCGAGTTCATAGCCTAAATCGGGTTGTTGAATACGACAAGTACCTTGCCAATCTGAAAAAGCATGATCGACTAAACGCTCGGGCAGTGTGTGAATCGTGGCAAAGTCTAAATCGCATGGTAAATCCACTTCATGGGTAGACAAACCTTGTTCATCACGATGCCACATCTGACCAACTTGGCTTTGAAGTTGAGTGTATTCATTGCGATAAAAAAATGGATGCCAGCCATAACCATGTAGGAATGGTCGTTCATCTAAATGCGTGAGATGAAAATTGAGCGTTAAGCAACCATCGTGTAATTGAATTTGCTGTTCGACTCGAAGATGAACAGGGGACTTACATTCACAGACCAAGCGCACATGATGTTCATCTTGTTCAAGCACTTGCCACGCATGTTGCCACGTGCTGCCATGCATGGCAAATGGAGAGTCGATGGTATTTGCAGGTAATTCAAACCAACCATTCGGTGTGTTTGTCCCGCCTTGAGCAATACGATTTGACCATGGGATGAGTGCAAACGCAGCAGATTGTCGCGCAGTTACAGTCGATTGAATTGGGTGTTCAAGCGTTAATGGGCGCAGTAAATCGAATCCATCCTCTACACGTTGCCAACGGGTGATTGCCCCACCAAGTTCGGGGGCAATGGTAAGCTTGGTGTATTGATCTTGGATTTGAATTAATGCAGACATTAGCGTTTCACTTGTGCTTCATGGAGGCCTTGATAAGGCGTTTGAATGGCAAATACGCTGCCATCAAATTCATTGGCATGTTCTGGTTTTAACGAAGTCACAAATAACGTTTTGAGGTCGCGACCACCAAAAGTACATTTGCTTGGTTTGCTAATCGGCAATTGATACTGGATTAATAATTCACCTTGTGGCGAAAAGCGCAGCACACAGCCGGAATCAATTGCACAAATCCAGTAGCAGCCATCGGTATCTATCGTTGCACCATCAGGGCGTCCTGCATACTTTTGCATATCGACAAAAATACGCCGATTCGATAACTGCCCATGATCAATGTCGTAATCAAAAGCCCAAATTTTTTGAACACTTGGATGCGAGTCTGATAAATACATGGTGCGCCCATCTGGACTAAACGCCAAACCATTTGGCGTGGCAAGTCCTTCTATGTGCGAATGCAATTGCTCGTTCTCGGCACAATACAGTGTTCCCACCAAGCTGCCATTATTTTGGAGGTGCATGGAACCAATCCATGCACGACCTTGGCGATCAACACAACCATCGTTAAAACGTAAATGAGGGTGGGGGTGCTGAATTTGTTGCGTTGTTTCAATGCTCAGTTCATCTTGGTTAAATACCAATTTTGATATTTGATCTTCTTGAAACAGTTTAAAGCTGCCATCGGCATGTTGCATCAGACATCCCGCCATTTGCGGTGTATCCCAATGCTGAACGCCTGTTGTTTCATGCCAGCGATAAACTTTTTTGTCGGTAATATCCACCCAATATAAGCGTTGTTCGCTTGCAGACCATGACGGACTTTCACCCGTCATGTTGACCGCTTTGGCAATAATCTCAAACTGGGCTGACATGGCGAACATCTTCAAATGGGCCAGCTTCGGTAAATCCACCACCTTGATATTGAACGCCTGGGTCAGCAGCTGGTGGATTTTGACTTTGTACAGCTTGCGTATAAGGGTCGGCACTGTGCTGTGGTTGATAACCTAAGTGGCTTGCACCAGTATTATCCCACCATGTTTTGGCATTATTCGATGCGCCAAACACCACGGTATGTCCAACATTAGCCACAGTTAAACCTTTAAAGATCAGTTGCTCTAAATCGTCATAATGTAACCATGTTGATAACATACGTGGATTGTTCGGTTCAGGGAATGCAGAACCAATACGGATACTCACGGTTTCAATGCCGTAACGATGCCAGTAAAAAGTCGCTAAATCTTCCCCATAAGATTTAGATAAACCGTAGTAACCATCAGGTTTACGTAAGCAATCAGTTTCTAGTGTTTCACCACGAGGGTGAAAACCGATCACATGATTTGAACTGGCAAAAATGACCCGTTTTACACCATGTTGACGTGCCGCTTCGTAAATATGGTAGGTACCACAAATATTGGGGCCAAGCACATCTTCAAAAGAATGTTCGGTAGAAACGCCACCAAAATGGATGATGGCATCGACACCTTCAACTAAGTCATGTACAGCGTGTTTGCTAGAAAGATCACACAAGCGTATCTCTTCATTGGCATCCTCTAAATCGACAATTTCGCTAATATCCGATAATCGAATGACTTGGGCATATTTTTGTAGGCGTTGGCGTAGAACTTTGCCTAAACCACCTGCTGCACCTGTCAATAAAATCCGATGAAAATGAGTTGAAGCATGCATGATACTTTCCTTAATAATGCTAAAAATGACGCGTGAACTTATTTGGCTACTTTTAGTTCAGCAAAGCTTTTTACGCTAAACCAGACCAAAATTGCTGCGAAAATATCGAAGCCTGCAAGTAGTGCAAACAATGGACCATAACCAATTTGGGTTACAAGTAAACCAAACAGTAAGGTAAAACCTGCTGCACCTAAATAACCAGACATACCGCCAATACCTGTTGCTGTTGCCACTTCTTTTTTACCAAAAGAGTCAGAGGTAATTGAGTAAAGCGCGCCAGATAAGGTTTGATGTGCAAAACCACCCACACAGAGTAATGCAATGGCTGCATAAGGGCTTGCCACAAGGCTGACACATGCAGGGCCAATCATACACAGTGAACCAAACACCATGACCACTTTACGTGAAGTTTCCATAGACACATTGAAGTGTTTGATTACAAACGGGCTGAGGTAACCACCGAGTACACAACCTAAGTCTGCTGCTAAGAAGGGTAACCATGCAAACATAGCGACTTCTTTAATATTCATGCCACGTTGGGTCATTAAATATAAAGGAATCCAAGCATTAAAGGTCTGCCAAGCCGGCTCTGTTAAGAAACGAGCTGCTAAGATACTGTAAATATTTCGGTTCTTGAAAATATTTTTCCATGTATTTTGTTTTGGTGCATCTGTACTTTCTTCAGTTTCTTGAAAGCGTTGTTCTTGACCATCAACAATATATTGATGTTCTTCGGCAGTTAATGCTTGGTGTTTTTGAGGATGTTTGTAAAAAATAACCCACAAAATTGACCAAATAATCCCAATAACGCCCACCACAACAAATGCAAATTGCCATCCACCGTGAAACATTGCCCAAACTACAATTGGTGGTGCAAGCATCGCCCCAAAACTTGCACCAACATTCATCCAGCCAATCGCAACAGAGCGCTCTTTTGCAGGGAACCATTCCGTTGCAGTTTTTACCCCAGCAGGTAAGCCCGCTGCTTCGGTAATGCCGAGTAAACCACGGAAGAAGGCAAAGCCTTGCCAAGATGTTGCCAAGCTAGGCAGCATACATACAATTGACCAAGCGAAAGCAAATATGGCAAAGCCTGCTTTTGTACCTAAAAAGTCAACAATCCAACCTGCAATCGGTTGCATGAAGGCGTAGCATAACTGCCATGCGGTGACAATATAGGCATATTCTTGTGTGGAAACATTTAAGCTTGTCATCATGTCTGCAGCAGAGACAGATAGGGTATTACGTGCTAAGTAGTTGGTGACTAAGCCTAGTGTGACTAAGCTGATCATCCACCAACGGAGTCCTCTTATTTTCATGATATTTTCCTTTATATCATTAGATGTATGATGTCCTATGATTAGGATATACAAATTATATTCTGAACTCAATATCTGACCATAAAAATATTTCCGATATAATTTTTAATATAAAACAAATGTTTATTTTGTTTTTCAGTGGAATTGCATGTGTTTTTAGACGCACAGTTCACATCTTGTCTATAAAAGTCTTAGTCCCGCATGAAAAAAATAAAAGCAAAAGGATTGCAATCAAAAAACATTGAGGTATGATGTCTTATAACATGTAGTTTTATATCTGAGGAAAATATAATCATGGATGCGCTTGAACTAAAAAAAATTGTTTCTGATGGCTTGCTTTCGTTTCCTGTAACTGACTTTGACCAAAATGGTGACTTCAACCAAGCTACGTATCAAAAACGTTTAGAATGGCTTGCACCTTATGGGGCAACTGCATTATTTGCTGCGGGCGGTACGGGCGAGTACTTCTCTTTGGTTGGGAATGAATATTCACAAATTATTAAAACTGCAGTAGATACCTGTAAAGGCACTGTACCTATTATTGCAGGTGCAGGTGGTCCAACACGCCAAGCAATTGCACATGCGCAAGAAGCAGAGCGTTTAGGTGCGCATGGTATTTTGCTTATGCCGCATTATTTAACTGAAGGCAGCCAAGAAGGCTTAATTGAACACGTTAAACAAGTGTGTAACTCGGTGGACTTCGGTGTGATTTTTTATAACCGTAGTGTATCTCGTTTAACTTTAGAGTCATTACAAAAATTGGCCGATATGTGTCCAAACTTAATTGGCTTTAAAGACAGTTCAGGTCAAATTGATTTTATGACTGCTGTGACGCACAGTATGGGAGATCGTTTCTCTTATTTAGGTGGCTTACCAACGGCTGAAATTTTTGCTGCACCATATAAGGCACTAGGTTGTCCTGTATATTCATCTGCAGTATTTAACTTTATTCCAAAAACTGCAATGGAGTTTTATAACGCCATTCGTAGTAATGACACCGCAACAACCAATCATTTAATTGATAATTTCTTCTTACCATTAATTAAGATCCGTGATCGTAAATCGGGCTATGCGGTGAGTATGATTAAAGCAGGCGCGAAAATTATTGGTTATGATGCAGGCCCAGTACGTCCACCATTAAGTGATATGACACCACAGGACTACCAAGACCTTGCAGATTTAATTGCGACTTTAGGTCCACAATAAATCACATCATTCGGTAAAGGAACGCGAAAATGAGTCAAAATAACGGTCAACAGTTTATTAATGGTCTGCGTGTTGCGACTAATGCGCCAAGTATTGAAAGCATTAATGCAACCGATTATCAACCGACAGGTTATGTATTTAGCCAAGCGACTTTAGATGAAGTTAATCAGGCTGCTGAAGCGGCACATCAGGCATTTTCAACTTATCAAAATACCACGCAGCAGCAGCGTGCTGAATTTTTAGAAGAAATTGCAGTGCAAATTGAAGCACTTGGCCCAAAACTCCAAGAAGTAGCTTCTTTAGAAACAGGCTTACCTTTGGCTCGTTTGCAAGGTGAAACTGGACGTGTAACCGGCCAACTGCGTTTATTTGCTCAACTGCTGCGCCGTGGTGATTTTTATGGTGCACGTATTGATACTGCATTGCCTGAGCGTAAACCTTTGCCGCGTGTAGATTTACGTCAATATAAAGTGGGTGTTGGCCCTGTAGCAGTGTTCGGTGCAAGTAACTTTCCATTGGCATTTTCAACCGCTGGTGGCGATACCGTTGCGGCGCTAGCTGCAGGTTGTCCAGTTGTGTTTAAAGCACATTCAGGTCACATGGCAACTGCGGAATTGGTTGCAGAAGCGATTGAACAAGCCATTGTAGTTAGTGGTATGCCAAGTGGTACGTTCAATATGATTTTTGGTGGGCGTGTAGGTGCAGATTTAGTCAAGCACCCTCTCATTCAAGCGGCTGGTTTTACAGGTTCGCTTGAAGGTGGAATGGCGTTATTTGGCCTTGCACAAAACCGTCCACAGCCAATTCCATTCTTTGCCGAGATGTCGAGTGTGAATCCTGTTGTGGTTTTACCAAATGCCTTAAAAGCACGTGGTGAAAAAATTGCACAAGACACGGTTGCTTCATTTAACATGGGTTGCGGTCAGTTCTGTACCAAACCAGGTTTAATTTTAGGTGTGAAAAGCCCTGAATTTGATCAGTTTGTTGCAACACTAGTTGAAAGCACAACACAAGCTGCGCCACAAGTGATGTTGAACCAAGGAACTTTAAAAAGTTATCATCACGGTTTAGCAGCGCTTGAAGCTGAAGCTGGTTTTGATGTGATTGCTAAAGGTCAGGCGGCAAGCTTGGTGTCTCAAGCACAACCGCATTTAATCCAAGCAGATCAAAGCGTATTGCTTTCGGGTAATCCAAAATTACAGCATGAAATTTTTGGCCCAGTGTCAATTGTGATTGCAGTCGATGACTATGCGACTTTATTGCAAGGCATTGAAGCATTGGCGGGTCAATTGACTGCAACCATTATTATGGATGACGCAGATGCAAATGAAGCTGCACCTTTATTGCAACTGTTTACCCGCAAAGCAGGTCGTGTGTTGTTTAACGGTTTTCCAACAGGGGTAGAAGTCAGCGATGCCATGGTGCATGGCGGCCCATTCCCTGCAACCAGTGATGCACGTGGTACATCGGTGGGAACAGGTGCAATTGAACGTTTCTTACGTCCAGTATGCTATCAAAACACCCCACAAGCATTATTACCTGAAGCATTAAAAGATGGCAATCCACTCAATCTTAATCGTTTGGTGAATGGTCAAGTTACACAAGCTTAAAACAACAATGATTTTATAAAAGTTGTTTGTTTTAACAAGATGGATTGGTAATTGTATCAATCCATCTTGCTTCTGATACGATAAACTTAAAAGTTAGTATCTTGGTGAATGATAATAAAAATTGGTTTGCGTTGGTCAGAGTCTATGCCTTTGAGACAATAGTATAGTAAAATTAAGTAATTATATTTTTTCCCAATTTGAATGAGTTTAGCCAATGACGTCACGCGTGACAAAATCGAGATCAACAAAAAAGCTCAGTCAAGTGATTGTTGAACAATTTATTGATAAAATTCAGTCGGGTGCATTTGGTGTAGGTGAAAAAATTCCAACTGAGCTTGAATTAATTGAGCAATTTGAAGTCAGTCGTTCAGTGATTCGTGAAGCGATTACAGAATTGCGTTCATTAGGATTTGTAGAGACACGTCACGGCATTGGTACTTTTGTAAAAGAACAAATCGTTGAACAAAATTTTTTACTTTCAAATGCAAGCTTAGAAACCATTCACGACATTGTTTCATTATTAGAATTACGCATTAGTTTAGAGTCGGAAGCAGTATTTTTGGCCTGTGAGCGCCGTAAACAAACCCATTTAGACAAAATGAAAATTGCCTTAGATGATTTTGAGTCGCATATTTCATCGAATGTGAATGACGGTACGGTCAAAGCCGATTATGATTTTCATATTGCAATTGCTGAAGCCTCGGGTAATCAATATTTTGTTGATTTTTTAAAATATTTGGGTGAAAAGATTATTCCACGTGCACGGGTTAAATCGATTGAAAAAAGCCCTGAGAACCGTGAAGAATATTTAAAGTCAGTGCATCATGACCATGTTAATATTTACAATGCGATTAGAGATAAAGATGGGCAATTGGCACGTCAAATGATGCGTGCGCATTTATCGAAAAGTATTAAAAAATTTAAGCAATAATATGCCGATGCACTAGAAAATTAGTACAAAAAAGCAGAAGGTGATTCTTCTGCTTTTTTTTTAGATGATGTTGGTGATATTTTTATGCACTATAAATCTGCTTTAAATAATCCGTAGCTACGGCTCAGAAATAACGATCTTTTTTTGGCTAGAAGTTAAGTAGAATGGCTTTACATTAGTGTGATTGTCGGTATGGTATGATGTCTTATCTGAATAATTTTGATTGGATCATATTGTCATGGATCAACTAAAAATCACCTGCGTGGAAAAATATGTACTTTTGCAACAAGCTTTTGAATTTAACTTTCCAGTTGAATATACCGAGCATCAGCATTTAACGCAGCAACAATTTGAACAAGATGTGCATGACCAAGATATCATTATTTTAAGTGATTTAATTTTAACTGAAGCAGTACTTAAAAATAATCCAAAACTTCAGTTATTGGCACTTTGTTCAACGGGCTATAACCACGTCGATTTAGATTTATTAAAAAAATATAATGTGCGGGTGTGTAATATTCGAGGTTATGCAGGTGATGCAGTTGCAGAACATGCCTTTACCTTTATGATTAATTTAATTAAACATTTTCCTGCACAAGTGGCTGGCGTTGCACAAAATGAGTGGGCAAAGGGTAGTAGCGGCTTTTATATTGCTGCCCCGATGGGTGAATTGCAACATAAAACCTTAACTATTTTGGGTAAAGGGGAAATTGGATTATCTTTGGCGAAAAAAGCCGAAGCATTTGGCATGCGGGTAATTTTTGCAGAACGTCAAAATGCCAGTGAATGCCGTGCAGGTTATGTACCGTTTGATGATGCAATTGCCCAAGCTGATGTTTTGTCGCTACACTGTGAATTAACGCCAACCACACAGCAACTGATCAATGCTGATGTTCTCGCAAAAATGAAAGCAGGCAGCCTGTTAATTAATGTGGGTCGTGGTGGCTTAGTCGATCAACACGCAATTATTGATGCAATTGAGTCTGGGCATTTGGCGGGTTATGGTGCGGATGTTTTAGACCAAGAACCACCACCGGTCGATCATCCATTGGTTGTGTTACAACAAAAATATCCCAATGTCATGCTGACAGGGCATGTTGCATGGGCAACCAACGAAGCACAGCAACGCTTGTTTGATATTTTGCAAACCAATGTGAATGCTTTTGTTACTGGACAGCCACAGAATGTAGTGGTTTAACCGATTCTTAAATAGAGAATCATCATCCAATATAGCGCAATTTTCGTGTAGCGGTTATGATGCTGAACATTGAATTTTCGGTAGTGTGCACATGAAAATTGTTGCGGATGAAAACCTTGCATTTACAGACTATTTTTTTGCCGACTTCGCAGAAGTCGAGACAAAATCGGGGCGGACACTCACTCAAGCAGATTTAAAATACTGTGATGCATTGTGTGTGCGCTCTGTGACCCAAGTCAATCAGGCTTTATTAGAAAATACCCCCGTACGTTTTGTCGGTAGTGCGACCATTGGCACCGACCATCTCGATTTAAATTATTTACAACAAGAAAAAATTACTTGGGCAAATGCCGCAGGTTGTAATGCGCAAGCAGTTGCTGAATATGTCATTACGGCTTTATTACATGTGCAACCAGAACTGCTGCATGCCAATGCTAGCTTTACTCTAGGCATTGTTGGGCTAGGAAATGTCGGACGTAGATTAGCTGTGATGGCGCAACTGTTAGGTTGGCAAGTGATTGGTTATGACCCTTTTGTGCAGCAAGATACAATTACCCAAGTGTCGTGGTCTGAGCTATGCAAGCAAGCCCATGCCATTTCTTTGCATGTACCGCTCACTAAAAGCGGCGAATACCCAACCTATCATTTATTCAATGCGCAGCGTTTGGCAAGCCTAGCACCAAGCACCATTTTAATTAATAGTGCGCGCGGCGCAGTCATAGAAGAAGCTGCTTTAATTGTTGATATTTTACAAACGGGGCGTAAAGTGGTGCTAGACGTATTCGAGCATGAACCTCGCATTTCACAAGAATTGTTAGAGCTAGTTTATTTAGTCACGCCGCATATTGCAGGTTACAGTTTAGAAGGCAAGGCGCGCGGGACACAAATGATTTATCAGGCCTTATGTGAATATCTTGCAAAAAGTCCAAACAAAGATTTTCGTACCCAATTGCCTGTGGGTGAGGATTATTTTTCTCAGTTGCCACTAAAACAAGCACTCGCAGATCATCTCAGCCAAATTTATGATATTCGCCAAGACGATGCCAATTTACGTGCGTGTTTAAATAATGGTTTTGTGGATCAGCCATCTTTTGATGCTTTGCGCAAGCATTATCCGCTACGCCGAGAGTGGGCCGCACATGGAGGGCCAGCTGCATGATGAGCTATCAACCCACCTGTGACTTAAATGCATTAAAAGCCCGTGCTACGCTATATCAACAAATCCGACAGTTCTTTTCTGAACGGCAAGTGTTAGAAGTTGAAACGCCAATTTTGTCGCAAGCAGGCGTGACCGATGTGCATTTGGCCTCTGTGCAGGCTCAGCGGCATATGGCAGGCAAAAAACAAACCCATTATTTGCAAACCTCGCCTGAATTTGCCATGAAGCGCTTACTTGCCAGTGGCAGTGGGCCGATCTATCAAATCTGTAAAGTTTTTCGCGATGATGAACACGGACGAAAACACAACAGTGAATTTACCATGTTGGAATGGTATCGACCGAATTTTAGCTTGCAAGATTTAATGCATGAAACCGCAGATTTACTGAATCTGACTTTGGCGGAACGCTTTGGCGAGCTGCGTCCTGTGGTGCTGAGCTATAAACATGCTTTTATGGATCGTTTAGACTTAAATCCCTTACAAGCAACGCTAAAACAGTTAAAAGATGCCGCACATCGTTTAGGTATCAACCTTGATTTAGGCGATGATCGCTTGGGCTATATAGACTTGCTCTTTTCCCATTTTGTAGAGCCAAGTTTAGGTTTTGATGCGCCAGTGTTTTTAACCGATTTTCCACCAGAAATGGCGTCGCTTGCGAAAACCAAACAAGATGAAGATGGCGAGTGGGTTGCCGCACGCTTTGAGGTGTATATTGAAGGCTTAGAGCTTGCCAATGCTTACGATGAATTGGTCGATGCTGCGGTGTTACGTAGTCGTTTTGAGGCAGATAATTTCGAGCGAGAAAAGCTTGGTTTACATGTCATGCCGTTAGATGAATATTTGTTGGCTGCTTTACCCAATATGCCTGCGTGTTCAGGCATTGCTTTGGGGATTGATCGTTTATTGATGATTGCGCAAAACCAAGTGCAACTTGAAAAAGTGATCACATTCCCTGCATCTATTGCATAACAACATGCGTCATATTGTGGTATGACGCATGCTGCTATTTAGCAGCTTTCACCATTTTGTTGCTGTGTCTGCTGCTTTAAGTGAGTCAATGCTTCAATGCGTCGCTGAATGAGCATTTCACCAATATCAGGGCCTTTAATGTCGCTTGGTAAGTCTTGGGCTTTAATGTTACGCACGCATTCAATCGCTTTATACAAATAGTCCGCTTGAGGATAAGGTCTGTTTTCTAAACCCAAACGACCTCGTGCATCGCATTGGCAAGCTTGAATAAAGGCTTCAACACGTTCGGGGCGGCGCAGTACATCAAGCCGTTGCAATAAACGCCATAATGTACCGGGTTTAAGTGTTAAGGCTTGATGACACTTTAAATGCTCTTTGCAGACTGCTAAAGCCAATTGTTTTGTTTGGGCTGGAACTTTGAGACGATCACACACGTCTGTTACAGGTGCAATGCCACGTTCTTCATGCATAATGTGTCGCGGTAAAATATCAGTAGGGGTGAGCGCTTTGCCTAAGTCATGTACCAAAACGGCAAAGCGGACATCTAAACTGTAATTTTCTTGGCAAGCTTGGCGTAATGACAATAAAGTGTGAATGCCACAATCAATTTCAGGATGAAATTCAGGGCGCTGTGGTACGCCAAATAAGGCATCAATTTCAGGAAAAAGTACCTTTAACGCACCACATTCACGCAGCACTTCAAAATACACTTCGGCATTTTTTTCCATTAATGCACGTGAGGTTTCTTTCCAAACGCGTTCCGTGGTTAAGCTGTTGAGTTCCCCCGATTGTGCCAATTTTTGCATTAAAGCCAAGGTTTCATCAGCAACTTTAAAACCATATTCAAAATAGCGCGCAGCAAAACGTGCAACTCGTAACACACGTAAGGGGTCTTCAATAAAGGCATCCGATACATGGCGTAAAATTTTGTGTTCTAAATCTTGTGTGCCATGGTAAGGGTCGTAAATTGTGCCGTGTTCATCTTGCGCAATGGCATTAATGGTTAAGTCGCGGCGAATTAAATCTTGTTCGAGCGTAATTTCAGGGGCGGTGTAAAATTCAAAGCCATGATAGCCCAAGCCTTGTTTGCGTTCGGTACGTGCAAGCGCATATTCTTCTTTGGTTTCAGGATGCAAAAATACAGGAAAATCTTTTCCAACAGGTTGATAACCTTGAGCTAATAACTGCTCAGGCGTTGCACCAACCACGACATAATCTTTTTCGTGATAGGGGTGTCCCAGCAGTTGATCTCGAACTGCTCCACCGACTAAATAAATACGCATGAAAAAACCTCTATTCTGAAGGCAATCATGCAACAGAATAGAGGTTTACACAAGCCTGTTTTTACAGGCTTTTGTGTAATGTTAAGCTTGTTGTTCCTGTTGGATTTCAGCCACAGTTAATGCAGTCATATTCACCAAACGACGAGTTGTTGTGGTTGGTGTTAAAATATGTACAGGTTTGGCCGCGCCTAATAAAATAGGTCCAATGGTTACGTTATTACCTGAAGTTGATTTTAACAAGTTAAAGGAAATATTCGCAGCGTCTAGGTTTGGCATAATTAATAAGTTTGCTGAACCTTTGAAACGCGAATTTGGGAATGCAAATTGACGGATGCCTTCATCCAATGCCGCATCACCATGCATTTCACCTTCAACCGCAAGTTCAGGTGCTTGTTCTGAAAGCAAGCGATACACTTCACGCATTTTTTGCGCGCTTGGATCGAACTCGTTGCTGCCAAAGCTTGAATGCGACAACAATGCAACACGCGGTTCAATACCGAAACGACGGACTTCTTGAGCTGCTAAAATAGTCATTTCAGCCAATTGTTCCGCTGTTGGATTGGTGTTGACATAAGTGTCGGCAATAAACAAGTTACGATCTTCAAGCATTAAGGCATTTAAAGTAAAGAACGTATTGCGGCCTTCTTGTAAACCAATCACATTTTTAACAAAGTCTAAATGGATGTCGTAACTTGAATAGGTTCCACACAACATACCATCGGCTTGACCAAACTTAACCAGCATGCTGGCAATTAAAGTTGAACGACGACGTGCTTCACGCTGCGCATATTCAGGAGTGACCCCTTTGCGTTGCATGATGTTGTAATATTCATCGGCAAATTTTTGATAATCAGGATGATTTTCTTGATCAACAATTTCAATATTTTGACCATTGACTAAGCGTAAGCCAAGTTTTTGAATATTGGCTTCAATAATATGCGTACGACCCACCAAAATTGGGAAAGCCAAACCTTCATCGACCACGACTTGTGCTGCACGTAACACACGTACATCTTCACCTTCTGCGTAAGCAATACGTTTTGGCGCACTTTTCGCTTGGGCAAAAATCGGTTTCATCATAAAGGCAGAGTTATAAACAAACTCTGATAATTGTTGATGATACGCAGTAAAGTCGGTGATTGGACGTGTCGCAACGCCTGAATCCATTGCTGCTTTGGCAACGGCTGGGGCAATTTCTAAAATTAAACGCTGATCTAGTGGGCCCGGGATAATATAGTCACGACCAAACGATGCCGATTTTTCGCCATATGCGGCTGCATCTGCTTCAACATGCGCCATACGTGCAATGGCATGTACGCAGGCAATTTTCATTTCTTCATTGATGGTGGTTGCACCCACATCTAATGCGCCACGGAAAATATACGGGAAGCACAGCGCGTTGTTGACTTGGTTTGGATAATCCGAACGACCGGTTGCCATAATCACGTCTGGGCGAACTTCATGGGCGTATTCAGGTAAAATTTCTGGATCTGGATTGGCAAGTGCGAAAATGATTGGATTTTCAGCCATCACTTTCACCATTTCTTTGGTTAAAATGCCTGCTGCTGAAAGACCCAAGAACATATCCGCACCTTGCATGACTTCTGCAAGCTGCGTTTCTGGAATATCTTGTACATATTCTTTTTTCGAATCATCTAAGCCTTGGCGTGAAGTAGTAAGTAAACCACGAGAGTCCGCCACGATGATATTTTCTTTTTTTGCACCTAATGCGCGAAGCAAATTCAGGCAAGACAGTGCCGCTGCACCTGCACCTGAAGCCACAATTTTAATGTCTTCAATTTTTTTGCCTGTTAACACCAATGCGTTTAAAAGTGCCGAACCTACAATAATACTGGTGCCGTGTTGATCGTCATGGAACACAGGAATGTTCATGCGTTCACGCAGTTTTTTCTCAATATAAAAACATTCTGGTGCTTTGATATCTTCTAAGTTAATGCCACCAAAGGTTGGCTCTAATGCAGCAACAATATCGACAATTTTGTCAGGATCATTTTCTGCAATTTCAATATCAAAAACGTCAACACCTGCAAATTTTTTAAACAGAACGCCTTTACCTTCCATTACAGGTTTAGACGCAAGTGGGCCAATATTCCCTAAACCTAAAACGGCGGTACCATTACTAACAACGGCAACCAAATTTCCACGTGCGGTATAACGAGCTGCGGTGGATGGATCTCGGGCGATTTCTAAACACGGTTCTGCAACCCCAGGAGAATAAGCAAGTGCTAAGTCACGTTGGTTGCTCAGTTGCTTGCTTGGAGTGACACTGATTTTACCTGGGCGTGGAAATTCGTGATAATTCAATGCTTGTTGCTTGAGAGTTTGATCGTCCATTTGCATTCCATATACGACAGTGGATACCAGAGCATCGTGATGCTCTCGGAAAAAATTTAATCGAATATAGCATTAGTTTGTAACTTCGCACAGTTCAAAAGTGCTTAATTTTCTGTATGTATGATGGTATTTTCATAAATTATTATGATGAACCTTAATGTCTTTTTGAATATAGATAGCATCTTAGATAATGCATATGAAAAAGAAAAAAGAGCTTATTTTCAGGTAGATTGGTTTGTATTGATGAAATTATCGCGGATAATCAAATTTTGAATGAAGATAAAACTGTATTTATCTTGTTTTAAGCACAATGATATTTTTGCTCAATGTGCTTAAAATGTGGTCGTGCGCTGATAGATGAAATAGTTAGAATTCATCATCTTACCGCGATGATGATAAATCAAATTTTATGCTGAAATATAATTTAAAATAGAGAGGGCAACAACAGGTGCAGTTTCTGTTCTGAGTACACGCTCACCAATACACCAATTTTGAAAACCTGCCTCGTTTGCTGTGGTAATTTCAGCTCCGCTTAACCCACCTTCAGGGCCAATCAGTAAGGCGATGTTTTTAAGTTGATTGGCATCCAGTTGTAAGGCTTGTTTGTTGGGTGCTAAAACGAGTTTGGTATTCGGTAAGTCTTGCTTAAACCAATCAGTGAGCGTCATCGGTGCTAAAATTTTAGGCACAATATTTAAGCCACATTGTTCACAAGCGGCAATCGCAATGCCTTGCCAATGGTCTAATTTTTTTTGATCACGGTCGTATTTTAAACGCATTTCACAGCGTTCAGATGTTAAAAGTTGAATCTCGGCAACACCCAATTCCACCGCTTTTTGAATCGCATAATCCATACGATCGCCTTTACTCATCACTTGCCCAAGTAAAGCGTTAAAATGTGGTGTACGGTTGATCGGATCAAAAGTATCGACTGAAATACGTGCTGATTTTTTGGCAATATCGACCAAAGTTACCTGATATTCACCGCCTTGCCCATTAAACAGGGTGGCTGTTTGTCCTACTTGCGCACGTAACACTTTCACCCAATGATGAAAAACAGTGTCTGTTAATTCGACCTGCGTATTTACATTTAATTGAGCTTCAATATAAAAACGGGGCATAACATGGTACTCGCAAAAGTTGGGGGGAGAATAAAAATAATCGATTTGATGGATAAAAAGGGCAGTCCAAAGACCACCCTTTATCTGTCATATTTTGACGTTGAACTTAGTATTTATAAGCATCGGCTTTAAATGGTCCTTCAACAGGCACACCTAAATAATCGGCTTGTACTTGGGTCAATTGAGTCAGTACACCGCCAAAACCTGCCACCATTGCAGCTGCCACTTCTTCATCTAATTTCTTAGGTAATAACTCAACGCGGATTTTTGCGGCTTTTTCTGCTTCAGGAAGATCAGCAAATTTCTCATCAAATAGATACATTTGACCTAATACTTGGTTGGCAAAAGAACCATCCATGACACGTGAAGGATGACCTGTGGCATTGCCTAAGTTGACTAAACGACCTTCAGACAGCAAGATTAAATAATCGTTTTCATTTTCTGTGCGGTAAACTTGGTGAACTTGAGGTTTCACTTCAACCCATTTGTAACCACGTAAATAGTTGGTGTCAATTTCAGTGTCGAAGTGACCAATGTTACAAACCACAGCACCCGCTTTTAGCGTGTCTAACATGGCAGCATCGCAGACGTGATAGTTACCTGTGGTGGTCACAATCATGTCGGTGTTTTTGAGAAGGTCTACATTAATGTCTTCTTTATTGCCCGTTTGTACGCCGTTTTTGTAAGGCGATACCACTTCGTAACCATCCATGCATGCTTGCATCGCACAAATTGGATCAATTTCAGACACGCGAACAATCATGCCTTCTTGACGTAACGACTGTGCTGAACCTTTGCCCACGTCACCATAACCAATCACGAGCGCACGACGACCTGACAATAACATGTCTGTACCGCGTTTAATCGCATCGTTGAGGGAGTGACGGCAACCGTATTTGTTGTCATTTTTAGATTTAGTTACCGCATCGTTGACGTTAATGGCAGGCACTTTAAGTGAACCATCTTTCCACATTTCCAGTAAACGTGCTACGCCTGTGGTGGTTTCTTCGGTAATGCCATGAATTTTTGCAATTAAATCTGGATATTCATTGTGCACGATAGCTGTTAAATCACCGCCATCATCTAAAATCATGTTGGCATCCCAAGGCGTGCCATTCACGTTAATTTGTTGGTTAATACACCATACATATTCTTCTTCAGTTTCGCCTTTCCAAGCAAAAACAGGCACGCCACTGGCTGCAATCGCGGCGGCTGCATGGTCTTGAGTTGAGAAAATATTACATGATGTCCAGCGAACTTCTGCGCCCAATTCCACCAAAGTTTCAATTAAAACCGCAGTTTGAATGGTCATGTGGATACAGCCGAGAATTCTCGCTCCTGCCAATGGTTTAGCGGCTGCATAGCGTTTACGCAAACCCATCAGGGCAGGCATTTCTGCTTCAGCCAATTTAATTTCTTTACGGCCGTAATCGGCAAGGGTGATGTCTGCAACTTTATAATCTGTGAATGAAGCATTAACCGCGTTCATTTGGATCTCCTTAATATTCCCTGATGATCGTTGTGTTCGCGGATGCCGTTGTTGATCAAAATCTCTTTATTTTAAAGATTGATCGTAGCGCCGAGCCTAGCAAATTTACCTTAATGTCGCTGTAAATTGTTGCAGCATCCCTCGACTGGTAACATTGTACTTTGAAAAGACTTTAGTGCCAATCGGCTTTTGTTTATTATCGGGCGGATTATTTTAAGGAATTTGACGATGGCAATTGATATCCCAGATGCGTTGATGAATCTTGACGCCAATTGTGGTGTATTTGCAGTATGGATGTTATTGCAACATCATGGCATACAGATGAATATTGCTGACTTAGCCCAAACCTGCCGACATGATGCAGAAGACGGCACATTTACGATTGCCTTGGCGATTGCACTGAAAAAATTAGGTTTTGAGGTGTCATTTTACACAGCACCTGACCCGAATATTGAGGTAATGGAACGCCAATGTTATCAAGATGCACAGAAAATGCAGATTCCCATTGAAGGTGTTTTGAGCTATTCAAAACTACGCAGTGCCATTGAAAATGGCAAGATGGCGATTGTCTATTACGACACTTTAGATGGAATCGGCAATCAATCTTTAGTGTATTCAATTGATGATCAAGACATTTGTTTTTTTGATAGTTTTGAGCCGATGCCTAAGCACATTTTTGAGCAACAACGCCATGCTGAAGGTATTTGTGCACAGGTGATTTTAATCGATGATCGAAACTTTGTGCCCAGTGCCATTCGTTCCAATTAAGTAAAACGGAGTGGATCTTTAAATTTTCGATCCACTCACGTTTCGACTTAAAAATATTTTAAAATTGCAATATGCTTATTTTGGTGTTTGAATTTTGAGAATTTCACCACAGCAGGATACAGTAAAAAAATTAAAATCAGACTGATGATCCACAGTTGATAAACCTCTGACACACCAAAATATTGTCCCTGATTTGCCCCCCAAATGTGGAATGCAATTAAATATAAAGCTTTAAGCACATAGAGGTGTAGCACATAAAAAAACATTGGTACAGAACCTAAAACAATCAGCGGACGTAGCCAATTTTTATGCTCAAATTGATTTAATCCAAGTAAACATAAAATACCTAAACTGACATTCCATAAAATAAAAAATAACGAAGGTGGATATTTGGTTAAGTTAAAAAAGCTCATGGTGGTTTGGCTGAAACTATTGAGATGTAACCAAGGTTGATCACCATAAATATTAATGGCACGCATAATAAAAAACGTAGTCAAACCTGTGATAGCAAATTTAAGTAGTTTTTGATTACGCTCAAGGCTACTTATGCCATCTTTAAAGCAGGCATATCCTAAGCAATAGCCAAGTGTAATAACCCCAATCCACGGTAAAACAGGATAGGTGGTGCGAAGGCGCAGCGATTCGCTCACTTCAATCAAATCTCGGTGATGCAAAATATTCCAAAATGCTTGTAGGGTTTCTGACTGAAAATGTATGTGGTCTAGAGCATTGTGCAAAAATATAATGCCCAAAGCCAATACCCAAAGTAGTTTTTTTGATAAGCCAATCAGTAAGCTTAATGCCAACATACTGATTCCGATTGCCCAAATCACTTGTAAATATAAAACATCGGGTGGGAATTTTGCTGTCCATGCAAAGTTAATCACGGTCAACTCTAGACCAATTAAAAATAAGCCACGTTTAAATAAAAATTCGCGTGTCATTTTTAAGTCATATTTTTGTTGATATAAATAGGCTGAAAGCCCTGTAAGTAACAAAAAAACAGGTGCGCAAAGGTGCGCAAGTGAACGACTGATAAATAAAGCCGGCTCAAGTTGATCGATCTGCATGGGGTCGCTGACTTGATGATGTAAATAAAAAGTTTCACGAACATGGTCAAGTAGCATAATGAGCATAACCAAGCCACGTAAGGCATCGATGGCGTGTAGACGTTGAGAAGTGACTGACATAATAAAAAATGAATATGTGTTTTTATGTTTTGTTATAGTATAACAAATTAAAATAATGTAAAAGAGAATTATTTAAATAGTATGAATGGATACAACAACCTAAATTTCTTTCTACTATTTTAAACAGCATCAATTTATTGAACATGCTTTTATTATTTTATTGAACGACGAGCATTTTATTATTAATTTTACTTTTTGGTAAAATAGGCTTAATCTAATTTTAGATGTTTAAAATTTAAATCAGACAAAAATACTCGGATTAATTTATTGATTTTTATAAAAATATTTCTTTAAAAGTGAGGTGAATCGGCATATTGTATAAACATGACAGTATTAATAATGATTCAATAATACATGTGGAGAAGAACTGTGGAAAACATCACAGCAAAATTTAATCAAATTTTACAAACATCAGAAAATTTCGGTAAGGTTGTACATCAACCCGATGCCAGTTGCGAAGCGGTGACCAATACCGCAGAAAAAACGTTTCCAAATGCCGATTATATGGGAAATTATCAGCGGAATCGTGCTGTGCCCGCGCAATCGTATGCCGACAGCAAAGTGTATATTGTGGGTAGTGGCATTGCAGGGTTGTCGGCTGCGTATTACTTTATTCGAGATGGTGCGATTCCTGCCGAAAATATTACCTTCTTAGAGCAGCTGAGTGTTGATGGCGGTTCACTCGATGGAGCAGGCAATGCCACAGAGGGTTACCTTATTCGTGGCGGCCGCGAAATGGACAATTCTTATGACAATATTTGGAATATTTTTCAGGATATTCCTGCCTTAGAATTGCCTGAACCGTATAGTGTTTTAGATGAATATCGATTATTGAATGATCACGACAGTAACTATTCAAAATCTCGTTTAATTCATCAACAAGGTCAAGTCCAAGATTTTAGCCGTTTTGGTTTAAGCAAAAAAGACCAATTGGCCATGCTGAAATTGCTGCTAAAGAAAAAAGAACAATTAGATGACATCACGATTGAACAATATTTTAGTCAAAGCTTTTTAGACAGTACTTTCTGGATGCTGTGGCGAACTATGTTTGCCTTTGAAAACTGGCACAGTTTACTTGAATGTAAATTGTATATGCATCGTTTTTTACATGATTTAGATGGCTTACACGATTTATCTGTGGTGGTTTTCCCAAAATATAATCAGCATGATACCTTTATAAAACCACTACGCAATGATTTAAAAAACAAAGGTGTAAAAATCCAATTCGATACTTTGGTACAAGACTTAGAGCTTGAACAACAAGGTGATGAAAAAATTGTCCGTGCATTGGTAGTGCAACAGCAAGGACAGTCACAACGCATTGAAATTCGGACGAATGATTTTGTAATTGTCACCACAGGTTCGATGACTGAAGACACCGCTTATGGCAACAATATTACGCCTGCACTGAATCCTCAGCAGGCTAAAGTAAGTGGCCAGAGTGCAGGTTGGCAGCTTTGGAAAAATTTGGCTAAAAAAAGCCCTATCTTTGGTCGTCCTGAAAAGTTTTGTCAGGATATTTCCCGTTCGGCTTGGCAGTCAGTTACTTTAACTTGTAAGCCTTCGGCTTTTGTAGAAAAGTTAAAACAATATGCAGTGAATGATCCATATTCAGGTAAAACCGTAACAGGCGGGATTATTAGTATTACCGACTCAAATTGGCTGATCAGTTTTACCTGTAATCGACAACCACATTTTCCAACGCAGCCCGATGATGTGCTTGTGATTTGGGTCTATGCCTTGTTTATGGATAAAGCAGGTAATTACGTACAAAAAACCATGCCTGAGTGTACAGGCAACGAAATTTTGACTGAACTTTGTTATCACTTGGGAATTTTAGACCAAGTGGATGATGTGATTACCAATACAATTGCCCGTTCAGCCTTTATGCCTTATATCACCTCGATGTTTATGCCACGTGCCAAAGGTGACCGCCCAGAAGTTGTACCACAAGGTTGTAAAAATTTGGGCTTGGTTGGGCAGTTTGTTGAAACCAAAAACGATATTGTCTTTACCATTGAGAGTTCTGCGCGAACAGGACGTTTAGCGGTCTATCAGTTGCTTAATTTAGACAAGCAAGTACCAGATATTGCACCGTTGCAATATGATATTCGTCAAATTTTAAAAGCAGCAAAAGCTTTAAATGATGGTGGTTCATTCCCGGGTGAGTGGCTGTTAACGCATTTGTTAAAAGGGACTTATTATGAGCATATTTTGCCTGTTTCTTCAAAAGTACAGTCACAACAATTTGTACTAAAAAATGCATTTAAAGAATTAAAACAGTGGAAAAAACGGTTTAAATAAGTATGCATAAAAAAGCCTCTAGCTTTGGCTAGAGGCTTTCTTGTAAAAGGTAAATTATTCAATATCTGGATGTTGCTTGGCTAAGTGTTCACGCTTGCTTTGCAAAGCATCGATTTGCTGATCAATCAGTTCGATTTTTTGCTCTAAATTATCATGATATTGTACCAATAATTCTTCGGCTTCTTCAGTATCTACTGCCATTGGTTTAGCACCTTTAAGTGGTAAATTTGCAGTTTCTTTTAAATAAAAAGCAGTGATAATCCCAAAAACGCCACAGATCATTAAGTAATATGCTGGTACCATAATGTCATGGGTGGTTTCAACCAATGCTGCGGTAAGCGTTGGTGTTAAACCTGCAATCACGACTGAAATATTAAATGCAATTGCTAAAGCGCTATAGCGTATTTCTGTTGGAAATAGCGCAGGTAAGGTGGATGCCATCACACCGATCAACATATTTAAAGACAATGCTAAAATAAGTAAACCTAAGAAAATTAAGCCAATATTATTACTATCGAGCAATTTAAAAGCAGGGTAAGAAAATAAAACCAGTGCAATGCTACCGATAAATACAAACGGGCGCCGGCCAATTTTATCGCTAAGTAAACCAACAACAGGCTGTACAAACAACATACCAATCATTACGGCAATAATAATGAGCACGCCGTGGTCTTCTGAATAGCCTAAATTATGTGAAAAGTAACTTGGTAAATAAGTTAATAGCATGTAATAGGTGACATTGGTACAAATGACCAAACCAACGCAAACCAAAAGGCTACGTCTATATTGAGTGATGATTTGCTTAAATCCAATTTTTTCAGGTTTTTTATTCGCAGCTTGATCTTCACTATGCGCTTGAAAGGCGGGGGTTTCATCTAAAGAATGACGTAAATAGAGTCCAATCATACCTAATGGTAAGGCTAAATAAAACGGAATACGCCAGCCCCATTCCATAAATGCTGCTTCACCAATCGAAACACTGATAGCAGATACGACCCCCGCACCTACTACAAAACCTAAAATCGAACCAAAGTCGAGCCAACTGCCCATAAAGCCACGTTTACGGTCAGGTGAATATTCGGCGACAAAAATTGCAGCACCTGCATATTCTCCCCCTACCGAGAAACCTTGGGCAATTTTTACAATCAACAGTAATATTGGTGCCCAAATCCCAATACTGTCAAAGGATGGAATGAGACCGATACCAAAAGTACTCACCGACATAATAATAATGGTCATTGCCAATACTTTTTGACGGCCGTATTTATCCCCTAAACGTCCAAAAAAGAGACCACCTAGAGGTCTAAAAATAAAAGGAATAGAGAATGTTGCAAGCGCAGCAATCATTTGTACGCTTGGAGATGAGTGTGGAAAAAAGACTTTACCTAAAACATAGGCAACATAGCCGTACACACCAAAATCAAACCACTCAATTGCATTTCCCAAAGCCGCCGCTTTAATGGCTTTTTTGGTTTTTTCATAATCGACAATTGCAATATCATCAATTTGGAGTGGCTTTTTTCTTCTTTTAAATGGGCGCATTTACAATTCCTCTAAATGCAATGTTTAGCTTGGTGTTTGATCAACGCAAACACAAAAATCAACATCGTTTATAAGTTGTTAAAATGCGATATTTAAATTGGTCATTTTCTAAAAAAGTATAGGATGCAGATTGAATCTATACTCTTTTTGAAAAGTTATAAATATCAATGAATTAATATTATAGGGTGGATTGAATGAATGGTATGTTGTGTGATGATGAATGAAATGTATTCGTTTATTTTAATTTATGTAATTTAACTAGTACATAGGGCTTGAAGTATGTTAGTGGTTAATTTTTGTGTATTTTGATTGCTTGTGTTAGTGCTTTGTATCTTCATTTCTTGTGAATGCATTAAAAGGTGTAAGACAAGAGTTGGTTGTTTTTAATTTTGCTTGAATATTGAAGCGCTGTGCGATAGTTGATGAAATAGTTGGGTTCAACATACTTTTTTTGATGTTTAAACATGATCAAAATATTGTCATAATTATAAATTATTGGCTTTATCGATCTTGATTTAGGTGAATTATGCCAAATTTCATAGCTGCTTTGATAGGTGGGGCCATGATTGGCTTTGCTACGATAGGTTATTTATATGTAAATGGTCGTATTGCGGGAATTAGCGGCTTAATTGCACAATTACTACAGCCAAAGTTTTTTTTTAATCACTCTGGGTTTTGGTTTTTAGCTGGATTAATCAGTGTATCATTTGTTTATAAACAATTTATAAAGCCTGAAATTGTATTTCAGTCTTCTGTAAAGATGTTGATTATTGCGGGCTTATTGGTGGGTTTTGGAACACGGTTAGGATCTGGTTGTACTAGTGGTCATGGTATTTGTGGGATTAGCCGCTTGTCTTTCAGGTCTATTCTTGCCACGATTTTATTTATCATGACAGGAATGCTGACTGTATATGTAATCAGACATGTGATTGGAGCAGTGCGATGAAAAATGGCTTAGCTTTCTTGTTTGGTTGTTTATTTGGCTTAGGGTTATTAATTTCAGGAATGTCCAATCCACAAAAAGTATTGAATTTTTTAGATATTTTTGGTCAATTTGATTCTAGTTTAATCTTTGTGATGGTTGGGGCAATTGCTGTTGCAATTATTCCATTTCAAAAAGCGAAGCGACATCCTAAAACTTTGTTCAATGATGATATTTCATTGCCAGAAAATAGAAAAATTGACTTGAAGTTAATCGTTGGTGCGATGATGTTTGGTATTGGATGGGGGATTGCCGGCATTTGCCCAGCACCTGCGCTTACTTTAATTGGTCTAGGCTATATTCAAATTTGGTATTTTATTGCCGCAATGTTGGTTGGAATGTGGTTGTATCTTATTTATGCTCGGTTGGCAGGTGATTAATTCGTTGGTAACATGAACCATTTGAACCCCAAGATTCATCTGGTTCACATTCTTTTTGCTGAATTAAAGGCTTAAATTGACTGCTTTAGCACGGGCTTTGTGCAGTTTTTTATAGCTTTCAATTAAGCGTAAATGACGATCAAGTCCTTCAAGCTGCATATTGGTTGGCGTTAAGCCATAAAAGCGCACCGTTCCTTCGACTGAACCTATCACTGCATCCATACGTTCTTGACCGAACATACGACGGAAATTGGTTTCATAATCTTCCAATTCCATTTCATCATCAAGCAGGACTTCTAGCACGACGTTCAGACATTGATAAAATAAACCGCGTTCAACGGTATTGGTGTTGTACTGTAAGAATGCTTCTACTAACTCTTTAGCCTCTTCAAATTGCTCAAGTGCCAGATAAATTAACAGTTTTAGCTCCAGAATAGTGAGCTGTCCCCATACCGTATTGTCATCAAATTCAATGCCAATTAACGTCGCAATTTCGGTATAGTCATCGGCATCACATTCTTCTAAACGTTCAACCAACGCTTCAAGTTGGGCTTGATCTAAACGATGTAGATTTAAAATATCTTCACGGAAACCTAAGGCTTTGTTGGTATTGTCCCAAATTAAGTCTTCTACCAAATAAATTTCAGAATAATCAGGTACTAAAATACGACACGCCGTTGCACCTAAATGCTGATACACCGCCATATAGGCTTCTTTGCCCATATCTTCTAAAATGCTAAATAATTCAGCCGCCTCTTCTTCAGTTGAATATTCTCCATCGTTGGTAAAGTCCCATTCCACAAAATCGTAATCCGATTTTGCACTAAAGAAACGCCATGACACCAAACCGCTTGAGTCAATAAAATGTTCCACAAAGTTATTGGGTTCGGTTACTGCTTCGGATTGGAAAGTTGGCTGAGGTAAATCATTTAAGCCTTCAAAACTACGCCCTTGTAATAGTTCGGTCAGGCTGCGTTCTAATGCCACTTCAAATTTTGGATGTGCGCCAAAAGAAGCAAAAATACCGCCCGTACGTGGGTTCATTAGGGTCACGCACATCACTGGGAAGTCGCCACCCAACGAGGCATCTTTGACTAAAACAGGGAAGCCTTGTTCTTCTAAACCTTGAATGCCTGCCACAATGCTTGGATATTTGGCCAAAACTTCTTGTGGTACGTCAGGTAAGGCAATTTCACCTTCTAAAATTTCACGTTTCACCGCACGTTCAAAAATTTCAGACAAACATTGCACTTGAGCTTCAGCCAAAGTATTGCCTGCGCTCATGCCATTACTTAAATATAAATTTTCAATTAGGTTAGATGGGAAATATACCACTTCTTGGTCGGATTGACGTACAAAAGGCAATGAACAAATGCCACGTTCGGTATTGCCTGAGTTGGTGTCATACAAATGTGTGCCGAGTAATTCATCCTCTGGATTGTAAATTCCAAGGCAATATTCATCTAAAATTTCTTGTGGCAATTCCCCATTTGGGCCAGGTTTAAACCATTTTTCATCTGGATAATGCACAAATTCTGAATTGGCAATGTCCTCACCCCAGAATTGATCATTATAGAAGAAGTTACAATTTAAACGTTCAATAAATTCGCCCAAAGCCGATGCTAAAGCACTTTCTTTGGTTGAGCCTTTCCCATTGGTAAAACACATTGGCGACTGCGCATCGCGAATATGTAAAGACCAAACATTAGGGACAATATTGCGCCAAGATGCAATTTCAATCTTCATGCCTAAATTGGCTAAAATGCCCGACATATTGGCAATGGTTTCTTCAAGCGGAAGGTCTTTACCTGCAATATAGGTGCTACTTTCTGAAGCAGCATTTGGCATCAATAACGCTTGTGCATCGGCATCAATGCTAGATACTTCTTCAATAATAAATTCAGGGCCAGTTTGAATCACTTTTTTGACCGTACAACGATCAATTGAACGTAAAATGCCTTGACGATCCTTGTCCGAAATATCGGCAGGTAACTCTACTTGAATTTTAAAGATCTGTTTATAACGGTTTTCTGGGTCAACAATATTGTTTTGTGATAAACGAATGTTGTCGGTTGGAATATCGCGTGCAGCACAGTAAACTTTGACAAAATAAGCGGCGCACAGTGCAGATGAAGCCAAAAAATAGTCGAATGGGCCCGGCGCTGAACCATCGCCTTTATAGCGAATGGGTTGATCGGCGATTACGGTAAAGTCATCAAACTTTGCTTCTTGTCGAAGGTTGTCGAGATAATTAACCTTGATTTCCATGCTAGTACCTAAATATTTTGATGTGTTGCAAGCAGATAAGATTGCAAATATTGATCGATAAGCCGAATCACAAAGAAGAAATTGACTTAAAAGCAGTCGCTAAAGTTTAAGTTTTATGGGTTAAAACAGACTTTCGCGTTAATGGGGATCTATTATAGAAGTATTTTATCGCATTGATAACTTTTCTCGGTGTTTATGATGGATTTATATAAAAAATAAATTACAGATGCGTATGCAAGTGACTGGATGGAATAATCATGCTGTTTGAATTTCATTGCCGATGTTGTTTTTGCTTTATTTTTACTCAAATGATGAGATGAATAGCTGCATTTACGAAAACAATAATGCGAGAGATGAGTTTATGTTTTATTGTAATATGGTGTGAGTGAAAATGGAATTTAGATGCTATTTCGACAAAATAGCAGCGTAAAAGCTTGGTAAATGAATGATGATGGCGGTCAATAGGGAATCGGCTGTTACTTCATCATGTGAAAGCTTATTCACTTTCATTTGCTCGAGATGGAAAAAATACGTTGAGCAAAGCAGGATTTCGACAGAAAGACTGTTTTGTATGAAATGGAACAACAATTATTGAATGGAACAATACATGACTTTAAAAAAACTTGCATTAATGAGTATTCTCTCTGCATCATCCCTTTTTTCTGTACACAGTTTTGCAGCCGAGCAGGTGCCTGTACAAGAATTTTTTGTGGGTACATGGACCAGTGAGAGTCCAAGTGCTGTGCCTAGTGTGACTGAAAGTCAGGGCATTTATCGGGTTCGATTAAATGCTGATGGTTCATTGGTAGCGTTGGGTTCAACCTCGACCATTAGCCCATCGTGGTTAGCTGTATCAAAAGATCAAAAAACACTTTATAGCACCAATGAGGATGGCCGTGAAATTAATGGTGGTGTCTCGGCATTCAAAATTGATGCTGATGGTAATTTAAAATTATTAAATCGTGTCGATAGTCAAGGACAGCAACCTGCACATGCCGAAGTTTCTCCAGATGAAAAGTATCTTTTAATTTCGAATTACTCTGTGAGTGGTCGAGGTGCGGGCGTTGCGGTGTTTGCATTAAATCAAGATGGTTCGATTGGTCAGTTTGTGCAAAATATTGCATTTGGTGAAGGCAGTAAAGTCATTGCAGAGCGCCAAGCCAGTGGACATGCGCATTCGGTAACTTTTACACCAGATGGTAAACGTGTCTTTTTAGCAGACTTGGGTGGTGATGTTATTCGAGCTTATGCTTATCAGGCAAATGCAAAGACACCATTAAAAGCGACACCTGAGCAAAATTTACGTTTTCCTGCGGGCAGTGGCCCACGTCATTTATTGTTCTCAAAAAATGGTCAATATGCCTATGCAACCACCGAAATGGCAGCGCAGGTAACGGTATTTGCAAAGAAAGCAGGGAAATATCAATTACTTCAACAAGAGAACTTAACCACAAAAACAAATGCAGATACGAAAAGTGCCTCTGGGTTGTTGTTCTCACCTGATGGTAAATTTTTGTATGTAGGTAACCGTGGTAAAACTAACGAAATTGTAGTGTATGCTGTGGATGCTAAGACAGGAAGATTAACATTGTCAGGGCAGTATAACAGTGGTGGTGCAGAACCGCGTGCATTTGCATTTGACCAAACAGGAACGTATTTGTTCGTCTCGAATGTCTTTAGTAATACTGTTTCGACATTTAAGCGTAATGCTGTAGATGGTTCATTGACACCAACACATACTGCACTACAAATTGGTCGCCCAACCGACATTAAATTTATTGCTAAATAAGTTGAGCGTTATATCTGAAATAAAAAACCTCTCAACTTGAGAGGTTTTTTATTTTAGCATTTAAGCTTCAACAGCGTGAATTGCAATTTTCTTGGCAGGATCAGCTTTACGGCGTACCGCAGGCACAGGCTCACCATAATATTGACGGTCGGCAAAATAGCTTGAACGCACCATTGGTGCAGACCAAATATTTCTAAAGCCAAGTTTACGCCCATGTTCAGCATAACGCTCGAACTCTTCTGGGGTCACAAAACGGTCGAGTGGTGCGTGTTGTTTCGATGGCTGTAAGTATTGGCCAATAGTCACATAATCGACACCGTGCGCGCGTAAATCATCTAGCAATGAAATGACTTCTTCTTCCGTTTCACCTAAACCTACCATTAAACCGCATTTGGTTGGTACATCAGGGCAATATTCTTTAAACATTTTGAGTAAGGTTAAAGAATGCTGATAGTCTGAACCTGGACGCATGGCTTTATATAGGCGTGGTACGGTTTCAATATTGTGGTTGAAAACGTCGGGTGGGCATTCAGTCATAATACGCAGTGCGACATCCATACGACCACGGAAGTCAGGCACTAAAATTTCTAATAAGGTTTTTGGACTTAAAGCGCGTGCTTCTTTAATACAGTCGACAAAATGTTGTGCGCCACCATCGAGTAGGTCGTCACGGTCAACCGAAGTAATTACGGCATATTTCAAATTTAAGTTTGAAATGGTTTCTGCCATGTGGCGAGGTTCATCGGCATCGAGTGCATTTGGACGACCATGTGCAACATCACAAAATGGACAACGACGGGTACAAATGTCGCCCATAATCATAAAGGTTGCTGTGCCACCACCGAAGCATTCAGGTAGGTTTGGGCAGGCAGCTTCTTCACATACGGTATGTAATTTTTGTGCGCGTAACGTGGTTTTAATGCGTTGCACTTCTTCTGGTGCAGTCATTTTAACGCGAATCCAATCGGGTTTACGCGGCACTTCAACCGTAGGAATCACTTTTACAGGAATTCGAGCGACTTTCTCTGCGCCACGTAGTTTGACCCCCTGTTCAGGTTTACGGTTACTTGTCATATTCAACTTTTCCACTGTTTGACGATAGCGATTTGCGTGCTAAGTCCACTATTATAACGAAAAATCACATGCTTTAGCGATGAAAACGCATTTCGCTAAAAAATAGTGTCATAAAAGATATATGTTGTGGAAATACAATAAAATCACCGATATTTTACTAAAATTTGCGATAAAATAGCGCCAAAATAAATTGAAAGGGACGTGTTGAATGCGACGCAAGAAAGAAGTCATTCGAGGGAATTTTGTTAAATATGATGCCGTTGTGCTTGGCTCAGGTCCTGCGGGTGAAGGTTCAGCCATGAAACTTGCCAAATCTGGTAAGCGAGTTGCAATTGTCGAAATGCATGAGCAACTGGGTGGCAACTGTGCGCATGTGGGGACTATTCCAAGTAAAGCGTTGCGTCAAACGGTTTCGAGTATTATTCGTTACCAACGTGACCCAATGTTTCAAAAAGTTGGTGAGTGGAAAAAATTCACCATGAAGCAAGTGTTAAGTCACGCGCATCGCGTGATTCAACAACAAGTGGCGACCCATACTCGTTTTTATGACCGTAATAATATTGATGTATATCATGGTCGTGCCTATGTGCAAGACAAAAATACAGTGATGGTGTTTACCCCTGAAGGCATTAAAGAAACCATTATTTTTGATGAATTGGTGATAGCCACAGGTAGTCGTCCATATCAACCTGAAATTTTAGACTTTAAACATCCACGCGTATTTGATTCAGATAAAATTTTAGACCTCGATTACAGCATCAATAAAATTATTATTTATGGTGCAGGGGTGATTGGTTGTGAATATGCTTCGATTTTTATTGGTTTGAATCATAAAGTTGATTTAATTAATACCCAACCACAATTGCTAAGTTACTTAGACACCGAAATTTCAGATGCTTTATCGTATCACTTACGTGAACAAGGTGTTTTGATTCGTCATAATGAACAAATTGATCATTTAGAAACGTTTGATGATCACGTGGTATTGTATTTACAAAGTGGTAAGAAAATTAAAGCCGATGCCATTTTATGGTGTAACGGCCGTTCGGGTAATACCGATGGTTTAGGGCTTGAAAATGTCGGTTTAAAACCAAATAGCCGTGGTCAATTAACGGTAAATGAAAAATACCAAACCGAAGTTGAAAATATTTATGCTGCGGGCGATGTTGTCGGTTGGCCGTCTTTAGCGTCTGCCGCTTATGACCAAGGGCGCTGTGCGGGCGCCAACATGAGTGGTGAGGAAAATGTAAAACCTGTGACCGATATTCCAACAGGGATTTATACCATTCCTGAAATTTCATCGTTCGGGAAAACCGAGCAGCAACTTACCGAAGAAAAAATTCCGTATGAAGTTGGACAATCGTCATTCCGTCATTTGGCGCGTGCGCAAATTACGGGCGATACGGTAGGTGAGCTTAAAATTTTGTTCCACCGCGATACCTTAGCTATTTTAGGGATTCATTGTTTTGGTAATAATGCAGCTGAGATTATTCACATTGGCCAAGCGGTTATGCAAAGCCCGAATAACAGCATGAAGTACTTTATTGAAACCACATTTAACTACCCAACCATGGCAGAGGCTTACCGTGTTGCGGCATTAAATGGTTTAAACCGTTTGTTCTAAATTACGGTTTAGTGCGGTTAAAAAGGATGCTGATATAGCATCCTTTTTTATGTTGTGATAAAAAAGAATGATGAAAATTAATCCACTAAAATTTTAAAAATTCAAACTTGGCGTAATTTTCGCTAATAAAACTCAAAACAGAATGTTGAATGATGTTATTAAGATGAATATTTCGCTCAAACCGCAGCATTCTGCAACGTCCCAGTGGTTCGCACAATTAGAACTGGGTTTTTGTGCGCAAGATGATCGCACTATTTTAAAGCATAGAAAACATTTTGGCCCTATACGCGTGCAAAAAATGTTGTGGCCTGAAAAAACTGGTGTTTGTCACGCCATTATTGTGCATCCACCTGCGGGCATTGCCGGTGGTGATCATTTAAGTTTCCAAATTCATGTAGCAGAAAATGCACATGGATTGGTCACCACGCCGGGGGCAGGAAAATGGTATCAAACCAATGCCAAACAAGCGTTTCAGCATATTCAAATTAAAGTCGATGCCAATGCAACTTTAGAGTGGTTGCCACAAGAAACCATGCTCTTTAATGGTGCAGTTGCTGAAAGCAGCAATCATATTCATTTGGCTCAGTCGGCTAGTTTTATTGGTTGGGACATGTTGGTGATTGGTCGGCAGTCGCGTGCAGAACAATTTGCGAAAGGGCATTATCGTAGTGAAGTTAAATTGTGGCGTGAACAAAACTTACTTGTTGCCGATATTCTAAGTTTTGCAGGTAATGATCGTTGGTTAAGTTCTTGTTTAGGGATGAATAATTGTGCAGTGATGGGAAGCTTGTGGGCGGTTGCACCTGAAAAATTTCGTTCCTCGGTGATTTTAGAACAACAGCTTGAATGGATTCGTGAGTTGATGGTGCGGATGAAAGCTTCTGTTACCTTAACTTTGTTAGGTGATGTGATGTGCGCGCGTTATTTAGGTAATGATGCACGACAATGTCACGATGCATTTGCGGCTATTCGTGCCAAATTACGCCGCTATTGGTTTCTATTAGATGAGGAATTCCCACGAATTTGGCGGACGTGATATCAGTCAAATCGTTTATTTTCAAAACATATAAATAGATTATGCTGTTTTCTAGCATACATTTTGCTTAAGTTAAAACCAGACTAGATTTAGGAAAAATGCATGGAACTGAATCCTACAGAAAAAGACAAAATGTTAATTTTTACCGCCGGCCTAATTGCCGAGCGACGCAAAGCCCGTGGTTTAAAATTAAACTATCCAGAAGCGATTGCTTTTATTTCGGCAGCACTGCTTGAAGGCGCACGTGATGGTATGAGCGTAGCCGAGTTAATGCATTATGGTACGACGCTTTTGAGCCGTGATGATGTGATGGATGGCATTGCAGAAATGATTGCAGAAGTACAAGTCGAAGCCACTTTCCCCGATGGTTCGAAATTGGTCACGGTGCATCAGCCGATTGTATAAAAGGAGAACGCGATGATTCCGGGTGAAATTATAACGCCAAATACTGATATTGAACTCAATGTTGGACGTAGCACCTTAAAAATACGCGTGGTGAATACAGGTGATCGCCCAATTCAAGTTGGTTCGCACTTCCATTTTTTTGAAGCCAATGATGCATTACAGTTTGATCGAGCGCAAAGCAGAGGATTCCGTTTAAACATTGCAGCAGGTACAGCAGTACGTTTTGAACCGGGGCAAAGTCGTGAAGTTGAATTGGTGGCTTTGGCAGGTAAGCGTGAAGTCTATGGTTTTGCAGGTCGTGTGATGGGCGCATTGGATTAGACTAAAAAGATAAGGGTTATTACAAATGAAAATGTCACGCCGTGCATACGCAGAAATGTTTGGCCCAACAGTGGGTGATCGCGTTCGTTTAGCAGATACTGAACTATTTATTGAAGTTGAACAAGACCTCACCACCTATGGCGAAGAAGTCAAATTTGGTGGTGGCAAAGTCATTCGCGATGGTATGGGGCAATCACAATTACTTGCTGAAGATGTTGCGGATACCGTGATTACCAATGCGCTGATCATCGATTGGTGGGGGATTGTTAAAGCTGATGTAGGCTTAAAAAATGGCCGCATTTGGAAAATTGGTAAAGCGGGAAATCCTGATATTCAGCCCAATGTAACTATTCCACTGGGAGCCGCCACCGAAGTCATTGCAGGTGAAGGACAGATTTTAACCGCAGGTGGTGTCGACACGCATATTCACTGGATTTGTCCGCAACAAGTTGAAACAGCACTCATGTCAGGCGTTACCACCATGATTGGTGGCGGGACAGGGCCAGCAGCAGGGACATCGGCAACGACCGTCACGCCGGGTCCTTGGCATATTGGCACTATGTTACAAGCCATTGATGATTTACCGATGAATATTGGCTTGCTCGGTAAGGGAAATTTAAGTTTACCCGATCCAATTCGTGAACAAATCAAAGCTGGTGTGGTGGGCTTAAAACTGCATGAAGATTGGGGTTCAACGCCCGCAGCCATTGATAACTGCCTGACCGTCGCAGATGAATTTGATGTACAAGTCGCCATTCATACCGATACGCTTAACGAAAGTGGTTTTTTAGAAGAAACACTGGCAGCATTTAAAAATCGTACCATTCATACTTATCATACTGAAGGGGCGGGCGGTGGACATGCACCTGATATTCTAAAAGCGATTGGTCAAGCCAATGTTTTACCCTCATCGACCAATCCGACTCGTCCATATACCGTCAATACCATTGATGAACATTTGGATATGTTGATGGTCTGTCACCATTTAGATCCAGCAATTTCAGAAGATGTGGCATTTGCCGAAAGTCGAATCCGCCGTGAAACCATTGCCGCCGAAGATATTTTACAAGATTTAGGCGCAATCGCCATGATGTCATCCGATTCACAAGCGATGGGGCGAGTCGGTGAAGTGATTATTCGCACGTGGCAAACTGCGCATAAAATGAAAGTTCAGCGTGGCGCATTACAAGGTGATAATACGACGCATGATAACAATCGTGTGAAACGCTATATTGCAAAATACACCATTAATCCAGCCATTACCCACGGTATCAGCCATGAAGTGGGTTCGGTTGAAGAAGGGAAGTTGGCGGATTTAGTGCTGTGGAAACCGGCATTTTTTGGCGTTAAACCCTCCATGATTATTAAAGGTGGCATGATTGCAGCTGCACCAATGGGCGACATTAATGCCTCAATTCCAACACCACAGCCTGTACATTATCGTCCGATGTTTGGTGCACATACCCGTGGTGTACATCGAACTTGTATGACTTTCTTGTCAAAAGTGGCGATTGAGCAGGGTGTGGCCGAGCAATTGCAATTAAAAAAAATGATTAGCCCGTGTAAAAATACCCGAAATATCAGCAAAGTAGATATGAAGCATAATTCGTATTGTCCTGTGATGGACGTTCATCCTGAAACCTATGAAGTCCGTGCCGATGGTGAATTGTTGACTTGTGAGCCTGCCGATGTATTGCCGATGGCACAGCGATACTTTTTGTTTTGATTAAATGTATACATTGATGGATAGAATGTAATGAAAATCTACACCCAACGTCTCGACGAAATTGCATCGAATCAACATTTTGAAACGGTCGCGTTAACCTTTGACACCCGCCAAAAATCACGTTTTCGTGCCACTTTAGCCAATGGTACAGATATTGGTGCAGACCTGCCACGTACAGGTATTTTGCGTAGCGGTTCATTTATTGCAACCCGTGAAGGTGACATATTACGTGTAGATGCCAAACCCGAGCAGTTAATGCAAGTGACGGCAAAAACCGATTTTGAATTACTCAAGGCGGCGTATCACTTGGGGAATCGCCATGTTCCCTTAATGTTAACGCCGACCGCTTTATATTTTGAACCTGACCATGTTTTAGCAGAAATGGTTGAAGGCTTAGGTTTAAATGTGACGCAAGTACAACATGCCTTCGAGCCTGAAAGTGGTGCTTATGCACAGCATGCGCACAGCCATGAGCGTTTATCGAAAGCAGAGAGCAACGGTTTAAGCCCAATTAAGTCTTTACACCATGTCCATTAATGCTGCGCAGTTGTTAAAGCTACTTACTTTGTCTTCAACAGCATTACCTGTTGGGGCATATTGCTATTCTCAAGGGGTGGAAACTGCAATTGAAATTGGCTTAGTTCACGATGAAGCAAGCAGTATTCAATACTTTGAAGAAGTATTGCAGATGCTCTTGGTTCGCTTTGAATTGCCCGTGTTAAAACGCTTGATACAATTTTATGACGATGATGAACAGTTTTTACATTGGGCAACCTTATATAAAGCCAGTCGTGAAAGTAAGGAATTATTGGCAGAGTCGCAGCAATTGGCATTTTCTTTGAATGCTTGGATTAAAGATGTGTTGAAAATGCCCGTATTGGTTAAAAAACAATTTGGTTTTGTACCTGTATATGCAGAACTGTGCGGACGACTAAACTTGAACGCAGCCGATGTACTCACCGCATATAGCTTCAGTGTGCTTGAAAACCAAGTGTTGGCCGCTGTAAAAACAGTGCCTTTAGGGCAAATGGCGGGACAACGCATTTTGTGGCATTTACATGGTTTAGTGCCCACAGCTGTAGAGCAAGCTTTGGCGTTAGAGGACGATCAACTCAGTAGTGCTTTACCTCGCTATGCCATGCTCAGTATGCAACATGAAATGCAATATTCAAGATTATTCCGATCTTAATCGTATTTAAAAAACCCATCGTAATGTAGTGAATAACACTCAATTAAAAGGAATGAAGCATGATAGAACGTAGCCCATTACGTGTTGGAATTGGTGGCCCAGTCGGTTCAGGTAAAACTGCGTTAACCTTAAATTTATGTCGTGCGCTGCGCGATAAATACAATATGGCGGTGGTCACCAATGACATTTATACCAAGGAAGATTCAAACTTTTTGACCCGTAATGAAGCGATGTCACCTGAGCGCATTGTTGGAGTTGAAACGGGTGGGTGTCCACACACAGCCATTCGTGAAGATGCCTCCATTAACTTGGCTGCAATTGATGATTTATGTGAAAAATTTGAGGGTTTAGAGCTGATTATCATTGAAAGTGGTGGTGATAATTTGGCTGCAACTTTTAGCCCTGAATTATCAGACTTAACACTTTATGTGATTGATGTGGGAGGTGGCGAAAAAATCCCACGTAAAGGCGGGCCGGGTATTACCAAATCCGATTTACTCATTATTAATAAAACCGACCTTGCACCAATGGTCGGGGCAAATTTAGATGTCATGGATCAAGATGCTAAGCGTATGCGTGGTGAGAAACCATTTTTATTTTCAAATATGAAAACTGAAGATGGTTTGGCACAAATTATCGAATTTATTGAAAAACAAGGCCTATTTAAAGCCTAAGCTTGCAGGAGATGACAATGCAAAAAATAAATAAAGTTTTTATTGCGCTATTGGCAGGTCTACCTGCTGTGGCAATGGCACATCCTGGACATGAGTTTCCTGAACTTGGATTTTTAAGTGGCTTCTTTCATCCATTCACTGGTTTAGACCATATGTCGATGGCAGTGGGTTTGGGTGTTTTGTTGTATAACGCTAAGCAACGTTGGCAACTTACCGGTTTGCTTGGATTGGCATTTTCATTAATGTTAGGTTTTATCGTTGGTACGCAAAATTGGCTTGCAAGTAGTGCTGCGGAATATGGCATTGTGGCATCGCTCTTATTTTTAGCTTATACCTTGTGGCGCAAACAAGAAAGTTTACTACCCATGGCAACAGTTTCGTTGGCCGTGTTTCATGGTATGGCACATGGTACAGAGCTGAGTGGGCATGGGCACTGGGCGGCACTCATGTTAGGTATGGTGAGCGCAATGGCAATTCTTTATGCCGCAGGCTTAGGGCTTGGTGCGTTATTACAACGCTTTTTACCACAGCAAGGGCGTAAAATTGTGGCTGCCTTAGTCGCTTTAGTTGGCTTTATCGGGTTGGCATAATTCTATTTGGTCGCTTTATTTAAAGACATTCGAATTTGGTGTTGTTGGTATAGCCTTCAGTATATTTAAAAAAAAGCATGCAAGATTGAGCGTGATTCGTTACCTAATCTTGCATGATTCTTCATGATTTAAGTTTAAAAATAGTCGCACATTATTTTAAGAGCGGTGCGATGAAATACTTTTGGGCATATTTATTGTGCTTGGTTTCGTTGAATGGTTGCATTGTGCCGCAAGTTCATGCACACCATACACGATTGCCTTCACGTTTAGTTACGCCAATATTGGTCGATAATGGTTATCACGATGATGATGGACGAGAACATGAGCCCATGCAAACACGCCGCGAACAATTGCCAGATGCGTTACGCCGTGAGAATCGCCCCGATGAATTAGACGATCTCACGGAAATTTTATAATGCCTGTTTTTGAAATAAACCTGCGTGAACAATGCCTGCTTTGGTTTGTTTCATCAGTTGCCAAGTTGCAGGAAGTTGTAATTGCTGTAAATCGCGGTCTGCTTCTACATAAATAAAGCCCGCGGCTTTAATGTGTGGGTCTGCAAGAACAGCAAGTTCATGCCATAAGTTTAAAGCATAGGGTGGGTCTAAAAAGACTACATCAAACTGTTGATTCAAGCGTGGTAAAACTTTTTCAGCAATACTGATGTACAATTTACAATTTGCAATATTCAGTAGTTTGAGATTTTGCTGTAAAAATTTAGCCTGTGTTGGGTCAGGTTCAATCATCACCAATTCACGTGCGCCGCGTGACAATGCTTCAAATCCTAACGCGCCCGAACCTGTGCAAATATCCAAAACCATTGCATTTTGAATGTCCCACATTAGCCAATTAAACAAAGTTTCACGCACACGGTCTGGTGTTGGGCGTAATCCCTCTATATTGGCAAAGGGTAGAACCCGTCTTTTCCACTCACCACCAATAATACGTAATTGATTTTTCATTGCATTTATTCCGTAATTTCAGCTTGTGGAGCACTTGGTGCTGTTGCATGTGGTGGTTTAGCCTTTGGTTTGTTTTTATCTTTATTTGGCACGGCATTTGGATCAGCTTGTAAAATATTGTCGCCACTTGGTAATTGACCGGGTTGAATACCAGCAGTCATTAAGCTACCTGTAACTTGGTGTAAGGTGGGGCGAATCGGATTATTTTTACGTTGTACCATCCAATAATCAAATACAGGGCGTGCCAATTGTGCTGCTGCACCGCCATGTCGTCCATTTTCTAAAATTACCGCAATTGCAATTTGTGGATTATCAGCAGGGGCAAAACCCACAAATAAACCATGGTCAAGCTGACGTTCGGTTAAAATCGACTCATTATATTTTTTACCTTGCGCAATACTTTTGACCTGTGCCGTTCCTGTCTTACCCGCAATTTGGTAGGCACTGGTACGAATACCACGCCCTGTACCCGAGTTGATTACATTCACCATTGCTTCACGCATTTTGAGCCAATCATCTTCAGTGCCATTAAACACAACTTTACCATCAGGAGCATTACGAATTGGGAATGGTTTTGAACCTTTCGAGCTGCTAAGCACATGCGGTATGAGGTGATTTCCCTGATTTGAAACGATAGAGGTTGCCATTGCCAATTGAATTGGCGTTGCAGTAAATGCACCTTGTCCAATACTCACGGAAATGGTCTCACCACGTAGCCATTTTGCTTTACGCGTACGCATTTTCCATTCAGGGCTTGGGTAAAGACCTGAGTTTTCATTTGGTAAATCAATTCCTGTCTTTGCGCCAAAGCCAAACTGACGCATCCAGTCATTCATGTGTTCAATACCCATTTGACTGGCCAATGTATAAAAATAAGTATCGCATGATTCTTGAATGGCTTTATTTAAATCTACAATGCCATGTCCGCCTTTTTTCCAGTCACGGAATTTATGCGAGTCGCCAGGGAGGTGGAAGTAACCAGGGTCAACAATTTTAGTTCCCCAGTTGATGACGTTATAGTTAATTCCACCTAAGCCTTCAACGGGTTTAATAGTCGAGCCAGGAGGATAAACCCCTTGCAAGGCACGGTTATATAAGGGCTGGTCTAAATTGTCACGCAAAGCAGTATAATCTTTACTGCTAATTCCTGAAACAAACAGGTTAGGATTAAAACTTGGGCTTGAGACCATCGCTAAAATTTCACCTGTGCGAGGGTCCATTGCGACAATTGCACCACGACGACCCGCAAGTTGTTCAGATGCAACAGTTTGCAAGCCATAATCTAAAGATAAATAGAGATCGTTACCACGTACAGGGTCTTTACGACCTAAATAACGCAGAACGTTACCATGCGCATCGGCTTCAACCGACTCATTCCCCGGTGTACCATGCAATAAATCTTCATAATATTTTTCAACCCCAATTTTACCAATGAGGTTCGTGCCTGCGTAAACATCTTTATTAATACTTTTTAGTTCTTTGTCATTGATACGCCCAACATAACCAATGACATGGGCAAATAATTCGCCGTAAGGATAATAACGCGTCATTTGCGTTTCAATTTTTACCCCTGGGAATTTGTACTTTACTTCGCTAAATTTAGCAATTTCGGTTTCATTTAAATTGAGTTTTAACGTCACCCGTTCAGTTTTTTTTGCAGTTTTAATTCGGCTATTAAATCGGTCAACATCTTCTTGGTTTAAACCAAGAATCGGCATCAGTGCCTTAACTGTATTGTCGATATCATCGACATCGGCTTTGCTTAAGGTAGCAGTAAAAACGGGATAATTATCTGCAAGTAAAACGCCGTTCCGATCATAAATATAGCCGCGTGCAGGGGCAAGCGGTTGTAAGCGAATTCTGTTATTGTCTGATGCTGTGGCAAATTCATTAAAATGAAAAATCTGTAAATAGACATAGCGTGCAATTAAAGCACTAAAACAGAGCACGACAAGCCCAATTGCAATGAAGATACGACTACGAAAGAGACGCTTTTCTTGCTGAACATTCTTTAAGGGGAAATGTTGCTTCATAGTCAGTTCATCAATCTATTGTTGGGCTTGAAAAGCGGACTATTTTAACTCAAGCGGCAAATGAATGAAGCACATTTTTATACATTCTGGGTAAAACTTGTTGTTTTGGAGAAATGGGCACGCAAAAATGAAGCCCAGAGATGAAAAGAGTCGACTCATCGGTATAAAAATGGATTTGTTTAGACATCTATCTTTGTTTTAAAGTCGTTGGAGTGAAGCAATTTACAGGAGTTGTAAATTGCTTTAAATAAAAGCTGCAAATATTTGGCATTTTATGAGCATTTTTGCCAATAAATACCCCGATAAAATACAAATTTGGTATACTTTAAGACATTGTATTGGTTCAAAATAGCACAATCCATCACATAAAACCCCAAACTTGAGAGTGCTTCATGCTGGAATATATTAGTCACTTGTGGCAAGTTTTTCTAAATCGGCCCGATCATTGGGCGGTGATTAGTATTCTTCCTGTGACGGCATTTGTGACTTGGGCGCATGTATGGATGGCGCTCAAAATGGTATTTTTCCCCATTCAATTTTGGGGTGTTCATGTTGGAAATGTGCCCTTAGGTTGGCAAGGCATTGTGCCACGCAAGGCAGGGCGAATTTCGGGCATTATTACCGATAATACCCTTAAAAAAATTGGTTCCCTCAGCGAATTTTTAGAGGCCATGAATCCTGAAGAAATGGCAGGCATTATTGGCGAACAAATTAATCAAGACCTTGAAAACTTAATTGATGAGGTCATGCTTGAACGTAATGCGGTGCTTTGGGAAAATTTACCCTATTCAATTCGCCGCCGTATATACGACCAAGGACATAAACAGCTGCCAAGTGTGCTAGAACATTTGGTGACTGAATTATCGACCAATGTGGAGTCGTTGGTCGATATGCGTGAAATGGTGGTGAGCCAAATGGAAGGCGACCGCCGTTTAATGGTACGGATGTTTTTAAAAGTAGGCAAAAAAGAAATTAACTTTATTTGGCATATTAGTGCGCTGATTGGTTGTTTCTTTGGTTTGTTCCAAATGATCATTTGGTTTTTAGTCCCGTGGCATTGGACCGTGCCATTTTGGGCGTCTATTTGGGGCTTACTCACCAACTGGATTGCCATTTGGATGGTGTTTAATCCGATCTATCCGCACTATGTGCGATATCCACAATTTTTCCGACGCACCAAAAATCATCAATTTCCGTGGATTGTCCCTGTTATTCCGTGCATAGGCACGTATAATATTCAAGGGGCATTTATGAAGCGCCAAGAAGAAGTATCCGATGTGTTTGCCAAAGTAGTGACTGAAGAGTTAATTACGGTTAAAACCATTATGACCGAAATGATGTATGGTCTTCATAAAGACAAAACTCGTCGTATTGTTAAACAACACGTCAATCAAATTATGGATACGCCATTGGTTCGTACAACTTTACAGTTGTCTTTGGGGCCAAAAGCGTATGCACAGTTAAAAACAGACTTGATTGACCGTTCAATTGAAATTACGATGGTTCCCGTATGCGACCCTGCATTTAATGCTAGCCGTGCGCGAAAAATATTTCAGATGTTTCGTGACCGTATCCGCGAATTAACCCCAGATGAGTTTCAGAACTTATTACGTCCCGCATTTAAAGAGGATGAATGGATTTTGATTTTATTGGGTGGAGTCACAGGCTTTATTGCGGGTACAATACATTTGTTTGTTGCTTTTTTATAAGGCTTAACTTTGAACGCTAATATAAAGTTAAGACTGTTTTTTTATAGATGAGGATTTATTAAATGCGCATTATCTTACTCGGACCACCTGGAGCAGGTAAAGGTACTCAAGCTCAGTTGATCTGTAAGCGCTATGATATCCCACAAATTTCAACCGGTGATATGCTCCGTGCTGCAATTCGTGAAGGTACTGAATTAGGCTTAAAAGCCAAAAGTGTCATGGATGCTGGCGGTTTAGTGTCAGATGATTTAATCATCGGCCTAGTGAAAGAGCGTATTGCACAGCCTGATTGTGTGAATGGCTGTATTTTCGATGGTTTCCCTCGTACCATTCCACAAGCTGAAGCTTTGGAAAAAGAAGGTATCGACATCGATCACGTGATCGAAATTGATGTTGCTGATGCTGAAATTGTACAACGTCTTTCAGGTCGTCGTCAGCACCCTGCATCGGGTCGTGTCTATCACACCGTTTATAACCCACCTAAAGTGGAAGGTAAAGACGATGTAACAGGCGAAGATCTAGTGCAACGTCCTGATGACCAAGAAGAAACCATTCGTAAGCGTTTAGTGTCGTATCATAACGAAACTGAGCAATTGGTTGGTTTTTACCAAGGTCGTGCTGCTTCTGGCGAAAATGCACCAAGCTATGACAAGTTAAATGGCTTACGTCCAATTGATGACGTTCAAGTTGACTTGTTTAAAATTTTAGACCAAGCAAAATAATTTTTTGGTTTAAAATTTAACATAAAAGAGTCCTAAGCCTATTTAGGGCTCTTTTTTATATGGATGAACGAAATGTTAAAAGTTGCATTAATTGCATTGGTGGTCGTTAGCTTTATTTTATTATTGGCACTGCTTCGCCAAAGTAAGCGGATGTTAAATGATGTACAAAAACAAAATGCGGCGTTGCCGAAAAAACCGCAACAACGCGAGTTACATCCAAAATTAAAGCAGCATCAAGATCAATAGATTTATTTAATTGCACCAAACTCAAAGCGTTCAGGCCAATTGCATACGTCAGACACAATGCACTCGCCACATTTGGGTTTTCGCGCGATACAGCAATAACGCCCATGCAAAATGAGCCAATGGTGTGAGTCTAGAATAAATTCTTTTGGAATTACTTTAATGAGGCGATGTTCGACTTCTAATACATTTTTTCCTATGGCTAAACCCGTGCGGTTGCCTAATCTAAAAATGTGGGTATCTACCGCCATGGTCGGTTGGCCAAAGGCAGTATTAAGTACGACATTGGCCGTTTTTCGCCCTACACCAGGTAGAGCTTCTAAATCTTTACGGTTGTTTGGAACTTGACTGTGATGCTGTTCGAGTAAAATTTGACAGGTTTTAATCACATTTTCGGCTTTAGAGTTGTATAAGCCGATGGTTTTAATATAACTTTTTAAATTATCTACGCCCAAATGAAAGATTTTTTCAGGCGTGTTGGCAACAGGAAATAGCTTGTCAGTGGCTTTATTTACGCTGACATCGGTGGCCTGTGCTGAAAGCATCACTGCAATTAATAGTTCAAATGGATTGGAATAATTTAGTTCAGTTTCAGGATGTGGGCGCTGTTCGCGTAAGCGTTCAAAAAAGGTTTGAATCTGCTTTTTAGTCATATTTTTACTGCTCATGCACCCTCCATGAGTTTTGAGAGTTCAATTTGCAGTTGTTCAAATTGTTGACGCTTCACCATGTCGTCTCGTACGGATAATTGTTTTTCGAGTTTTTTGATTTGGGTGCGTAATTTGGCAAGTTGAATGGTTGTTTTGGCATCTTGTGTAGCAGGAGCAGCCGTATTTTTTTCTGCCAATTGAATAGTGGGCACAGCAGTTAAAAACTGTGAGAATTCGGCAAACAATTCACTGTCAATTTCGGCACGTACAATAGGGCCTTTGCGTACTATGCTACGCTGCTCTTCACGTTGAATATGTGCATAATAACGGTAGCGTAAATCGTTTTGTTCAGCTTGCTGCTGTACTGGTGTTGGCAAGGGCTGTGGGTCGGCAATTAAGTCAATACAGTCGACAGGGCAAGGCGGAATACAGAGTTCACAACCTGTGCACAGGTCGGTTAAAATTGTATGCATCACTTTACCACTGCCAATAATCGCATCGACAGGGCAAGCGCTAATGCATTTGGTGCAGCCAATACATTCATCTTCACGAATAACAGCTTTCATACGCTGTGGGCGGCCATCGGTTTGAATAGGCCAAGCACTAGCTTCAGCAATCAATTTTGGTCGTTGTAAAATTTCAGCCAAAGCATCTGCCACAGGTTGCCCGCCTGGCACGCATTTGTTGGCGGCTTCGCCTTGTGTAATCGATTGGGCATACGGCAAGCATCCGTCTCGATGTCCACATAAACCACATTGGGTTTGGGGCAATTGTGCATCAATTTGCTGGATGAGAGAAAAGGTTGAACTCATTTGGCTACTAACTACAACGAAAAAGAAGGTGAAATGACAGAAGCTTGTCAGGGTGCGATGTTAACATAAATGCCGCAGCAAGGCGGAATTTTGAAAAAGTAGACGGCTAAAAAAGCAAAAAGCCAACGACAGTGTTGGCTTTTTACCATATTACAGCTTATTTTTCGACAAAGGCACGTTCAATCACGTAATCGCCCATTTCACCCATACGTGGCGATTCTTTTAAACCATGTTGGTCAAGTAATGCTGCCACATCTTTTAAGAACGATGGGCTACCGCAGAGCATTGCACGGTCTGTTTCAGGGTTAAAACGAGGCAAACCAATTTTGTCAAAAATTGCGCCTGTTTCAATTGCGGTAGTAACACGACCTTGGGTGTGGAATTCTTCACGGGTAACTGTTGGGTAATACACTAATTTTTCTTTAATGCCCAGTTCTTCAAAGAATTCATGATTTGGCAATTCATTTAAAATTAAATCTTGATACGCCAATTCACTAACAAAACGTGTACCGTGTACCACAATCACTTTTTCATAGCGTTCGTAAGTTTCTGGGTCACGAATCACAGATAAGAACGGTGCAAGGCCTGTACCTGATGACAATAAATATAAATTTTTACCCGGAAGGAGGTCATCTAAAACTAAAGTGCCTGTTGGTTTTTTTGAAATTAAGATTTCATCACCGACTTGGACTTTTTGCAAAATTGACGTTAAAGGGCCATCTTGCACTTTAATTGAGAAAAATTCGAGTTCTTCTTCATAATTCGCACTGGCAATAGAGTAAGCACGCATTAATGGCTTGCCATTGACTTCTAAACCAATCATCACGAATTGACCATTTTTGAAACGTAAACTTTGGTCACGTGTAGTTTTAAAACTAAATAAAGTGTCATTCCAATGGTGAACGTCTGTAATGCGTTCAACGTTAAAAGCAGCCATTCGAGCAATCTCAAGTACGAATAATAAATTGATAGGTATTTTAATCTAAAATGATACCCGATAAACTGAATATATTTAATTGTCTTTATCAGAAATAATGATGAAAGAATCGATAACCATTCCAATTGTTGGAGTGATGTGTTCTCCCTACAAAGAAAAGTTTGGTATTCCACGTCAGCCTAATTTGGTTGATGTTGAAAGCTATATTGAAATGTATGCACCTTATGACACTGAACAGGCTTTTGAAGGCTTAACTGAATTTAGTCATATTTGGTTGTTATGGCAGTTTCACCAAAATAAAGCCCAAGACAAAACCAGTTTTCGGGCCCAAGTGCGCCCACCACGTTTAGGTGGTAATGAAAAAATTGGCGTGTTTGCAACTCGTAGTATGTATCGTCCTGCACCCATTGGTTTGTCGGTGGTGCAATTAAAACGGATTGTGCGGGAACAAGGGCGCTTGCGGGTGTATGTGCAAGGCAGTGATTTACTGGATGCAACGCCAATTGTCGATATTAAACCCTATATTGCCTATTCTGATGCAGTTTTAACTGCAAACAGTGGCTATGCTATGCAAGCACCAACTCTAAAGCCTGTACGATGGCAGGCAGAAGCGTTATTACAGCAACAGCATTATTTAGAACAAGGTACACTTTCACTGCAAACCTTGGTTGAATTAGAGCAAGTATTGGCTTTAGATCCACGTCCCGCCTATCAACATGACGCTGAACGGATCTATGGATTGACTTTTGCTATCTTTAATATTCGGTTTTTGGTACAACAGGAGGCTGTTGTTATTACAGAAATACAACTCGGCTAAGAAGTATTTGGTTTTATGCGTACCTTTAACTAAAGATATTTTTAAGGTAGATAATCTATATTACGCTATATTGTCATCTAAGGGCACTATATTGGCTGCTTAGTTTTTATGATGGATCTGTTAAGGAAAAGGATATGAGCACAGTGCATCGATTAGATCAATTCTCTTTTATGCTCGATTTGACTTGGTGTGTCGATCAATTGCTTGAAGATGGGAAAATCTCTGAGCGAGATCGTGCATTGGTGCTTACAACACAGCGGACTCGTGCGCAATTGACATGGCATCCGCTGCAATGGATTGCACAATTTAATTTAAAAGATTTGCATCAAGCCGAAGCTTTAAATTTAAGAGTCTTATGTGAATGGCTCGCACAAAAATCTGGAATTCCTTTTTTTAGGATTGATCCGTTAAAGGCAGATGTACCTTCTTTAACTGCAATTATGCCGCAGGATTTTGCATCACATAACCATATTTTAGCGGTTGCAGTCAGTGACACCGAGGTTGTGATTGGTACAGATCAGCCGTTTATGAAGGATTGGCTACCCAATTTAGAGCATCGGGTTAAACCGAAAAAAATTAAACGGGTGTTGATTAATCCTGAGCAATTTCAACGCTATTTGGTTGAATATTATCAGGTAAGTCGTGCGGTGCATTCATCTAAAAATGATTTTTCAGGTGAAAATCAAAATGTTGAAGCATTATTGCAACTAGGGGATTTACAAAACCCCGATGCGAACGATCAGCACATTGTAAAGTTGGTTGACTGGGTGTTTCAGTTTGCTTTTGAGCAAGGCGCAAGTGATATTCATTTAGAACCACGCCGTGAAAAAAGCAAAATTCGCTTTCGTATCGATGGCGTATTACACACCATTTACAATATGCCAACCAATACCCTTAATGCTGTAATTGCGCGGATTAAAATTTTAGGCCGTATGAATGTGGCTGAAAAACGTAAACCGCAAGATGGACGTATTAAAACCAGAACGCCAAAAGGCACTGAAACAGAATTACGTTTAGCAACCATGCCCACCGCTTTTGGTGAAAAAATGGTACTGCGTATTTTTGATCCTGAGGTGTTGGTACGTAGTTTTGCACAGTTGGGTTTTGACGGTAGTTTATTGCAAAAATGGCAAGAAATTACCCAAAATAGTCATGGTATTATTTTGGTCACAGGCCCAACAGGTTCGGGTAAAACGACTACCTTGTATTCGTCATTAAAACAGTTGGCAACGGAACAAGTTAACGTCTGTACCATTGAAGATCCAATTGAAATGATTGAGCCAAGTTTTAACCAAATGCAGGTGAATCATAATATTGATTTAACCTTTGCTGATGGTATTCGTGCCTTAATGCGACAAGACCCTGATATTGTCATGGTTGGTGAGATTCGAGATCGGGATACTGCTGATATGGCAATTCAAGCTGCATTGACTGGGCATTTGGTTTTATCTACGTTGCATACGAATGATGCGCCATCGAGTTTAACGCGTTTACACGATTTAGGCGTACAGCCATTTTTATCTGCCGCAACATTGCTTGGCGTTTTAGCACAGCGTTTGGTACGTAGACTGTGCTCTGAATGTAAACAACTAGCACCAACGGACGAGTATCAATGGAAATGCTTGACCACTGGTTATAGTGTGGTGATGCCACAGCAAACCTGTGTGGCTGTTGGCTGTGAAGCGTGTCGTTTTACGGGCTATAAAGGGCGGGTGGGTTTGTATGAATTTATGCCATTAAGTCTTGAAATTAAGCAGTTGGTGAGTGATAACGCACCTTTAGCACAACTGCGTCAACAGGCCAAAATGGAAGGCGTAGAACCACTGCGGATTGCAGGTGCACGTCAAATTATGGCAGGTTTAACCTCACTTGAAGAAGTACTGCGTGTTGTACCATTGCTATAAGCGATTGAACTTTTAAATAACAAAAGCAGCGATTTCGCTGCTTTTTATTTTTATTGTTTTAATGAAGTTTTTGTTATTTTCAACACCACAAAGTGTGTGGAATTATTTGGTTAGAATTAGGCGGTTGTTGCGGGTTAAGCGTAAGCGATATTCTTCGCCTGCGTGCATAATACGAATTTCACGACCTAGTGCGAATAGATTGTTTGAATGGAGCATGGGCAAAGATTGAGTTGCTTCTGTATTACGGGTAAAAAAGTTAAAAGGTGCGTTCATTTTAGGATATTCCGTGGTGTGTTTGAGTAAATAAATGATAATCATTATCGAATAAACCTGTCAATCTTAATTTTGGCAATTTATAAAAAACTTTGTAACACGTACACTAAGCTTAAATTGGTATAAGAGGGCTTGGCATTTGAAAGCAAAAGTGGATGTAGCGATTGGCTTAATTTTTTCGAAAGCACGTGTTTTGGTGGGGTGGCGTGAAGCTAAACAACATCAAGGTAATAAGCACGAATTTCCAGGTGGAAAAGTTGAGCAAGGTGAGTCACCAGTACAAGCATGTCGCCGAGAAATTTTAGAAGAAGTCGGTGTTGATATTGCCAATTGGCATACTTTTGATGAAATTGAACATGAATATGCGGATGTTTCAGTGCGCTTACATTTATTTTTTGCGAATTTGGCATCTGAACAGTTATTGCAGGTCAGGCAGCCGTGGAACTGGTATACACGCCATGAATTACAATATTTAAATTTTCCTAAAGCCAATGCAGACATTGTGGCACGTTTAAATTTCCCAACTCAATTGAAGATCACAACAGACTTGGCCCAATGCCAGAATCAAGCCGATCATTTGGTTTATTTCCGTCCAGAACAGTGGACGCAAGCCGAAATTCAAGCCGTTGTAAATTTATCAATTCAGCAACAGGCATTGCTCATTTTAAATGAACAGCATTGGCATGCCCTGAATCAACCAGCATTAAAGTTGGCAGGACTACATTTAAAACAGTCGCAGCTAATGCAAAAAAACAAGGGTGATTTAGAAGAAGGTCAGCGTTATTTCGCAGCCTGTCATGACTTAGAAAGTCTACAACATGCACAAAATGTAGGCTGTGAAGCGGTTTTGTTAAGTCCTATTTTAACAACATTAAGCCACCCCAATACAACACCTTTAGGCTGGGAACAGGCAGGGCAATGGATAGGTCAAATTGATGTGCCTGCCTTTGCTTTGGGCGGTATGAAACCTGACCAATTCGTACAGGCGCAGCAATACGGATTTTATGGAATTGCGGGAATTTCACAATTTTAACATTTAGGGCAAATTTATTTTTGCCCTTGGTTGGCCAGTTTTTGAATTTGTAGTAATTGATTGGTGGTTGCATCATCTGAGGCAAGACTTAGTCCACGTAATACCAAAGCTTTGGCTTGTGAAACCTGTTTTTGTGCTAGCGCACTTTGGGCAAGTACTACATAACTTTGTGCAGCTTGTGGTGCAATACGCTGTGCTTGGGTTGCTAGACGCTCAGCTTGTGTATATTGCTGTTGTTTAAGTGCAGCTTGTGCTTGTGCCATGGTGCTTTTAAAAGCAGGTAAGTTAGAGCCATCATTTGCAGAAGGCTGTGGTGCTTGTTTGGGCACAATGACAGTGGGTGAAACGGGCGTACGCTTAATTTCACCTGGATGATAAGGCGTGATGGTCACGCCATTGGCATTGGTTTTAGGTTCAGAAACAGATGGTGCGCTTGTTTGGGTTTTACTTTGATGTATAGGCTGGGTTGGTAAGCCTGTACATCCTACCAACAATGTTGTTGCTGTAAGGCCAAAAACAAATTTTAAACGCATCATTTTGCTCCTGTTATACTTAGTTTGGTTCATAGCTGCCGCTTGAAATCACACGAGTTGGCGCAGCATTATCTGCATCACTCTCATGAATCAAATTTTCAATTCCATCGGGTTGCGATGTTGTTGGTGCAGAAGCATCTGAATCTGGTGCAATTTGATAGCCTGGTAAAGCACAAGCGGTTGATTTATTTGGAACACGCGAAGCCAATAATGGAATATACATCGCACCTACACAGCCCTGTGCTGATAAGTTACCTGTCGCAGAGTCAATCCATTGCCATTGAACATCATTCGGTTGCTTGATGTTGACAGGGCTTTGATGTAATTGCTTCATTACATTAATCCAGACAGGTAAAGCACCTGATGAACCAGTTAATCCTGTAATTTTGTTGTCATCACGGCCTAACCAAACCACGGTTAAATAGCTGCCCGAGAAACCTGCAAACCATGAATCGCGCGCATCGTTGGTAGTGCCCGACTTACCTGCAAGTTTTAAGCTAGATGGTAAGCTACGATATGCCGCTTGTCCTGTACCTGAGTTCATTACCTGTTGCATGCCGTAAGTTAAAATATAGGCACTTGCAGGGTTGATGGTTTGTTGTACATCTAAGCTGTAACGATCTAAAATTTTTCCATTTTGATCGACCACAGAGCGAATGGCTTTGGTTGGATACTTAAAGCCACCTGTTGCAAAGTTGTTATAAATACCCAGTACTTCCATTGGTGACATATTAATTGCACCAAGGAAAATAGAAGGATAAGCAGGGATTGGGCTTGTCACACCAAACTTGCGTAGTTCATTGCTAAAGTTTGCAACGCCAAATTCTTGACCTAAATGAACGGCAGCAAGGTTATAAGAATGTTCAAGCGCTTGTACCATTGGTACCATGCCATGACCGCCGCCACTATAGTTTTTCGGTGTCCAATTTTTACCATTACTTGGAATGCTAATTTCTGTATCGGGTACTAAAGTTGCCCAGTTATAACGTCCTGAATCAATTGCGCTTGCATAAATGGCAGGCTTGAGCAGTGAGCCGACTTGGCGTTTGGCATCTAAAGTACGGTTAAAGCCTGTAAAACTTTGAGTTGAGCCAATTGCTGCAACCAATTCGCCGTTATCAGGGCGTTGTACCAAAACGGCACCTTGCAAATTGCTTAAAACACGTGGGTTTTTGCGACTTAATTCTTCAACTGTTTGTTTTAATGAATTTTGTGCTTTGGTTTGAGCAACTGGGTCTAAGGTTGTAAAAATACGTAAACCCTGATTGGTCAAGTCAGATTCTTGATATTGGCTGCGTAATTGACGACGTACAATATCCATAAAATCGGGGAAGCGTGAAGGACCTAAGGCAGGTTTTTCGACCACGCCAAGAGGGCGAGCACTTTCTTTTTCATATTGTGCTTGAGTGATGTAGTTCATCACTAGCATATTATGTAATACGGTATTACGGCGATTAAGCGCACCTTCAGGATTACGCCACGGATTATACAAAGAAGGACCTTGTACTAAACCCACCAAATAGGCTTGTTGTGCAATGTTCAATTCACGTAACGGTAAACCAAAATAGAATTGTGCGGCTAGTCCATACCCATTAATTGAATAATTACCATTTTGCCCCAAATGAACTTCGTTTAAATAGGCTTCTAATATGTCATCTTTGCTGTAGTGCATTTCAAGCAAAAGTGCCATTAACGCTTCATTCGCTTTACGCTTATAGGTTTGCTCTGGTGATAAGAAGAAATTCTTCACCAATTGCTGCGTGAGGGTTGAGCCACCTTGACGCTTACCCCCCGTAACATTACTCATAATGGCACGTGCTGTGCCACGTACTGATATACCATGATGATGATAAAAATCACGATCTTCGGTTGAAACTAAAGCTTCAATTAAAGGTTTTGGTACATTTTTAAGTTTAATCAGCACGCGGTCTTCGTTGTGCTGCGGGTAAATTCCGCCAATAAGCATGGGTTCTAAACGGGTCATGCCATTGCTATTAGGCTTTGTGGTTTGCACGTCACGAATACTGTCTTGTGCAAATTGAATATTTAAGACTTGTTCAGGTTCGCTACTATCACCAAAGTCAAAACCACGGGTATGTATATAAATGGTATTGCCATTGAGTAAGAATGTTCCCGGGCGAGCATAATTTTCGGCACGTTTATAACCCAAAATGCTCAACTCTTCTAAAAAGTCAGCTTCACTGATCGGTGCTTGATTATAAATTTCGAGTGGACGTGCATAAACTTTTGCTGGAATGTCCCAACGTTGACCTTCAAATTTCGTTCGAATGGTATTGTCCAAACCTACAAGGTAAAAGCTCAGCGCAAGAAAACCGCCAATCACCAAGAGGCAAAAAATAAGTGCAAAAATGCTAAGGCCGCGTTGTGACTTCATAAAAAGTGATAAGCTATCCGAGATAAACAGTGTAATCATGCGAAGCTTTTAAAAAATTTGCAATGATTATTCGTATCCCAATACAAGAATCTGTACAAAACTATAGATCAATCAAACGCTTTGCGGACGTGAAAAAACATTTTGACAACGTGCTATGATAGGTCTGAATCGGAATGGAGCGCTTCAATAGGTGAAAATCTCACACAAGTCATTTCGCAACATTGGATTAATCGGGCGACCAGATAAGTCCTCTGTGGTCGACACACTATGTTTGATTTACGACCACTTGCTAGTTTTAGGTTTGCATCCTATTTTTGATGTTGAAACTGCAAAATTGGTACCGTATCAGGATTGCCAAATTGTAGGGCGACACTTAATGGGTGAGGTGGCAGACTTAGTGGTCGTGGTTGGTGGCGATGGCTCATTACTGCATGCTGCACGTGCATTAGTAAAGTACAACATCCCTGTGGTTGGAGTAAACCGTGGACGTTTAGGATTTTTAACCGACATTAAGCCAAGCATGGTGTTAAGTAAACTCGACCAAGTTTTAAAAGGTGATTTTGAATTAGATAAACGCTTTTTGTTAGAGATGGAAGTGCGTTCTGGCGCTGATGTGCTGTATCAGGCGATTGCTTTAAATGACATTGTGCTGCATTCGGGCCGTTCGGTACACATGATTGACTTTGAGTTAATGATTGATGGTCAATTTGTTTATCGTCAGCATAGTGATGGTTTAATTGTATCAACACCAACAGGTTCAACGGCTTATGCGTTGTCGGGTGGTGGGCCAATTTTACATCCAAGTATGGATGCAATTGCCTTAGTGCCAATGCACCCACATACCTTATCTTCACGTCCAATTATTGTGGGCGATCAAAGTGAAATAAAAATTCGAGTCCAAGAAAACCGCGTGATGCCAATGGTGAGTGCCGATGGTCAAAATAGCGTGGCACTCAATCCAGGTGATGCCTTACATATTCGTAAGCATCCGTTTAAATTAAATTTACTGCATCCACCAGGTTATGACTTTTATATGTCGTGCCGAACTAAGTTAGGATGGAACCAAGATTTTGAAGCGTTAACGCAGCAGGAAGAATGAAATGAATGTTGAACAAATGTTGTCGGTATTAGATGCAGATATTGTTGCCCGACTCAAAACAGCAGTAGAGATTGGCAAATGGCCCAATGGTATTGCCTTAACCCAAGAACAACGTGAAACGTGTATGCAAGCGGTTTTAGCATGGGAATATAAAAACTTACCAGAAGAACAGCGCACAGGATATATTGACCGAGGCAGCAAAAAAGACGGTGAAGAATGTGATGACGATCATCACACACATGAACCTGAATTTACTCCAATTCGCTTCGTTTAATCGATTTGGGATTAAAAATTACACAGGTGGGATTGGAGACTCATCATGAGCACTTTAGGTTTAAGAATCATCGGCAGTTTGTTGTTCTTGCTGCCCGTGCTGACAAGTGCAAAACAACCCATTATATGTGTAATACACGCGAAGGTCATACCAAGTCAAAAATATGGTGCGCCTAAAACTGAATATACGCACCTTAAAAATGACGGCAGACCCATGTTGCTAGTTGGTATTGATATCGTATCGAGTCGTGTTGTAGGTAGTTCTAAACATAGGCAACAGCAGCATTATTGCCAAAGTTTGATTGGTCAGAAAAAAGATATTTATTTGTCAGGAAGCTTTGACCCCAATGACATTCAAATTCATTTGGGTGATGAATTGAAATTAAAGCATCTGCATTTATCTGCCAAACAATATCCGTTTTGGCCTGACTTTTATTATCCGCTAACAGATCATTCTTAACATTGCATAGACCATTGCTTTATGGGTCTATGCAGATTTTTGATGAATCAACAGTTATGCTGAAGGTTTATTTAGGCGCGTTTGCCATAATGTTTTTGCTAAAGTCATGGCGGCATCAAAATCATTCACCACGCGCATGCTATATAACGCAATGCCCATCGTTTCAATCACGGCAACTTCGCCATATTCATGTTGTTGTTTGTCTTCCCAAACTGCTTTAAAACGTGATAATTCAAGTTCTTCTTCAGCACTACTGCGTTCTGCGGTCAGTTTAGGTAATTCATACTCGTACATTTCGCCGTCACGAATACCGCAAATTAAGGTTTTTGCATCAGGATTCCGTTCAAATTCACCGCCTTCACCTTTAATCACCACGCTATTTTGATAACCTAGGTGATGTGCCGTATGTTGGTGCGATGTGCGATACGCAGGATGGAAAATGGCTTGTAAGCTGGCTTTGGCATTAAATGGATTAATTAAACGTGCCAATGTATGAATTGGCGAGCGTAGGCCCATCACATTGCGTAGCCCAATTAACTCATCTAACACTGGAGAAATCACTGCAAGTGGTAAATAGGCAAAATGACGAGTGTTCAGTTGTATCTCAACATCTGCCTGATTTTGACAAATTGGATAGCCTAAGTAGTCGAGTACATTCTCGGTATAGACCCGATTTAAGGTATGACCCGCTGCGCCGTGCATAACCACACGATAACCATGCTGTGCTAAAGTTAATGCTGCCAGTAAGAACCACGGATAATGTTTGCGTTTACCTGCATAAGATGACCAATCTAAATCGACTTCAAGCGGGGTAAATGGGAGTTGATCGCGCGTGGCCTGAACAAAACCTGCCAATTCTTCTACCGATTCTTCCTTAACCCGTAATAGCATTAAAAATGCGCCAAGTTGCACATCTAAAACTTCACCCTTTAAAATAAGTGCAAAAGCATCATAAGCTTCTTGATAGGTGAGGGATCGAGCACCTGTTTTTCCTTTGCCAATAATGCGGATGTACTGTGCAAAAGGATGTTCCAAGTCTTTATATAGATTACGCTTTGTGTTCATATCTGGGTCGCACTATTGGAGTCACTTAGAATCATACCCAATTTTAGCGGTAAGATGCAGTCTTTATTGGGATGAAAAATCAGGGTTTATTCACATTTTATGTCAATCTACGTTAAGTTTTTGGGGTGAATAAAAGAGAATAAAATGCGATATGGCATTGTTTTCAATATATGGTAAATTGAATATGACAGCGCTTGCATATAAGAATTGAAATTGAATGATCAAAATAATTATTTGTTATGGTGTCATCCTATCTTGAGTTTAATGTTTATCGGTAAGATTTCATCTTGAGTAACGTGCTTGATTTGAATATAGTTATACGTGCAATTAATCCGTTAGGCGTATAGGGCGAATAAACATGGTCCATGATGATCATTCAACGACTTCTCTAAATTTAGATCAAATCCGTTCAGATATTGATAGTGTCGATCAGCAAATACAAGATTTACTTAATCGCCGTGCGCGTTTAGCAGAGGCGGTGGCAAAGGCAAAATTTGCAACCGAAGAGAATCCGTTATTTTATCGCCCTGAACGTGAAGCACAGGTTTTGCGTAAAGTCATGGAGCGTAATCAAGGGCCGTTATCTGACTTAACGATGGCACGTTTATTTCGTGAAATTATGTCGGCATGTTTGGCACTTGAAGCACCGCAAAGTATTGCATTTTTAGGGCCTGAAGGCACATTTACCCATGCCGCGGCATTAAAACATTTTGGTCAAGACGCGGTGGTGCGTCCAATTACCACCATTGATGAAGTATTCCGTGAAGTCGAAGCGGGTAGCGCACATTATGGCGTAGTGCCTGTTGAAAATTCATCTGAAGGTGTGGTGAATCATACTTTAGATTGTTTTAAACAATCGAATTTGCATGTGATTGGTGAAGTTGAACTGCGTATTCATCATCAATTTTTAATTTCGGAAAACACCCGTAAAGACAGTATTAAGCAAATTTATGCGCATCAACAAGCCTTAGCACAATGCCGTAAATGGCTCGATGCACATTATCCTGGGGTTGAGCGTGTCGCATTGTCGTCTAATGCTGAAGCGGCGCGCCGTATTCGTAACGAATGGCACTCTGCTGCGATTGCCTCGGATATTGCCGCAAGCACCTATGGCTTAGAAACGCTGCACAGTAATATTGAAGATAATCCTGAAAATACCACGCGCTTTTTGGTGATTGGGCGTGAGAAAATTCCAGTGAGTGGCAATGATAAAACTTCATTGTTGATTGCGGCACATGACCGTGCTGGTGCATTATTGGATATTTTAGAGCCATTTGCGAAGCATCAAATTAGTTTAACCAGCATTGAAACTCGTCCTGCATTACCTGAAAAATGGGCTTATGTGTTCTTTATTGACTTAGAAGGACATATTGACCAAGCCAATGTTGCGGCAGCGATTGAAGAAATTCGCCCAACCGTGAAAGAGTTACGGGTGTTAGGTTCTTATCCTGCTGCGGTACTTTAAGCATATTGCTGTGTGCTGTGAGGCATGCAGCACATTAAACAATAGATTTAAAAAGGGCTAAGGCTTATGTTGTTGCACAAGGCGAGAGGGTAATGATGACATCTCCGCTGTTTCATAAAGTGGCATTTATTGGTTTAGGATTAATTGGTTCAAGTTTAGCTCGGGTTATTCAGGCGCATGGCTTAGCTGAGCAAGTCGTGGCATCCACCCGTTCAGAGCAAACGTTAACCGATGCCAAAACGCTGGGTTTAATCCAACACGGTTATACTTCGCCCGAAGCTGCTGTGAAAGATGCTGACCTAGTGGTACTGGCATTACCTGTGCAGGCCACCGAAAAAGTTTTGCATTTAATTCGCCCTTATTTAAGTGAACATGCCATTTTAACAGACGTTGGCAGTACGAAAGGCAATGTGGTTGAAGCTGCGCAGCGGGTTTTTGGTGATATGTTGCCTGTTGGTTTTGTACCGGGGCATCCCATTGCAGGCAGTGAACACACGGGTGTGCATGCAGGCAAAGTCGACTTATTTGCCAATCATAAAGTGATTTTAACACCACTTAAAAGCAGTGCTGATTGGGCGGTGGAAAAGCTCACCCATTTGTGGCAGGCAGCACAAGCTGAAGTCATTTGCATGGATGTTCAAAAGCACGATGAAGTCCTTGCACATACCAGTCATTTGCCACATTTAATGGCTTTTAACTTGGTCGAGCAGTTGGCAAATCGTGAAGATAACTTAGATATTTTCCGTTATGCAGCGGGCGGCTTTCGTGATTTTTCGCGCATTGCGGCGTCTGATCCTAACATGTGGCATGATATTTTCTTTGCCAATAAAACTGCCATTTTAAAAGCGGTGGATGGTTTTGAACAACAACTTGCAATCATTCGTAAGCTGATTGAAGATGATCAATCAACTCAACTTATGGGCCTACTTGAGCATGCTCAAGCGGCTCGTCAACATTTTAACCATATGCTTGCCAAAAAAACTGCATCGGAGGCACCTGCTGTGACCCAAACTTTTACTATTTTGCCACAGGCACACCAATTTAAAGGCACGTTTAGCGTTCCGGGTGATAAATCGGTGTCACATCGTTCGATTATGTTTGGTGCAATTGCCGAAGGTACAACGCATGTGACGGGCTTTTTGGAAGGTGAAGATGCATTAGCCACTTTACAAGCTTTTCGTGACATGGGGGTGGTAATTGAAGGGCCAGAAAATGGCAATGTCACCATTCATGGTGTGGGTATGCATGGTTTAAAAGCCCCTGAAAAAGCCTTGTATATGGGCAATTCAGGCACCAGTATGCGTCTGCTTTCGGGCATGTTATCGGCTCAAAAATTTGATACTGTGATGACAGGTGATGCGTCATTGTCAAAACGTCCAATGGAGCGTATTGCAAAGCCGCTACGGAGCATGGGTGCTCAGATTCAAACCACAGGTGAAAAAGGGACGCCGCCCGTTAGCATTACAGGAAATCAGACCTTAACAGGTGTGCATTACGACTTACCAATGGCATCGGCACAAGTTAAATCGGGTATTTTATTGGCAGGTTTATGGGCCAAAGGTGAAACTTCGGTAACTGAGCCTGAACCAACCCGTGACCATAGCGAGCGTATGTTACGCGCATTCGGTTATGACGTGAAAACTGAAGGCAATCGGATCTCACTTGTGGGTGGTGGTAAGCTTGTTGCAACCAATATTCAAGTGCCGTCCGATATTTCATCTGCTGCCTTCTTTATGGTTGGTGCCGCTATTTGTGAAAATGCCGATGTGACCTTAGAAGCTGTTGGCATTAACCCAACGCGTACGGGTGTCATCGAAATTTTAAAAGCGATGGGTGCAGACCTAGAAGTGTTAAATGAGCGTATTGCAGGCGGTGAGCCAATTGCAGACATTCGTATTCGTGGTACACGTACGCTTAAAGGCATTCATATTCCTGAAGATCAAGTACCACTTGCAATTGATGAATTTCCTGCCCTATTTGTTGCAGCAGCATGTGCCGAAGGGCAAACTGTTTTAACCGGTGCAGCTGAGCTACGTGTGAAAGAATCTGACCGTATTCAGGTGATGGCCGATGGCTTAATTGCGATGGGTATTGATTGTACGCCAACGGAAGATGGCATCATTATTGAAGGGAAAGGTCAATCAGGTGATTGGTCGGCGATTTTTAATGGCGCAGAGATTCAATCACACCATGACCACCGCATTGCCATGAGTTTTAGTATTGCAGGTTTGCGTGCAGCTCAAGCCATTAAAATTGTGGGCACAGAAACCGTTGCAACCAGCTTCCCAACCTTTACCGAGTTGACTGAGCAAGCAGGATTTAAGATTCAAGTTTCTGAATAAACTTGACTGTTTGATAAAAAATAAAATGCCAATTCGTTCGCGGATTGGCATTTTTATTGTGAGACTTTGATTAACTGAATGTTTTCTAATCCTTGCATAATTGGCTTTTGGTGTATAGTCAAAGTTGCTTGAAAAAGAGAATAAACAATGACAACTGCTGTTGATTTCACCCAACTCGAACCTCAAAACGTATGGGCGCATTTTGCGACCTTATGCCAAATTCCAAGACCATCTAAACAAGAGCAACAACTGCGCCAACATCTGCAAGATTGGGCGATTGCACGTGGTTTAGAAACGTATGTCGACACGATTGGTAATTTAATTATTCGTAAAGCTGCTACCCAAGGCATGGAGCATGTGGCAGGGGTAATTTTGCAAGGGCATATCGATATGGTGACCCAAGCTAATCGGGGTACAGTGCACGACTTTACTAAAGATCCGATTCAACCCATCTTAAAAGACGGCTGGCTAATTGCAGAAAACACAACTTTAGGTGCAGACAATGGGATTGGTGTGGCATTGGCATTGGCTGTTTTAGACAGTGATGATCTTGTGCATGGTCCAATTGAAGTGCTATTAACGGTAGATGAAGAAGCAGGCATGAGCGGTGCGCGCTTTTTAGAAAAAGATGTTTTACAAGGCAAATGGCTGTTTAATATTGACACCGAAGAATGGGGGCAATTGTATTTAGGTTGTGCGGGTAGTCAAGATATTGAAGTGATTCAAAGCCTCACCGCAGTAGCGATAAAGCCTGAATATACTGTAGTCGAAATTCAAGTATTAGGCTTAAGAGGCGGCCATTCTGGGGTGAGTATTCATCTTGGACGCGGCAATGCCAACCTTATTTTGGCGCAATTTTTACAGCAAAATTTAGCTGAACTTGGTGGACAATTGATCGAGTTTTCGGGTGGTACTGCACGCAATGCAATGGCGCGTGAAGCGGTAGCAAAAATTGCCATTTCTCCAATTGCTTTAGATGCACTGCGTCAAAAACTTACACTTGCTGAGCAAGCAGAAAAAACACGCTTAAGTGGTATTGATGATGGTATTGTCTTTAGCTTAACGTTATTAGATGAAGTCGTAACGCAGGCAATTGATGAAAAACAACAACAAGCATGGTTGAATGCTGTGGCAGATTGCCCGTATGGTGTCGCCAAAATGAGTGATACTTTGCCGAATGTGGTGGAAACCTCAAATAACGTTGGTGTAGTACGTTTAACGCCAAGCGAAGGAAGTGCATTACTCATGGTACGTTCAATGGTGAATACTGAGTTACAAGCCCACGTTGCTAAGTTACAAGCACATTTTGCAGAACAAGGTTTAAACTCGACCACAACTGCATTAATTTCAGGATGGACACCAAACCCAGAGTCGGCAGCGTTAAAATGTTTACAACAGGCCTATCTCAACAGTTTTCAAATTAATCCTGAACTAAAAGTGATTCATGCAGGCTTAGAGTGTGGAATTATTGCTGAGCATTATCCTGAATTACAAATGGTATCTTTTGGGCCAGACATTCGTGGGGCGCATGCACCGGGTGAGCGGGTAGAGGTGGAATCTGTAGCGAAATGTTGGATGCTACTTAAAGCCGCACTCGCAACGGTTAATTAATCATAGACTATTGAGCTGCATGGAACATTACCATGCAGCTCAGCCAATTAAGCATCTTAATTTAAGACGTTTTACCAGTCATGAATTCATGCTCAATATGGTATTGCATGTGACCCTTTAACATTGCAACGTATCCATAGCATTAACTTTCATTTGCTGTATGAAATAAGCATAAGCTGGAATATGCGATATTTTGGATGATTGAGTCGATATATCACACAATTTTATATGTTTAAATAACGCTCAAAAACTTGACGCAAAGGCTTTAAATAACCCGTAAAAAAGTGATTTGCCCCTGGAAAAATCGTAATTGGATGCTTTTGTGGTTTTGCCCATGCCACTAAATCATGCAGTAACGTAATATCATCTTCTTCGCCATGTACAAATAATAAATCACCGTTAATTTCAGGTGTTTCATAATGGCGTAAGCCTTTTACGCCTGCTGTTGGTAGGCCAGATAAAATCATTTGTTTAGGGCGTTGGGTCTCGTCTAAAGCTACATAACATTTAGCCAGAACATGTGCGCCAAAGCTAAAACCACCTGCATACAGTGGCAGGTTGGGATAGTGCGCGCGCAATTGTGAAATAACCGCTAAAATATCATGGGTTTCGCCAAAACCTTCTTCATGTGTGCCTTCGGTTAAACCTGCACCTCTAAAATTAGGGCGATAAACCACACAGCCTTTTTCGGTCAATATATTTGATAATAGCATTGGAATTTTATGCTGTGCATTGCCACCTTGTAAGGGGTGCGGATGGCACACCACTGCAACGGCTGTAATGGTAGTTTTAGGTTGATCGACAAATACTTCAATTTTCCCCGCAGGTCCTTGCAGGAAGATGGTTTCAGACATAAGTGACATCTTGAAATAAAAAATAGCTTCTATTTTACCGATAAACATGATGAAAAACACAAATTGGCATTCATTTGAATGGACTGTTATAGTGACCTGAATTAAAAAATTAGGACCATTATGCTCGCGCTCATTTCACCTGCAAAAACCTTGGACTACCAAACTGCATTACCAACAGACCAATTTACGCAGCCACGTCTTTTAACCGATTCGGCTGAATTAATTGACGTCACACGTCAACTTTCGGCCAGTCAAATTGCAAGCTTAATGAGTGTGAGTGAAAAAATTGCCCAATTAAATGCTGCGCGTTTTCAAGACTGGCAGCCCGAATTGAGTTTTGCCAATGCACGCCAAGCGATTTTCGCATTTAAGGGCGATGTTTATACAGGGCTTGATGCTTATGCTTTAAACGAGCATCAGCTTGAGTTTGCACAGCAACATTTACGAATGCTTTCGGGTTTATATGGATTGTTGCGTCCGCTCGATTTAATGATGCCTTATCGTTTGGAAATGGGCACTAAACTTGCCAATGGGCGTGGAGAAAATTTATATCGTTTTTGGGGTGATAAAATTACGCAGCTGATTAACCAAGACTTAGCTGATGCGAATACGGATTTACTGTTAAATTTGGCATCGGATGAATATTATAAAGCGGTGAAAGAAAGTCAGATTCAAGCGCAAATTATTAAACCTGTATTTTTAGATCAGAAAAATGGCAAATACAAAGTGATTAGTTTCTATGCCAAAAAAGCCCGTGGTTTAATGGCACGTTTTATGATTGAGCATCAAATTCAACGAGCTGAAGATTTAAAAAGCTTCCAAAGCGAGGGTTATTATTTCGATGCTAACAATTCATCTGAACAAGAATTGGTTTTTAAACGTGATGAACAAGCGGCTTAATATGTGCTTGAGTTAGGCGTAAATTACCATCATTTACGTCGCTCAATAGTGATTTAACCCAATGCTTTAAAGGCTTCAATAGCACGGACGCGACTGGTTTTTAAGTCGACAATCGGTTGTGGGTAGCCTAAACCTGCTTTATAGCCTTTCACATACGGTGCGTGAATACTTTTATCATCTAAAGTTGCAAGTTCAGGTAGCCATTGACGTAAATATTCACCTTTCGGGTCAAACTTTTCGGATTGGCTGATTGGGTTAAAAATCCGAAAATATGGCACAGCGTCGGTACCTGTCGAGGCTGACCATTGCCAACCACCATTATTGGCAGCTAAATCACCATCAATTAGCTGTTGCATAAACCATTGCTCGCCTTTACGCCAATCAATCAGTAAATTTTTACTTAAAAACATGGCGCAAATCATGCGGACACGGTTGTGCATCCAACCTGTGGCTTTAAGTTGTCGCATACCTGCATCGACAATTGGAATGCCAGTTTTGCCATTTTTCCATGCTTCAAAATCCTGTTTGTCATTGCGCCATTGTAAGGTGCTTGTTTTGGTTTGGAATGGCTGATGCTTCGATACTTCTGGAAAATCAAACAAAATATGTTGATAAAACTCACGCCACAATAACTCGTCAAGCCAACATTGTTGTCCTGCATTTTCTGGTGAAAATTGTCCGTGTTGTTTGTGGAATAATGCTTGAAGGCATTGTCGAATAGATAAAACCCCAATATTTAAATATGCAGCAAGTTGGCTAGTGGCATTTAAAGCAGGGAAGTCGCGCAGTTGTTGGTAATTGAAAACCTCATCTTCAATAAATTTGTCTAATTGCTGTTGGATGTAGTGTTCGCCTACAGGCCAAAGTTGTTGTAATTGATGTGAGATTTCTAAATAGCCTAAGTTGGGTAGTGTTGGAACTTCATCGTTAAAGTCCGTAATAGGTAAATGGGATGCTTGTACTTGAATGTCAGGATAACAAGCAGGCAATTGTATATTTAAACGTTGATAGCAATTTTGTTTAAATGCACCAAATACCTTATACGGTTGCCCCGATTGATTGCGGATACTGCCTATTGGAAATAAGGTTCGGTCTTGATGTGTATAAAAAGCAATTTTTGCCTGTTGTAATTGTTGTTGGCACAATAGGTCGCGTTGTTGCTCATGTACTGCAAATTCAGCATTGGCATGTACTGCTTGAATATTCAATTTTTGGCAAAGTGCCAATAAATGTTGAGCTACATTCTTCCAAAGCGGAATCGTTTGAATAATAAGTGGAATATTCAGTTGTTCAAGTTGTTGTTTAAGCTGTTGTAATTGTCTTAAATACAAGTCAATTTTTATTGGTGCATCGTCATGTATACGCCATTGTTCGGGCGATAAAACCACGTAGGCAATACATTCGGCGTGTTGGGTGGCATGCCACAGTGCGGCATTGTCTGCAATACGTAAATCTTGTCGAAACCAAATCAGTGTTTTCATCAAAAATCTTTTAATTGAAATGCAAGCAAAAAATAGCATAAAAAAATGGAGCATAAAGCTCCATTTTGATTTCAAAAAGAAATCTTAGTGGTGGTGACCGCCTGCGCCGTGAACGTGACCGTGGTCAAGTTCTTCTTCGCTTGCTTCACGAACGTCTACGATTTCAACATCAAATGTCAAATCTTGACCAGCCAATGGGAAGTTTGCATCTACAATTACATTTTCGCCTTCAACTGCTTTAACCGTTACAATTTGAACGCCGTCATCAGTTTGAGCTTGGAATTGCATGCCCGCTTCGATGTTTTCAACACCTTGGAACATTTTTGCAGGAACTTCTTGAACTAGGTCTGGGTTATATTCTCCATAACCTTCTGCGGCAGGAATAGTAACTTTGAATTTGTCACCAACTGTTTTGCCTTCAAGTGCTTTTTCTAAGCCAGGAATAATGTTGCCTGCACCGTGCAAATATGCAAGTGGTTCACCTTGAGATTGGTCAAGGGTTTCACCTTCAGCATTGGTTAAAGTGTAGTGGAATGAAACCGCGTGGTTATTTGCAATAGCAGTCATGTTAAAAATCCATGTCAGGTTAGGGTGACATCATCGCATTAAATGGCAAAGCCATTCAAATGTTGATGATGAGATCTATTGTAAATATCAATGGGGCTAAGATCAAAAAATTCAATGTGAAATTGAAAAATTAATAGAGAATGCTGAAAAAAACTGCTGTTGGTGAGGGTTTAAAGCCTTCTATCCGGCTGTTGGTAGCGCTTTGAATCACTTATTATTCGTTTAATTAGATAATTTTGTCGGGCACTTACAAAAGGTGAGTGGTCTCAGGAAGAATTTAAAGCATATTGGTTGTAATTAAGTTTTTTGCCTGTTGTTAGACACTCAGCCTAAAATAAAAATTTAGGCTGAGTGTCTAATTGGCTATTGATTTAACAATATTTTTTCACTTTCCCTCGATATATACCTAACTTAATGGGAAGATTTTGGCAGGAACCACTGCATCTGTTTTGAAGAATGGCAAGGTGTGTTTGACCCATATCCATAATCTTTCCCACCATGTCGCTTGTTCAAGTGCAACATGGCGATTAATCTTTACATCTTCAACCCATTGGTTATTTTGATAAATTTTTATCGTTGCAAGCTGCATATTTTGATTTAACGGTGCGGTCAATTGTTGTTGTTGTAATTGAACTTGTAACGTTGTGCTGCTGTTACTCACAGGTTGTAAAAATGCACCATTTAATTTTAATAAGCCATTACTTGAATCAAAACTACGCATATCAATTGCAACAGGTTGTTGATACAACGAGGTGGTAATTACTTTGTTCTGATCTGGGGTAATCGTATAACTTTTAATTTGCCCTGAAATCACAGGCAGTTCAGCAATTGGTTGTTTGGCTTTAATTGCCACATCATCACGCGTGTAGTTATAAGCCAAGTTCATTAAACGATGGGCAACTTCCGCACGCATAACAGGGCTTGTTGTACCTAAAACCACCACAATTAAGCGCCGTTCGGGTAAATTCGGGTTCATGGTTGGGCGCTTAGCGGTTAAAGCCAAGTTAAAACCAGCTGCACGAGTAAAGCCTGTTTTTAAGCCATCGACCGTTGGGTCTTGTGTTAATAAAATATTGGTGGCGTGATGAGGATGATTATTCCATGAATAACTGGTTTGTTTAGAATAATACAAATAATCAGGATATTGCTCAATTAAGGCATTGCCCAATTTTGCCATATCGGCAGCCGATGAATAATGCCCATCCATAGTAATGCCCGCTGGATTGGTAAAGTGCGTATCAGTCATGCCCAGAGCTTTGGCTTCTTGATTCATCATTTCGACAAAGTGAGGTAAATCACCACCAATGCGCTGTGCAAGGGTCACCGCTGCATCGTTGGCTGACATGACCACCAAACCTGAAAGCAATTGGTCGATACTAATTTTTTGCCCTGAGCGCAAAAACATTTGCGATTCATCGGGTTGAACTACTTTCACTACGTCATTGGCGGTGAGGATATCCGTCCGTTTCAGCTTGCCCGCCTTAATTTCTTTTAAGGTAATGTAGGCCACCATCATTTTGGTTAACGATGCAGGCGCACGTTGTGCATGGCTATTAAATTCAGCAATGGTTTGACCTGATTGTGGGTCAAAAATTGTCCATGCAGCTGCGGGTACAGAAGCGGGGTCAATATTTAAAATTGCTGCATGTGAAAGACCTGTACATAACAAGCTCAGGCTCGCACACCAAGAAATAAAACGTTTCAACGGGGAATATCCTAGGGGGAAAGAAAAAACACATATTCTATTCATAAGCTTAATTGAAACTTGATTCATTTAATTAGATGAACAGAATGACAGCAGTGCGCCATATTAGAGTAAAAAAGTGCTAAGCTAAAGCTCTGCATAACTTCATCAAGATTAGAATTCTGACTTATGTTGCACTATCAAATAGAGTTTGACGATTATCAACAACACTTAATTCACGTCACCTTGCGTTTTTTGGCCAATCCAACGCAGGTGCTTTGGCTGCCGACTTGGATTCCGGGCAGTTATTTGGTACGTGAATTTGCCAAGCATATTGAAGCTGTTCGAGCTTATGACGAAGCGGGACGTGTGCTGAAAATAAGCAAATTTGAAAAGAATAAATGGCGCTTATTTAACACCGACCATGAACTCATTACGGTTGAATACGATGTCTATGCGTACGATTTATCGGTGCGGGGCAGTTATGTCGATCAAACCCGTTTATATGTGAATCCTGCCAGTGTGTGTCTTGGCTTAGCCGATCAAGAACATGCGCCGTGTGAATTAGAAGTGTTTTTGCCTGAACCACTCAAACATTTTCAAATGGCAACAGGTATGTTGGCAAAAAGTTTAGTCAAAGGGCGTTTTACCTTAAAAGCTGACAATTATATGCAGTTAATTGATAGCCCATTTGAATTGGCAGAACAAGACCGCTTTAGTTTTGAAGCCGAGAATATTCCACATGAATTTGTGATTTCAGGCAAACACAACACAAACTTAACCCGTTTGCAGCAAGATTTAAGCAAAATTTGCCAAACTGAAATTCAAATGTTTGGCTCTGCGCCATTTAAAAATTATGTGTTTATGACCATGGCAACCGGTAATAGTTACGGTGGGCTTGAGCATCCGAACAGTACCAGTTTAATTACCCCACGCGATGATTTACCGCAAGCCAATGAAACTGAAGAACCTTCAGAAGGCTATCAACGCTTTTTAGGTTTATGCAGCCACGAATATTTTCATTCGTGGTTGGTGAAATTTATTCGCCCTGAAAACTTTGATCATTACGATTTGCATAAAGAAAGCTACACATCTTTATTGTGGATTTTTGAAGGATTTACATCCTATTACGACGATTTAATCTTGCTGCGTAGCGGGGTGATTTCGCAAGAATCGTATTTGAAATTGCTTAAAGCACAGATTGACCGTTATTTGCAAAATCCGGGTAAAGCGGTGCAAACGGTTGCCGAATCAAGTTTTGATGCGTGGATTAAATTTTATCGCCCAGATGAAAACACCAATAACGCTGGTACCAGTTACTATAATAAAGGCTGTTTGGTTGCCTTGTGTTTAGATTTAGGTTTGCGTTTACGTGGTTCTAGTTTAGATGCTTTGATGCGCCGTTTGTATGAAAATACTCAAAATGGTATTCAAGTCAATGAGCGTACGATTTTTGAATTATGCCAAGAACTCACGGGCGATGATTGGGTTGAACAAATCAATCACTTAATTAATACCACAGACGATTTACCGCTAGATCAGCTCTTGCCTGAATTTGGTGTGAATTATCAAATTAGCACCCCAAAAGCCTTAGCTTTTGGCCTGAAACTAACAGATAAACCTGAAGGTGTTTTGGTACAACAAGCAAATCGTCATGGCGCAGGTGCGAAAGCAGGACTTTCCGCGCAAGATGTTATTATTGCCATTGATGGTGTAAAAGCATCAGAAAAATTGTTGGCGCAGTATGCAAAACAACAGGGTGAATTTACGGTGTTGGCTTTCCGCCGTGATGAGTTAATGCAATTTACCTTGTTAGGTGGTGAAACATCTTTACAGGCAGTTGAGCTGAACGTGGTGGATGATGCGAAGTTGAAGGCTTGGCTCGATTAAAAGTCAAAAATCCCGCGATTGATCGCGGGATTTTTTCTAGTTTAGGTCTTTATTTTTAGCACAAATAAGCGCTTATTTTACTTAATTGGCATAATAGGTTGAGTAACCATAAGGGCTAATTTGTATTGGCAGCGTGTAATGATCGCTTGAACCATCAATCACAAACACCACAGGAACTTCGGCATAAAAACTGCGCTGATTGCTTTTTCTAAACCAATCACTAGTTTTTAAGATCACACGATAAAAACCTTTATCTAATGTGGTTTTATCTTTTGGGTAGAGCGTATTGATTTGCCCTTGCGCATCTGTTTGACCTTCACCAATTTTAACCCATTGATTATTTTTTTGCGCTTCTAGGCTAATACTTAAATCATTCATAGGTTGACCATTGCCCAAATTCGTTACTTTAACCACAATTGGTTGTTGAGCGAACAGCGTACTACTTACGCACAAAGCCAGACCAAAGACCGCTAATTTATACATTCGGTGTTACCTCATTTCTAAATTTAACGGCTATGTTAAGAAAATTAAGCAGCGTTGAACAATCTAAAATGTAACGATGGATATTTTCTGGTGCGAAGAAAGCCAAATTTAAGACAAAAAAACGCTAACCTGTGTGAAGACAAATAAACAAAGAATATGTCGGTATTTGGTTGAGAAATAGTGTGATTAGGTTGATTGCGTAAGAGATGAAAGCACGGTAATCAAGATTGATCGGAATTCGCTAGAGGTGCGTGAATTTTAGGCGAAATCGCTCAATTTAAACCGATTTATTAGTTGACGGATATGGCTTGAAGGTCGATACTCTCATCGTTTTGTTTCAGTAAACCTGTTTTGCGGGGGCTGAGTCTAAATCTTAGTCCTAAAAAAAATCAATCCAATGCAAGGAGCTAGATATGGCTGGTGAAAAGTCAACAATCATTTACACACTGACCGACGAGGCACCACTGTTAGCGACTTATTCGCTGCTGCCGATCATTGAGACTTTCACAAAACCTGCGGGTGTCGAGATTGTAAAAACTGATATCTCTGTTGCAGCACGCGTGCTAGCAGAATTTTCAGATATTTTAACGGATGAACAGAAAATTTCTGACAATCTTGCCGAGTTAGGCCGTCTTACTCAAGATCCAAATACCAATATTATTAAACTCCCAAATATCAGTGCTTCTGTTGGGCAATTAACAGCATGTATTAAGGAATTACAGTCGAAGGGTTATGCAATCCCTGATTATCCTGAAAATCCAAGCAATGATGAAGAAAAAACGCTTAAAGCACGCTATAGCAAATGCTTAGGTTCTGCGGTAAACCCTGTATTACGTGAAGGTAACTCAGACCGCCGTGCGCCTGCGGCTGTTAAAAATTATGCTAAAAAACATCCGCACTCAATGAGTGAATGGAAGCAATGGTCACAAACGCATGTGTCACATATGGAAGAAGGTGACTTCTACCACGGTGAAAAGTCGATGACTTTAGACCGCGCACGTAATGTCAAAATGGAACTCATCACTAACAGTGGCGAAACCATTGTATTGAAGCCAAAAGTTGCGCTGCAAGATGGTGAGATCATTGATTCGATGTTTATGAGCAAAAAAGCACTATGCGACTTTTACGAGAAAGAACTCGAAGATTGCCGTGAAGCAGGCATTTTGTTCTCTTTACACGTTAAAGCAACCATGATGAAAGTTTCACACCCAATTGTATTTGGTCATTGTGTGAAAATCTACTACAAAGAAGCTTTTGAAAAACATGCCAAATTGTTTGATGAACTGGGCATTAACGTCAATAATGGTATGGCTGGTCTGTACGAAAAAATTCAGACCCTTCCAACTTCTTTACGTGAAGAGATCATTGAAGATTTACACGCATGTCAGGAACATCGTCCTGCACTTGCAATGGTTGATTCTGCAAAAGGCATTACCAACTTCCATTCACCAAACGACATTATTGTCGATGCTTCTATGCCTGCAATGATTCGTGCTGGCGGAAAAATGTGGGGTGCAGACGGCAAGCAGTATGATGCTAAAGCTGTGATGCCTGAGTCGACATTTGCGCGTATTTACCAAGAAATGATCAATTTCTGTAAATGGCATGGCAATTTCGACCCACGTACTATGGGTACAGTGCCAAACGTAGGTTTAATGGCGCAAAAAGCTGAAGAATACGGTTCACACGACAAAACTTTTGAAATTTCAGCTGCGGGTGTTGCCAATATCACCGATCTAGAAACTGGTGAAGTGCTATTGTCACAAAATGTAGAAGAAGGTGACATCTGGCGTATGTGTCAGGTCAAAGATGCACCAATTCGTGATTGGGTAAAACTTGCGGTAACACGTGCACGTAATTCAGGTATGCCTGCAATCTTCTGGTTAGACCCATATCGTCCACACGAAAATGAACTCATTAAGAAAGTTGAAGTGTATTTAAAAGAACACGATACAACTGGCTTAGATATTCAGATTATGTCGCAAGTGCGTGCAATGCGTTATACGCTTGAACGTGTTGCGCGTGGTTTAGACACCATTTCGGTAACAGGTAACATTTTACGTGATTACTTAACCGATTTGTTCCCAATTATGGAATTGGGTACGTCTGCGAAGATGTTGTCGATTGTGCCATTAATGGCAGGTGGCGGCATGTACGAAACAGGTGCAGGTGGTTCAGCACCAAAACATGTGCAGCAATTGGTTGAAGAGAACCATTTACGTTGGGATTCTTTAGGTGAGTTCTTGGCGCTTGCAGTGTCTTTAGAAGAGCTTGGCATTAAAGAGAACAATGCACGTGCGAAATTACTTGCTCAAACGCTTGATCAAGCAACGGGTCAGTTGTTAGACAACAACAAATCGCCTTCACGCCGTACGGGTGAGTTAGATAACCGTGGTAGCCATTTCTACCTTGCAAAATTTTGGGCAGAAGCTTTAGCAGCACAAGATGAAGATGCTGAATTAAAAGCGAAATTTGCACCGCTTGCACAAGTGTTGGCTGAGAATGAGGCGAAAATTATTGCTGAGTTAGCTGCTGTTCAAGGCAATGCTACGGACATTGGTGGTTACTATGCAATTGACCCTGTAAAAGTCAATGCAGTGATGCGTCCAAGTGAAACTTTAAATGCCGCGCTTGCAGCAGTTTAAGGTTTAATTTTATGTGTGAATAAAAAACCGATGCTTAGGCATCGGTTTTTTATTTTGAGGTTAATTTTTATAAATTATCTCAGTAATCTGATCATAGTTGACTATAACGTAGTGTGTTGATAGCTTAGAAAAAAGCTAAAAATGGCAAGCTCTTAATGACCTTGCACATCCACTAAAGAGTCAACCCGCTTTTGAAAATAATCGCCTTGTAAATATCGAATATCAACATTCCATGCATTAGCAAAGCTGTTCATGTCATTAAGTTGTGTTAAAACCATCTCAACGGGATTAATTGACTTGAATTGTTCCAGTGCTGCTTGTAGTTGTTGTAATTCTGCTTCATTACTCAAATTTTGAGTTAGATTTGGATCTAACTGACAAAAATCTAATTTGAGTTGTTGTAATAGCGTTGCACTTTCACGATTTAACCCAAATTGGCGGACAGAAATAGCAATACCTTGTGTCGTTAAAGTCGCTAAGCTTTCTTTAACGTGATCTAAGTGTTTAAATAACTCTAAAGTAGGGAATTGTAAAACTAGCGCTGCGTGTTGACTGCGTACAATCGCCAACAATTTATCTAACAGTCCAAATAACTGCTGTTCTGCATGAAGTAAAATATCAATATTTAGGTTAATAATCAGCTTGGTATTTGGATAACGGGTAATGAAGTTATGCAGTTGTTTGCAGGCTTCAACCAAAATCCAACGATCAAGTTGAATAGAAAGTTCCTGATCTTTTTTGAGCTCATTTAAATCGTTTAGACCCAACCATTGGTTGTTGTGGATTGTGCCGCTAGTGACCTCATAAATATATAACTCAGTATCTTGTTTGTCATAGAGTTGTTGGTATTTTAAGTGAATTGAATTGTCGTCAATTTGTGTTGCAATTTGGGTAAGTAATTGCGATTCACGGTCTAAATGTGCACCTAAAATAGGTGCTTCATTTGGCATTTGAACGGTCGGTTTTTCTTCTAGCGGACTTTCTTTTTGCTCTAGCGTTGAAAAATCTACCGTTTCTGCTGCCATTTGTAGTTTTAAAGGATGTGCAAGGGCTTGAATAACCAGATATTCAAACTGAGCTTGGTTCTCAATTGCTGAGTCGATGGATTGTGCGCCAATCTCAAACTGTGCGGTATAATTTTGATCGCCAACTTGAATTAATTGTGGTTTTAAAAGTGCTTGTAGACTGCGTAATTTGGATTCTACAAATTCCGTGGACGCTGCTTGTAGTAAATAGACATAAATAGAAGGGCTGAGTTTGAGTATATTTGCTTGAGTTTGGACTTGTAAGAATTGTTGTATACCCTGTAAATAATTCAGCATGTCATCTTGATTCAGATGTGCCAGATGAGTATGTGGATGGTTTAATAAAAAAACGATAAGCGTGTTTTTATTGGCAGGTTCGCTTAACATCTTACGATTAAGCTGTTCATAAGTATAAGTGTTTTGTGGCTCTTTTGGCGTTGGTTTGGCTTTTTCTATTGGAGCTGTATTTTCCGTTTCAATGGTCAGCTGTACGATATCTGCTGAGTTTCCTGGCAAAAACTCAACTTTAAGTAAAGGTGATTTGACATGTGGGTTTTGTGAATGAATGTCAAAACGAGCTTGTTCAAAGTTATATTGTGAAATACGTTTAAAGTTTTGTTTAAAAGTTTGTATATCTTGTGGCTGTAAAATATCTAACAGTGGCAAACCAATGATTTCATCTTCATTTTTTAAACCAAATAAGGCTAAATATTCTGCATTAGCTTGCACATGAATACCTTCGTGGATACGTGCGATTGCTATACGATTTTCATTGGAATAATTTTGTAACCGTGTTTCAAATTGTGCTAATTCAGCATTTAGGTAGTTTTGGGTTTGTAATGAACGACTATACGATAAGGTTCGAACTAAGCCAATATAAAAACGATCTGGATAATCTAAATTAAACAGATCATAAACGCCTTTATTAATATAGGTGAGGTATTGTGATGGCGTATAGTCTTCGGGATTAAGTAATAACAAAGGCAATTGATATTGTTTTGAAGCGCGAATGAGCGTTAATGCTTGCTCAACTTTAAAGTCGTATGCACGTCCAAACAAAACAATATCCCAAGGAGTATTTAGCTGTTTTTCAAAATTTTTGACGTCATCAAGTAAATGCGCATGAACTTGATGTCCTTTTGCTGTTAATAGTGTAACAATTTGATTATAGCGTATTTGGTTGTCATCAATAATGAGTAAACGAGTTTCTGTTTGCTTTAACTTATTGGATAAAAATGCATTTCTCATTTCAGACTTTCCCATAGATCTTGTTTTTTCATGGTTTCAGCATGGTTTTGAATAAATTGGTCAAGCAAAACTTGCTCATCTCCATTTAGCAGTTCAAAATTAAATTGTGTAAAGCTCTGACTGACTAATTTAGTTTCGGTCAGATAAATCTTGATCTGCTTTTTCCCCAGACGCAATAAAATTCCCTGTTGGGATTTAAAGGTTTGAGACCCCAAAACTATGATAGACAAATGTGGGAGATTTAACACCTCATTTTTTAAAATAAGTGCAGGATGGTATAATGTTGAGTCTTGATCGGCGCTGAGTTGTACTGCACAGGGGGTAATTTCTTGTGAAAGAATTTCGACTCCAAATTCAAAACGGTTTTCATTTTCTTGTTTGAGCCAACGAATGGTGCCGCCACGCCATGGTGTTTTTTCATTTTCCTGTACTAAAATAAATTCGCCCGCGCGTAATTGTTTTGGTGGAACACTGTCCCAACACATTCGATAACCATTGACACTAATATCTAAAATATTACAGTTATAAATTTGTTTGGTTTCTGGATCTAAGGTTTGATAGCTATGGTGCTTCATTTTCACCTCACTATTCCATGTTGATAGTGCTTTTGAGTTCTTTTGCACACCAATTTTGCTGTTTAAATACAGTGTTTCATTAAATGCTGTGCCATGGGATAGATAAAAATGTGCGCTTTGCAGTCCAAAAGTAAGTTGAATGCTTGAATTAAAATCATAGCGTTCATAGCGACGTTCAGGCATATTGTTTAATAGATGCTGTATATGAAAAATCAACGAAGGCGTTAAATAATGACGCTCAATAGCAGAGATATAATGATTGTTGGGTAGATGTGTTAAATTTATATGTTCTAATAATGCTTGTGTATCAATAAAAAAAACATGCTCAGTTATTTTTGAATGAATATTATTCCATACTGGAGGGAAGTCATTTTCACTATAAACCATATAACGTGCGTCAAGATGACCATGTTTTGAAATTTGAATTAATTTTACCCATTGAAAGGTGCATTGATATAATGCATCAATTTCAATGGGGCGAATTTGTTGAGGGCTTAAAATATCAATTAAACACAACTGGCTATAGGCATAATAAATATGCTTAAGTGAGGGGAGTGTTGGGTTTAAATGCTCAATTGTTTGTAAATGGAATTGATTTTCTTCGGCGAGTTTAAAGAGCTGATGTCCAATCCGCCATTGACCTACCAATGCATTTTTATATAAAACAACTTGCTGATACCTGAGTCGTCCTAATTGTTCTAAGGCATAATAGCAGCTATAGGTTCGAGTACGCTGACGGTTCTTTTTTTGTGTAAAGGTAAAAAGAGAAAACTTTGCTGCTTGAAGCTGTTTATCAAGTTTAAAACTAATATTGAAGTAAATATTGATGAGATAGCAACGAAATTGTTGTGCTAATTCAATCGTGTGTGTGTTGTGACTCGATATGCTATAAAGCTTATCTAAAAAATGTTTTTCAAGAATCCCCAATATTTGTTCGATTGATAAATGCAGGGTTTGAATGAGTTCAAAGCGTAGGAGTTCATCACAATCAAGCTCAGCAATTTCAATGACCGCATTGAGCAATAATTTAGAGGTATCGCCAAGTTGTATTGCAGGCAGTTGATTGATCCATTGGCGAAGAGATGTAGCATCACAATGACAAAAACTTAAGTCTTTTCGATGCTGGCTCATTTGCAGCATAAAAAATTCTGACGGATTAATGCTTGTAATGCTCATATGCTTCGTCTTCCCCAATATATAAAACTAAAAAGTCTGTTCGCCGTAAAGTGGCGTTTTATTATTTTCACCTGCAATTTCCCGTACTAATTTAGGGACTAAGTATCCAGGTAGTGTCGCCAATAATGCTGTATAAATTTGATTGATTTTTTGTGATTCTAAATCAAAATGTTGTGCACCTTTTACTTTATCTAAGACATGTAAATAATAGGGCATGACCTTTGCTTCAAATAAACGATAACTTAGTTGGCTTAAAATTTCTGCACAATCATTGACACCTTTTAGTAAAACCGCTTGATTTAAAACTGTAATTTGATGCATCGCTAGATATTGTAAGCGTTCTATCGTATAAGCATCAAGCTCTGCAGGATGATTTGAGTGTACCACCATCACAATTCGAAGTGTGCTCTTTTTAAGCAAAGCAACAAGTTCATCATCAATTCGGCTAGGAATGACAATTGGAACACGGGTGTGAATGCGTAAAATTTTAACTTGAGGAAGACTCTCGAGTCGTTTAACCCAAAGTTCAAGTTTGGCATTGGTTAGCGTTAGTGGATCACCGCCACTTAAAATAATTTCATTAATTTGCGGGTTCTGCTGAATATAGCTGCGAATATTATCCCAATCATTATTTTTAGGTAAGTTTTCTTGATACGGGAAATGTCTGCGGAAACAGTAACGGCAATGCACCGCACAAGCACCTGTTAGAGTCAGCAAAAAACGAGATTGATATTTATGCAAAACGCCAGGAAGTTGATTGGCTTCTTTTTCCCCGAGAGGATCGGTGACAAATTCAGGATGATCTTCTAATTCTAAATGATGGGGTAATACTTGAAGTAACAAGGGATCTAAAGCATCGCCTACATTCATTTTTGCAACGAAAGCACGAGGAACACGCAGCTTGAATTGTTCAGAAGCTAAAATTGCCCCTGATAATAATTGATCTGTTGAAAGCTGGAGCTGCTGAAGTAACTCTTTTGGATCGGTAATTAGATCACTAAGTTGTGTTTTCCAGTTTTGCTCTTGGTACAAATAGTTTATCATGCGACGTGTTAAAAATAATGCTAGTCTAGCATTAATTGATTTAAGTTCGTAAGTTTGGAGTGAGCCAGTCATGGCCAATTATTCTACAAATGATTTTAAGCAAGGCTTAAAAGTCATGCTTGATGGTAACCCATGTTCAATCATGGAAAATGAATACGTAAAACCGGGTAAAGGCCAAGCATTTAACCGTGTTAAATTGCGTAACCTTCGCTCTGGTAAAGTATTAGAAAAAACCTTTAAATCTGGTGAAGTTTTAGAAGCAGCTGACATTGTAGAAGTAGAAATGGAATACTTATACAACGACGGCGAAATGTGGCACTTCATGGACCCTGAATCATTTGAACAGCTTGCTGCTGATAAAACAGCAATGGGCGATGCTTCAAAATGGTTAAAAGACGATTCAAATGCGAAATGTTCAGTAATGTTATTTAATGGTGTACCATTAAATGTTAACGCACCGAACTTTGTTGTATTACAAATTGTTGAAACTGATCCGGGTGTTAAAGGTGATACAGCTGGTACAGGCGGTAAACCTGCAAAACTTGAAACAGGTGCAGTGGTACGTGTTCCATTATTTGTACAGCAAGAAGACAGCATTCGTGTAGATACACGTACGGGTGAATACCTAGAACGTGCATAATTGTGATTAAATTCATGATGAATAAAAGGGTGACAGATGTCGCCCTTTTTTTATGCCAAAGTCGTAGATAAAAAACAGAAGTAGCGGTGTAAAGTGATAAGGATGAAACAAATTTTATAAAAACAATCAGGTTTTTATGTTGAATAAGGCGAGGGATGTCATGGATCGTGATCTACGTCAGAAAAAAATGTCAGTCACTGCAATGCTCATGTGGGCACTGATTGCCGTGATTGGTGCGGTGTCATTTGGAATGCTAGCATTAAGTCGGGGCGAACAGATTAATGCAGTCTGGCTAGTACTTGCAGCCCTTTGTACTTATAGTATTGCCTATCGTTTTTATAGTTTATATATCGCTAAAAATATTTTTGAGTTAAATCCACGCCGTTTAACGCCTGCGCATCGTTTGGCTGATGGTTTGGATTATGTCCCGACCAACAAATATGTACTTTATGGGCATCATTTTGCTGCAATTGCCGGTGCAGGGCCTTTGGTTGGGCCTATTCTAGCGGCACAAATGGGTTTTCTACCGGGTACAATTTGGTTGTTAGTGGGGGTGGTCTTTGCAGGCGCAGTCCAAGACTTCCTCGTTTTATTTATTTCCACACGCCGTGACGGTCGTTCGCTTGGTGAGATGGCAAAACAAGAACTTGGTACTTTTGCAGGTATTATTGTGATGCTAGGCACGCTTGGGGTCATGGTGATTATCCTTGCGGTATTGGCATTGGTTGTGGTTAAAGCACTTGCCCATAGTCCGTGGGGTGTATTTAGCATTGCTGCAACCATTCCAATTGCATTGTTTATGGGCGTATATATGCGTTTTATTCGCCCGGGTAAAATTGCAGAAGTGTCAATCATTGGTTTTGTGTTGATGATGCTGGCAATTGTGTATGGTGGCAATGTCGCAGCAGACCCATATTGGGGTGCATTTTTCACTCTAAGTGGTACACAATTGACATGGTGTTTAGTTGTATATGGTTTTATTGCCTCAGTATTACCAGTTTGGTTATTACTTGCACCACGTGATTATTTATCGACTTTCTTAAAAATTGGTGTGATTGCAGGTTTGGCGGTTGCGATTGTGGTGGCATTGCCTGAATTGAAAATGCCGGCGGTCACGCATTTTATTGATGGTACTGGCCCTGTATTTGCTGGCAGTTTATTTCCATTTTTGTTTATTACCATTGCTTGTGGTGCAATTTCAGGCTTCCATGCTTTAGTTTCGAGTGGTACAACACCAAAATTGGTTGATAACGAAAGCCATATTCGCATGATTGGTTACGGTGGAATGTTAACAGAATCTTTTGTTGGCATTATGGCGCTAATTTGCGCCACAGTACTAGACCCAGGGGTTTATTTTGCGATTAATTCACCTGCGGCAGTATTGGGGGTTGACCCACAAAGTGCTGTCGATGCGATTCGTCAAATTGGTTTTGTCGTCACACCAGATGCTTTAACAACACTTGCCAAAGAAGTAGGTGAAACTAGTATTTTGTCACGTGCAGGTGGCGCACCAACTTTTGCCATTGGTATGGCGCATATTTTATCTGAATTGTTTAATAACCGTTCGATGATGGCCTTTTGGTATCACTTTGCTATTTTATTCGAAGCACTCTTTATTTTAACTGCGGTAGATGCAGGTACACGTGCTTGCCGTTTTATGGTGCAAGATACTATTGGAATAGTCATTCCTGCCATTAAAACTTCACGTTCTTTTATTGGTAACTTATTTGGAACATCAGTTGCGGTTGGTGGATGGGGATACTTTGTTTATCAAGGTGTGGTTGACCCATTAGGCGGTATTAACTCGCTTTGGCCATTATTTGGGATTGGTAACCAAATGCTTGCCGCAATGGCATTGACCTTGGGTACCGTCATTTTATTTAAAATGAAAAAAGAAAAGTTTGTTTGGGTAACAATTTTCCCAACTATCTTTTTGGTTGTGACCTCTATGACTGCGGGTTGGCAAAAAATCTTTCACAGTAATCCTAAAATTGGTTTCTTGGCACAAGCCAATAAATTTTCTGATGCAATTGCACGTGGTGACGTTATAAAACCTGCAAAAACTTTGGAAGAAATGCACACTATTGTATTGTCCAATCAAATTAATGCCACGCTTTGTGCCTTTTTTATGATTGTATTGGTGGTGATGTTGATTGCGTCAATAGGTGCAGTTCGCCGTGCCTTAGCAAGTAAAACGCCAACAGTAAATGAAGCACCTGCAATATATAGCGATGAAAGCACGGTGGGAACAACACAAGGAGAGCGTGGATGAAGTTTAAATATGCCAAGCAAGGTAGTGTAGTGCTGACTAAAATCATTAAGATGACGATTATGTCGCAAAAGCATTTAGTTCTTTCACCAAAAAATTGGTCAAAAATAGCCACTTTATGGCAACGTTTGCAACAAAGCTTTCGCTTGATGGTGGGAGTGCCTGATTACACCACTTACTTAAACCACATGCAGCAACATCATCCCGATTTAACCCCAATGGACGCTAAAACTTTTTACCGTTATTGTGTCGATGCTCGTTATCCATCGGCAGGAAATTTAAAAAAATGCCCATGTTGAATTATTGGCTAAGTATTTAATTATTAAAGTAAATGGCAGCATTTAGGTGCTGCCATTTTTATATCTTTAGTCGTGGGTAATAGGCAAATGGAGAGGCTATTTTGCTATGCTTGCTGCAAGCATAATTTTTAACACGATGAAAGAATGAAAATATCTCAACGGGCGCAGGCAATTTCGCCGTTTTTTGCCATGGAGTTCGGTAAAAAAGCCGCGCAAATGACAGCACAAGGACAACAAGTTATTCAACTTAATTTAGGTGAACCTGATTTTGGTGCACCGCCTGCGGTGATTGAGGCCGCAAAACGATTGATGGATGGTCGTTCGTTGGCTTATACATCAGCTTTAGGATTACCTGAGTTACGGCAAAAGATAGCCGAGTTTTATCAACAGCAACATGGAGTGAACATCCATCCATCACGAATTATTGTTACGGCGGGTGCATCGGCGGCATTGCTGTTACTCACCGCGGCATTGGTTGATCATGGTGACGAAGTGATAGTCGGCGATCCATCCTATCCATGTAATCGACAATTCTTAAGTAGTTTTGGGGCAAAGGTAAATTTGGTTGCAACTGATGCAGCATCGAATTATCAATTAAGTAGTGAGTTGGTTAAAAGTCATTGGACAGCAGAAACCACAGGGCTGATGATTGCCACACCATCTAATCCTACAGGTACATCAATTGACATTGACGAATTAAAACAAATTTGTGAATGGGCACGTACGCATCATGCATGGCGTATTATTGATGAAATTTATTTAAATTTGGCCGACCCTGATGCCGAAGGCAATGTCCCACAAACAGTATTGAGTTTTGATTCTGATGCGATTGTGATTAACAGTTTTTCTAAATATTTCGGTATGACGGGTTGGCGTTTAGGTTGGTGTGTTGTGCCAGAAAAGTTAGTCCCTATTCTTGAAAATATGGCGCAAAATTATTTTATTTGCCCATCAACCATTGCGCAGTATGCATTAGAATGCTTTACCGAAGAATCTTTGGCAGTCTGTGAGCAAAGACGTTTGATGTTTATTGAACGCCGTAATTTGGTCTTGGCAGGTTTAAAACAGATGGGCTTACCTGTACCTGTTGTACCGAATGGCGCATTTTATATTTATTTTGATGTCCGAGGGACAGGGCTTACGGCTTGGCAGTTTTGTGAGCAGGTGTTGCAAGAGGCACATGTGGCTTTAACACCTGGAAAAGACTTTGGTGTATGTGGTGCAGAGCATTATGTGAGATTGTCATATGCAGCATCGACTGAGCAATTGAGCCAAGCCGTGCAACGTTTAGCACAATTTATGCAGCAATTCAGTTTAGAACAGCAACAATTAAAGCAGCCTAGCACCGCGCTTTAATGTGGTCGAAACTATCTGCTTTAAAGTAGAAACGCTATAATAGTATTTTTTGATTGTTTTGATAAATATGCAACCAGCCGTCACCAACTCGCCTGTTAAACATTGGTGTGAATTTGAATTTATTGCCAAAACAGTCAGTAATCCGAATATTCATATTTCGGGAAATTACAGTTATTACAGTGCTTTTTGGGACAGTGGCTTTGAGCGTTGTGTGGTGCGTTATTTACACGACAAACCATCTACAGCAGAAAAACCGATTGATCAGCTTTATATTGGCAATTTTGTCTCGTTTGGGGCGGAATGTGTGATTATGATGGGCGGGAATCAGTTACACCGCACAGATTGGATTGCCGCATTTCCCTTCGATACACGTAGTTTTGTGGCTGCGGGCGATACCATTATTGGTGATGGTTGTTGGATTGGTAGCCGTGCTATGGTTATGCAAGGCATAACTTTAGGTGAAGGTGCTGTGGTCGCAACGGGTGCTGTTGTGACTAAAAATGTACCACCATATGCTGTTGTGGGTGGCGTGCCAGCTCAAATTATAAAATATCGTTTTCCACCTGAAAAAATTGAAAAATTATTAGCTTTGCAGCTTTATAAATTAGATGAAAAACAAATTTTAAAAATGCGTGAGTTTCTGCAAAGTGATGATGTTGATGATTTAGCTGCCTATATGCTGACCTTACAATCTGAACAATAGTTTTACAGTGCAATATCCACGATTAAACGCCCTTTTTTAGGGCGTATAAATACAGGCTTGTGCAATTTTAAGTGAATCAAAAGTTGGTTTTTGAATTTGTCCCCACTTTTGCATTTGTTGAATGATCCATTCAAAATCTTCTATCTTTGGTGTCGCACTGCCATGAATAAAATGCTGGATGATCTTTTGAATTGTATGATAATGCTGTGTATGCCTTGTTTCAGAACTTTCAAATTGCACAATCTGGTAATCAATTAATAATTGCCATACAGAAGGGAAATGTTTTGATTCTTTTAAATCGACTTGAGCCATTTGAATGGCTTGAGTGAGTGAGTGCACAGTATTGGGGTGTTGTGCTGCCCATTCTTGTGTAAAAGCCAAGACTTTATCAGCAACGGCTGGAATGATATTTTGGCTAGATGCAACGATTTGACTAATACCAAAAATTTCGCCTTGAATGTTCCATGGTTCGCCTACGCAAAAGCCATCAATGCTTTGATTCAAGATGGCATCTACCATATAAGGTGGAGGGAAAGTGGCTAATTTGGCTGTTTTTGCAAGCTCAAGATTGGCCAGTGCCAACCACTCACGTAAACAGTAGTGATGAATGGAATATGGAAAGACATGTGCAAGGGAAAAGCTTTGACCTGCTGCGAATGCTTGGGCAATTTTTTGTGCAGATTGCTGTGGGGAATCGGATGAATGGATGGCTAAATCGTAACTGAGTTTTTGGCTCAAGCTGATTTTGGCACAGTTCTGGCTCAGTACCAGTGAGCTTTGAAAAGGGATACCGACGTGGTCTGAACCAATTGATGCCGCAGGCAGCATAGCGGATAAACAATGTGCTGCGTCTAGCATGCCAAAGGCTAAGCGGTCACGTAAGCTTGCCCACGAAACTTCTTTATTTAGTGTGACCTCTAAACCTTGTGCAGCAAAAAAACCACGGTGTTTCGCCCATAAAATAGCAATGCAGTCCAGAAGTGGAATATAACCAAGTTCGATCTGCGTTTGTTCTAAATTCTGCATGGTTTAATCCTTGATATTGCCACTAAGCAGTGCTTGTGCATCGAGTAAACGTCGAGACATTTCGCCCATTGTAATGCGTTGACTCATGGCATTTTTACGTAAAACTTGGAAAGCCGTATCTTCACTTAATCCATGTAGTTGCATTAGTAAAACTTTTGCTTTTTCAATGTCTTTTCGATCTGCAAGTTTGGTTTTAGTTTCTTTTAAGTCATCTTCTAATTGCTTATGTTTTTTAAATTGTTCAATTGCAATGGATAAAATGGCTTCTAATTTATTGGGTTCAATCCCATCTAAAATGTAGGCTGTTACACCTGCATCAATTGCATTTTTGATGGTATCTTTTTGGCTATTTTTGGTGAATAGCACAGTGGGCAGATTAAATTGGCTAACGCAGTTTTCGATAATGTCACGGTGTGGATTATCCATATCCAATAAAATGACATCGGCATGTAAATGTTCTAAACGCAACATGTTCACGTAATCGATGGTCATGCATGCTACGACATCGAAACCATGTTGTAAAAGGGATGCTTTAATAAAATCTGCGCGATGGGCATCATCATCAAGCAGGGCGATTTTGAGTTTTGGCATATGAGCTAAATGATGGCGTGTGTTCATCGATATGATCTGATTTGGTTGAAAGCAAATTAAATGCCAATCAAGAATAAAATTTTAAATACATCATTTTTTATTCAATATTATCCATACAAATACAATATTTTAAGATCTGTACAAGAATAAAAAATAGCGTTGTTCTTGCGTCAAAATAATGCAGGACTGAAACATTAGGTTTATCACAGCGCAGAATTAAAGCATAGATAAATTTCGAGTTTTATTCTATTTATATTTAAAAATCATAAAATTGGATAAAATTTCATACGGTTGATTTTAGATAAAGCACAGGATTTTTTAAGTTTGGCATGATCATTGCTAATTTATTTATAGGTCAAAGATGACTTTTAAATCTAAATTTTATTGACGGTCAAAGGCGCCCGTTCTGACAGGGTCAGGTAAGGATAAAACTTACGTGGTCTATTTCATGTTCAGTTCAGGAGATGACTTATGTCTGTTGATATGTCTGCAAAAAAAGCAACCTCTATTCAGCTTTTTAATTTTTCTAGTCCGGCTATGCGTGCCTTTCACTTGTCGTGGGTGGCTTTCTTTGTTTGTTTCTTTGCATGGTTTGCCTGTGCACCTTTAATGCCTGTCATTGCGGGCGAATTTCATCTCACCAAAGATCAAATTGCCAATATTAATATTGCAGCCGTTGCAATTACCATTTTGGTTCGCTTGGTCATTGGCCCTTTGTGTGACAAATATGGTCCACGCCGTACTTATACTGCATTACTGCTGATAGGCAGTATTCCTGTATTTGGGGTCGCTGCTGCCAATAGTTATGAGTCGTTCTTATTTTTCCGCTTATTGATTGGTGCGATTGGGGCGAGTTTTGTAATTACACAATATCATACCAGTGTCATGTTTGCGTCAAATGTAGTCGGAACGGCAAATGCCACAACAGCTGGATGGGGCAATGCAGGTGGTGGTGCAACGCAAGCATTAATGCCACTTATTTTGTCGGCATTGATTATGCTTGGCGTGGACAGTGCTTTTGGTTGGCGTGTTGCGTTATTGGTGCCTGGAATATTAATGGTTTTGGTCGGCATTGCTTATTGGAAATTGACACAAGATGCACCTCAAGGCGACTTTAAAGAAATACGTGCATATGGTGCTGAAACCGGCTGTGGTAAAAAAGGTGGCGTGGCAATTTTGGCGCAAGCAGCAAAAAACTATCGGGTGTGGATTCTATTTTTAACCTATGGCGCATGTTTCGGAATCGAAATTTTTATTCATAACATTATTGCCATGTATTACGTCAATCATTTCCAATTTAGCCTCAAAGACGCAGGGTTTGCCGCAGGAATTTTCGGCTTATTGGCGCTTTTTGCCCGTGCGCTTGGCGGTATTTTGTCGGACAAAATTGCACTAAAAAAAGGGCTGGATGGTCGTACTAAAATATTATTTATCATGATTTTAGGTGAAGGGTTATTCCTCGTTTTATTTTCACAGATGCAAGTTGCAAGTTTGGCTATTTTAACCATGACTATTTTTGCTTTATTTACCCATATGGCTTGTGGTGCGACCTATGCCTTAGTTCCTTTTATTGACCGTAATGCGCTAGGTGGCGTGGCTGGCATTATTGGCGCAGGTGGAAATGTGGGGGCAGTTGCGGCAGGGTTTTTATTAAAAGGGATGTCGGATATCCAAAGCTGTTTAATGGTTCTGGGTGTTTTGGTGGTGGTGGCTGCTGTTTCGGTCATCTTTATTCGTTTTAGCACTGAACACAAACATAAAGAACAACAATTATTTGAACAAGCCGTAGCCGAACGTAATCGTCTGCTTGAAGCTTAATAAGACGAAGGAGCATCAACATGAAAATAGTCGTGATTGGCCATGGTATGGTCGGGCATAAATTTTTAGAAACGCTACTAGATACGCAACACCAAGACTTAGAAGTTTGCGTCATTGCAGAAGAACCTCGACCTGCTTATGACCGTGTACATTTAACTGAATATTTTTCGGGAAAATCAGCCAAAGACTTGTCTTTGGTACGTCAAGATTTTGCTGAAGCATATGGTATTGCTTTGCATTTAAATACGCAGGCCGTTGCAATTGATCGTATTGCTAAAGTAGTTACGACGCAATCGGGCTTACAAGTGGCATACGATAAATTAATTTTGGCAACAGGTTCATACCCATTTGTACCCCCAATTGTGGGGAATGATCGTCAAAATTGCTTTGTATATCGAACGCTAGAAGATTTAGACCAAATTCGTACAGCCAGCTTAAATGCAAAAAATGGCGTGGTCATTGGTGGTGGACTACTGGGCTTAGAAGCAGCCAAAGCATTAACCGACTTAAACTTAGCCACCCATGTGGTTGAGTTTGCTCCACGCCTAATGGCGGTTCAAATTGATGATTTAGGCGGGAAAATCTTACGGCAAAAAATTGAAGACTTAGGTGTTTCAGTTCATACCCAAAAAGCCACGCAATCGATTGAACAAGGTAAAACTCATCAGCACATCATGAATTTTGCCGATGGTTCATCGCTTGAAACTGACCTAATTGTGTTTTCCGCAGGCATTCGCCCACGTGATGAATTGGCACGTCAGGCAGGTTTGGTTGTGGGTGAGCGTGGCGGTATAGTGATTAATGATCTGTGCCAAACTTCGGATGAAGATATTTATGCCATTGGTGAATGTGCGTTATGGCAAGGTAAAATTTATGGATTGGTTGCACCGGGTTATGACATGGCTCGGATTACTGCAAAACAGGTATTAAAGTTAGATACTCCAATCTTTAAAGGTGCAGACATGAGCACCAAATTAAAATTAATGGGGGTTGATGTTGCATCGATTGGCGATGCACATGCACAGCGCGATAGTGCTATCAGTTATTTTTATCAAAATGAACAAGAAAAGATTTATAAGAAAATTGTGGTATGTAAAGAAACACAGCAGTTGTTGGGTGCGGTGTTGGTGGGAGATGCTAAAGAATACAACGATTTATTGCAAATGATGTTGAATGGTTTAACTGTTCCTGAACATCCCGACAGTTTAATTGTACCGCAATATGGAGCTGCAAACGTGGCTGCAACAGGAGGAACAGGTGTCGACTTATTGCCTGAAACTGCCACGATTTGTTCTTGTAATAACGTATCGAAACAGGATTTATGTGAAGCAATTTCCGCAGGGGCAACTTCGATTGGCAGCCTGAAAAAATGTACCAAAGCGGCAACTGCTTGTGGTGGCTGTTCGGCATTGGTAACACAAGTTTTGAAATCTGAATTGAAACGTCAAGGTGTTGCAGTTAACAATCATATTTGTGAACACTTTGCTTATTCACGCCAAGAGTTATATCACTTGATTCGGGTGCATAAAGTCGCCTCTTTTGATGCATTAATTGCTCAATTTGGACAAGGACTAGGCTGTGACATTTGCAAACCGACTGCTGCGAATATTTTAGCATCCTGCTGGAATGATTTTATCTTGAAAAAAGACCATGCAGGCTTGCAAGACAGTAATGATTATTTCTTGGGTAATATTCAAAAAGATGGTTCTTATTCGGTTGTACCACGTATGGCAGGCGGGGAAGTAACTCCTGATGGCTTAATAGCCGTTGGTCAAATTGCCAAGAAATATGGCTTATATACCAAAATTACTGGCGGTCAGCGTGTCGATATGTTTGGCGCACAAGTGCATGAATTACCTTTTATTTGGGAGGAGTTAATTGCCGCAGGCTTTGAGTCTGGTCATGCTTATGGAAAGTCGCTACGAACAGTCAAATCTTGTGTCGGCAGCACATGGTGTCGTTATGGGGTGGATGACTCGGTTGGGTTGGCCATTTTTTTAGAGAACCGTTACAAAGGATTGCGTTCGCCGCATAAGTTGAAAATGGCTGTGTCGGGATGTACTCGTGAATGTGCGGAAGCTCAAGGCAAAGATGTGGGAATTATTGCAACAGAAAAAGGCTGGAATTTATATGTATGTGGAAATGGGGGGATGAAACCTCGCCATGCCGAACTTCTTGCATCGGATTTAGATCAAACCACCTTAATTCGTTATATCGACCGATTCTTTATGTTTTATATTCAAACTGCCGATCGCTTACAACGTACCAGTGTATGGCGTGATAATCTCGAAGGTGGTTTGGATTATTTAAAAGCAGTGATTGTTGAGGATCACTTAGGTATTGCAACAGAACTTGAGCAGCAAATGCAGCATATTGTGGCCACTTATCAAGATGAATGGGCAACAGCCGTGACCGATCCTAGCGTTCGGGCGCGTTTTCAAACCTTTATTAATTCAAAACAGGCCGATCCACATATTCAGTTTAGCCAAGTGCGTGGGCAAATTCGTCCTCTAACCATTGAAGAACGTGATACTAAACGTATTGCTGTTGCCAGTGTCTAAGCCAAATGAAATGAGGAGAGTATGATGAACACATTTAGTTCCCAGTTAAAATGGCACAATATTTGTCGTCTTGAGCATATTCAACCCAATACGGGCGTATGTGCTTTGGTCGATGATGTGCAAATTGCCTTATTTCGCGTGAGCGATGAAGCACGCATTTATGCGCTGAGTAACCATGATCCTTTTAGTGGTGCAAATGTGATGTCACGTGGGATTTTGGGTGATATACAAGGTGAGCGAGTGATTGCATCGCCAATTTATAAACAGCATTTTAGTTTGTCTACAGGGCGTTGTTTAGAAGATGCTGCTCAGCATTTACACGTCTATCCATGCCAAATTATAGAGGGAGAAGTTTGGGTTGCAGCACAAGCGCAAAAGACTTATTTAACGCAAGTTGCCACACAACAACAGAAACATCAATTGGTTTTAGTGGGTAATGGATTGGCAGGTATGCGTTGCCTAGAAGATTTATTGGAAATTGCCCCAGACCGATATGACATTACTGTGATTGGCGAAGAACCATGGGGAAATTATAATCGTATTTTATTGTCGCCTGTATTGTCGGGTGAAAAAACGATTGAACAGATTATGCTACATCCACCTGAATGGTATCGTGAAAAAAATATCCGTTTTATTGGTGGAGATTTGGCGGTAAAAATAGATCGGCGTCATAAGCAAGTGCATACGCAGTCGGGTGTGGTCGTAGATTATGACCGCTTAATTTTAGCGACAGGTTCGCGTCCATTTATTCCACCGATTAAAGGCAAAGATTTACATGGTGTACTTAGCTTTAGAGATATATATGATGTAAATCAAATGATCCAATTTAGCCAAAACAAAAAAAATGCAGTGGTGATTGGTGGTGGGTTATTGGGTTTAGAAGCAGCTTATGGTCTTAAACAACGTGGTATGGCGGTAACAGTTTTACATTTGCCTGACCGAATAATGGAACGTCAACTTGATGCCTATGCCAGTGAAATGCTACGTAAAAGCATACAAAAAAAAGGTATTCATATTAAAACTGAAGCGGTAACCGAAGAAATTTTGGGTCAAGATGGTAAGGTGGTTGGGGTGCGACTTGCAGATGGCACACAGCTTGAAGCCGATTTGGTGGTTTTTGCAGTTGGGATTCGAGCCAATATGACACTGGCACAAAATGCAGGGTTACGCTGTGACCGTGGTGTTCTTGTCAATGCAACTATGCAAACTTTTGACCCAAGTATTTATGCCGTTGGTGAATGCATTGAATACCAAGGCGCAACTTTTGGTTTGGTTGAGCCTTTATGGGGGCAAGCATTTATTTGTGCGACCCATTTAGCTGAACGTGGTAGCTTAAGTTTTAAAGCATTACCCACTGCAACGCAGTTAAAAGTGAGTGGTGTAGATGTGTTTTCGGCAGGGAATATTGCACCACAAACGCATTATGACGATATTATTGTGCATGATGAAAAACGACAAGTTTATAAACGTCTAATTCTTCGAGATGACAAAATGATTGGTGCGGTGCTCTTTGGTGATACTGAAGATGGCGCTTGGTATGCCGAACTGATTAGTGATCAAGTCTCGATTGTAGCTATTCGGAATAAACTTTTATATGGACGTGACTTTGCTTTAAAACATGCCAGTTAATGAATAGGTTTCTTATATAAGAATTTACATCTGCTTTATTGGTTTTGACTAAATAAAGTAGATTTCTATAAGAAGTTTAAGATCGAATATTAAAAGCCATCTTTGTTAAGATGGCTTTTATTGGTGTTGGTTAAAAATCCTTAATAGACATCACGCAGGTAACGTTTGTCACGGCTCATTTGCATGACATAATTGGCTGCATGTTCAGCATCCATCTGACCATATTGCATAACCACTTCTTTAAGCGCGGCATCTACATCTTTCGCCATACGGCTAGCATCACCACAAATACAAAAATATGCCCCTTGTTCTAGCCATGCCCATAACGTTTCACCATGTTCGCGAATACGGTCTTGTACATAAATTTTTTCGGTTTGGTCGCGTGAAAATGCCACATCTAAACGGTTTAGCAAACCTTGAGCAAGATAATCTTCTAGTTCCTGTTGATAGTAGAAGTCTGTTGCTGAAAATTGTTCACCAAAAATAAGCCAATTTTTACCACGATGTCCTTTGGCATGGCGCTCTTGTAAGAAGCCTCGAAAAGGGGCGACACCTGTCCCTGGGCCAACCATAATTAGGGGTGTATCTGCATGTTGTGGTGGATGAAATGAAGCCGACTTTTGCACAAAAATCGCAATCGTTTCATCTGTAGCTCGATCTGCAAGAAAGGTCGACGAAACGCCCTTACGTTGTTTATTTTGTTGTTGATAACGTACCGCAGAAACCGTTAAATGAATTTGGTCTGGATATGCTTCGGAACTTGAAGAAATAGAATATAAACGCGGCTGGAGTTTAGGTAAAACACTTAATAGTTCATTCATCGACATACGCACAGGATATTCGTGCAAAATATCGACCAATTGTTTGCCCCATAGCCATTTTTTGAGTTCAGTTTTGTCAGGGGAGTCTAATAATGCATGTAGATAATGATAATTGCCTTTATTGGCAATCAGTTGCAATGCCTTGAGTGGGACTTTAGCAATCTCAAAATGTTCAATGAGGGCTTGGCGTAAAGGCATTTCAACCAAATCAACTCGTGCAACCAGTTGTTCGCCAGCAAGTTTAGTCACACTTAAAAGTTCATCGACCAATTCGGGGCAGTTTTTCGGCCAAACGCCTAGTGCATCACCTGCCTGATATTGAATACCTGAATTTTGAATGTCAAAAGCAAACAGACGCACATCTTTATTTGAACCTGCTTGGTTGAGTGGCTGATTTAAAAGCAACCGTGACATAAAGGGTTGAGCCTTACTGGGTTCGTGTGCTGCAATTTTGGTGGGTTTTAAAGGGGAACTTGATTTTTGTTCTGCTATATTGCTTGTGGTAGGTATTTTTTCCAATAGTTGATTGAACCACTGTTCAGCTTTTTCTTGGAAATCAGTATCACAATCGATACGGTCAAAAATTCTGGATGCACCCAGTTCAGCCAGTTTTTGGTCTAAGCGTTTACCATGACCACAAAATTGATCATAGTTAGGATCACCAAGGGCTAATACGCTATATTGCAGTGCGTTTAAGTTAAGGTTGGATTGGCGATTTAAATCCTCCCAAAAGCCTTGCCCGTTGTCTGGTGCATCACCATCGCCAAAGGTACTGCTAATGCAGAGTAAATATTGGCTGCGCTGTAATTGTGCAACAGAAAATTCATTCATATCGTAACAATTTACAGGGATTCCTGAAGCTTTAATTTTATCGGCAAAGTCATGTGCCAAGCTTTCGCAGTTGCCAGTTTGAGATGCCCAAACAATCGTCACATTGGGTTGTGAAAGCACATTTTCAATTGCTGCATGTGCAATGTTTTCGGTGGTATTTGATTCCGATGTAAAGCTTTGCCGTGCATAATGGCCAGCCAAAACGCCGTTAACCCAGAGTTTATGTTGAGATGTGAACGGTGCATGTTCTGGAAGTACGGGAATGAGATGCGCCGCAGGTGGTGAGCTTTGTAATGCAGATAAATAGCCTGCTAAGTAAATTTTTTCAGACTCATGTAGTTGAGTTGGTGTGAGTTGGGTAATGCCAAAAGTCTGCATCAGGGTATCTATACAAGATGTTTCTATAGCAGGGGGGGGAGGTGCTGTTTTAGTCGGCATATTGGTATCTGAAGATTTTCTAAAGAACACATTGTCTTCATTGGCTGTGGTTGGACACAGTTGTACTGCACAAATTTTAAATTCAGGTTGTTGTGATAGTGGGTCAATCGCATCACTGGTCACAGCATTAATTGCCAAGTTTTCACCAAAAACATCATTCCAATGAAAAGGTGCAAAACAATTACCTTGCATGACTTTGTTGGTAATGACCGCAGGCAAGATTGCTCGACCACGCCGTGAGCGAATTTCTACTGCTTGCTGATTTGAAATATTAAGTCGTTTGGCATCTTCAGGATGAATTTCAAGAAAAGGTGCAGCATTTAGCTTATTTAGAGTGGGGATTTTTCCTGTTTTGGTTAATGTATGCCACTGATGTTGGACACGTCCTGTATTGAGTACAAAAGGATAGTCATCATCAGGCATTTCGGCTGGGTCTAGATGAGGTCGGGCAAAAAAGTAAGCTTTGCCATGTTCGGTAGGAAAAACTAAATCGAGTGCTGGTTGTGTAGGGTGTAAAGGCTGGCTAACGCCATCGTTTAAATAACGAATAGGATGGCGATTTTGTTGGCCTTGTGGTGTATCTAACGGTGGGCATGGCCATTGTAATGGTGTTTCTTTTAAACGCGCATAGCTTGCACCACGCAAGTCATAACCTGTTTTAGGGTTGGAACAACCACAAATTTCATCGAAAATTTCCGCAGCAGAGGAGTAGTTAAAAGCATCTTGATAGCCCATCTCACAAGCGACTTGGCTAATGATTTGCCAATCTGCTAATGCTGCTTGTGGAGGATCAATGGCTTTTTGCATTAAAGTCATGTTGCGTTCGGAGTTGATCATTACCCCTTCAGCTTCTGCCCAAAGGGCAGCAGGTAATAAAATATCTGCATAACGATTAGTTTCGGTGTCTAAAAAAGCATCTTGTGCAATCACAACTTCGGCTGCATTTAAGCCCGCAATGACATTTTGACGATTGGCAACACTGGCAACAGGATTAGTGCAGATAATCCAACAGGCTTTAATTTTACCATTTTGCATTTGTTCAAATAAATCAATGGTGCCTTTACCCAGTTGGATTTTGAGTTGACCTTTGGGCAAATTCCAATAGTTTTCAATAAAATTGCGGTCAGTTTCAGATAGGACACTGCGCTGACCGGGTAGACCTGCACCCATATAGCCCATTTCACGACCACCCATTGCATTGGGTTGTCCTGTTAACGAAAATGGCCCACTGCCCAAGCGGCAAATTGTGCCCGTAGCTAAATGTAGATTACAAATGGCATTGGTATTCCATGTGCCATGCGTGCTTTGGTTTAGGCCCATTGTCCAACAGCTCATAAAGTTTTGGGTCGATCCAATCCATTCTGCTGCTTGTAAAATGGCTGCTTCAGATAATCCTGTTTTTTCAGCCACTAAGGAGGGTGGATAGTCTGCTAAAAAATCGGGCATTTGTGCCCAGCCTTCGGTGTATTGTTCAATAAATTGACTGTTTATTTTTTGGGTTTTGAACAAAATGTGTAATAAGCCATTGAGTAAATATAGATCTGTACCTGCTTTAATTTGTAAAAATAAATCTGCTTTTTCCGCAGTGGCATTTTTACGTGGGTCAACTACAATTAATTTTGCCCCTTTTTTTACCCGATCCATCATTCTTAAAAATAAGATTGGGTGGCAATCTGCCATATTTGCACCCATGACCAAAAAAACATCAGCGTGGTCAAAGTCTTGATAAGAACCAGGAGGTGCATCTGCCCCTAATGACAGTTTGTAACCAGTACCTGCACTGGCCATACAAAGGCGTGAATTTGATTCAATATTATTGGTTCCAATAAAACCTTTGGCGAGTTTATTAATTAAATACTGTGCTTCAATTGACATTTGCCCTGAAACATAAAATGACAGTGCATCTGCACCATGTTGTTGCAAAATTTGTTTAAGTTTTTGTGCTGTATGTGAAATTGCGATGGAGGTTTCGCAGGCTACTTTTTCAGTGTCTTTGGAACTGCGGTAATAGGCTTTTTCCATTCGGCCTGAATGACGTAATGCTTGATGTGCAGATGAGCCTTTTGTGCATAAACGACCAAAATTGGTGGGATGATTTTTATCGCCAATAATTTTAACAACTTTTTTATTTTCAACTTGTAACAACATACCACATCCAACCCCACAATAAGGACAGACGGTTTTGATCATTTCGGCCATACAATTACCTTTGACTCGATTGCTGCAAAATGCATGAAAGTTTAAACATCACCATAGATGAGATTTATATTCATTCATTGTTTCAAGCAGGCATCGTTGGCTGCAATGCTACATATCGTTATGTAACATAAGATTTAAGCAATAAAGATGCCAAAAATAATAAAGCGACTTAAAACTTATAGAATAGATTGAATCACGGGCAGTGTTGCAGGAATGCAACAAATCGTTTTACGCTTAATAATGTACTTTATCTTTAAATGTTTATAATTTTGACAATATTCTAAATTCATGGAAATCATCAAAATGACTTTAAAGGCACTTTCTTTAGGTTTGGCAGTTGCTGTTGCAAGTTCGGTTACTTTGGCTGCACCTGTTGCTTATAATATTGATCCAACGCATACGGCAACTGTTTTCTCTTGGAATCATTTTGGCTTTTCTACACCAAGCGCAAATTTTAGTAATATCCAAGGTGTAATTAATGTTGATAATGCTAAACCATCAGCATCTACAGTGGATGTAACCATTCCTGTAAGCAGCGTAAACACCAATGTAGCTGCTTTGGATAAAGAATTCCAAGAAGAAGGTTGGTTTAATGCTGAGAAGTATCCAAACATTACCTTTAAAAGTACTAAAGTTGAAACCAAAGATAAAAAACATTTCAAAATTACTGGTAACTTAACTGTTAAAGGTGTAACTAAACCTGTGGTGTTGAACGCGGTATTGAACAAGCAAGCTGTTCATCCAATGACGAAATCACCTGCAATTGGTTTAAATGCAACAACTTCATTTAATCGTTCAGAATTTGGTATCGGCAACTACGTGCCGAATGTTGGCGATAAAATCACTGTAAACATTACAGTTGAAGCTGAAGCGAAAAAATAATATTCGTTAAAACGTCTATTTATCAAAGATGAAGCCTGCATGATGTGGGCTTTTTCTTGTTTTAAAATCAGTAAATAAAATGCTTTTTTCTGTTTTTTTAATTTTTATAAACAGAAATTTGCACCAAACCTGCGCTAAGAAAATGAAATTACCAAAACCCATTGATCCAATTGTCATATGAGTTATCTGTAGTTTACTGTCTTGAAAAATGGCTAATCGAACAGATCACGATTGCACACAGTTTGCAGATAGGTAATACCCATGTGATGAATCACATGTTTATTCGAATGCGAAACACGTGCGCTACCGCTAAATATCTTTAAAATAGGATAGGGCAGCGGCCTGCCCAAAACCTAATGTTATAAGTTTAAATTTTTTAAAAATTCGTGGATAACTGCTTGCGCGGCATGTTCAAGCTTTGCTGCATATTTTAGGTTGTCTTGGCGTAACGGTGGAATAGCAATGCCCGCATGGCGTAACTCACAGGTATGTCCAATTAACCAACTTTCTAGGCTGTCTTGGGCAACTTCAATATGAAATTGTAAGCCTAGAATCTGTTTACCTATGGCAAATGCTTGGTTGGGATAAAGGCGAGAGCTTGCTAGTAGGGTGGCGTGTTCAGGTAAGTCAAAAGTATCGCCGTGCCAATGCAAAACCGCAGTATCTTTGAGTGCGGCTAACGGATTATTTTCAACTTCGGCAATGCTTAGCTCACTCCAGCCAATTTCTTTTTCATGCCCTGCATAGACTTTAGCACCCAACGCATGCGCAATTAGCTGAGCACCTAAGCAAATACCAAGTGTTGGTTTATTTTGAGCAAGACGCTGTTTTAATCCTGCAATTTCATTGATTAAAAATGGGTAATCTTCCTGCTCATAAACCCCGATTGGCCCACCTAAAATAACGGTGAGTCCATCATAAGCCAAAGCAGGGCTTAAGTCGTCTATACCTGCCTCAAAATAGCGAATTCGGAAGCCATGCTGATGAAAAATATCTTCTAAAGAACCTAAGTCTTCAAAGGCCAGATGTTGGATGGCATAAATGGTTTTATTTAAAGGTAAATGTGTGCTTTGCATGGGGGTTACACTTTAAGTTACTAGGCTATAGCATTTCTTTTTTTAGTTAGAATGGCAAGTTAAATTTATACAAATTTGATGATTTTTAGTAAGTTGCATCAATTGAAACAAGGATGAGGTCGAGTGACTCATCCTTGATTTTGTATGGTTATTTCTTTTGTGTTGCTAAATATGTTGTTGCTACGTCTAAAGCATAATCTTGGCATGCTTTACCCGTATTTGGATTATATGCACCATTGTTGGTGGCATTATTTGATAACACACGAATCCCTAAAAATGGCACTTTATAAAGTGATGCGACTTGAGCAGCCGAAGCTGTTTCCATTTCTTCTACAGAGGTCTTGTAGGTGTCGTGAAAGAGTTTAATACGGTCTAATTCGTTATTCCAAGTGTCTGCAGAACCAATGACACCTTCAACCACACGGCCTTGAGTATAGGTGTTTTTGATGCTATTTGCTGCTGCAATGAGTTTGTCATCGCCTGCAAAAGTTAAATGACGTGTTGCTTCGGCATCTGAATTATCGTTAGGCAATACATTAAATGGTTTGTTCCAAGTCAGTGCGTTCGAGCCTTCACCTAAGGCTTTTTTAGGGGTAATAAATGCCCCAATATTTTCAGATTGTTTGCCGAGTACAATATCAAACACTTTTAATTCAGGGTCGTGACCACCTGCGGTGCCTTGGTTAATAATTGCAGCAGGATGATAATGTTCAATTGCCAATGTAGTTGCGGCAGCAGCATCGGTCATGCCCATACGGGTACGCGAAATGACAATCGGTTGACCTTTGTATTTGCCTTCCCAAAATTGCCATCCACCATAAGTTTTGGTTTTTACGTTGCTCAGTTTGCTCACCATATGGTCAGTTTCGATATCTAAAGCACCTTGAATGACCACAGGCGCTTGCGCATATAAATGACCTGCGAATAAAAGCCCCATGGCAGTAAGTGCAGATTGACGTAATTTCATATGAGTTTCCTTGTAATGCGAGTGTTACTGAAAGTTTTGAACGTATTGAATAACCAATTTCGCTGAATTTTTTGCAGCAAGTGCCATAAATGTTCCTTCTTCATTTTCACCTGCACCACCGCCTGCAAGGTCTGAAAGTGCACGGAAGACAATAAAAGGGGTATTGTTGGTATAGGCGACATGTGCGACAGCTGCTGACTCCATATCTACAACATTGGCATTGAAGGTTTTAAACACATACTGACGTAATGCGGTATTGTCCATAAAAGACTGACCTGAAACGCCGTTGCCACCAAACACAACTTTGGGTGCATGACTTAAACAGTGTTGATCTGGTGTACATTGCTCAATCTTAGTCTGCGATAAAATTTGTTTGGCTTGTGACAACATTTTTGGGTCGACTTTAAACCATAGCTTTTCTTCAGGGGCTTGCACGCCATTGGCAATTTGTACATTTTGCGGGAAAATCATGCCAAAATTTGGATATGGCGTTTGAAGAAAGCTCGGTGCTTTGAATGTACCATTGACTTCACGAGCCATAATAGATTCTAAATATTGTCCCCATTGTTCGGGCACAGTCACATCACCAATATTTAAAGCAGGATTGACCCCACCTGCAATGCCTGAGAATACAATATTTTTGATGTTAAAGTGATCAAGTGCTATTTGAGTGGTCATTGAAGCATTGACCATGGATATGCCTGATAAAAACAGCACTACATTCTTATCGCCAAGTTTTCCTGTAATAAATTGTGTGCGATTAATGGTGTGCGTTTTGGCATTTTTTAATGCTGCACGGAGCTCTGGAATTTCAGGTTGGAAGGCACAAATGATCGCAATTCGTGGTAAGTGATCAATTCGATCTGCTGCGAAAACAGCACTGTTAACAAGGAGGGCAAGAAAGAAGGCTGTAAATCGCTTTTTCATTCAAAAAATCCAACTTCACAAAACTTTAAAGCTTAAGCAATTCGTATGCCAATTTTAAAGCTTAAAAAGAATTGCCATTATTCATACTATTTAAGCTTGCTGCAAGTGTTAAGTGTATTTGAATGTATGAGTAATGATGGATTTTTACAAAAAGATAAAAAATTCAATAATTTATTAATAAGTATTTTGATGGTAAAAGTAAGTTGTTGTATTTTATGGTTAATAATATATAATATTTGGTTTGAAAAATATTCAGCTCATATAATTTTGTTTTTTCTGAATCTGAAATATTCAAGTTGACCAAAATATGTGTGTTGTTGTTTTAATTTTTGATTAAAAATGTAACAGTGGCATATAACTTGCTTTTACAGAATGCTTTTTAAACGCTATGTATGAGTTGATGTACATATCTGTTTTGAATACGTGTAAATAAACCAAATGCATAGGAGCAATGGTTATGGGTTTAATGAAGACGCTAAGCTGCGCAGTGCTTGCAGCACTCACAGTATGTGGTACGCAAGCTGCAAATGCAGGTGATTTTGTAAACTCAACCCTTTGGGGAATTTATAGCAACAATGTCATGTTTGGCCCACATCCTGCCGAAAATGGTTATTTAGAACTTGAATATTTCGGTCAAAAAGGCCCTGTAGATTTATATGGTTATTTTGATGCACCAAAATATTTCGGTGGTAACCGTAATATTAAAGGTGTTTGGGATAAAGACAGTTCAAAATTATTTATGGAACATGAACCAAAGTTATCAATGAATCGTTTAACAGGTAAAGATTTGTCTGTTGGGCCATTTAAAGATTGGTTCTTGGCAGCAGATTGGATTGTTGACGCTGGTACAACCACAGATTCACGTCAAAATACCTTGTATTACGGTGTGGGTACGTCAATTGACACGCATACCAAGTTAGGTATGAATGTTAACCTCTACGCAAAACAGCAGTGGGAAAACTACGGTGCAGCGAATGCGTATACCTCAAATGATGGCGGTCGTTTACAAGTTCAGTTCTTCTATCCGTTACACACTTTTGAAAATGGCGCGAGCTTAAATTACTTTACCTTTAGTAACTATGACTTTGGTTCGAAGTTAGGCGATAAAACTGAAGGTGGTTATCGTACCAATGAAGCATTTGTTTCAACACATGTATTCTCTTATAACATGAAACATTTACGTCTATTTACTGCTGCACGTTATTTCCATAACGGTGGGCAATGGAAAGATGGCGCAACAACATCTTGGGGCGATATGCTAACCAATAATGGTTGGGGATATTACGTAGCAGCGGGTTATCAATTCTAATTATAACCATTGCTATAAATCAAAAGCTGTAAGATTTTTCTTGCAGCTTTTTTTTGTGGATGAAAAAAATGCAGCTCACTTGCGTCAACTGCATCTGGAAAACTTAAAACGAGTGGCTAAAACTTAGAAGAAGCCCATTGGTTTGGTTGCATAGCTGACCAATAAATTTTTGGTTTGTTGATAATGATCAAGCATCATTTTGTGGTTTTCACGGCCAATGCCCGATTTTTTATAACCGCCAAAGGCTGCATGTGCAGGATACATGTGATAGCAGTTGGTCCATACACGACCTGCTTCAATTGCACGACCAGCACGGTATGAGGTATGTGCTGAACGTGACCAAACCCCAGCACCTAAACCATAAATGGTGTCATTGGCAATTTTAATCGCTTCATCAAAGTCTTTAAAGGTTGTGACCGAAAGCACAGGGCCAAAGATTTCTTCTTGGAAAATCTTCATGCTGTTGTTGCCTTTAAAAATGGTCGGCTCAATATAAAAACCTTCGCCAATTTCGTGACGTGCCGCACCACCCGTTAGAAGCTGTGCACCTTCATTACGACCAGTATTAATACAGCCTAAAATTTTGTCTTGCTGTTCTTGTGAAGCTTGCGCGCCAATCATGGTGTCGGTATCTAAGGGATGACCTGTTTTAATGCGTTTGACACGTTCAATGGCTTTTTCAAGGAATTTATCTGCAATGCTTTCTTGTACTAACGCACGAGAAGGACAGGTACATACTTCACCTTGGTTTAAGGCAAACATGGCAAAACCTTCTAGGGCTTTGTCTAAATAGTCATCTTCTTTATCCATAACATCTTCAAAGAAAATGTTTGGTGATTTACCACCAAGTTCTAAGGTAACGGGAATAATGTTTTCGGTTGCATATTGCATAATAAGTTGGCCCACTTGGGTTGAGCCTGTGAATGCAATTTTTGCAATGCGTGGGCTCGTTGCTAGCGGGCGACCCACTTCTGCACCAAAGCCATTCACAATATTTAAAATACCCGCCGGCAATAAATCTTGAATCAGTTCAACCAACACTAAAATACTGGCAGGGGTTTGTTCTGCTGGTTTAAGCACGATACAGTTACCTGCTGCGAGTGCTGGTGCAAGTTTCCATGCCGCCATTAAAATAGGGAAGTTCCATGGAATAATCTGCCCGACGACACCCAGTGGTTCGTGAAAGTGGTAGGCGATAGTATCTTCATCAATTTCAGAGATTCCGCCTTCTTGGGCACGAATACAGCCTGCAAAATAACGGAAATGGTCAATGGCCAATGGAATATCTGCGGCTAAGGTTTCGCGAACCGGCTTACCATTTTCCCATGTTTCGGCAACAGCCAATAATTCAAGATTGGCTTCTAAACGATCTGCAATTTTAAGTAATAAATTGGAACGTGTGGTTGGAGATGATTTATTCCATTCGGTTTTGGCTTTGTGTGCCGCATCTAATGCCAGATCAATATCTTCAACGGTGGAGCGAGGGACACGGGTAAACACTTGACCATCTACAGGAGAAATATTGTCAAAATATTGACCTTTAACAGGAGCGACCCATTGTCCACCAATAAAATTTTCATATTGAGATTTAAATTGAACTTTTGAACCAGGTTGGTTAGGATCGATGTAACGCATATAAAAATTCCTTTGCTGTAATAATATTCATTCCACAAATTGATTTATTTTTGTGGAGAATTCGGTACTCTGAACGTCGTACACTATATTTAGAATCATAAGCATAAATAGGTTGGAAAAAGGTTGGATTTTTCCGAACAAAAAGTTAAGGAAAGTAACAATGTTGAGTAAGCGAGATTTGCGAAAACATAAAGGCCTTATTGATCAGCTCAGACAAAACATTATGTCGTCGCCGCAACATGCCCAGCGCATTGGACAAAGTATTTTAAGTTCGTGGCAGCGCAGTGTTTTAGCCTGTATTCCTAAAGAGCGAACGGCTGCGCCATTGGCTGAAAAAGTCAAATTTAATGGCAATACGACTTTAAGCAGTGCCTTGCATGCTTGTGAGCGTGAACTGAAACATGTGGCTGAGCAATCTTCGATGGTGCTGGCCATTGGTGATATTGGCAGTACCATTATGTGGACGGCTGCAAGTAATAAAATGTTGAATGTTGCAGAAAAAGTACATTTTGTTTCGGGTGGAAAATGGAGTGAAGATGCGGTGGGAACCAATGCCTTGGCATTGTCTTTAAAAACCCAAGAATCGTGTTGTGTTTTTTCAAATGAGCATTATATGGAGTCGGTACATGATTGGGTCTGTTATGCCACCCCGATTATCGATCCATTTTCAAAACAAGTATTGGGCGTGGTCGATTTATCTACTACATGGGAAAATCATAATAGTTTGGGTGTGTTGGCTGTTGAACGCTGTGCGTCGATTATTCAAACGGCATTATTAGAACAACATCAGCAACATTTATATTTACAGGGTTTTTCTGTCTTTCAAGTGCGCTTAAATGGCAAAGTGCTGGTGTTGACACCACGACAGTTTGAAATTTTAGCAATTCTAGCACTTTGCCCACAAGGCATGAATTTAGATAATTTGCATCAAGCTTTATATGGCGAACGTAAAGTCAGTTTAGGCACACTGAAAGCCGAAATGTCACAATTGCGTGATATTTTAGGTGGCTTATTAGGATCACGTCCGTATCGGTTATTGGCACAAGTGGAAGCTGACTTTTTGCAGGTTGAGCAAGCCTTAGATGCTGGTTATTTGGAAGCTGCATTAAAGTTATATACAGGAACATTTCTTGCAAAAACGGAAAGTCCATTTTTATGTGCATGGCGGGATTGTTTAGAATCACGTTTAAGTGATGCCATTTTTAAAGCCAAAGATACTGATATTTTGTTTAAGCATATTTCGCATATGCCTGATGCAATTGATGCGGTGGAATGTTTAATTGATTTATTGCCATCGGCACATCCTGCACATCAAGTTTTGGCGAAATATAAAGGCATTTAAACCAAAAGATTGGCTATCCGTCGATGCAAACTGAGCAGATCATCGAGCAAAAGTTAAAAACTGCAAGCTCAATTTTATTTCTGCGTTAAAAATCGTTAAGCTATAGCAATTAAGTTAGGTATCGATTGAAGTTATGAAGCAAGCCACTGCATTAAATTTGTTAAAAGCGGGTGAAAATGTATTTTTAACGGGTTCGGCAGGCGCGGGAAAAACCTATACTTTAAATCAATATATTCAATATCTTAAAGCACGAAAGGTTAACGTTGCAATTACTGCATCTACAGGCATTGCCGCAACCCATATGAATGGTATGACCATTCATACTTGGGCGGGCATTGGCATTAAAGATAGCTTAAGCGACGATGACTTAAAGCGCATGAAAGAGCGCAAATATTTAAAAGAACATTTAGAAAATGCCCAAGTGCTCATTATTGATGAAATTTCAATGTTACATGCCAAGCAACTGAATTTAGTCAATCAGGTTTTAAAATATTTTAAAGAAAGTGATGAGGCTTTTGGCGGCATTCAAGTGATTGTTGCAGGTGACTTTTTTCAGTTGCCGCCGGTTGGGCGAAATGGCGAAACCAATCGGGAAAAATTTTGTTTTATGTCGCAAGCATGGGTTGAAGCAAAGTTTCGAGTTTGTTATTTAACCGAGCAACATCGTCAAGACGATGAAATTCTAAACCAAATTTTAAATGCCATTCGCGCACAAAATTTGCAACCAGAGCATTTAAAAGCGTTAAATACCTCGAAACAGCACGATATTGGTGAAACTTTTACCCGTTTATATACGCATAACTTAGATGTTGATAGTCTGAATTTTAAACATTTAAAGGCCATTTCTGGTGATAGTCATCAATTTTCTGCGGTGGTGGATGGCAATGAAAAGCTGATTGAAACCTTAAAATCATCGGTGCGCGCGCCTGAAGATTTAAGTCTTAAAAAACATGCCAAAGTGATGTTTGTGAAAAACAACTTTGATATGGGCTATATCAATGGCAGTTTGGGCGAAATTATCGGTTTTGAAGAAGATGAAACCCACGGAATTTTGCCTAAAGTAAAACTTAATGATGGTTCAACGTTGGTGGTTGAGCCTGAAACGTGGTCGGTGGAAAACGAAGCCGGTAAAATAATTGCCAGTTTTCAGCAAATTCCATTGCGTTTGGCTTGGGCAATTACCATTCATAAAAGCCAAGGCATGACTTTGGAAGCGGCCGAAATTAACTTGTCGAATACCTTTGAAAAAGGTCAGGGTTATGTGGCATTGTCACGCTTAAAGTCGCTTACAGGACTGAGGGTATTGGGTTTTAATGATCAAGCGCTCGAACTTGACAGTCTTGCCATTAAAGCCGATCGGCGTTTTCAAGAATTGTCCAATGAAGCAGAAACACATTTTGCCGAAGCAGATTTAAGCGCGCAGCATAAAACTTTTATTCGTCATTGTGGTGGCACATTAAGTGAAACTGAAATTGCACGTAACGAAAAAAAATTAACCAAAGCGGGTAGTAAAGCGAGTTATAGTGCGGCGACTTTAGATGAAACCAAAGAACTGTTTGAAAATGGGTATGAAATACAAGATATTGCAGTAGAGCGTGCTTTAACGTCTGCAACCATTATTAATCATTTGGGGCGTTTGCATCGTGAACAAGGCTTAGATATTTCGGTGGCTCATCCGGGCGATGAAGTGGTGGAACAAGTACGCAAAATTTATAAGCGTTTACAAAAAACCAAACGTGCTGAACATTTTAATGACGATGGCTCTATTAAATTACGACCAATTGTCGAAGCAACTCAGCCCAAAATGGGCTATGATCAAGTCCGTTTAGCACTGCTATTTATTCAGTAAAATAAGGAAAAGTTATGCCACACCTGATTGTAGATTATTCTCGGAATATTCATAACTTAGCGCAGGAAAAGCTGTTAAAACATTTAAACCAAGCACTGATTACGACAGGTTTGTTCAAAGCAGCAGATATTAAATCACGGATTCATAAAAGTGACGTATTTGTAATTGGTGATAACGATGAGTCGCAAGCGTATATTCATAGTCGTTTGTTTATTTTAGAAGGGCGAACCAATGAAGAGCGTGCATTGTTGAGTCAGACCTTACTCACGGCACTTAAAAATTTTAAAGGTTATGAAGCTTATACTTTAAATTTACAACTTTGTGCTGAATTATTAGAAATGCCTGTTGCTAATTACGCAAAAGCTGAGGTACAGATGTAATCTTCATTTTTCTGTCTCTATTAGGCGGAAGAATTAGAGCAAATAAAAAGTTCAAATTGAGTTAATCGATTTGAACTTTTTAGGTTGATTTTTAAAATTTATAGGTGTTTTATTGGGTGAAGTAATGATCTTGATGTTGGCATTTTTGGCAGGTTAATGACACGTAACTGCCGGCATCATACTCCACATCCAACTGATTTGAACCACAGTGCATACAGCGTTTGTCAGAATAAAAGCTGAGCCTTGGTTCAATTTTACGCCATAAATGCTGAATCGGCTGACTGAAAATGCGCTGATCATAGTTTAAGAACTTGATATATAAAATTTCACTCATGCGGCTTAAGCTTAAGTGCTCAGGGCGAGGGAAATTACTTGTTTCCCATTTTTCTGCAATTGCACGTTCACGATATTGAATTAAGGTTTTTTTTAGTCGATGGGTGTTAATAAAACCATCATTACGGGCTTCAAGTGCATTATTTTGCTGTAAATAGGATAGTGCGGTGTGAATCATCGAAAAAATTTGCTCGACCGCAAGGCTGTCTAAAAGTCGATAACACAGCTGTGCGAAACTGGCATGGCTTGAAAATTGTACTTTCCAGCTTTGGCAGACAGCTTGGGTAAATTGAATAATTTCTTGGTACAGCATTTGATACAGCGTTTCTTTCACTTCATCGCTGTGTTGAAAGGGAATGCCTTGGCGTAAATCTTCATAAAACCAATGGCGAAGCCGTTGGGCAACACTAAATAAACTTGGTTCGGCATAACCATCTAAGCGCACATTTAAATAAAAAGTGGTTGGATTTTCGACCACTTCTGTTGCTATTAATATTTGTTCATAAATCAGTTGTTTCAGCAATTGCTGTTGAAACTGATAGTTTGGTGAAATAGGTGAAAATTTGAGCTTATCCCAGTGGATATATTCATCATGTTGTACATCTTCACGGGCAATATCATCTAACAGTGCCAATAAAAATAATTTATGCAATAACGATAATTTGTTGAGTGACTGAATTTCGAGTTCTTTTTTGGTTTGGTGCTCACGACGTTCTTGTTGGCGTGTGGCTTTGATCATTTTTTTACGTTGTTTTTGACACGCATCGCAGTGGCAACTGTGACGATCATCTTGAAAAAGTCGATGTTCGCAATGGCTGCATTGATGAAAAGATAAGTCTTGATCTGCAAATTCAGCATCCACCCAGAACATTGCTGCGCGGCACAACGGGCAGAGTGTACTAGCATCGAGTTGTTTTTGCAGAATTTGAATCACGTGGGTTGCGCCGAAAAAAGGACAAGTGCTGATTATACAGCGAAGCGTTTAAAAAAGCCGTGTATTGTCATTTTCTATGAGCCATTACATTTTGTATTTTGCTCAAAACCAGTTGGTATAAAAGTTGCCTTTTAAAGCAACAATTAATTGGGTAATGGTTGCTTTTGAATTGAAAAAAGCTTTTTTTGCCCAAATATATTGAACATCAACAACGCGCTTTAAAAACAAGGCGTATGATAAAACTTAAATGATACGCCAAAGAATAGGATGAGTTATGAATATTGCTGCGAATCCAGTGGTTGAAAGCAACGACACTGTTTATTTAAAAGATTATCAAAAACCTGCATTTTTAGTCGAATCTATTCATTTGGATATTCAAGTCTATGATGATTATACCTTGGTAGATTCCACCTTAGTGATGCAGCGTCAAACTGCGGGTAACTTGGTGTTGTTGGGGCGTGATTTAGAGCTAAAAAACATTAATTTAAATGGACAAGATTTAACTGCCGATCAATATCAACTTGATAGTGAACAATTACAAATTATTGATGCACCCGATCAAGTCCTGTTAAAAACTCAAGTGATTATTCATCCTGAAAGCAATACGCAGCTTGAGGGTTTGTATCAAGCAGGTGATTTATTTGTTACTCAAAATGAGCCTGAAGGTTTTCGAAAAATTACCTTTTATCCAGATCGTCCCGATGTTTTGTCGGTATTTACCACACGCGTAGAGGCCGATAAAAAATATCCTGTGCTTTTAGCTAATGGTAACTTGCTTGAAAAAGGTGAGGTGGATGAGAAACGCCATTTTGCGATTTGGCAAGATCCAACCAAAAAACCAGCCTATTTGTTTGCTTGTGTGATTGGTGATTTGGCTGTACTCAAAGACCATTACACCACCTCGGAAGGGCGAGAAGTCGCACTCGAAATTTATGCGATTGAAAAAGATATTCCAAAATGTCATATTGCCATGCATGCCTTAAAGCATTCAATGCGTTGGGATGAAGAGCATTATGGGCGTCCATACGACTTAGACAATTACATGATTGTGGCTGTGAGCCAGTTCAATATGGGCGCAATGGAAAATAAAGGTTTAAATATCTTTAATACTTCATGTGTTTTGGCAGATGAAGAATACACCACCGATGCTGCAATTATGCGTGTGCAATCGGTAATTGCGCACGAATATTTCCATAACTGGACGGGTAACCGTATTACTTGCCGCGATTGGTTCCAATTGTGCTTAAAAGAAGGCTTAACGGTTTTCCGTGACCAATCTTTCTCAGAAGATTTACAGTCGGCTGCGGTGCAACGGATTGATGATGTTGCAGTATTAAAAGCCCATCAATTTCCCGAAGATGCAGGCCCATTGTCACATCCACCACGTCCTGACCATTTTGTGGAAATCAATAATTTCTATACCGCAACGGTGTACGAAAAAGGTGCGGAAATTAACCGTATGATGGCAACCTTGCTTGGCAAAGAAAAATTCCGCCAAGGAACGGATGAATATTTTAATCGTTATGATGGTCAAGCGGTCACGGTAGAAGATTGGGTCGATGCGTTATCGGTTGGTTCAGGCGTAGATTTATCTAACTTTTTAACGTGGTATAACCAACCAGGTACACCAAAACTTCAAGTTACCGCAGAATACGATGCGCAAAAGCAAAGTTACCGTTTGCAATTGACGCAAAGTTTAAAAGCACATCCTAAATATCCAAATTTAAAAGCAGTTCCTATTCCTGTGGCATTGGCGTTATTTGATGCCAAAACAGGTGAGCAACTCACACTCAATTCAGCATCATTATTTGTAAATGGTGTGAAAGATGGGGTGTATTTGTTTGATCAAGACACCGCAAGCATTGAATTTACAGATGTAACGGAACAGCCAGTCGTGTCTTTGCTGCGTAATTTTTCTGCACCTGTCAATTTAGAGTTTGACTATAGTGATGATGAGCTTGCATTTTTAATTCAACACGAGACCAATGGCTTTAACCAATGGCAAGCTGCGCAAACTTTGCTTGAGCGGGTATTACTGCAAGATCATGCAGTTGATCCATACATTCAAGCGCTTAAAAATACGCTGCCTGCTTTGGTTAAACCAGATCCACTCTTGGCTTCACGTTTATTTGATGTGCCAACCGAGGGTTATTTAGGTAGTCGGATTGATCAAAATTATCAACCTGAAATCATTCAACAAAAACGTAATGCGGTATTAAATACGCTTGCAAAAGCATTGGGCGATTTTTGGAAAAACACGTATTTATCGTTAGACCCAAGCTTACAAACAGAGTTTTCCCAAGCGATGGGCGAGCGTGCCTTAAAAAATATCACGCTTGCAATGTTGGCACGTCAGGGCAATGATCAAGCCTTTGAGCTGGCGTATCAACAGTATCAAACCACGCAAAACATGACTGAACGCTTAGGTGCACTACGTGTTTTGGTTTGGAATGATGCACCACAAGCACCTCAGGCATTGCAAGATTTTTATGATCGTTATAAAGATGAAGCATTGTCATTAGATCAATGGTTTATGGTGCAAGCTGCTAATCCAAATGCAAGCAAAGCGAGTATTCAAGCCTTAACTGAACATGCTGATTATGACTTAGGCACACCGAACCGAATCCGTTCGGTCAGTGGTGGGTTAAGTAATAATCCTGTGAATACATGGGGTTTTGGTGTTGAGCATTATATTGGTTTGGCAGCATATTTAGATCAGAAAAATCCAATTTTAGGTTCGCGCTTACTGCAAGTGTTGTCACGTTGGTACACTTTGGCAGAGCCACAACGTGGTCAGGTGCAAAATGCATTAATGGCATTACAACCACTGGTGAAATCGAAGAATGTGACGGAAACTTTAAATAGTATGTTAAGCATTTAACTAAATTGCGAGGTTTCATAATTTAAAACTGAAATCATAAAAGCCCATAACGAAAAATTGTGGGCTTTTTTTTGGCTTATTATGTGAGTTTTTATATTTCAAATACTTAGATTGAATTTTGTCGGGTGAAAAAGTCGAATTGTAGCGAAAAACAGCAATAGAAAAAAATTAGATCTACATAGACGAAATTAATCAAGAAAAGAGGTTGTAAAAGGCGTATAACCCTGTATAGTAAGCCCTAACTAGAAAAATATTCATGTTTCAGTAAAGTCACCTTGCTTCGTAGTTTTAATTTTTAATCCTTCGTTTGTAAAAGATTTATCAGGTTCATCGTATATTTTTTATAAGTTCAATTTATGAGGATTTAAAAATGAGCAACACAACTCTTGGTACTGTAAAATGGTTCAACGAAACTAAAGGTTTTGGTTTTATCAGCACTGACGCTGGCGAAGACATTTTTGCACATTTTAGCGAAATCGCAACTGACGGTTTCAAAACACTTATCGAAGGTCAACGCGTAGAATTTACCGTTGTAAACGGTAAGAAAGGCTTACAAGCAAGCAACATCAGCGTTGTTAAAGCACGCTAAGTTTTTGCTGTAAAAGCTTAAAAGAGCCCACTCATTGAGTGGGCTTTTTATTGGGTATCATTTTGTAGATCAACGGATGATGAGTCCGCTGCTCTAAAGAGCAGTAATTATTGCATGGGTGCTTGAAATCAAAACAACACCAAATCGGATTTTATTAAATCGTGTCATAATAGTGCATCAATAAGCATGGTGACAATGCTGCCCGTTTGTGAGATCGAGAATTTTTATGCAAAGAGTAAAGTTAGAGCTGCCTGAGCAGGCCGATAAATTATTATTACATTCATGCTGTGCACCATGTTCAGGTGAGGTCATGGAAGCATTGATTGATTCTGAAATTAACTTCTCTATTTTCTTTTATAATCCCAATATTCATCCTGTAAAAGAATATTTAATTCGTAAAGAAGAAAATATTCGTTTTGCCGAAAAGCATAATATTGAATTTATTGATTGTGATTACGACACCGATAATTGGTTTGCCCGTGCTAAAGGTATGGAGGATGAACCTGAAAAAGGCATTCGTTGCACCATGTGTTTTGATATGCGTTTTGAGCGTACGGCACTGTATGCACATGAACATGGCTTTAAAGTGATTAGCAGTTCATTGGGTATTTCGCGTTGGAAGAATATGCAGCAAATTAATGATTGTGGTGTTCGTGCGGCATCACATTATCCTGATATTCAATATTGGGATTATAACTGGCGCAAAAATGGCGGCGCACATCGGATGATTGAAATTAGTAAACGTGAAGAATTTTATCAGCAAGAATATTGTGGCTGTGTGTATTCACTACGTGATACCAACCGTTTCCGTCGTAGCCAAGGGCGAGATCGGATTAAAATTGGGGTACAGTATTATTCTGCCGATGAAAGTAACGCCTAATTTTTTATCTGTAGTAATAAGCGTAAAATGATTTCGTTTTACGCTTATTTTGTTTCAAGCTGAGGTAAAATATTGGCATGGATGTATTGTAAGCCACGATGAATAAAGCGCAGTTTATCTAACACTGGATTTGATAATACGAACGGATAAGCATCGTCTAGTCCCATACTGCGATTCAACGCATTTAAAATATAAGTCAGTGCAAACCAATTGTTAATCACCAGTTCAAAATCCCGTGCCAATAAAGGTGCTTCGGTAAAGTAAATTTGTGGGTCGGTTGGTAATTTCCCTTCTAGGCTTAAACCTGAGTGATAGGCTGTGTCTAGTGTATCTGCCATGTGTAAATAATGTGCCCAAGTTTCTGCCCAGTCTTCCCAAGGGTGTGCACAGGCATAACGGCTGACATAAAAGTCAGTCCAATTTTTTTGCGGCCCATTTTCATAATATACGGCCAATGCTTCGCCATAGTCGGTGCGTTCATCACCAAAATAATGCCGAAATTCATCGAGCCAATCAGGGCAATAGTGCTGCATTAAATCGAAATAATAATGTCCGCTTTCGTGGCGAAAATGTCCCAATAAGGTACGATAATTCTCCTCCATATGCATGCGGGTTTTTACCCGAATCACCACATCGGCTTCGCTAGCATTTAAGGTAATAACACCACCTGCATGGCCTGTAAGTACAGGTTGGTCGGGGTAAGGCATTAAAAAGTTAAATTGCAGCCCTAAATGGTCTTCGGGGTTTTGTTTTGGACGTGGAAAAATATCGAGCTGCTTGGTTAAATATAAAAAACGTCGTTTTGCGGTTTCAATATGGCGCCAATAGTTTAAATGTTGGGGTTCAGATAGGTCGGGAATCGTATGCGTGAGTTGGCAAGACTCACAATAAGGGTTGCTTTGCTGAGCAGGAATGACCCAATTACACGCTTGATAAGTGTGATAATTATGACAAGGTTTGTAGTAAAGGCTCTGATCTTCTAAGTCTAAACTGCGCCATGTTAAAGCATCAATTTTGGCGAATGTGCCCATAGTATTACGATTGAGCTGAAAGCCAAGCACGCTCGAACAGTTTTCACAAACCGTATTTTGAAAGAACACGCGATGCTGACAATTTTGACAATAGAAAATTTTCATTGCGATGCAAGGCTCATCTATTTGAAAACAATATTATTTGATCATACGCAATTTATCTTCAGGCGCTAGTCAAGAAATAGAACTTTATTGCAAGATTTACAAAAATATTCAATAAGAAAACCACTGAGTGGTAGCTTGAGGAATGATAAAAATAAGCTGATTTTTTAAGAGATATGTATGATCTATGTTTAATGGTGATCGCACTAAAATATCTTGATTTTAGCTTAATTTTTACATAAAAAAGGCTAAACTGAGCAACTGAAAATTAAAGGGAGAGCGGTGTGTCGTTATCGCATGAAGACATGGCTTATGGACAGCTTAGTGAAGATGAAATGTTGTTGTATAGCCGTCAAATTTTATTGCCTGAATGGGATTTGGACGCACAAGAAAAGCTCAAGCTTTCTAATGTGTTAATGGTTGGTGCTGGTGGGATTGGTTGCTTATGTGCTGAGCTTTTGGCGCGGGCAGGGGTGGGTAAAATCACCATTATGGATGCTGACCAAATTGAGATGAGTAATTTACAACGTCAAGCAGGGTTTAATCAGCATGATCTTGGTCAATTCAAGGCCCAAACTTTAGCCAAACAGTTGCGTGAAATTAATCCGCATATTGAAATTGAATATGTGAATCAACGCTTAGACGAACACAATGCCAAGCATTGGATTCAATCGCAAGATTTAGTGTTGGATGGATGCGACCAATTTAGCACCCGTTATTTGGTGAATGCAGTGTGCTGCAAGTTTGATGTGCCATTGTTAAGTGCTTCGGCGATTGGTTTTGAAGGGCAATTGTTTATGGTGATGCCTGACAGCGCTTGTTATTGCTGTTTGTTTCCGAAAATTGACCAAGAAGATGAGCAATTGCGCTGTGCCAATTCAGGTGTGCTTGCGACGACGCCCAATATTATGGCCAGTTTACAAGCCCATCATGCACTGCTGTATTTAGGTTTAAACCGAATACCATTAAAACAAAAGTTATTGCTTTGGAATGGTTTAACTATGCAACAACGTATTTTAAGTTTTGCACAAGACCCAAACTGCCCGCATTGCCGTGCACGATAGGCAGAGCGCAATCCTTTTGTTACACTTAGAGGTAGATTGACAGGGCATGTACTTTGCGATGAAAAGAAAGATGTTACGAGATGGTTTGCGTTCGGTTGCCCGTATGGGTGAAACTGCGGTGGTTGCTGCCAAGGCAGGAATTAAATATGCCACCGAAAAACCCAGTCATGCCAAATTATTGCGTGAAACTTTTGAGTCTTTAGGTTCAACCTACATTAAATTGGGGCAGTTTATTGCCAGTACCCCTTCACTTTTTCCACGTGAATTTGTTGAAGAATTTCAAGGGTGTTTAGACCAAACCCCGAAATTGCCTTTTAGTTATATTCAAGAGGTTTTGCACACTGAATTTGCAGGTAAAAATTTAGCAGATATTTTTGCATTTATTGATGAAACGCCGTTGGCATCGGCATCGATTGCTCAAGTGCATGCGGCGCGTTTGGTGAGTGGCGAAGATGTCGTCATTAAGGTGCAAAAACCAGGTGTTGAAACCATTTTATATACCGACTTAAATGTTCTTCACTTTGCGACCAAAGTGTTAGAAAAAGCAGTGCCGAAAGTTCGGTTTGCATCTTTAGCAGATATTGTCGATGAAATTAAAACCCGCATGGTGCGTGAAGTCGATTTTATTGAAGAAGCGCAAAATTTAGATGACTTTGTCGACTACTTAAATACCACGCAAAACCATGCTGCCACTGCGCCTAAAGTTTATCATCAATACTCCACTCGTCGTGTGCTGACGATGCAGCGCTTATATGGCGTACCACTGACCAATTTTGATTTGGTTAAGCAATTCAGTAAAGACCCGTCACAAGTGCTAATTACCGCCATGAACACATGGTTTGGTAGTTTAATGATGTGTAAAAGCTTTCATGCCGACTTACATGCAGGTAATTTAATGTTGCTTGAAGATGGTCGTGTTGGATTTATTGATTTTGGAATTGTGGGACAATTACAGCCACAAGTGTGGAGTGCCTGTATTGCATTTATGGATGCCTTACAACGTACCGAATATACTGCAATGGCTGAAAATATGCTGAAAATGGGCATGACCTCACATAAGGTAGATATTGCGGTTTTAGCGGCGGATATTGAACGTTTGTTTGGTGGTGTAGTCTTAGCCGACCCACAACAAATTTTGGCCAGTAATCCTGCCGATTTAAATGACATTATGCTCGATATGGTGGCAGTGGGTGAGCGTCATGGTATTCACTTTCCACGAGACTTTGCCTTGTTGTTTAAACAAATGTTGTATTTTGATCGGTTTATGCGTGTTTTAGCACCGTATACCGACATTTATGCCGACCAACGTCTAAGCATGATTCAAGCAGCAGAGCAAGGTGGGTCAAGATGACACACGCTGATGTTATGCCAGATGCGATCTTAATTGAAGGTCTAAAAGTAGAAACCGTGGTGGGGTGTTTTGCTTGGGAGCGGAAAATTTTACAGCCATTATTGCTCGACCTTGTGGTAGAGCATCGTTTACAAGCTGCGGCTTTGTCGGATGAACTTGTAGACACTGTAAATTATGCCCAAATTTGTGAGCTATGTGCCGAAGTTATTCAAACGGCACAGCCTAAGTTGATTGAACATGCCGCACATTTAGTTTTAGAAAAATTATTTCAGACTTTTGATGGTATTTCTCGTATTCGTTTAACCATTCGTAAACCTGCAATTATTGCAGAAGCCCATTCGGTAGGAATTCGCCTTGAGCGCCAACGACACGATTTTTGCTCTCGCACTGGCGAGTAATTTAAGTCAACAACAGCATTTTTCACTGGCGTATCAGCAAATTGGGTCGTGGGGAAAGGTGAATTTTTCAAATGTTTATCAAATTCCATGTCGGGATGATGTGGGAGATGACTATTGGAATGCAGCATGTTTGCTGATAACTAATTTAAGCAGCTCTGAAGTAGAGTCACGCTTGAAATGGCTTGAGACATTGTCTGGGCGGTTGCGTCCGTCGCATCAAATTTCTTTAGATGTCGATTTGATTGCATGGGGAAACACGTTAACCAATATGCAGTGGAATCGTAAAAAGTTACCGCTTGCTGTCGATGTCAAAATTCCTTTATCTGAGCTGTGGCAGCATGTCGATTTACAGGTGAGTGGTTTTCAGTTTCCGAAAATTAATTTTAACGTTGATTTGGCGTGACCTAAGCCACTTATGTAGATGAGCATCCAACAAAAATCCGCCGTAACGGATTTTTGTTGTGGGTAAAGCTTGTGGGTTAAAGGTAATAGCTGGTTTTGGTCATTAACTTGGAAATACCTGTCATGGTCATTCGCACAGGTAAAGGTAAATCAATGCCACCTGCGTCAAGTGCGGTATCACGATGATGTAATTCGTCAGTATTCATTTGTTCTAAAATTTGTCGCGAACGTTGGTCTTGTGCAGGCAATTGTTGTAAATGATCTTCTAAATGTGCACTGACTTGGCGCTCAGTTTCTGCCACAAAGCCTAAGCTATATTTGTCGCCTGCTAAACCTGCACCTGCACCCATTACAAAAGACAAGCCATACCAAATGGGGTTAAGAAGGCTGGGTACGCTATCTAGCTCTTTTAAGCGATCTTCACACCATGCCAAATGGTCTTGCTCTTCAATTGCGGCTTGTTCCATTTCATGGCGTACTGTAGGAAGTTTTGCCGTTAATGCTTGTCCATGATACAAGGCTTGAGCGCAGACCTCACCGCTGTGATTGACGCGCATTAACCCCGCCACATGGCGTGCTTCACTCACAGAAAGATTAGCATCGCTATTTTGTGATGGATTTTGGCGATGTGCGGCAGTTGCGCCGGGAACTAAACTACGTAATGCTTGATCAAAAGACTGAATCACCCGATCGAGGGCAGTATAATGGCGCATAATTAATCCTCTAAAGCATTCGGTGTAGTATTAAGCAAAGGCTTGAGTTTTCGCAATAACCATAGGCAAAAAAATGCACTAAAAATAGCAGTTGCACAAAATAACCATTGCATTGGTATGTTTAGAACGCTTAAAAGCACAATCGAAAATAAGGCAGATGCGACCATAAAAATTGCATTAAAAATATTGTTGGCAGCAATAATCCGTGCGCGATGTGAACGAGGTGAATAAGCCTGCATTAAGGCATATAGCGGCACAATATAAAAACCGCCGCTAATGCCTAATAAAATAATAGCCAGCATTACATGGTAATAAACCATGCCACTTTGAAACATATCGGCAATACCTAAAGGGCTTTTGTGGTTTGGCACAACAGCCATGCCCCAAGCCAAATAAAATGCAAACAGCGTTAATCCGATTGCACCAATCGGCACCATTTTGATATTCACGTCTGATCCGCCAATTTTACGGCATAACAAAGAACCCACGCCAATTCCGACAGAGAAAAAGGTTAGTAATAAACTCACCACATTTTCAGAGGCATTTAAATAATGATGGGTCAGTTCTGGAATTTGAGTTAAGTAAGATGCGCCGTAAAACCAATACCATGAATTACCCAGTAGAATCAGGAAAATGACTGGAATACTTTTGGCATATTGTATGGTTTGCCAACTGGTACGGAAAAAGTTCCAATCAATTACCAAATTTGAGGCACTGCGAGGTTGTTCTAAAATAAAGCGACTTGCAATATACCCTAAGACTGCAATGACTAAAACTGTAACACACATCCAAATTAAGCTGTCATGGGAAATGGAGATAATACTGCCTGCTAAAATCATTCCAAATAAAATTGCCAAAGACGTGCCCGTTTGAAATAAGGCATTGCCTGACATCAGTTCATTCGGTTTTAAAATATCCGGTAAAATGGCATATTTAATGGGGCCAAAAAAGGTTGAGTGAATTCCCATGCCAAACAATGCCAATAACAGTAACCACAATTGATGGGTCATAAAACCAAGGCTTGCCACGAGCATAATTACAATTTCAATGGTTTTAATGATGCGAACTAAACTTGAACGTTCATATTTATCGGCAATTTGTCCTGCGGTCGCAGAAAATACAAAATAAGGCAAAATAAAAAGCAGTGCCGCTAGATTATTTAAGGTACTAACATTTGCTGACGCATGCTGAATTAGGCCGTAGGTAATCACCAATAACAGCGCTTGTTTGTAAACATTGTCATTTAAAGCCCCAAAAAATTGGGTCAAAAACATGGGCAGGAAACGCCGTGACAGCAGTAAATTCTGTTGTTTTTCCATGATTCTTGCGCTCTAAAATTTAAGATTTGTGAGTTGAACAGTATCCCATAAAAAAAATCATGTATGATAGTCATAGTTTAGGTTTTGGTTAATGATCAATAGCCAAGATGAGATGAGAAATAGCTGACTTTTAAAATTAAACGGTTGTTGTTTTTATGCAGGCTCAAACACACTTTAAAAAAATGCTGTTAGTGCAAAGCTTACAGCGGATTCTAAAAACAACAGAGTTTCGTCAATCGATGTGCGCGGGGCTTGTTTTCGGACTGTGCTCATCTTCGGTGATGGCTGAAAATGTTTCGACAGCGAATCAAAATAATAATATTGATAGTTTACAAATGTTGCAGCAACAACAGCAGAACCCACAGTTGACCGAATTTAAACCAATTACCTTAAATGATTTAGACCAAGTGCCTGAGGTGACGGTCAATCAGAGTATGGTAGATGAAATTAACCGTCAAGCCGAAGAAGCCAAACAAGCTGCGGCAACGCAGCGTCTTGACAATCGTACACCGATAGTGGAACCCAATAATTTGGTTACTGAACCTAATATTCCTGCGGTGAATGTCGACCACGTTATACAAGAAATTCAAAATACGCGTAGTATTGTGGTGACGGAAGCCAACAATAACCAAAATAGTAATATATTAACGGATAGTGATTTCGATGCCACGCCTGAACCTGCCGAAAAGCAAGGTTTGTTTAAACGCTTGATCCGTAAAATTCATCCAAAAAGTGATACAGGCACTATGGTGTCGATTCCAAAAATCAGTGTAACGGTTGAAGGTGCGCCAACTGTACTTGCAGAAAATATTAATAATAAATTATCAAGTTTCACCCAAGAAGCATTTGAAGATTATAGTTCTGCTTTACCTCAGCTACGTGCAATGGCGACACAAGCTGCACAGGCCGTGGGTTATTATGATGCCAAATTTCAATTTACCCATGTATCTAATACTGCAGTAAACGTAAAAGTAACACCAAATGAAGCGGTGAAAGTAACGGCTGAAAATATTGAGTTTAGTGGTCAAGGTGCAAATATTCCTCAATTTCAATTGATTCGTTTAATTCCAGATTTAAGTGTTGGTGATGTACTTAATCATGGTTTATATGAGCAAATGAAAACACGTATTAGTGACACGGCAAGCGATAATGGTTTCTTTGACGCGTATTGGCGGTTACATGACGTAAAAGTGCAATTGCCTGATAATACTGCCGATGTGAATTTGCGCTATGAAACAGGTGAGCGTTATAAATTAGACAATGTTCAATTTAAAATGAATGATCCGTCTAAACCATTGCCATTGAAACTTAAAGTATTACAAAGCATGGTACCGTGGAAAGAAGGGGATGACTATGCGTCTTGGCGTGTAAACACATTGGCAAATAATTTGACCAATTCACGTTATTTTAATTGGAGTGTTGTTGAGTCGATTAAACCTGATCCAATTACCAAGCCTTTAGAACTCGCACCCGATGTACAACGCGCAGTCGACCAACAGCAATTGGATAGTGGGCAGACTCAACTACAAAGTGTACAAACGAAAAAAGTGATCTCCGATCAAGAGGTGAGCCAAAATGTGGTCAGTGAAGACCAGTTTGCAGGGACACAAACTCAATCGTCAGATGCACAAAAGCAATTAACTGCCACACAGCAACAGCAAAAGACAGAAAAACAAACATTACAAGATCAAGCCCGTGCAGAAAAAATGATCCCAGTGGTCGTGATGTTAAATGCAGATAAGCTCAATAATGCTGAACTTGGTGCGGGCTGGGGAACCGATACAGGTGCGCGTATTCGCGCGCAGTATCGCCGTGCAATTGTGAACAGTTCAGGGCATTCATTTGATGCCAATATGGAGTTATCACAGATTCGCCAATCAATTGATACCCGTTATAGTATTCCATATAAGCATCCATTGAACGATTATTTCAATATCGTAACGGGATATGAGCGTGAAGAGTTCTCGGGTGTTGGCCCAGACATGAGTTTAACCACAGAGTCGGCAATTATTGGCGCTGACCGTGTGATTAAAAACCCGCTTGGACGTTGGCAACAAACCTATGGTGTGCGTTATCGACTCGATAAAATTCATCAAATTGGTGAAGTAAATAGTGCAGATGTTCCTGACGCATTTTTAAAACCGGGTTCAAATCCACAGCAGCAATCATTACTTTTGGGTTATCAACTTTCACGCACCGATAGTAATGATGCAGTCAATCCAACCAAAGGTGTGAAACAAAGTTATAAAATTCAACTCGGGTCTAAATCGGCACTTTCAGATGCAAATATGGTGATTGTTGATGCAAATTGGGGTTTTATTTATTCTTTAGGTGAAAATTATAATCATCAATTTGTGGGTAGCACTAATTTAGGTTATATCTTTAGCGATGATTTTGCTAACGTACCTTATAATTTACGTTACTTTGCTGGTGGTGACCAAAGTCTTCGCGGTTTTGATTATAAAACATTATCACCGACCGAAAGTGGCTATAAAATTGGTGGCCAAGCCTTAGCGGTGGGTTCATTAGAATATAACTATCAGTTCAAGCAAGGATGGCGTGCGGCTATTTTTACCGATGTCGGTAATGCATATGACAATAAATTTTCGAATCCAACAGCCTATAGTGTCGGTGTTGGCGTTCGCTGGCAATCGCCAATTGGCCCAATTCGCCTAGATGTTGCTTCAGGTATTTCCGATGAAGGTCATCCAATTCGCTTACATTTCTTTATTGGCTCACAATTATAATTAGGACGTGTTTTTTCTATGGCTGAACAAGCGCAAAGTGTTGCAAAAAAACCTGCAAAACGCCGTATTTGGATCAAAATTATATGGCTCATTAGTTTTTTACTGATCTTATTGGTTGGGGCACTTGCGATCATGTTCTCTACAGATCGAGGCAGTCAGTTTTTATTAGATCGTGTATTGAAGAATCAGAAGATGATTCAGTATCACTATGAAGGCGGTAACTTTTTAAATGGTCTGATGCTCAGTCAGGTTGACCTGAATTTAGACTCCATTGAGGTAAAAGTAAAACGTGCAGATGTGGTGATTGGTTGGCGTGCGATTGTGCAAAAAGAACTGCATTTTAGTCGTGCCAATATTCAACAATTAGAAATTATTGATAAAAAACCATCTTCCAATGAACCATTCAAGTTTAGTCCAATTCGACTGCCATTCACCTTACGTTTAGACCAAGCCAAGCTTGATAAGCTCATTATTCAAACCACGACGACCAAAGTTGATTTTAATGATATCCATTTGAATCAAGCACTATGGGAAGGAACACAATTACAATTCCAAAAGTCACGCTTTGATATGGGCTATTTGGCAGTAAAAGATGCGACAGGTAAAATTAATTTTGAAGGTAAGTATCCACTGCATGCAACGGCAAAAGTAAATATTCCAGCGTTAAGTAGTATTAATATTCATGATATTGCCTTACATGCCACAGGCAGTTTAGACACAATTACGGCAGGAATAGCCACCCATACGCCAGATTTATTAACTGGGCGAATCATTTTGCATCCTGTACGTGAAAATGTCCCGATGTTTGGCCAACTTAATTTTAAAAACTACCATCTGCCACTTTTAACCGATTATGAATTATTTGCAAAATCAGGTATTGCCAAACTTAAAGGCACTGCTTCGGGGCTTAATATTCATTTAAATACGGCCTTAAGTGGAAAAAATATTCCGGAAGGTCAGTATCAAGCCGACATGTATACTGACTATGTGCATCAGTTAAAAATTAGTCATTTGAATGGTCGTGTGATGCAGGGTGCAATTCAGGCTGCTGGGGTTGTCAGTTGGGATAAATTTGTCGATTGGGATGTAAAGGGTCAAATGAAGGGCATGCATCCAACCGATCAATTGTTATCATCGAATATTCAAGATTTTTTACCTAAAAATTTAGATGGTCAATTTGGTTCGACAGGAAGTCTTGAAAAAGGGTTGAATGTCACGGGTATGGTGAATTTTGATAAAGCTGAGCATTTCAATTTTAATTTGAATCAGGCAGCGGAAATTCATCAAAAAGTACAGCCCATGCTAATAGCTTTAGATTGGAAAAATATTGACCGTGCAATGCCTTATGTCGGATGGGTGACTAGTGATCATGGTCGGGTCGATATTAAAGTGGGGTCAACCCAAACCGATATTCAAGTGAATACCCAAATTAAAAAGCATGAGCAGGATGTCTTACCAACTGGGCAATATCAGGCAAAACTATTTTTAAAAGATAATGACTTGCATGTGCCTGAATTTAAATATATCACCCTACAAGGTGGTTTAAGCGGTCAAGCGATTGTGGCTTTGCCAACCGATAAACGTGAGCTGAAATGGAATGCTGAATTAAAAGCACAGAATTTTAATCCACAAACTATTACTACAAGTGCTCCAATTGATTTATTGGATGGTGGCTTTAAAGCCAATGGCTATGCACAAAAAAATCAGCAGATTATAGAAGTAAAAGCACTGGATTTACGTGGGCGTTTACCACAGCAAAATAATGAAATGGTGCGTTTAACTGGTAACAGTACTGCTGCCATCATTCTTAACGATGAAAAAGCGGGTGGTGGTCTCAAAGGCTATGCGGTGCGTTATAACGGTGCTTTACAGTCAGACCGAGTCGCAAATAGTACGGGTGCTTTGCAATTTAATATGTCGGGAACATCTGATTTTATTAAAATCGCTAAATTTAGTCACGATGGCGTGGCAGGTAAAATATTGGCGGATGGTTCGGTAAGTTTAAAAAATGGCATCAGTTGGAAAGCCAATGCATCGTTAGTGCATTTTAAACCACAATATTTTGTTGCCAATACCACAGGCGAAGTTTCTGGTGTTTTACAAAGTTCTGGGGTTTGGTCAGATCGTTTAAAACGTATATCACTACAGCAGTTAAATGTTGCAGGTGTGTTGAATCGTCAAGTGATTCGGGGCAAAGGCAATTTATCTGTTGTTTTAAATAGTGGAAAAAATGGTTTAGTACCCGAGCATTTTGAGGCCAATAATTTATTCTTGGCTTATGCAGGCAATCAAGTACAAGCGACAGGCAATGCACAAAAATTACATGTCGAAATCAATGCGCCTGCGTTATATGCAATTTACAGTGGTTTACGGGGGCGAGCTTATGGTTATTTAGATTTCGTCACTCAGCCGCGACTTAAGGCAATCGCCAATTTGGCAGTGGATAATTTTGGCTTTAAAGATACGCTCAGTATCCAAAAGTTACGTGTGAAAGGTGAATTACCCACGTCTGATACAACAGCAACAGCCTTAAAAGCAGAATTGAATACCATGCATTGGGGTAATCGTGAGATTCAATATGCAGCGGTGACCATGAGTGGAACACGTAAAGCACATTTACTACAACTGCAAGGTTGGAACCGTTATTCTAAATTTTATGTGCAATTTGCAGGTGGCTTTAATGCCAATAACGATTGGCTGGGTCAGGTACAACAAGGGGTGTTTGACTCGGTACGTGCAGTATTAAAACAGCAGCAAAATGCCAATGTCATCTATCGTACTGCGAATAAGCAATTATATGTTGGTCAGCATTGTTGGCTCAGTAATGAAAGCCAATTGTGTTTTGACCAGCCGATTCAAGTCAGCCCGACTATGGGTAATGTCTCGTTTGTTGCAAAAAATTTAGACTTAAATGACTTTGCTGCCTTTATGCCAGATGGTTTAGCCATGACGGGTAAAATGAATGGCTATGCAAAAGCGTCTTGGGCTGATGGAAAACATCCAAATATTGATGCCAAATTAATCACGCAAAATGGTCAAATTGGCATGACAGCGGACGACCCTGATGATCCATCCACCACCACCAGTTACCAACAATTAAGCCTAATGGCACATAGCGTTACAGAAGGTTTACAGCTTCGTTTAGATGCAAAAACCGCTGATATTGGTACGGGTTATGCCAATGTGGTGATTAACCCTTACGATGATCGTTTGCCGATGCAAGGTGAGTTGGCTTTTGATCAAGTTGATTTAAAATTCTTAAAACCTTTTATTCAAGATGTGCGTTCGATTGGTGGCGTTTTAAGTTTTGCAGGTAAAGTCAGTGGTACTTTAACCAAGCCATTAATGACGGGTGATTTAAGGCTGAGTAATGGCAACTTAAGTATGTTGTCATTGCCTGTAAATATTAATAATTTGCAAATGTATTCGGCAATTCGTCAAAATCAGGCTTCAATTGAGGGTGCATTTAACAGTGGGCGTGGTGTAGCTAAGTTAAATGGTGTATTTGATTGGTCGAATGAACCTCACTTACAACTGGGTTTAAAAGGCGATAATTTATTGATTCGTCAAGCACCATTAATCACTGCTTTAGTAAACTCAGATTTGAATTTGGATGTTTATCCGTTTAAAAGAAATGTATCACTTAAAGGTCAAATTGAAGTACCACGTGCACTGATTAATATGCCTGAATCATCTAAACCTGTTGTGAACGTCTCAACCGATGTACGGGTATTGCATGCAGGACAAGATCCATTAACGATATTACGTCAGGCGCGACCATGGAATGTACAAGCAGATATTGATTTAAGACTGGGAAATCAAATTATTTTCCAAGGCTTTAATAGTCGGATTCCATTAACGGGACGTTTGTATTTAACTCAACGCGGACTTGAAACTGCCATGAGTGCCAATGGTGCGATTGGGATTAGCCAAAAAGTTAAAGTAGAGGCTTACGGACAAAGCTTGGACTTAAATCGTGCCATTGCGCGTTTTAATGGGCCGCTTTCTAATCCAACTTTAGATATTGATGCAACCAAAACTATTTCAAGTACGCTGGTGGGTGTGCGTGTCATGGGAACGGCAAGTGTGCCGAATATTCAAGTCTATAATGATGGTGGCTTATCTGAGCAAGAAGCCTTAAATGCCTTGGTTACTGGGCGAATTAATGAAGGTAGTAGTAGTTTAAGCCAAACTGAAAGTTTTAAATCGGATGTAAACAACACTTTAGCTGCGGCAGGGATTAGTTTAGGCTTAGGTGGAACACGTGCCTTTACCAACCAAATTGGTCGTACCTTTGGCTTAAGTGGTTTGGCATTGGATGCACAAGGTACAGGCGATGATACGCAAGTGAGTGTAACGGGTTATATTACTCCAGATTTATATTTGCGTTATGGCGTTGGGGTATTTACCAATGTGAATAAATTAACCTTACGTTACCAAATGAACAAACGATTGTATTTAGAAGCGAGTCAATCGCTAGAACGTGCGATAGATATTTTCTATAATTGGCGCTTTTAATTGAACCTTGATCTGCCAATATGGGCAGATCGTCAATCTTGCACCATGTGTGGAGACAGTATATGAAAAAGTGTTTATTGGTGATGATGCCATTATTTGCGATGGCGGGCTGTGGGCAATCGAAACCTTTAACATCACAAGAAGCATGGCACAATTTTTGTCAGACCATTCCAAGTGCGGCTTACAATATTATGACTGATCGTCAGCAAAATATTGCCAAATCTGCTGCAATTGAACATGCGAAAAAATTGCAAGAACCTCATGCGCAAAAATTCTTGGTAAATTTAATTGAAGAAGCCTATAAAGTTCCTGTTTATCAACAATTGAATCAGCAGCAACAAGCGATGGAAGATTTTAGCAAAGGCCGTGATGAAGCCTGTATGAAAGAAATGAATTAACAATAATTTAATTGAAGATGTCTATTGGTATGAGTGGTTAATCCAATTTAAGTATTTGACAAATAGGCATCTTTTTATCATGTTTTAATTTATTTCAGATTTTTACGCTTGTAACCGTCAATTTATGACACAAAATAAAAAAAGCAAGCCGAAATGAGGTTATTTTCAACAAATGACTATTTCAGAAAAAAATAATCGTCATCATAAACAAATGCTTTGGGTGGATTAACTTTTAGGCTCAAATTTAGTAGAATTTACATTGTCCAGATTACTTATGAAGCTATAGGACAGGCTGAAATCCATAAGTAACTTTTACAAAAAGAGGAATATCACCGTGCTAGAAGCTTACCGCCAACACGTTGCTGAACGTGCCGCACTCGGAATCCCGCCGAAACCCCTTGATGATGCTCAAACTGCTGACCTAGTCGAATTATTAAAAAACCCACCAGCAGGTGAAGAGGCGTTCCTCGTTGATTTACTCGAAAACCGTGTTCCTGCGGGTGTTGACCAAGCGGCTTATGTAAAAGCAGCTTTCTTGGCAGCACTAGCAAAAGGCACTGCAACTTCACCACTCATTTCTAAAGAGCGTGCTGTGTACTTACTTGGTACGATGCTTGGTGGCTATAACGTTGCCCCTTTAGTTGAACTTTTAGAAGATGCAGAATTAGCGGCGTTAGCTGCTGAAGCATTGAAAAAAACTTTACTGGTCTTTGATGCATTCCATGACGTTGCAGACAAAGCCAAAGCAGGCAATAGCAACGCACAAGCCGTATTACAGTCTTGGGCAGATGCAGAATGGTTTACTAACCGTAAAGATGTGCCAGAAGAAATTAAACTGGTTGTTTTTAAAGTCACTGGCGAAACCAATACCGACGATTTATCGCCTGCGCAAGACGCTTGGAGCCGCCCAGATATTCCATTACATGCCAATGCAATGCTTAAAAACGAGCGCGATGGCATTCACCCTGAAAAAGCTGGTGAAATTGGCCCACTGAACCAAATTAAAGAATTGGTTGCTAAAGGTCATCAAGTTGCTTATGTAGGTGATGTTGTTGGTACTGGTTCAAGCCGTAAATCTGCAACGAATTCTGTGCTTTGGTTCTTTGGTGATGAAATTGCTCATATTCCAAATAAAAAAGAAGGTGGCTACTGCTTAGGCACAAAAATTGCGCCAATCTTCTTTAACACAATGGAAGATGCGGGTGCTTTACCTGTTGAGATTGACGTTGCCAACATGAATATGGGCGATGAAATCATTCTTAAAATTGATCATGCAGCGGCAAAAGTCACTGCGTTTAAAAATGATGAACAAATTGCAGAATCTGACTTGAAAACGCCTGTACTTTTAGACGAAGTTCGTGCGGGTGGTCGTATTAACCTGATTATTGGTCGTGGTTTGACCACAAAAGCGCGTGAAGCTTTAGGCCTTGAACCATCAACATTATTCCGTACTCCTGTGCAACCTGCTGCAACTGGTAAAGGTTTTACCCAAGCACAAAAAATGGTGGGTCGCGCATGTGGTTTACCAGAAGGTCAGGGTGTTGTTCCGGGCACATACTGTGAACCAAGAATGACTACTGTTGGTTCGCAAGATACCACAGGTCCAATGACGCGTGACGAGCTAAAAGACTTAGCGTGTTTAGGTTTCTCTGCAGACCTTGTAATGCAGTCATTCTGTCACACTGCGGCATATCCAAAACCAGTTGACGTACAAATGCAACACACGTTACCTGACTTCATTATGAACCGTGGTGGTGTGTCACTTCGTCCGGGCGATGGTATTATTCACTCTTGGTTAAACCGTATGCTATTGCCTGATACTGTTGGTACTGGCGGTGACTCGCATACGCGTTTCCCAATTGGTATTTCGTTCCCAGCGGGTTCTGGTTTGGTTGCATTTGCGGCAGCGACTGGTGTTATGCCACTGGATATGCCTGAATCTGTACTTGTGAAGTTTAAAGGAAAAATGCAACCGGGCATCACTTTGCGTGACCTTGTACATGCCATTCCTTACTATGCAATCAAAGAAGGCGATTTGACTGTAGAGAAAAAAGGTAAGAAAAACATTTTCTCTGGTCGTATTCTAGAAATCGACTTAACAGAAATGGAAACTGACCTCACTGTTGAGCAAGCATTCGAATTGTCTGACGCTTCGGCTGAACGTTCTGCTGCGGGCTGTTCAATCACGCTTTCTGAAGAAAAAGTCGCTGAATACTTACGTTCAAACATTACCATGTTGAAATGGATGATTTCACAAGGCTATGGCGATGCACGTACTATGGCACGCCGTGTTGAAAACATGGAAAAATGGTTGGCAAATCCATCGCTTCTTCAAGCCGATGCTGATGCTGAATACACCAAAGTGTATGAAATTGACCTTGCTGATATTAAAGAACCGATTCTTTGCTGCCCGAACGACCCAGACGATGCAAAACTTCTTTCTGACGTTCAAGGTGACAAAATCGATGAAGTATTCATCGGTTCTTGTATGACCAACATTGGTCACTTCCGTGCAGCGGGTCAGTTGCTTGAGAAAGTGCCAAGTGGTTCATTGACTACGCGTTTATGGTTAGCGCCACCAACACGTATGGACGAACATCAGTTAATGGAAGAAGGTTTTTATAATACCTATGGTCGTGCCGGTGCGCGTACTGAAATGCCGGGCTGTTCATTGTGTATGGGTAACCAAGCACGTGTTGCGCCGAATACAACCGTGGTTTCAACCTCTACACGTAACTTCCCGAACCGTTTAGGTCAAGGTTCTAACGTGTACTTGGCATCTGCGGAGCTTGCATCTGTTGCTGCTGTGTTGGGTAAATTACCAACACCAGAAGAGTACCAACAATATGCTGCGCAAATTGACAGCATGTCTGCTGACATTTATAAGTATTTGAACTTCGATAAGATGGGCGAATATACTAATGCTGCGGATAAAGTAGATACCAAGAAAATTGCTGCTGCTCAGTTGACTTAATTATTTGATTATTAAGTTAAAATGAGTTAAGAATAAGGGTTGATTAATCGGCCCTTATTTTTATGAATAAAGTGAAAAAGGGTAGTGTTTCAAAAAGTATGCTGATGTTATTTTAATCGGATGTTAGATGTGATGAGGTCTTGAAAAGATAGTATTTTATTTGAAAATTTTTTCAAGAATTTTATTGACATTTTAAGTCAGTATACAATTTAGAACACCACCCAAATTAATATTATGGAAGGCGAAGAGTTTATTGATTGGATTTATAGCAATCTTGGAAAATTATCTGAAAATACCAAAGTTAAATTAGGAATTATAAATATTCCTAGCTTGAGTTGGATTTAATTAAAATATTCTTTATCTATATAGAAAACATATACATATTGTATTTTTATTGTTATTATTTACACAAAATTACATATAAGTAAAGATAGGTTGAAATGTGAAAAAAAAGATATTCATTCTTAGTCTAATTATTTCCCCTTTATTTGGCTGCGCATCCACCGTTGTAACTTATGATCATTTTGGCCAGATGACAGGTTCATGTAAAGCTGTGAAAGGTTTTTTGATTGGTGGGCGAGCCGCTTGTTATGGATATGCAAATCCATTAATGATGTCGGATGGAACATTAGTCGATATTCCAGAAGAAGCTAAAATTTCTTTACGTAAATATTAATTAAACAAATAGGATTCAAATATGAAAATTGTACTTTTAACATTTATCACATTAGCTGGGGCTTTAACGGGTTGCGCATCAACAGTTAAAACCTTTGATTCAAATGGCCGTCCAATTGGCTCATGTGAGTCTAAACTTGGTTTTGGTGGTGGTACGGCATCGTGTACAGGGTATGCCAATCAAGAAGGTAAAGATAAGTAAATAATAAAAAGCCCCGCATATTAGCGGGGCTAGTCGTATATGAATCAAGTCATATACTGTATGAGGCTCATCTCAAACTGTGCGTATTAAACCACAAAACAATTTAAAATTATAGTGCTGTTTGTGTGTTAAGAAACGCATCAATTTCTTCACGCCATGGTACAGAAGGCTGACCACCCGAACGGGTAACCGCAATTGCTGCTGCTGCATTACCAAAACGTGCAGCATCAAGCGCAGTTTTTCCTTCAAGCAAAGCAGTAACAAATGCGCCATTAAAGGTATCGCCTGCGGCAATGGTATCAACAGCTTTGACTTTAAAGCCTGCAACCAATTGCCCCTGACCATTTTCACTGAGCCAAACACCACGTGAACCCATGGTAATCACCACAGTTTTAATGCCTTTGCTATGTAAAACATAAGCTGCTTCGGCAGCATCTTTTTCATCGTGAACAATGACACCAGTTAAGCTCAAGGCTTCGGTTTCGTTTGGTGTAATAATATCAACTAAACGCAATAGCTCTTCAGGCAATTCACGTGCAGGAGCAGGGTTCAAAATAACTTTTACATTGGCTTGTTGTGCAATTTTTGCAGCAGCAATAATGCTTTCAAGTGGAGTTTCAAGTTGTAGCAATAAAGCCTGAGCCGAGCGAATCAGTTCAGCATGCTGTTGCACATAATCTGTGCTTAAACAAGCATTTGCACCTGCACAAATACCAATACAGTTCTCGGCAACGGCATTCACAAAAATCAGTGCAACACCTGTCGACTGCTGTGCAACGGTTTGAATTGCGTGTGTGTCTACACGGTCTTGTGCCAACTGTTGCTTAATCTGCGCGCCAATTGCATCTTCGCCTAAGCAGGCAATAAAACTAATGTCGGCACCACTACGACCTGCGGCAACAGCCTGATTGGCACCTTTACCACCAAAAGCAACTTGGTAATTGTGGCCAGTTAAAGTTTGGCCCGGATGAGGAAAATGTTCAAGGGTTAAAATATGGTCAGCATTAATACTGCCTAAAACAACCAATTTTTGGCTAGAACTCATGTTTAACCTAAATAAAAAAAGCTTATATTTGGTAAATGATACCGTGTTTGAACATAAATTAATGCAAAACTTGTTTTGTTTGGTCAGATTATTTGCATTGTGATGATGTGAATGTCGGGGGGAGTTGTCAGTTATTGATCGTATAAAAATAAATTTTAAGTTTTTTTTCTTTTTAAAAGATTGGCTTAACAGTATCTATTTTGAATGATGATATACAAAAAGCATCGCAAAAATTACAATAAACAAAAAAAGGGTCGATATTTTTTGTAAAATTTGTTAAATTTATCGACCTAGAAGTAGTTAAAATTAAATTTTTGTTGATTAACAAAGAATTAATTTTAATTGCTTCTTTTTTGTGCGCCTTATTTCTCTGTATAAGTTGTTTTTCGCATAGACAAAGTTTGTTGCCATTTTACATGGCATAAAATTTGTATTGCTCCTTTGGCTCAAGATTGAGTACGACTTATATAAATTTTTGAAATTCAACATTTTGTAAGCTAAGTGATTGCTCAGCTGACTGCTGTTTTATCGTCATTTTATCGATAAACCTTGAGCACGCTTAGGTTACGGAGAACTGTATGTTTTATTACCGTGGTCTGATTGGAATTTTAATTCTTTTGTTGATTGGTTATATTTTTTCCAATAACAAGAAATCGATCCAGCTACGCACCATTTTACCTGCACTTGGCTTACAATTTCTGTTGGGTGTTGTCATTTTATATATCCCTGCGGGCAAATATGTATTTGAACAGCTTGCGATGGGGGTAAATAAAGTCATTAGTTATTCAGATGCGGGAACTTCATTCTTATTGGGTGCTTTAGTTGGCGACAAAATGAATAAAGTCTTTGATGGTGCAGGATTCATTTTTGCCTTTAAAGTCTTGCCAACAATTGTATATGTGACGGCTTTAATTTCAATTTTATATTATTTGAAAATCATGAATGTACTGATCAAAGTATTAGGCACTGTTTTTCAAAAATTACTCGGTATTAGTAAAATTGAGTCCTTTGCAGCGGTAACCACAATTTTTATTGGTCAAAATGAGTTGCCAGCAGCATTACGCCCATTTTTATTAAAGATGAATAAAAATGAGCTATTTACCGCAATGTGTAGCGGTATGGCAGCAGTTTCAGGCTCGGTGTTGGTGGGTTATGCAGGTTTAGGTGTTCCAATGGAATATTTGCTTGCAGCATCGCTTATGGCGATTCCGGGCGGGATTTTGTTTGCACGCCTGCTTAGCCCTGCAACCGAAGCATCTACCGTTGAAGTGAAAGATGTAAGCTTTGGCGAACACAAACCAAGCAATATTATTGAAGCTGCAACCACAGGCGCAATGCTTGGTTTAAAAATTGCGGTGGGTGTTGGTACGGTTATTATGGTGTTTGTTGGCTTACTTGCACTCTTAAATGGCTTAATTGGTGGTGTGGGTAGCATTTTTGGTTATTCAGGTTTAAGCATTGACTCTATTTTGGGTTATGTTTTATCACCTTTAGCTTACATGATGGGCGTAGACTGGAACGATGCCAGCCTTGCAGGTTCATTGCTGGGTCAAAAATTAGCAATTAATGAATTTGTGGCTTATTTGGGTTTAGCACCACATTTAGCTGACCATACTATTTCTCCACATACAGCGGCAATTATTTCGTTTGGTTTATGTGGTTTTGCCAATGTGAGTTCGATTGGTGTTGTGATTGGGGCATTTAGTGTGGTTGAGCCAAGCTTAACGCCTGTATTGTCTAAACTCGCCATGCGTGCTTTGCTTGCTGCAACATTGTCGAACCTGATGAGTGCCACTATTGCGGGATTATGTTTAGGTTTTTCTATGTAAAACTTAAGCATTCCGTGTTGTATGCAGAAAAGGAACTTTTTAAAGTTCCTTTTTTAATATGTCATTTTTGAAATTAGAAAATCCTTTATTTCATCTAAAACAGATTGTATTCAAATAGATATTTGGACTGGCATGATATTTAAAATAGTAAAACAATAAACACCAAAAAAAACAGATTTAGTTGACCCTGCATTCTTATGGTTGAATAATATTCGCTTGCTGAGTATTCGATTTGGTTTTTGAGCTGAGATCGGTTTAAATACACGCCTCAAACGAAGTACTCGTTTTTATAGTTATGATAAAAGGTAATTCAATGTCTCAAGCACCGACTCAAATCATCATCGACACCGACCCAGGACAAGATGATGCAGTGGCAATTTTATTGGCGCTTGCCAGTCCTGAACTCAATGTTTTGGGAATTACCACTGTTGCAGGTAATGTGCCGCTGGATTTAACCCATGTAAATGCACGCAAAGTATGTGAATTGGCAAATCGTTCAGATATTCTAGTCTTTGCAGGATGTGATAAGCCTTTAAAGCGTGCTTTGGTAACGGCTGAAAATGTTCATGGTAAAACGGGTTTAGATGGGATTGAATTGCCTGAACCAAGCATGCCTTTACAAGCACAGCATTCGGTTGATTTTATTATTGAAACACTACGTAATGCACCTGAAAAAACCATTACAATTTGTTCATTAGGTCCAATGACCAATACTGCACAAGCACTATTAAAAGCACCTGATATTGCAACTAAAATTGCTAAAATTGTTTTGATGGGCGGTGGTTTCTTTGAAGGCGGTAATATTACGCCTTCTGCTGAATTTAACATGTTTGTAGATCCAGATGCTGCAAAAGTGGTCTTTGGTGCAGGTGTTCCATTAACCGTGATTCCATTAGACGTGACTCATACCGCACTCACCTCTAAAGCATGGGTAGATGGTTTACGTGCAATGAACAATCTAGTGGGTACAGCCGTTGCGGCTTGGACGGACTTTTTTGAGCGTTACGACATGGAAAAATATGGTTCAGAAGGTGCGCCATTACATGACCCATGTGTAATTGCATATATGTTAAAGCCTGAATTATTTACAGGTCGTCATATTAACGTTGAAATTGAGGCAGATAGCCCATTGACAGTCGGTGCAACAGTTGCCGATTGGTGGGGGGTAACGGGTCGTACCGCTAATGCTGAATTTATGAATACAATTGACCGTGATGGATTTTTTAATTTATTAACTGAACGTTTGTCACGTTACGCATAAAATTTTAGAATATGCAAAAAATCAGGGCAACTTGCCCTGATTTTTTTTGAAAAATGCCAAGCTCATTGTATTAAAAATATACTGGTGATTTGCTATGTAAAGATATTGTGTCATGCTTGTAAAAAAATTAAAATCTTTAAAATAAGATCAAGTGAATCAAAGAAATGATAAGGCACACAAACAATAGGCATGATTCTGTTGACGATTGAATCCTATTTTTTTTAATTCAAATACTTGGGAAGATGTAATAAATAATCTGATTTGGAATGCTTAGATAAAGAATAGTTAAACATAATTACGATAATGTTGATTGGTCGGATAAAACATGCCTTATTTACAAAAAGATGAAGAATTACAAAAAGCGCGCAATAAGCGTTTTGTTCGCAGGGTATTTTTCTTGCGACAATTAGGTACATTATTATGTTTTTGCTCTTTTTTATTTGTACTTCAATCCATGAGTTATGGTAGTTGGATTTGGTATCTGCTGGGCGTCAATACCTTTATCTGGCCAACCTTGGCATATATATTGAGCCAATTTGCAAAAGATCCAATTAAAATTGAGCAACACAATTTAGTTGCTGATACATTTCTTGGTGGTATTTGGATTGCATTAATGGGAGCTAATCCTTGGCCATCATTAATTTTAATCTCAGTTTTTATTGCAGATCGTTATGCTGCAGGTGGTTGGAAGCTTTTGCGCATTTCGATGTTGGCTTTTATTATTTCTTTTTCAATCGTTTGGGTGATCCTTGGTTGTCCTATTAATGCTCAAGTCACACCATACATTATGTGGTCTACACTACCATTAGCGACTGTGTACATGATTGCTTTAAGTGTTGTTTCTCGTCATCTTTCTATTCAGATGAGTGCTAAATATCGCAAAATTGAGAAAATGGCGATGATGGATCCACATTTGCATATTCCGAATAGGCGGCTTTTTGAGCAACGGTTGGTTAGTACCTTTCTGCAAGTGCAACGTAGTCGATACCGTGCTTATTTAATGCTTCTAGATGTTGATCATTTTAAAGAGGTCAATGATACTTATGGACATGAGACGGGTGATTATGTTCTTGCTGAAATTTCAAATATTTTAAAGGCAGTCATTCGACCCAAAGATATTCCTGCTCGTTACGGTGGTGATGAGCTTGCATTGATTGTTTTTGATTATGAAGATCAACAAGTTTTAGCATTGGCTAATGAGATTTGCCATCGTGTGGCACAATTGAAACTGCCGAATGACCAAAAATTTCAAACCAGTATGAGTATTGGGATTGCACCTGCAAAAGCATCTAGTTCGACTATACACTGGTTAGAACAAGCAGATAAAGCACTTTATAATGTAAAAAGACAGGGGCGCAATGGAGTGAAATTAAGTCAATTCAGTTAAAGTTCTGACTATTGATGTCGTATACATGCTGTAGATGAAGATGTAAAACACCATCTCGCAATTTAAGCAAGCGAGATGGTGTTTTGGGTTCTATTGAGATGAAGGCATCGCAAACTGCTTGGCTTCACGTACGCTTGCCGAAGGCCAACGTTGGGTAATGGTTTTGCGATGGGTGTAAAAACGCGCACCATCTGGCCCATAAGCGTATAAATCACCAAATAATGAGCGTTTCCAACCGCCAAAACTATGGTAGGCCACAGGTACAGGTAATGGCACATTAATGCCGACCATGCCGACTTGAATATGCGTACTAAAATAGCGTGCAGCTTCACCGTCACGAGTATAAATACACGTGCCGTTACCATATTCGTGATCATCAATCAGTTGCATAGCTTCTTGCATAGTATTTACACGAATAATTTGCAAAACAGGGCCAAAAATTTCTTGTCGGTAGCTGCTCATGTCTTTAGATACATGATCAATTAATGTTGGGCCGACAAAAAAGCCATTTTCATAGCCTTGAGGTGCAGCATTGCGACCATCCACAACAATGGTTGCCCCTTGCTGTTCGGCACTATCAATAAATCCAATCACTTTTGCTTTGTGTTCAGCAGTAATTACTGGGCCAAAGTCATTGGTTTTATCAGAGAAATGACCTAGCTTTAACTTGGCAATTTCAGGCTTTAATTTTTCGATTAGTAGGTCTGCTATATCGTCTCCGACTGCAACTGCAACAGAAAGCGCCATACAGCGTTCACCTGATGAACCAAATGCTGCGCCAAGTAACGAGGCTACGACATTGTCGATATCGGCATCGGGCATCACAATGGCATGGTTTTTTGCACCGCCAAGGGCTTGGCAACGCTTGCCTGCGGCTGTTGCTGTGGTGTAAATATATTCGGCAATTGCGGTTGAGCCGACAAAACTGACGGCTTTAATACGTTTGTCATGTAATAAAGTATCGACCGCTTCTTTATCACCATTGACTAAGTTAAATACGCCATCGGGTAAGCCGGCTTCTTTGAGTAATTGGGCAATAAACAGCGTTGAAGATGGGTCGCGTTCAGACGGTTTTAAAATAAAACAGTTACCGCAAACAATTGCCATTGGAAACATCCATAACGGTACCATCACTGGGAAGTTAAACGGGGTGATTCCGGCAACAACACCTAGCGGTTGGAATTCGCTCCAAGAGTCGATATCTGGACCAACATTTTTAGAAAATTCGCCTTTTAAAAATTCCGGTGCGCTGCAGGCGTATTCGACATTTTCAATACCGCGTTGTAATTCACCAGCGGCATCATGCACAATTTTTCCGTGTTCTTCACCAATTAACGCACAAATTTTTTCTGCATTTTTTTCTAGTAATTCTTTAAATTTAAACATCACACGCGCACGTTTAATGACTGGTGTATCCCGCCAAGCAGGGAAAACGGCATGTGCAGCAGCAATAGCAGTTTCTACAGTTTGTTTACTTGCAATGGCCACATGTTTGGAAATTTCACCGGTCGCTGGGTTATAGACCGCTTGGGTGCGCGTCGCTTCGGTAGAAATTTCACCTTGAATGAAGTGCCCAATGATGTTCATTTTAATATCCTTGTTGTGGGTTTTTAATGGCGTGGTACGTCCAGAATTGTTGCTATCGTTTTAGCATATCTTTGCGATGAGGTACACGGCTAAGATTCTGTTTTCCGTACATCTATATCAATTTCGGTGTTCATTTTTTTCAATTCAGTGACTTTATGTATTCGAAAAGAAATATTTGTAAATAGTAATAAAGTTGATTATCATTCGCATTTGTTTGGTTTCGTTTGCACTTATCTAAAAAGATAAAAGAGTGAATCAAAAACTTATTTTAAGAATGACGATCAATATTACTTGAACAATTAAGGCCGTTTTAGCATGCAACATTATCGAAATGCAGTTTTAAAAAACTCTAATTTGACTGAAAAAACTTCTTTTTTTCAGCAGAAGTACTTATCTTTTTATTTGTCAGTCGTGATGATGGGGATGGCAGGTCAAGTATTAGCGGCAGAAGAAACAGATACTGCGCAAGTATCCAAAGATTTACCAATTATTACGGTTTATGCAAATCAAGAGCCGAAAAAACCTGAAACGGTGACTCAAATAAACCGAGATAACTTGGATAAACTAGGCGCGGGAAGCATGTCGGATATCGTAAAATATTTACCGCTCGTGACTGCGCCTAAAGCGGTGAGTGGGGGTGGAAGTGCTTGGGATGGTGCAGGGACAAGTGGTTATAACATTCGCGGTGTCGATGGTAACCGTATTGGTTTGGATGTTGATGGCATCGACTTAGCCAGTGCTGCGCCTGAACCTGCATCGCTTCGAGGCAATAGTTTTGGGGTTGGACGAGATTATATTGACCCTGAAATGTTCAGTGAAATTGAGATTGCATCAGGCACAAGTAGTGTAGAAAAAGATGGTATTGGTGGGCGTGTCTCATTTAAAACCAAATCGTCAGAAGATTATTTGAGCAGTACAAAGCAATTTGGTGGAAGTTTTAAAAATGGATATAGCTCTGCTGATGATGCGTGGTTTAGCGCATTGACAGCGGCTGCGGGCAATGAAACGGTAAAAGCGCTTGTGGCATATGCGCATCGTGATGGTCATGAAACAAAAAGTGAAGGTAAATTGGCAGAGAATCCAGTGGATTGGACATCCGATGCAATTTTAGCAAAAGCGCTATGGAACTTTACTTCAAATCAACAACTTGGATTTACCTTCGATTATTATAAACGTAATGTAGATCGTTTCATCGATAGTCAAACCCTTGGACGGACTTATCCGCGAGGGGGATCACAAAATGAAGTGGCAGAACGCAGTCGTTATGCGCTGGATTATGTATTAAAAAGTGATGCTATGCTTTTAGATCGTTTAAGCGCTCAGGTGTATTATCAAAAAACCACGAATGATAATTTGATGAATGCTTTTTATTTAACGTATCCGCGAAAAATTCAAAATAATTTTAGTAGTGAAGTCTGGGGATTAAATGCTCAAGCTCAAAAAACATGGAAAAATCATCAATTTAATTATGGTTTCGATGCCAGCCAAAGTAAAGATGATCGACCATGGATTTCGACCAATTTAACCACTGGTGCGGTCACGAATACGAATTTTATGGTGGCATCCGACACACAAAAATATGCGGCTTATTTCAATGACACCATGACTTTTAATGTGGCGGATCGTGATTTACAGGTGATTCCTGGGTTGCGTGCAGAATATCAAAAGTTTGACCCTAAAAATACTTCAACGGTATTGTTGACGGCACAAAAGCAAGATCAAGTCCAAACCAACAGTAGTCACTATGTCGCGCCAAATTTTGCCATTTCTTATCAATTAAGTCCTGATTATTACAGTTATTTCAAATACAACCGTGGTGTGCGTGTGCCAAGTGCTACGGAAATGGCTGGAAGCTACAACCCCGGGCGTGGCTATTCTGTTATTGGCAATACAGAGTTGAAAAAAGAAACCAGTGATGCCTTTGAATTGGGCTTAAAAATGACCCCTATTGAGGGTATTGGTTTTAATATTTCAGGTTTTTATACGAAATATCATAACTTTGTTGATTATGCCGAACTGCCTCAAGCGCTTGATCGTGATATGTTTACTTACCAACTACAGAATATTGCCAATGTCAATATTTGGGGGGCTGAGCTTTCTACTCGGGTTGATTTAGGGCAATTTATTGATCATGCCGATGGCTTTAGTTTGGCACTTGTGGCAGGGAAGACCAAAGGCAATGCCAAAAATAGTGCGGGGGATAAAACCAATGTGAATTCGGTACAGCCTGAAAAAGCCAGCTTTACTTTTGGTTATGATGCACCAGAACATGTGTTTGGCTTAGGACTAACAGCCACAGCCGTTGGCTCTAAATTGGCAACGCAAGATGCCAGTATCGACAGTTCTGGCAATAACTATCGCCGTGTTGCAGGTTATAGTATTTACGATTTATCGAGCTATTGGAATATCACTAAATTTATGAAAATTAATCTAAATCTGAACAATATCTTTGATAAAAAATATTGGGAATACGCAACAGTTGGCACATTAACCTCAGACAATTTAATCGACCGCGCCACCATGCCAGGTCGTAATGTTGTCGCAAGTTTAGAGTTTAAATTTTAATTTTTAATCAGAAATGTTTTGAGTAATTTATATGAAAAATCTTAAATTAGCCGTATTGGGTTGTGCAGTCTTATGTAGTTCCATGACAATGGCTGTACCCACAATCAACTCTTTACAAACACAAGCTTATGGTTTGTATGCGCTGTATCATCCAGAAGTAAAAAATACAAATGTATCTACATTTAGTCAAAGTTTTGCTGAAGACTATAACGACCTATTTAAAAATCAAAAAAGCGTTAATCGAGAACAATATCTTCAATTTGAGCAGGAACGATTAGCATCGGTGATGCAGCAACGCCGTGATATGTCGGTGAAACAAGCACATGTTCGTTTTGGGGTATTAAATAGTAATAAAGACGATAAAATTACTTTAAAAGAATATCAGGCGGTGGGTTTAAAAACCTTTGATCATTTTGATAAAAATCAAGATGGGCTTGTAAATGCGGCGGATGCACAATTGGACAAAACCCCTACAGGGACGCACGATGGCTTAAAAATCAAATCACCACTTTCAATGCCAATGCCATCTACCGTGAATGATTTTATTCAGATGTATGCGGTAAATAATAACTCGTATGTGACATTGGGCGATTATTTAAGCCATCGCGACCAACAATTTTTTGCAACCGATACCAATAAAGATGGGGTATTGTCTGAGCAAGAATACGTGACTGAATTTACCCAACGATATGATGAGCATTCTGCCAAAGCAAAGAGCGAATATGATGTGATTTTTACACAGCAATTCCAAAGTATTGCAGGTAAAAAAGATCGTATTACCCAAAAAGATCTTCAGAATTATGCAAAAAAGCTCTACAAGAGCCTTGATGTGAAGTGATTTAAAGCAATATAAAACATGCTTTAACGATCTTAGAGCTAAAATGAAGCAGATGAATTGAACGATTTATCTGCTTTGTCTGTGCAAAAAAACTTTAATCACACTCAACTAGAGCAAAGCATGAGTAACTCAAATGCTTTGCGTGAAATAATGAAAGAAAAGATGCCACATGCAAACTACAGTTGATTTAATTGATTTAAACCAATCCAATGTTTAGAAAATTGATAAGCGGCACGTCCGGAACGCTGCCCTCGCATTTGACACCAACGTAAGGCTTCTGCACGAACATTATCGTCAAAATCTAGATGAGATAGCGCTAAATAATGTGCCACAATGTCTAAATATAACGCCTGATCCATTGGATAAAAGGATAGCCACAAGCCAAAACGATCAGACAATGAAATTTTTTCCTCAACTGCTTCTTGTGGATGTAACTCGGTATATTGTGGTACATCTACTTTGGTGATGGGCGTGTTTTCATGCATAAATTCGGGCAATAAATGGCGGCGGTTACTGGTCGCATAAATCATAAAATTATGCTGTCCCGACTCTAAAGACCCATCTAAGACACTTTTTAAGCTGCGGTAATTTTCATCTTCAGCATTAAAAGCAAGGTCATCGCAGTACACAATATACTTTTCAGGTCGGTCTTGAATAAGTTTCTGAATTTCGGCCAAATCAGATAAATCATCCCGTTCAATTTCAATTAAACGTAAGCCTTGATCGGCATACTCTGTGAGTAATGCCCGAACCATCGAAGATTTTCCGGTGCCTCTGGAGCCGGTCAGCAACACATCATTGGCAGGGAAGCCATTTAAAAATTGTAAGGTATTTTGAATAACTTTTTGTTTTTGTCGTTCAATACCTTTTAAATCATCAAGTCGAATTTTCTTAGGTTGATGAATGGGTTTGAGTTGCTGTTGCTGCCATTTGTAGGCAGGTGCAGAAAAATCAATTGCGGTCTTAACAGGAGGCAACGTCTGTTGGAATCGCTCTAGTACATTGTGTACTAAGCTGAGCATATCGTCCGAAATTTCAAATTGAGTCATAGTCATTCTTCAGATGAATTAAAAGGCGCATCTAAGTATTTGGGGGAATTGCATGAAATTAATCAAAATAGCAATTGATCTTCATATTAGACATAAGTTAACGTGAAAGAAATAACCAATTGAATTAAACCATCAAGATGGTTGGGTGACTGAGAAAACATGCTGACGATATTAACTGACTATACGCAAAAAAATCGAATTCATCAGTTGCAAGCACAGCTTGCGCATGCGCACAACTATCAAGAATGGAAAGAAATAGCCTTACAATTAGATGAAGAATCGGGCATTCAGCAGTGGAAATACGAAAATTCCTCACCTTATTTTGATGCAGAAGTGATTGCACATCGCTTAGGTTTACTTAAAAAATACCGTCAACAGAATCGTATTAAAGATTTAATTTATATTTTACGTGAAGGTTTAACCTACGATATTGCCAATATTTGCCATCCAATGTTGTTTGTGGTGTGTCATGTTGGAACCAAAAAAATCATTGAAGAATATATTGATGAGGTCAATTTAGGCTTAAAGTATGTGGCAGAAAGTGAATCTTTAGACTTCTCACTTGCTGAAAAAATTCAATTTTTTAAAAATTGTCAGGTGGCTTATGGTCAGCCTGCACTCATGTTTTCAGGTGGTGCGACTTTAGGTTTATTTCATAGCGGCGTATGTAAGGTGCTACGTGAACATGACCTAATGCCGCGGGTGTTGTCGGGGTCAAGTGCAGGCGCAATTATGGCAGCAATGCTAGGCGTATCTAGCCCTGAGGAGACCGACCGTATTTTAACGGGGCAGCATATTTTTAGTGATGCTTTTCAGTTTAGGTCGTTTAAGTCATTATGGAAAGACAAAGGCGGTTTTGCTGATGTGCGTCATTTAAAACGCTTTCTGGTGCAAAACTTAGGTGATTTAACCTTTGAAGAAGCACATCAGCGTTCAGGACTCAATATTAATATTGCAGTTGCTCCTTACGATGCCTCGCAAAATGCCTCAATTTTAAATCGTTTTACCGCACCCGATTTATTGGTGTGGAGTGCCGTACTTGCCTCATGTGCGGTACCGATTTTATTTCCACCTGTAAAGTTAACCGCAAAGCGTTATGATGGTCAGCATACGCCGTTTATGGCCAATACCTTTTGGGTGGATGGCAGCATGCGTAGTGATTTTCCACAAGAAAAAATGTCACGTTTATATAATATTAATTACACCATTGCTTGTCAGGTGAATCCGCATATTGTGCCGTTTATGCAAAGCGATGCCGAACGTTATCGCCGTGATTTACTCAGTTGGCCTGAGCGAATTATTCGCCGTCAGGGCAAAGTTATTACGAAGGGCTTAATGGATTTTACTCGTGAACGGATTGGCTCTGTGCCACAAGTTCGGCGTTTGTTGGATAATGTGCATGGCATTGTAGATCAGCGTTACTATGGCGATGTGAATATTTTTGCTCATTATAATTTAAAGCATTATATGTACATGATGCAGAATCCACGTCCTGAATTATTTAAAATCTTGCAAAAAGAAGGCGAGCGCGCTACATGGCCTAAAGTTTCAGTAATTGAGATTCATGCACGCATTGGGAAAACCATTGAACATCTCTTAGTAGATTTAACCCAAGCAAATACTCGTAACCCTTAAGCTATTGCATTTTTCAATGACAAATCCATTATTTAATCCACAGGATTATGCGTTGATGATAGAGAAAACGCCGCTTCAAAGTCTTGCTTTGGGGCGGCATATCTATCTATTACAGCAAGAAGCGCACTATTTTTGGTTAAAAGCACAAGATGCGAGTGGTCATCCTCAATGGATGAATGGTTTTCAGCGAGAGCTTGAAATTTATCATCATTATTCATCAGCAACATTTATCTTGCCTGCACAACTTTTAAAATCAGATCCGCAGCAAGCTTTTCCCAATTTATTGAAAATTGAATATGCGGCACCTGCATTGTCTGAACTGCAATGCTTATCTATACGACAAATTCAACAAAAGCTGTATACCATTTTGGATGCAGTTGCTGCTTTGCATCAAAGTGGTTGGTTGCATGGTGATTTAAAAGCATCGCATTTACGCCAATATGGACAACAGGTAAAACTGATTGATTTTGAACAAGCACAATTAATTGTTGAAAGTAAGCAACTTCAGCCGATGGATGCAACGCCACGTTACATGGCACCCGAATTATTTCATTTGGCTGCTAAAAGTGTGCAAAGCGATTTATATGCCTTAGGCATTGTTTTTTATGAATGGCTAAGCACTCGAAAAATTCAGATTGTGAATTATGATGATTGGGCAGTTTATCATTGTCAGCAGTCGGACTTTCAGTTGCCAGAGCATTTACAACAGTTTCAAGCTTTGTTAAACGGATTACTTGCAAAACAAAAAACAGCCCGTTTTATTACAGCGCAACATGCAATGCAGTGTTTGAATGCGTGTGAATGGCTTGGGCAATAGCTTGTTTGGTATTAAGTGTTTTTTATTTAAGCATTCAAATGGTTTTTGCAGAAATAAGACTTGTTAATTTGCGCGTGCATGGTTAATATAGCGACCAAGTTGGGGGCGTGGCGAAATTGGTAGACGCACTGGATTTAGGTTCCAGCGCCGCAAGGTGTAAGAGTTCGAGTCTCTTCGCCCCCACCAAATTTAAAAAGCAAGACAATCGACTTGCTTTTTTTATGAAGAAAAGATTAAGCTTCATAAAATAGAGGATTGGTGTAATGGTAGCATGACGGTCTCCAAAACCGTTCGTCAAGGTTCGAGTCCTTGATCCTCTGCCAAATATTTTAAAAGCTCAACATTGGTTGGGCTTTTTTATTGCCTGAAATTTAAGATTCAGAAAAAGTTTGAAAATGCTCTTATTTTATAACCAGTTGATTGAGTAAGGGCTTGCCAAAGTGAGCGATGCTCGCTAATATAGCGACCAAGTTGGGGGCGTGGCGAAATTGGTAGACGCACTGGATTTAGGTTCCAGCGCCGCAAGGTGTAAGAGTTCGAGTCTCTTCGCCCCCACCAAATTTAAAAAGCAAGACAATAGACTTGCTTTTTTTATGAAGTAAAGATTAAGCTTCATAAAATAGAGGATTGGTGTAATGGTAGCATGACGGTCTCCAAAACCGTTCGTCAAGGTTCGAGTCCTTGATCCTCTGCCAAATATTTTAAAAGCTCAACATTGGTTGGGCTTTTTTATTGCCTGAAATTTAAGATTAAGAAAAAGTTTGAAAATGCTCTTATTTTATAACCAGTTGATTGAGTAGGGGCTTGCCAAAGTGAGCGATGCTCGCTAATATAGCGACCAAGTTGGGGGCGTGGCGAAATTGGTAGACGCACTGGATTTAGGTTCCAGCGCCGCAAGGTGTAAGAGTTCGAGTCTCTTCGCCCCCACCAAATTTAAAAAGCAAGACAATCGACTTGCTTTTTTTATGAAGAAAAGATTAAGCTATCATAAAATAGAGGATTGGTGTAATGGTAGCATGACGGTCTCCAAAACCGTTCGTCAAGGTTCGAGTCCTTGATCCTCTGCCACATATTTTAAAAGCTCAACATTGGTTGGGCTTTTTTATTGGGTGGATTTAAGTAGTAAGTGTAGCCGTATAAAGCATAATTATTATTTTACTCGGTGTTTTTCACACGAGGTTTTCGCTTAAATAGGCTCAATTCAGTTTTAAAATTTGTCATAACATGCGCTTTAAAATAACAATGCCAGCAATATTGCTGGCATTTTTTATAGTGTACGATTCTAGCGTAAAGTCGCTAAATAGCGTCCAATGCGCGTAATCGCTTCTTTTAATTCATTTTCGGCAGGTAGGAATACCACGCGGAAATGATCGGGTGTTGGCCAATTAAAGCCCGTACCTTGCACCAGTAACACTTTTTCTGCGCGTAACAAATCAAGCATCAGCTTTTCATCGTCTTGAATCGGGTAGATTTTTGGATCTAGTTTAGGGAAGCAGTACATTGCACCTTCGGGTTTTACGCAGCTAACACCTGGAATTTCATTGAGCATATTCCATGCAATATTGCGTTGTTCGTACAGGCGGCCACTTGGGCGGATTAAATCGTTAATCGATTGATAGCCGCCCAAAGCTGTTTGAATGGCATATTGTGCTTGGTGGTTTGCACATAAACGCATAGAAGCGAGCATGTCTAAGCCTTCAATATAATCACTTGCGCGTGATTTATTGCCTGTAATGACCATCCAACCCGAACGAAAACCTGCAATTCGATACGATTTTGATAAACCATTAAATGAAATACACAATTGATCGCCTGCAAGTGCGGCTAAAGCGACATGTTCAATTCCATCGTAGACAATTTTGTCGTAAATTTCATCTGCAAATAAAATCAGATCGTATTTTTTTGCCAGTGCGACAATTTGTTCCAAAATATGGCGTGGATAAACTGAACCTGTTGGATTGTTCGGGTTAATGACCACAATACCACGCGTGTTTGGCGTAATTTTGGCTTCCATGTCGGCAAGGTCTGGATACCAGTGATTCTCTTCATCGCACTTATAGTGAATGGCTGTGCCACCCGATAAATTTACTGCCGCAGTCCAAAGTGGGTAGTCAGGCATTGGAATGAGCATTTCATCGCCATCATTCAATAAACCTTGCATAGACATAACAATGAGTTCTGAAACGCCATTGCCGACATAAACATCATTCACGTGCATGTCGCGAATGCCTTTTTGTTGGTAATACTGGCAAATGGCTTTGCGGGCAGGGAAAATGCCGCGCGAGTCGGTATAGCCAATGGCATTGGGTAGGTTTAATGCGACATCATTAATAATTTCTTGTGGTGCTTCAAAGCCAAAAGGGGCGGGGTTGCCAATGTTCAGCTTAATAATTTTATGACCTTGTTCTTCCATTTCGTTGGCGGCACGTAGCACTGGCCCACGAATGTCGTAGCAAACATGCTCGAGTTTCGATGATTTTTTAATTTCACGTGGGGATTGATGCGGAGTGTTCATCTTGTGCGCCTCGAAAGGAGTGGGGATTATTGTTTTTGCATAACGATATAAATAGCTTTTAAATGTTTCTGTTGTGACTAAATCCAGTCCATGTTGTGCTTTGAGTAAGCCAACAATCTTTTCGTGGGTGAAGCCTTGGTCTTGATATTGCTTGATGATCGGCAACAGATTTTTAAAAACAACGCTTTTCTTTTGTGACATTTTAGATGCCTAAATAAAAGTGAGCTTAAGATTATCATTATTTTTGCTTACCTAGTAGTGTGGCTGAACTAAAATTGCTTTTTATTTTTGTAATTTGCTTTCTTTTTGCTTTTTTATGTTTTGTGCTTGATAAATTCATTGTAGGGGACTAGAAATTTTACTGTGAATCACGTAAATATAAGATAATTTTATTTGAAACAGCATAATAACCAAGGAAACAGCCATGGGAAAAGTAAATAAATCAGATCGTGAGTGGCAAAGATCGCTGTCAGCAGAAGAATATCGCATTACCCGTCAGAAAGGGACAGAAGCACCTTTTACAGGAAAATATTGGAACAGTCACCAATCGGGTGTGTATGTTTGTCGGTGCTGTGGTGCGGAATTGTTTAGTTCTGATGCGAAATATGACAGCGGTTGCGGCTGGCCAAGTTTTTATAAGGCACTTAATAATAGTGCAATTGAGGAGCATGAAGATGTGTCACATGGAATGGATCGTGTAGAAATTGTATGTCATCAATGCGATGCACATTTAGGCCATGTTTTTGAAGATGGTCCACAACCTACGGGATTGCGTTATTGTGTCAACTCGGCATCTTTAGACTTAAAATCACAACAAAAAAGTGATGAGGGAACCTATCCATGACACATCTGTATCAATTTGAAGCTGAGCGTTTAGATGGACGTGTTGAGTCCATGCAGGACTATCAAGGCAAAGTCCTGTTAATTGTTAATACGGCAAGTAAGTGTGGGTTTACTCCACAGTTTGCAGGGTTGGAAAAACTTTATCAGCAATATAAAGACCAAGGCTTGGTTGTGCTAGGTTTTCCATGTAATCAATTTGGGGGGCAAGACCCTGCTGCCAATAGCGAAATTGGCGATTTTTGCCAGAAAAATTATGGCGTCAGTTTTCCAATGTTTGCCAAAGTGGATGTGAAAGGCCCAGAGGCGCATGCAATTTTCCGTTTGCTTACTCGTGAAGCGAAGGGCATTTTAGGTAGTCAGCAAATTAAGTGGAATTTTACTAAGTTTTTAGTGGGGCGGGATGGTGTGGTTTTAAATCGTTATGCACCAACCACAAAGCCTGAGAACTTGGTGAAAGATATTGAGGTTGCATTAGCCGTTTGAGTTGCTTAAATATAAAGATGTAAGGCGCTGCTGTGGATGATTGATGGATAAAACGGTGAAGTTTTGGGTTGATCCGCGCATGCCTTATATTGAAACTCGCCAAGCATGTCAAAGTCTGGTCTGCTATCAATCACATCGCCATCCGACTTTTTTAATGGGCGCTATTGACGAAGGTGAGAGCTCATTTAGTCGTTATTTTACCCAAGCGGAAACCATTCAAAAAGGCAGTGTTGTTGGTTTAATAACAAACAGAAAAAAGGGATTCAACGATGGAATCCCTTTTTTATCGTATTCATCAGACCTTAAGCGTCTAATTGTTCAAGTACTTCATCAGAAAAATCAACATTGGTGTAGACGTTTTGTACATCGTCTAAATCTTCAAGCATATCAATCATTTTCATGATTTGTTTGGCTTGGTCGATATCTGTAATTTCGGCCTTTGTTGAAGGGCTCATTACCACTTCTGCATTGTCAGATTTTAAGCCTGCCGCAGTTAACGCATCTTGCACATCACCAAAGCTTTCAGGTGAGGTGATGACTAAAATTTCAGTTTCGGTAATTTCGATGTCATCTGCGCCTGCTTCTAAAGCAACATCCATGATGCGGTCTTCTAAGCTCACGTCTTCAAAGGTAATTTCGCCGCGCTTCGTAAATAAATAAGATACTGAACCGTTAGTACCTAAGTTACCGTTGGTTTTGCTGAAGCAGTGACGTACGTCTGGTACGGTACGGTTCAGGTTGTCGGTCATGGTTTCCACAATTACCGCAACACCACCAACGCCATAGCCTTCGTAGGTTACTTCATTTAAATCGTCGTTATCTTCACCACCAGCACCACGCTGAACAGCACGGTTGATCGCATCACGTGTCATATTCACAGATAATGCTTTTTCAACGACTGCACGTAAGCGGGGGTTGCTTGCTGCATCGCCACCGCCAAGCTTAGCTGCAGTTACAATTTCACGAATATATTTGGTGAAAACTTTAGCACGGCTGGCATCTTGTTTTGCTTTACGATGCTTTGTGTTTGCCCACTTAGAATGACCCGCCATGTAAATATGCTCCTAAAAAGATTGGTCTATGCCATATCAAAAAACCGCGTGATTTTAGCATAATCAATTTTGTTAAACAAAGAGGATTTCATAAAACCTGATAAACTTTAAGGGTTTTGTGGCTCTGGAATCAGAATGTCTAACTTTGCGAGTTCTTTATACATTTTTTGTAAGGTTTGTAAATCTTCATCTAAATTGTTGGGATAAATTTTTCCAATAATGCCACCTTGTTTGGTGCGCGGATTGGCATACATTAACACAATTGGCACATTGGCTGCTTTGGCAATATGCCAAAAACCTGTGCGAATCGGTTTACGGTCTTCACCATTTTTAGCACGAGTGGCTTGTGGGGCAATCACAAGATTAAATTTATCATTGGCATTAAATAACTCGACCATTTGTGAGACAATATTTTGGCTTGATTTACGGTCGACAGGGATCGCGCCAATTAAATTTAAGATCGGTTTGAGTGGCCCTTTAAAAAGCTCTTTTTTCATTAAAGTATGGATTTTAATATCTACAATTTGGCATAAAGCAAGGGAGAGTACAGCATCCATCATCGAACTATGTTCAAAGCCAACAAGGACTTGTTTATCTTCTAGAATGCCTTCAGGCACATGATAATTCCATCCTGAAAGTTTAAACGTGAGTTTGCCGAGTTGCTTTTTCATATCAAATGATGCCTTTAAGGTAGAAAATATTGCAATTGGTCTTGATTGTAGGGGAAAGCAGGTAGAAAGAGTAGTATTTGTATGCAAGTGCCTAAGGCAAATATTTTTTCGGTTTGTGTTTATTTGTTCATGGGTGATTTTTGTTTCAATTTTGGCTAATTGTCATGTTTTTTGTACGGCTTTTAATCGAATAGAAATTTTAAGTGAAAAAATATTTGCCAAAATTGAACTTTGCTTATATTATGGCGCACATGGAAGCGTGGCAGAGCGGTTTAATGCACCGGTCTTGAAAACCGACGAGGGTGTGAGTCCTCCGTGAGTTCGAATCTCACCGCTTCCGCCAAATTCAAAACAAAGCCCTGACAATGTCAGGGCTTTGTTGTTTTCGGGTTTATCAACGTACGTTTGTAGTAAGCAAAATAAAAAATGAACGTATTATAAATCTATATATTTCATAGTAGTATCTCAGAAAGTTTGGTCTCTGAAAAATCGGACACGGTTCAACATCCATAGCTAGTATTTATGCATGGTGGATGATTTTAAGGTTAATTATTCGTTCAATTACTCATGGTAAAATTAGAGTAGATTAACTGTTTATTAATCTATTCTAGGTTGAATAAACATTTGTAGCTAGTTCCATCAACTAACATTTTTTTTGTGCTTTAGCAACCACTTCCCATTCATCATAAGACAGAATGGGAAGACAATACGCTCAATCTAAAAACTATAATTCAAACCAATATTTGAAATCAGTCGATTGCGCTGTTGAATAATCGGACTGGCTTGAATATGGTCTGCTAATCTTAAATAGGTCACGCCTGTAAAAATTCCCCAATCTGCATTAAATTGGTGAATCCAATTTAAATTCAGCTCGGAATCTATCAGTCCACTTGAGGTGTGATAGCTTGAAAAGCCACTGGCCATACTTTGTTGTGGCGTAACGCCATAATGTGTATTGATATAACGCGCATCCGCAGCGCGTATTGTGCCTTGTAATACTACGGTATTATGTTTGGTCTGAAGCGGAACCACCGTTAGCGATGCTTGAAGTTGTGAACCTTGGTTGTGTGTGAGTGGTAGCGTTACTTTAACCTCTGGAATCAGCCACGGGCGGATTTGCCAACCCACCGCAATTGCAGTATTTAGACTGGTTTTAATCTGCCCCAAACCTTTTAGTCGGTTTGAACCCTCTCTCCAGTTCGAATTTTTATCATCACGTCCAAGGTCGTAACCTAAGCTATGTTCTAAATACAGCCCATTACTTGCTGGCAAATCGTAGCCAATGCCTTTTTGCGTATCGACAAAAAAAGCTTTATAGCGATATTGAATAAGTGGAAGTATTTGATAATAGTCATCTTTACTTCCCGAATAACGCGGTGAATTTTGAACAACCACGCCAACTAGATTGGGAGATTGATCGGCATCTGCATCGCTTTGTTGAGTATCTTGTGCATTAGAGAATGAACAAAAAATCACACTCAGTACAAAACAGTAGATTTGTGGTTGAAATTGCATTAAGTTCCTCTTCACCTGAGTTCAACAGGTTGCTATAGTTTTATCAGTTCAAATAACTTTATCTGTTGTGTATCAATAGACATTCAGGAAATATTCAAGAATGTGTCAAGGCAATCAAAGTGAATAAAGAAACAGCATTAATCATTGAAGATGATCAGGATGCGGCAAGTATTCTTGAAGCATATTTAAGACGTGAAAATTTTGACGTATTGATTGCTTACGATGGTAAAAAAGGCCTAGACATGGCTTTGCGGATGAAACCGAGTATCGTCTTGCTCGATGTTATGCTACCGCTGATGAATGGCACAGAAGTTCTCTCAATGCTACGCAGAAAGACCGATATTCCTGTAATTATGCTCACAGCAATGGGTGATGCCAGCGATAAAATTGGCGCACTTCGTTATGGCGCAGACGATTATGTGGTCAAACCGTATCATCCCGGCGAGGTGATGGCACGTGTACAAGCAGTTTTGCGGCGTTTAAAGCCCGCGCGGGATAGTGCTGAAATTTTAAAATATCAAAACCTAAGTGTTGATGGTGTGGCCATGACCGCCATAATTGAACATGAGACGACACGCCATCTTCTCGATTTAACTCCAACCGAATTTCAGTTGCTGACCAGTTTGGTCCGTTCGCCACTCAAAGTATTTACCCGATTCGAACTTTTAGAAGTTTGTTCACCTGAAAGCAATGCACTTGAGCGCGTGGTCGATACACATATTTATAATTTAAGAAAAAAACTGGAAAGCGCAGGCTTGCTTGGCGTGGTGATTAATGTTCGTGGCATTGGTTATCGGTTTGCATCGCCATGAATCATACCAAGTCACACAGTTTATGGCGCTGGTTTAGCCTACGGATTCTTTCATTGGCGATAGGTAGTATTGTGCTGATTGGACTGTGCATGTGGTTGCGTTATTACCTTTTAAATTGGTGGGTACTCAGGCAAATGCCAGTGGCAACCCAACAAGAATTTTTATATTTACGCCATCATTCAGGGACGGATTCGCCGCGTTTTCACTATTTGGTCGATACTTGGTTTGGGCCTGCTTTTTCAGATCCTTCTATTAACTCAACCGATTGGACATTATTGGGAATCTTGGTCATTGTGGTGATTCCTGTCATGGTGATTTTTGGTCTTCGTGCGGCACGACCGTTAGCGCTTCAATTTAGTCATCTTGCACAAGCGGCGCAGTCGGTGAGTGAAGGACAGTTCTCCGTGGTTGCACCACAAGAAAAAGCAGCGCCAGAGGAATTACTGCAATTAACGCATGATTTTAATACGATGGCGCAGCAGTTGGCGCGCTATGAAAAAGAATTACGCCATTCGCATGTGGCGCTTGCACATGAATTACGTTCGCCACTTACCGCAGCAATTGGCCGTTTACAAGGCATGCGCGATGGCGTGTTTCCGCTAGAACCACAGCAACTAGATTTATTAATGCGGCAGATGCAGCATTTAAATCAGTTGATTGGTGACTTACATTTTTTATCCCTTGTCGATGCCAATCAATTAAGTTTGAATCTGCAAGCCTGTTGTTTGCATGACATTTTGGCGGAACGCATGAACTGGTTACAACCCGATTGTTTGCAATCGGACTTTGTTATTCATAATGCTATCAATCCTGCACTTTATGTGAATGCCGATCCCTTCCGGTTGGGGCAACTCATCAGCATTTTGCTAGAAAACAGCTTGCGTTACGCTGCCGAAGGAAAAAAGATGAGCATACAATCGATTGAAACATTCAACGAAGTGACTTTAGAATTTCGAGATTATGGCGCAGGCGTTTCGGAAGAATTTTTGCTACAAATCTTTCAGCGTTTTACTCGTGCAGAGCATTCCCGTGCGCGTCATTCGGGCGGCAGTGGTTTGGGCTTATCTATTGCAAAAGCGATTGCTGAAGCACATCAGGGAAGTTTAAGCGTGAAAAATCATCCAGAAGGTGGATTGTTATTTCGTTTAAGCCTAAATAAAAATAGTGAGAAAAAATAGATTTTGAGCAAGGCAATTGACAATATCTTGATAAATTATTGGATATCTCTCGATTTAGCCTTGCTGTAATAACAACATCAGATTTGAGTTGTGATCTATGTTGTTATTTTATTCCTTGGCTTGCCATAAGCCGTTTGATTTTTCCCGATTAACAAAAACACTGCGTCAAATTGGGCTATCGGTGGCGATGGTCTTACACATTACAGCATGTTCACAACAAAAGCCTGAACCACCACAGCCACGACCAGTACAAACCATCATTGCCAAAGTGAACACCGAAACAGCGCAAGCGCAATATGTCGGTGAAGTTGTTGCCCATACTGACACCTTGCTTGCTTTTCGTTTGGCTGGTCGGGTACTACAAGTTCATGCCGATATTAGCGATCAGGTTAAAGCAGGTCAGGTTTTGGCCACTTTGGATGATGCAGACAGCAAAAATCAGCTAGAGAGTCTGCGTGAAAATTGGGCCGATGCTCAAACTGCAACCCAACTCAGCAAAAGTAATTTACAAAGAATGCAGGCACTTGCCAATACTGGTGCAATTTCAGCAGCTGACTTAGATCAAGCGCAAGCCAATTACCATTCGGCCCAAGCGAGGCAGCAAAGTTTGCTCGCCAATGTGAAAAACGCACAACAAAATTTGGGCTATAACCAACTGCTTGCACCTGTATCTGGCGTGATTTTAAATCGTAGCGTGAATGTCGGGCAGGTTATTGAAGCTGGACAACAAGCCTTTGAGATTGCATCGAATGATACCCGTGATGCGGTTATGCAAGTGGCTGAAAGTCAGCGTTTGAGTTTGCAGCATCTTAAAAATATGCGAGTTCAGCTTATTTCCGATCCAAACATTAGCGCAAAAGCCACCTTGCGTGACATCAGCCCACAAGCCAACCCCGATACACGAACATGGCGTGTACGATTATCTTTAATTGATGTACCCGCGCAAATGGCACTGGGTTCGGCTGTAAGTGTGACTACAGATGATTTTTCGGCGCCGCAAACCATTAAAATTCCTGCCTCTGCACTGACACGAGATGGGGCAAAAGCGGCGGTTTTTGTGGTCAATGCAAATCAGACCCTTATGCTGCGTGCAATACAGATTGACCATTACAGCGCAGATGATATTTACATTCGTCAAGGGCTGAAATCGGGTGATCGTGTTGTAACAGCTGGGGTGAATAAATTGATTTCAGGTGAAAAAGTCGCTTTGCAGGAGGCAGATCAATGAAATCTAACACGCCACTGCGCAGCTTTAATTTATCTGACTGGGCGATTCAGCATCAACAATTCATGATTTTTTTGATGGTGATGATTATGCTTGCCGGCGGATGGGCTTATCAACATTTATCTAGAGAAGAAGATCCTTCATTTACCATAAAAACTGCGGTGGTTTCTGCACGTTGGTTGGGTGCCAATAATCAGGACATGGTGAATCTGGTCACCAATCGTTTAGAACAAAAAATTCAAGATTTACCTTATTTGGATGATGTGCAAAGTTATACCCGTTCTGGGCAAACCACTATTTTTGTGAATTTACGTGACGATACGCCGCCGAATCAGGTGCCTTTATTGTGGAATAAGCTTCGCCATCAAATGGATGATGTGCGTGTAAATCTACCGCAAGATGTGCAAGGCCCAGTGGTGAATGATCAATTCGATGATACTTTTGGCACCATTTATGGTTTTGTGGCCGACCGTGGTTTTTCCAATATTCAGCTGCAAGACAAGCTTGATCAAATCAAACAACGTCTGCAATCTATTCCGAATATGGGCAAAATTAGTGTGCTTGGTGTGCAAAATTCACAAATTGTTCTACGTTTTTCACCGCAGAAAATCGCCAGTTTGGGTTTAGATTTAGAGCGTGTGGTGAAAGCCATTCAAGCGCAAAACAGTGTCGTCCCCATTGCTCCATTACGTACCCGCCAAGATCAGGTGGAATTACAGGTTTCGGGCGCGTTTAAAAATGAAGATGATTTAAAACACGTGGTTTTACATATTGGCTCGCAATTTATTGCATTGACGGATATCGCAAATATTGCAGTTGAACATCAATCACCACCGCAACCTGAATTTCATGTCAATGGTCAGCCGGCAATGGGGCTTGCAATCGCTATGGCCAAAGGTGGCAATATTTTAAAGTTTGGTGAAGATGTTAATCAAGCAATGCAACAGATTCAACAGCAATTGCCGGTTGGAATGGATATGCTCAAAGTTGCCGATCAGTCTCAAATTGTGCACAGCGCGGTAGGTGAATTTTTGCAAGTGTTGCTTGAGGCCTTGATGATTGTGATTGCCGTTTCATTTCTTTCTTTAGGTTTACGCCCAGGTTTTGTGGTTGCCGTTGCCATTCCATTGGTTTTGGCATTGACCTTTTTAGGCATGTATTTGACCGGCATTGGCTTACAGCGCATTTCTTTGGGTGCGCTGATTATCGCCTTAGGTTTATTGGTTGATGATGCCATGATTACGGTTGAAACGATGGTGTCCGAACTTGAAAAAGGACAAACCCTGCGTATTGCCGCAACAACAGCATTTAAAACCACGGCTTTTCCAATGCTGACTGGCACATTAGTGATGATTTGTGGATTTATTCCGGTTGGTTTTGCTGCATCCAGTGCTGGAGAATATTGTTATTCGATGTTCGTGGTCATTTTAATTGCATTACTCAGTTCGTGGCTTGTTGCCATCTTATTTTCACCGCTGTGTGGAACGTGGATGATGCGTAAACTCCAATTTTCTGCATCATCTCATCAACATAATAATTGGTTTTATAAAAGCTATGCGCACATTTTAGCATCAGCATTGAAGCATAAAATGCGGACATTGCTGCTCTCATTGGCGTTATTATTTTTTGCCTTATTGGGCGTAACGCAACTTAAAGGTGAGTTTTTCCCGACATCAGATCGGTCTGAATTATTGGTGAGTTTAACCTTACCGCAAAATGCAACCCAACAAGCCACTAAAGCACAAGTGCAGCGTTTGGAGCATCTTTTACAAGGGCGTACAGAGATTGATCATTATTCAAGTTATATTGGTTCGGGCGCGGTGCGTTTTTATTTGCCAATGGATGTGCTTTTAGACAATGAAAACATTGCACAATTGGTGATTGTGGCGAAGGATTTCGACTCTCGTCAAAAATTACAGCAATGGTTGCAAAAAATCATCTCTCAACAATTTCCACAATTGATTACGCGTATTTCGCCTTTAGAACTTGGGCCTCCTGTTGGCTGGCCGATTAAATATCGGGTCACTGGTGAAAATATGAATACAGTCAGAGCAATTGCCAGTGAACTTGCAGGGCAATTAAGTCGGCAGCCTGAAAGCCGAGAAGTGAATATGACCTCAGGAGAACCACAACGGCAGATTCATATCAATATTAATCAAATTCAAGCACGTGCCGCAGGGTTAAGTACTGAACAAATCACGTCACAACTGGCAACCATTTTTTCAGGGCAATTGGTTACACAGTTACGACAGGGGACACATTTAATTGACGTGGTGCTTCAAGCAGATGCGCAGTCTGAGCAGCAACCTGAAATTTTAAAACAGCTGAAATTGACCAACGCGACTGGCGAAAAAATTCCTTTAGAACAGGTGGCTCAAATTGAATGGGGCGTGGATGATCCTGTTATTTGGCGCAGACAACGCCTGCCATTTATTATGGTGCAAAGCGATATTGCTGCGAATTTAAATGCAGAGTTTGTGTCGACAAAATTTGCCAACCAAGTCGACAAACTGCGTGTGCATTTACCTGCTGGTTATTCAATTGAAGAAAAAGGCAGTGTTGCCGAATCAGACAAAGGCAATGCTTCGGTCTTTGCTATTTTACCCATAACGGTACTTTTGATGTTGATTTTACTGTTTATTCAATTACAGCAGTTTTCTAGAGTTGTACAAGCCGTTGTTATTACACCATTTGGATTAATCGGTGTGGTGATGGCAATGTGGCCAACCGCAACACCGATGGGCTTTGTGGCCTTATTAGGCATTATTGCCCTTAGTGGCATGATTATTCGTAATGCCGTAATTTTAATTAGTGAGATAGACCGACATTTACAGCAAGGTGTTGTACTTGAACAAGCCATTCAAATGGCAGCATTACATCGCTGTCGTCCAATTTTACTCACTGCATGTGCGGCCATATTGGGAATGATTCCAATTTCTAGGCAAGTATTTTGGGGGCCGATGGCTTATGCCATGATTGGCGGGCTGGTTGCGGCAACCATCTTCACATTAACATTATTACCTGTGTTGGTCAGCTTAATGAATGATTTTGAGAAAAGGTTTAAAAGATATTTGCGTATAGAGCCTTAATAGTAGCCACTTATTTTCATACCCACTTGTTAATGAGTGGGTATTTGATTGATGAATAAAGAATTAGCAATCCCGACTGTTCAAATGTAGCGCTAATATCCACTTTTATTGTAATACCTCTTCATCATGCACTAGCTCAGGAAATTAGTTTTAACATTCAGCCTCCAATTTAATTTCGCTATCCAACTTAAATGGTTAATGACGGAGTTGAATCACTTACTCAACTGATTTCTTATTTAAATTGTGAATTTTGCAACCATTTAAATACAGGCAAGGCGGTTAAAAAACATAAGCAAATTGGATATAAAAAGCTTGGATTAAAGCGGGTTAATTCTAATAAAAAAATAGTTGCAGTAATGGGCATTGCAAATGCGAGGCCTAAAAAAATGGTTGCACCAATAATGGCAGCTGTAGCGACGGGAATATACGGTAAATTAAAGTTCCATAAACTTGCCGCTAAAAAGGCAATGAGTCCGCCAAGCATCATACTTGGGGTAATACGTCCACCATAAGCACCGGCAAGGGTAGCTAAAATTAATGCAAGCCATTTAAATACAAATAAACCAAGTGCGTAATTTGTGCTTAAACCTAAGCCAAAACTGAGTTGGTTGGCAGCTTTACCATTGCCTAAAATTTCAGGATACCATATCGAAATTAAGCCGATTAAAGCAAATGCAGCAATTGCAATCACAATAATAATCGGTTTGTTGCGTGGAATAGTAGGGAGTTTTTTCATACTTTTTTCAAATAAAAAAACACCTAAACCTAAAATGGGGCCGATTAATAACGCAAAATAAACAAGATGTGCATTATATTCTAAAATACCCAAAGGGTACTGAACTAGGTCGCCTAAGCCTAAGCGCGCAACAAAAACAGCAGTTACACAGCAAATAAAGGCTGCAAGCATAAATTCAGCACTCCACGACAATAGCAAGGTTTCTAACACAAAGACAATTGCTGCGAGCGGAACATTATAGACGGCTGCCAAACCTGCACCAGAAGCACAAGCAAGTAAAATCTTACGTTGCTTTGCATCTAGCTTAAAAATTTTAACCCATTGATTGGCAAAGGCAGCACTCATTTCACGTGGTGCGACTTCACGCCCCAAAGGTGAACCCATCGCCACAGTAATAATTTGCAATAAGGCATGTGAAATGGTGGTGAAAAAGGGTAGGTCTTTATTATCGTGATTGACCGCCGCTTTAATATCGACTAATGGTTTGCCATAACGATGGATTGCATACCAACCCAAACCAACCACACCACCACAGAGCACCAGCGCATAAAAGCGGCGCTCGGGTGACGCTTGTTCAACCACTAGGCGAAAAGGAATCTCTGCATGCAGGGGTGCGCCAAATGTAAGATGTTGCAAGCTATGCATAAGCAAGGTTAAGACAATGCCGATACAACCAGCAATAATACCAATCATCACCAGTGACAGCATAAATTTAGGACGCAAAGATTCCATTCAATTTCCAAAGTGGGAAAAATTGTCCCAAATAGTAATCTATTTTTCTTAAAAGTATATTGTAAAGCTTAAATTTGAGGGGGGTAGAGCATGTTTTCTGAGAGATAAAAAGGCATATTAAGGATAATATGCCTTTGAAATAGATTACTTTATTTGGCGTGATGGTCGATTACTTAAACGACATAAAAGTTCATAACCAATTGTTCCACTGGCTTTGGCAACGTCATCGACAAGGCGCTGTTCGCCCCAAAGCTCAACTGTATCATTCAATTTAACATTTTGATTTGTGACATCAATCGTCATCATATCCATGCTGACACGGCCAAATAAAGGCAAAGTTTTTTGATTCACAACAACAGAATTCGGTTGAATATATGCGCGTGGGTAGCCATCGCCATAGCCAATAGAAACAACCGCAATGTCCATTTCTTTTTCTGCTGTTACCATTGAGCCATAGCCAACTTTTTCACCTGTTTGAATATGGTTCAGTGCCATGATGGCTGCATTAAAGGTCATGACAGGTTTTAAGTCTAATTCATGAACAGATCGATCTGCAAATGGTGAAGCGCCGTAAAGCATGACCCCAGGGCGAACATAATCAAAATGTAATTCGGGCCATTTCAAAATAGCAGCAGAATTACAGCAAGACGCTAAAATCGGCATACACGCGTCACGAACCTGTAAAAATTGTTGCTTTTGTTGTTCGTTGAGTGGGTGTTCATCACAGTCGGCATTGGCAAAGTGCATGGCAAGGACACATTCAAAACCTGCTGCTTTTAAGTTTTGAATCACGCTAATGATTTCATCGATTTTAAAACCTAAGCGGTTCATGCCGCTATTGAGTTTAATCCAAACTTTTAATTTTTGAGCTTGGTAAGCTGTTTGGTGTTGCAGAAGCCAGTCAAGTTGCTGCTGCTGATGAATCATGCATTCAAGATTTTGCTCAACCGCAATTAGCATCTCAGCTTCACTAAATACACCTTCAATTAAGGTGATGGGCTGTTTAAAACCCAGTGCGCGGATTTCTAAAGCCTCTTGCAAACAGGCAACCCCAAAAGCATCTGTAGCAGCTAAAGCACTCAGACTATTTTCAATACCATGACCATAAGCATTGGCTTTGACCATGCTGACAATTTTTGATTTTGGCGCAAGCTGTTTCACTCGATTTAAATTATATTGTAAAGCTGCTTGATTAATAATCACTGTCGCTTGGCGCACCTTGAAACTCCTTAAATGTTATTCATTGTCATCAAACTGGTTGTAATATTCAGGTGAAAGATTACTAAAGCGAGTATATTGCCCTTCAAAAGCCAAACGTACAGTACCAATTGGCCCATTACGTTGCTTACCAATGATGATTTCGGCAGTACCTGCTTCTTTTGATTCTTTGTTATAGACTTCGTCACGGTAAATAAACATGATTAAGTCGGCATCCTGCTCAATTGCACCCGATTCACGTAAATCTGACATGACAGGACGCTTATTGGGGCGATTCTCGAGGCTACGGTTCAGCTGTGAAAGTGCAATAACAGGGCAGTTCATTTCTTTTGCTAAGGCTTTTAAGCTGCGCGAAATTTCACCAATTTCACCTACACGGTTATCACCCATACCTGGAACTTTCATTAATTGAAGATAATCGATCATGATGCAGCCAAGTTTGCCACCATGTTGTTTGGCAATTCGGCGTGCGCGTGCGCGAAGTTCGGTAGGTGGTAGGGCGGATGAATCATCAATATAAAGCTGTTTTTCTTGCAATTGCAGAATCGTGCCCGTTACCTTTGACCATTCATCGCTGTCGAGTTTACCCGAGCGTAAATGTCCTTGATGCACTTTGCCGTACGATGAAATTAAACGCATGGCAATCGAGTCGGCGGGCATTTCCATCGAAAACACCAAGGCTGGTAAATTACAGTTAAACAACACGCTCTCGACCAAATTCATGGCAAAAGTGGTTTTACCCATTGATGGACGTGCCGCGACAATAATCATGTCGCCTGCTTGCATGCCTGAGGTTTTGTTGTCTAGCTCTAAAAAGCCTGTTGAAAGCCCAGTAATGCTGCCTTCAAGTTGAGAAAGTTCACTTAATTTATTAAAAACATTCGCTACAACCTCGGTAATGGGTTGTGGGCCCTCATTCTTTTTGTTGTTGTTATGCTGTTCAGCAATTGCAAAAATATTGGTTTCGGCTAAGTCTAAAATCTCGCTGACGCTACGCCCTTTGGTGTCGTAGGCATTAAGTAAATTTTCATTACTTGCTTTAATCATGCTGCGCAGTGTTGCAAACTCACGAATTTTTGTTGCATAAGTTTCTAAATTATAGAAACTTGCAGGGGAGTCTGACATCAACTGCATCAGGTAGTCTTCACCACCAATTGCATCAAGTAAGTTTTGTTTAACGAGCCAATCGTTAACTAAAACTGCATCGTAAGGAGAGCTTTCTTGGGCAAGTTTATCAATTGCTCTAAAAATGTATTTGTGTCGTGTTGCGTAAAAGTCATTTTCACTTAAAAGGTCGCTGACTTGTTCAAAAGACTCTGCTACAGTCATGAGTGCAGCCAAAACTGCCTGTTCAATCGACAGGTTGTGTGGTGGTGTTCTAAATTCTTTCAACTGACCCGATTCGGTATTTTTGTTATCCACAGCAGCGGGTTTGGGTGTTGTTTTGGCATTCGCCTGAGACATAGATAACCTTAAAAGCAAGAAAGAAAAAGGAGCATAAGAATGCGCTGTTATCTTAAAACAAAACCAAGAAACTGCAAATCTTATTCACGATTCAAATGATGAGATAAAATTAAAAAACCATACATAAAAGTATAGACATAAAAAAAGAGCATGCACAGGCATGCTCTTTTCTTTGCAGCGAATTACTCAGATACGATAGTAACGAGTACTTCAGCAACAACATCATGGTGCAATTGGATTGCGATGTTGAATTCGCCAGTATGACGAAGTGCACCGTTCGGTAAACGAACTTCAGCACGGTCAACTGCAAGGCCAGCATTTGTTAATGCATCAGCGATGTCACGTGTACCGATTGAACCGAATAATTTACCTTCATCACCAGCTTTTGCAGTGATTACGATATTTACTTCGTTTAATTGGTCAGCACGTGCTTGAGCAGCAGCTAAAATATCAGCTTCAGCTTTCTCAAGTTCAGCACGACGAGCTTCAAAAGCAGTTGTGTTTGCTTCAGTAGCAGCTACAGCTTTACCTTGAGGGATCAAGAAGTTACGGCCGTAACCAGCTTTAACTGAAACTTTATCACCAAGTTTACCAAGGTTTTTAATGCGTTGTAATAAGATAATATCCACAGCTCAACCTCACTTATGATTGTCAGTGTAAGGGATCAAAGACAAGTAGCGAGCTTGTTTAATTGCTAACGCTAATTGACGTTGGTAACGAGCTTTAGTACCTGTAATACGGCTAGGAACAATCTTGCCGTTTTCAGTGATGTACTGTTTTAAAGTGTCGATATCTTTGTAGTCGATGTACGTAACGTTCTCAGCTGTAAAGCGGCAGAACTTGCGACGACGGTAAAAACGTGCCATTGATGTTCTCCTTATTACGCTTCAACAGAATCTTGGTTAGCATGAAGAGCTTCTTCACGTTGAGCTTTACGCGCACGCTTTTCTTCAGCACTTTTAGCAAGTAAAGATTCTTCAGTGATCGCGTTTTCACGACGGATAATGACATTACGAATAATTGCATCGTTATAACGGAACAATTCTTCTAATTCATTAAGCGTAGTTTGACCACATTCAACATTCATTAAAATGTAGTGCGCTTTGTGAATTTTGTTAATTGGGTAAGCCAATTGACGACGGCCCCAATCTTCAAGGCGGTGAATTTGACCTTCAGCTTCTTTAATTTGTGAGATATAGCGTTCAACCATACCCACAACTTGATCGCTTTGGTCTGGATGTACCAATAGTACGATTTCGTAGTGACGCATTGTCAGCTCCTTACGGTTTAGACAGCCCCTAAAAACAATATTTTAGAAGCAAGGAGTCTCGATAAGTTTATCGAGTCGCAAATTGCGAGCAGACATTATAGGTAAATTTATCGACAAACACAATTTAATATTCAATTATTTACCTAAAGCCTGCGAAGGCGGCGCTCTGAGTAAAAATACAATAAAACCTTTAAAATTTGGATCAGAAGAAAAATTTAAATTCGGATTCCATTCGCCATATTGCACCAAGCCAATTTTATATGGCAATTGCAGTGCTGAAATTTTGCTTAAGTAGGCTTGATACTGCGGAATTGTGCGTGAACCTTGATACGTCTGAATTACCAATTCATTAATATTTTCTCTAAATAGCCTAAGTGTATTTTTATCTTTTAAGTTGGTCCAATCCATCAAGCTAGTAGTACTTAGTTGATATTGTTTCGGCAGTTGTGTTCTTAAGCGCTGTAAAAATAGGGCATAGTCATGCAGGTTTTTAGTGCGGGCATCAAAGTCAATTTGTATGCCGATAATCTGATTACCCGCATGTTCCCATTGTTTAACACGCTGTAAAATCTTTGTTAATTCATCGCCTTGCCAATTTAAATGATGATTGCGAAACACCAACCACACTTTTTGTTCGGGAATGCTAAGAACAGGCACGCCTTGTTGAATAAATACGGAGCGTTGATTGCGTGAATTGGCTTGAATCTCGCCTTGTAAAACATAAAGGCTTGTTGCTCGGCTTAAATAAGGCGCAGAAGGGATTCTGCCCCATAGCCAAAATTCCTGATATTGGTTGGCATCGACAGAAAATTTATTTGGGGCAGCTTGGATTGATGGACAAAGTATGAATCCACCAATCAATATATAGAGTAGCGTTGAAAAAAGCGGCTTCAACATGCTTATTTACCAATAATATTTCAACGATTTTGCCCATGAGGTATTTGGATAATCACGTTTAATTTGGTCATACCATTGTTTACGTACGGGTTTTGCAACCTCGGCATCTCCACAATCGTTGATGCCACTCGGTGAATAGCACATAATGGCGCGGTATAGCGCATAGGCTTGTAACTCACTTTTTTGGTTAGATCTAATCAGGCTTTTATAGACATTGCCACGTGCAAATACGCTTCCTTCAAAATGATCATTCAGTGTTGTACTTTCAGAATCATCATATTGCCAGCCAAAGTAAGACGCTCGAGTATATTCGCCCATACAAACGTTAAGTAAGGGATCTTTAGGTGATTTTTCTAGTTGCTGCGTTAGTGTTGGTAAGTTTGGACATTTGAGTTGTGGACTAATGCTTGTACCATTCCAAATAAGACCGGAAAATGGTGCTTTATCTTTATATTTTTCCATGCCATTGAACGATTTATACTGTGCTGCATCTGCTGGTAATTCACGATAATATTGATTAAATAAACTGTAATTTTGATGCGTTAACGATTTACTTAATAACGTAAATAGCGCGGCTTGCTTTTGGTCATTGTTGGCTTGGTTGCTTTTAATAATTTGTTGTAATGCGTTTGGATTAGAGTGATCAACAATAAAGTTTTTTTGCAAGTTTAACTGACGAATCGTTGAATTTTTACCAATAAAAGCCGCCACTTCTTGTTTTTTGATTAGATATGGCATCAGCGCTAATTCAAATAGCCCACGCGCGTCACTACGTTTGGCTTGCGCTAATTGTTCTCGCCAGTAGCTTTCAGCCTGTGTCGGATTAACCTGATCAAGAATTTTTCCCTTTAAAAAACGTTGACTCAGTTGTAGGTAAGGCTGTTTGGCACTATTTGACGTGGTTAAAACACTTAAAGCTTCACGCGGTTTATTTTGCAAATAGAGCAAATGTGTGGCTTGTAAATATTGGAACAATTCTGGTTGCTGCTGAAAATGATTTTTTTGGGCATTCAGTTGTGTCCAGCTGATAGGCTTATAACCTTCGGTTTGGCTATCCCGCATCATCATTAAATCATAGGTGGCTAAAAAGAACGGATCACTTAAACTACTTGGTTTGAATTTACTGCTACCAAATATCTGACGGTCAATTTCCGCAGGCAAAGCTTGCATGTCTAGGTTGTAATAAGGCGATTTAGGATTTTGTATTTGCCAAACCAATTCGTTGATCAGCGCAGGTTGTTGCCCCCCAAGCCAAAAGGCGCGGCGTAAATAACCGCGTCCACTAGCAGCATATTGTCCATTTGGATATAACTTTAAGTAGCTACGGATGGTGCTAAGTAGTTGTTGAGTTTGTGTAGAATCAATTTTATTTAAATCTAAGTCGCCATATTGCCCAACGCCTGAACTAAAAACTAAATTCAGGCGGGTTCGAATCAGCATATATTGGGCAGTTTCTTTAAGCCAAGCATCATCAACCGTGCTCAGCACCGCATAAATTTTATCTGCAATTGCATAATTTGCATTATAAAATGCAATGCTGGCATTTAAATAAGAGGCATATTGGCGTGCAGTAACTGACCACTGTGGATTCACCGCAAGCAAAGCAATTTTTTCACCGCAACCTGTAATCTTGTTGCGCGCGCTAATGAGTTGTTGTTTTTCATTTGAGCTAATATTTTTATTATTTTGCACCTGTTGAATAAAACCACTTTTGCCGCTTGCAAGCGTTCTGCAACGTTCATCTAAATAATCATCCGATTTATTTGAAGGCTGACGTGCATTATTGATTTTGTTTTTACTCATTTGAATGAGTGTGTCTGCTTCAAAAGGAACTTGCGCATAGGTTGACGTCCAAAGATCGGAATCGCCTTTGATGGGTTGCAGCTCTGCAAGCCCTAAATCACTTAACAATAAGCTCATATTGACTTGATTGTCATTTAAGGGAATGAGAACAGGTAAGTTACTGCAAGCATCATATGACTTGCCATCTATACTAAAATTTGGACTACATGAAAAGTCTACACCTGCATGCGCGGCGCTACTAAGCAGTAATAGTGGACTGACTGAACTGAGTAAAAGTGTTGTTAAAATGGTTTTTTTTAGTTTCATAGCGAGTAAAAATCATTATTGTTGAATTTATGATAGCAAGAATTACCAAAAAAAAAGATAGAGTTGAACTCTATCTTTTTTTAGAAAATTGGTAAATAAGGTGCAGGGGAGTGATAGCTAAAGCTAAAGCTCAGACTTAATGCTGTAATTAGAATTACAGAATATAAAAAGTAGCCTTTTGCCCAGACTTGATCATTTTCTGCTTTAAAGCCAATAATCGATAAATATACCCAATACGCACACAGCGCATTAAAAGTAATTAAGAAAAATATGTTGGTATAACCAAAGCAATATAAACCGTTTAACACCGCAGTAAATAACAGTACATAAATTAAAGATTCAATTTTGGTACGTAAGATAGAGCGAGCAACAGGCAAAATTGGAATATTTGCTTGTTTGTAATCGTTAAAGCGGTAAATTGCAATTCCCCACGAATGAGGCATTTGCCAAAGACCATAAGCCAAAAAGATTAGTAATGCAGCCACATCAAACTGATGTGAAACCGCAGTATAACCAATTACAGGTGGACAAGCCCCTGAAATACTTCCAATTACCGTTTGGTGAATTGAAGTGCGTTTTGACCATAAGCTATATAGGCAAACGTATACAATAAACCCAAGCACTGCAAATGCAGTTGCGTACAGATTCACGAAGAAGAATAGGATACCTAATCCAACTGAGCCTAAAACAGTTGCGTAAATTAAAGCAACGTTTGGCGCAATGGTTTTCTTTACTAAAGCGCGGTTTTGGGTGCGTTCCATTCGATGATCAATATCTTGATCAATGAAATTATTAATCACACAGCCAGATGCCACAACCAAAGTTGTACCAATAAGGGTAAAGAAAAGTAAGAGGATGTCTACAGAGCCTTGAGCGGCTAAGAAAAAGCCGCCCAAAGTGGTAACGAAGTTACCAAAGAGTATCCCTGGTTTTGTCAGGAGGAAATACTTTTTTAACATGACGACCAGTTTAGATCATCATGTTGTAATGTAGATAGTTCATAACCCAAACTGAACCAATCAAAAGAATGGCAACAGTTAAAATCGTATAGATAAATGCAATCACATTCCAACGTTGTTCTTCAGATGAGTTCATGTGCAAGAAGAAAACTAATTGTACAAGAACCTGAACAACTGCTGTAATCGCAACAACCGTTAGTAATAATCCGCGACCAAAGCCACCCGCCATCACCATGCCAAAAGGAATGATGGTGAGGATGATGGATAGGATAAAACCAACAGTATATTGCTTTACATTACCATGTGATGCATCGGATGAATGATGATCATGACTCATGAGATAACTCCCATTAAGTAAACAACGCTAAATACACAAATCCACACGATGTCGAGGAAATGCCAGAACAAGCTTAAGCAAGCCAAGCGACGTGTATTTGGTAAGGTTAAGCCGTTTTTCTTGATTTGGAACATCAAGACCAACATCCACACTAAACCAGAAGTTACGTGGATACCATGCGTACCAACTAAGGTAAAGAATGCAGTCAAGAATGCACTGTGGCTTGGGCCATGGCCTGCAGCAACAAGGTGATGGAATTCATTGATTTCCATCCCAATAAACATTGCGCCAAATACCCAAGTTACCATTAACCAAGTCAAAACACCATTGACGTTATTTTTATAACGTGCAAGAACTGCAAATCCGAAAGTCACAGATGAAATCAAAAGTGCAAATGTTTCAATTAAAACATAGTTTAATGATTCACTAAACAATTCGAATGGACCTGGTGTGCCTGCTGGTACATGTGTGTGTAATACAGCATAAGCAATGAAGAGTGTACCGAATAGTACAAGGTCACTCATCAAGTAAGTCCAGAAACCAAAGACCGTAATGTCAGTATCATCATGGTGATGATGATCATCGTGTCCGTGGTTGTCGTGATGAAGTACTTCAGCCATGGTCTTAGTCCTTCTTCAAATGTTTTTCAAGGATGGCAAAGCGTTCATTTTCAATACGTTCAACCTCAGCAGCAGGAACGTAATAATCAACTACTTTTGTATTCGAGCTACGAATGAAAGTAATGATTGTTGAAATGAAAGCAAGTACAACCAACCACCACACATGCCAAATTAAACCGAAGCCCATTACGGTAATGAACATTGCCAAAGCGAAGCCCGCAACGCGGTTTGTTGGCATATGAATATCTTCATAATGTGTTGGTTTAACATAAGCAACACCATTTTCTTTGTCTAACCAGAAGCGATCAATTTGGTCGCCTTGTGGTAAATAAGCAAAGTTATAGAACGGTGCAGGAGATGAAGTTCCCCACTCGAAAGTACGGCCATCCCAATGGTCGCCTGTGTAGTCGATATTTTGGTTGCGTTGTAAGAAACCAACCACGATCTGCATAACGAAGCAGAAAATACCAATTGCAACAAGTACAGCACCAAACATTGCAATTGCAATATATGGGTCCCATTGTGGGTTGTCATATGTATTCAAACGACGTGTCATACCCATGAAACCAAGGATATAAAGTGGCATGAATGCAAAATAGAAACCAATGAACCAGAACCAGAATGCAGCTTTACCCCATGCTTCGTTCAAGCTCCAACCAAACATTTTTGGCCACCAGTAAATAATACCAGCGAATAAACCAAATACGACACCACCAATAATTACGTTATGGAAGTGGGCAATTAGGAACAATGAGTTGTGAACAAGGAAGTCGGCAGGTGGAACCGCCATAAGTACGCCCGTCAAACCACCGATACCAAAAGTAACGAGGAAGCCGAAAGTCCAAAGCATTGGTGTTGTATAGGTGATGCGACCTTTGTACATGGTGAAAAGCCAAGAGAACATTTTCACGCCTGTAGGAATGGCAATAACCATAGTCATAACACCAAAGAACGCATTTACGTTCGCACCCGCACCCATGGTGAAGAAGTGGTGAAGCCATACGATTAAAGATAAGACCGCAATAGCAGCAGTTGCGTAAACCATTGTGCCGTAACCGAACAATGCTTTGCGCGAGAAGGTTGGTACGATTTCTGAGTAAATACCAAAAGCTGGCAATACAAGAATATATACTTCTGGATGACCCCAAGTCCAAATCAAGTTTACGTAAAGCATTGGGCTACCGCCAAGCTCATTGGTAAAGAAGTGGAAGTCGAAGTAACGGTCAAGCGTTAACATTGCAAGTGTTGCAGTTAACACAGGGAAAGTTGCCACAATCAGAACGCACGTAAATAACGCAGTCCAAGTGAAAATAGGCATATCCATGAGTTTCATGCCAGGCGCACGCATCTTAATCATCGTAACTAAGAAGTTAACACCTGTTAACAATGTACCCAAACCTGAAATTTGTAGTGCCCAAATCCAGTAGTCAACACCAACACCTGGTGAATATTGAATACCTGAAAGTGGTGGATACGCTAACCAACCTGTTGCTGCAAATTCACCCAATACAAGTGAAAGCATAATTAACCCAGCAGCACCAGCAAATGCCCAGAAACTGAATGAGTTAAGTAAAGGGAAGGCAACGTCACGTGCACCAATTTGAAGTGGTACAACAACGTTCATTAAGCCAACAACAAGTCCCATTGCTACGAAGAAGATCATAATTACACCGTGTGCGGTGAAGATCTGGTCGTAATGGTCAGGGTGTAAGTAACCTTCACCGCCGCCACGAGCAAGGAATAATTGTAAACGCATCATAAATGCATCGGCGAAACCACGAAGTAGCATCACAACCGACACAAGTACATACATAATACCAATTTTTTTATGGTCTACAGATGTAAACCATTCTTTCCACAAGTATTCCCATTTTTTAAAATAAGTAATACCTGCAAGAACTGCAAACGCACCAATTGCCATAACGGCAACTGTAACGAGTACGATTGGTTCTTTAGGGATGGCACCCCATCCCAGTTTACCTAATAGCATATCCATGTTTTATTCCCCTGCAGCTGCTTCATGTTGCATGTTGGCATGAGAAGCGTTTTGTTCTGCACCATGGTAATTGCTCATATACTTGTCGATGACTTTCTTGAACAATCCAGTTTCAACTGAAGCATAGTAAGTGACTGGGTGTGGCTTAGTTGGGTAAGGACCCATACGTTCAGCTTCTTCAGCAATCGCTTTTTCTTCAGGAGATTTTGCATCTGCTAACATTCCTTCGATTTGGTGTTTAGAACGTTCACCATCACGAAGTGATTGAAGGTCTGCAAAATCGAGGTTCTGTTTTTGCACTGCAGTTGGATTTACTTCAGTACCTTTACCCGCTTTTACATCAGCAACCCATTTGTCAAAATCGGCTTGTGTAGAGCTATGCGCTTTAAAGTGCATTTGCGAGAAACCATAACCACTGTAGTTGGCAGAGAAACCACGGAATTCACCAGGGGCATTCGCTAACATATGTAGGTGGGTTTGCATACCTGCCATTGCATAAATTTGACCTGCTAACTCTGGAATGAAGAATGAGTTCATTGTAAAGTCAGAGGTAATATGGAAGTGCACAGGCGTTTGCTCTGGGAAGCGTACTTCATTGATCGTTGCAATTTGTTGCTCTGGGTAAACAAAAACCCATTTGTACGGCTCAGCAATAACTTGGATATCAAGCGGTTTAGTCGTTGATTCTGCGTCAAGTGGGCGATACGGATCGTATTGGTGAGAACCCCACCAAGCGATATAAGCAAGAATCGCAATAATAATGATAGGAACACCCCAAACTACAATTTCAATTGCAGTTGAATGTGCCCATGTCGGTTTATAGTCTGCATCTTTATTCGACGCGCGATATTTCCAACCAAACCAAAGTGCCATGATGATTGAAGGAATCACCACCAATAGCATTAAATAAATCGCTGTCATCATGAGTCCACTTAGACCATGAGCGACAGGACCTTTTGAGTTTAGAAGTACTAAATCACCCCCACACCCAGTTAAGAGTGCAGAAATCGTAGATAAAGACAACACAGTTAAAATTGTTTGTCTCATTGTACAACCTCGGTGAAGAGTCCCATTTACATTTAGAAATATGGGATAGCGATTATAGTGACGGATGCGATTATAAGCTCGATTTATCAAAAAAAGAGATTATCGTTGCATACTGACACCGCTACTTTGTCGGGCATTATGCCCTATATTGCTCCGCTACGCCATATTTAGGCATAGCAAAAATAGGGGATTTAAATCCAATCTATTAAGTTGGATTTAAGATTCCCAAAATAAAAACTGTGATAAATCATTTGGCTAAATTTAGAAGCCGAATGTTTCATAGGGTATGGCTTGAATCACTTTTGACGATAAATCACCTTGGTTTTAGCGAGTAAATCGTGCAAAGTTTGTCTTTTTTTACCAAAAGCAAAGGCGTAGTCTAAAATTGTAATAAAAGGCATGAATAAAAGGTTGAGAATGATAAACACCACGCTACGTAATAAAAAGATGCGTGTTAAACCGACTTTGCCCAAACTCTGAGCATCAATAATTTGTAGCCCTAAAGCGCGTTTGCCTAAACTTTGCCCTGTCTTTGCCAATAAGAAGGCTTGCAGTGCTAACATGATGATCACATAGACTGCCATAATTTGCCATGCTTGAGGTGGAATAAGCAGCAGAACTTGTTGCTGGACTTCTGCGCTAATGGTTTGCCCCTGTAGTTCTAGAAACTTTTCTTTAGTGGTTTGATCCATTATGAATGAAGGCACTGCAAAGAATGGAATCCATAAACTAAAGTCGATAAGTTTGGCTGCCGCACGTCTTGCCCAAGAGGCTAATTGTGGTTGCTTGACTTCAATATGAAAATTGGGCTGTGCTAGATTCTGAGTAGAGGCAGTGTAACCTTGCGGCTGGTAAATATTTTTACCTTGGGTTAGTTCGCCTAAGGCTTTCCATTCAGACATACCTTGATGCCAAGCAAGATCGGTAAGCAAAATTTGTTGGCTCGCGAGCATTTGGTTAATTTGTTCTAATGTGTACGGGCCCGCTTGCTGATTGTTGCGTGCTAAATAAATTTGCATATTAATAATTACTCTTTATTCAATAAAAAAGACCCAATGCATGGGTCTTTTTTAACATGTTTTAAGTTTGACTTAAAGCTGTTTGGTTTTTTCTTCTGAAAGGAAGAACCACGTATCAAGTACAGAATCTGGGTTTAATGATACAGATTCAATGCCTTGTTGCATCAACCATTGTGCAAGATCAGGATGGTCTGACGGGCCTTGACCACAAATACCGATATATTTTCCTGCTTTACGACATGCATGAATTGCCATAGAAAGTAGTACTTTTACAGCGGGATCACGTTCATCAAATAAATGTGAAACAATGCCTGAGTCGCGGTCTAAACCAAGGGTTAATTGGGTTAAATCGTTAGAACCAATTGAAAAACCATCAAAATGTTCAAGAAATTGTTCAGCCAATAGTGCATTGGTTGGTAATTCACACATCATAATAACTTTAAGGCCGTTTTCACCGCGTTTTAAGCCATTTAATGCCAACAACTCAATCACACGTTTGGCTTCAGCAACGGTACGCACAAATGGAATCATGATTTGAATGTTGGTTAAGCCCATTTCATCGCGTGCTTTTTTCAAGGCACGGCATTCAAGTTCGAAACAGTCGCGGAAGTTTTCTGAAACATAACGGCTTGCACCACGGAAACCAAGCATTGGGTTTTCTTCTTCAGGCTCGTAAAGTTTGCCACCAATTAAGTTGGCGTACTCATTCGACTTGAAGTCAGACATACGTACAATCACAGGTTTATCTGCAAACGCTGCGGCAAGGGTTGTGATTCCTTCGACTAATTTTTCAACGTAGAATTCTACAGGTGAAGCATAGCCTGCGGTACGTGCCATTACTGCGGCACGTGTTTCGCGTGGCAGACTATCGATATTGAGTAGGGCTTTTGGATGCACACCAATCATACGGTTAATGATGAACTCTAAACGTGCTAAGCCAATTCCGCCATTTGGAATTTGAGCAAAGTCAAAAGCACGATCAGGGTTACCCACATTCATCATAATTTTGAATGGAAGTTTTGGCATAGATTCAATTGAATTGCGTTGAATTTCAAAGTCCAAAGCACCTTCGTAAATAAAGCCTGTATCACCTTCAGCACAAGAAACAGTAACTTCTTGACCGTCAGTTAAAACTTCAGTTGCATTACCGCTACCGACAATCGCAGGAACACCAAGTTCACGTGCAATAATAGCGGCGTGACAAGTACGACCACCACGGTTGGTGATAATCGCTGCTGCACGTTTCATAACTGGTTCCCAGTCTGGGTCGGTCATGTCTGAAACCAGTACGTCACCTTCTTGTACTTTGTCCATTTCTTTAATAGACGACACAATGCGGACTTTACCTGCACCAATACGCTGACCAATTGAGCGACCTTCAGCAATCACAGTCCCTTTTTGCTTAAGCAAATAGCGTTCCATTGTACCGACATTTTGACGGCTTTTTACCGTTTCAGGTCGTGCTTGTACAATGTACAGTTGACCATCATCACCATCTTTCGCCCATTCGATGTCCATTGGCGCACCGTAATGTTGTTCGATGATGAGTGCTTGCTTAGTAAGTTCATGTAATTCGTGGTCATTTAAGGCAAATTGTTGACGATCTTGTTTTTCAACATCTACAACAACAACCGATTTACCTGCTGAACCATCTTCACCATAAATCATTTTTTGGTGCTTAGAGCCCAAGTTACGGCGAATAACTGCATGTTTGCCGTTGTTGATTAGTGGTTTTGAAAGGTAGAATTCATCAGGATTCACTGCACCTTGCACGACCATTTCACCCAAGCCATAAGATGCTGTGATAAAGACCACATCACGGAAGCCTGATTCAGTGTCTAGAGTAAACATAACGCCTGCTGCGCCTGTTTCAGAGCGTACCATGCGTTGTACGCCTGCTGAAAGTGCCACAACATCGTGTGCAAAACCTTGGTGAACACGGTATGCAATTGCACGGTCGTTATAAAGTGATGCAAAAACTTCTTTAATTGCGATGAGGATGTTATCAATCCCACGAATATTTAAGAAAGTTTCTTGTTGACCTGCAAAAGAGGCATCAGGTAAATCTTCGGCAGTTGCAGATGAGCGTACTGCAACTGCAATTTCAGGATTACCACTTGAAAGTACAGTGAATGCTTCACGAACTTCTTTTTCGAGTGCTTGAGTTAACGGTGTTTCTACAATCCATTGGCGGATTTTTGCACCTGTTACTGCGAGGGCATTCACATCCTCAACATCGAGCTGATCTAGTTCAGCTTGAATTTTAGCATTCAAACCACTTTGCTCAAGGAATTCACGATACGCCGCCGCAGTTGTGGCAAAACCACCCGGAACGGATACTCCTGCGTTAGAAAGATGGCTGATCATCTCGCCTAATGATGAGTTTTTACCACCCACCAATTCGACATCGTGCTTTCCTAATTTTTCTAGACCAATTACGCGCGCTTCCAAAGTAGTCTCTCCACTTTTGCAGTCTATGACCCATTGCCTGATCATGTTAAAAACATCGGTACTTAGTCGTTTTTTGCTGTCAACTAAGCGATAGTTCTGTAAGATGCGATTACTATAAAGAATATACGTTACTAAGACAAATATTTGAGGAGATTTTTCATGCCTGAAGCGAAACAAATTAAAAGAAGTGTATTTTTCATTTCTGATGGAACAGCCATTACTGCCGAAACCCTTGGGCATTCACTTTTAGCACAATTTCCTAACGTAAGCTTTGATGTACATATCATTCCGTATATTGCAACCGAAGAAGCGGCGATGAAAGTTGTTGCGGAAATTAATGCGTGTCAGCATGAAGATGGCAAATTGCCACTCGTATTTGATACTTTAGTCGACCAGAATGTACGAGACATTATTAATACCGCAAAAGCCATCAATTTGGATGTATTTGAAGGGCTAATTAGTAAGTTAGAACAAGAGTTGGGTACGCGTCCGACTACCTTGATTGGTCAGACTCATGCAGTAACCGATACCGAATATTATAAAGCGCGTATTGATGCAGTTCATTTTGCTTTAGACAATGATGATGGTGCGCGCACGCGTCATTATGACAAAGCCGATATTATTTTAATTGGGGTATCGCGTTCTGGTAAAACTCCAACGTCTATTTATTTGTCTTTGCAATTTGGGATTCGTGTGGCGAACTATCCACTGACTGAAGAAGACTTAGATGACAACCGTTTGCCTAAAGTGCTAAAAGAGCATAAACATAAATTATTTGGTTTGATGATTGATGCTGAGCGTTTGGTGGCGATTCGTAGCGAGCGCAAAGCCAATAGCCGTTATGCCAGTTATAGTCAATGTCAAATGGAGCTACGTGCGGTTGAAGGGATTTATATTTCAGAAGGCATTCCGTATTTAAATGTTTCTGAAATGTCGATTGAAGAAATTTCAACTCGCGTGTTGCAAATGACGGGGTTAAAACGCCGAATTGGTTAAATTGTAAATGTGATCATCAAAAAGAGCTGACCAAGATCAGCTCTTTTGCTTTTGAAGATATGTTATTTGGAGTAACGACTAAGTGCTAAACCTTCGATACTAATATCGGTTGGTTTTTGGAAGATAATATCGCTGAGTAATTTTCCTGAACCACAAGACATTGTCCACCCCAAAGTGCCATGACCGGTATTTAAAAATAGGTTTTTGTATTGGGTTGCGCCAATAATGGGGGTACTGTCTGGGGTCATTGGGCGTAAACCTGTCCAAAAACTGGCTTGTTTGACATCACCACCTGGAAATAAATCATTCACCACCATTTCTAAGGTTGCGCGGCGTTTTGGATTTAAGCGTAAATCAAAACCACCAAGTTCTGCCATACCACCTACACGAATACGATTGTCAAAACGGGTCACGGCAATTTTGTAAGTTTCATCCAGTACAGTCGATTGTGGCGCAAGGCTTTCATCGATAATAGGTGCAGTGATCGAATAACCTTTAACCGGATATACAGGAACATTTAAACCTAGTGGTGCAATAAAATCACGGCTATAACTACCAAATGCCAATACATATTGATCGGCTTTTAAAGTGTCATGACCGACTTTTACCCCTGTAATTTGGTCACCATCCCAAGTCAGTCCGGTTACTTCCTGATTAAATTTAAACTCAACACCCAGTTCTTTGGCCATTTTTGCAAGTTTATTGGTAAATAAGTAGCAGTCACCTGTTTCATCGTTGGGTAATTGTAAGCCACCACTTAAACGGTCTTGGGCTTGAGCGAGCGCAGGTTCAACCAAGGCAAGTTGGTCTGGTGTAAGTAATTGATGAGGTACGCCACATTCTTCTAACACTTTAATGTCACGCTGTACTGCTTCAAGTTGTGCTTCGCTACGGAAAACTTGCAGTGTTCCACCTGAGCGATTTTCGTATGTAATGCCAGTTTCTTTACGTAGTTCGCGTAGGCAATCGCGGCTATATTCAGCTACACGTGTCATACGCTCTTTATTAATTGCATAACTTTGTGCATTGCAATTGGCTAGCATTTGTGACATCCAGTTTAGCTGCCACATCGAGCCATCTAAACGAATGGCTAAAGGTGCATGTTGCTGAAACATCCATTTGATTGCTTTAAGGGGAATGCCCGGTGCTGCCCAAGGAGTTGAGTAACCTGGAGAAATTTGACCTGCATTGCCAAAACTGGTTTCTTCGGCGGGATTGGGCTGACGGTCAAGCACGGTTACTTTTGCACCTTGTTTTGCTAAATAATATGCGCTTGTAACCCCAATAACGCCGCTACCTAAAATGATGACGTGCATCCCAATCCCTCTGGTTAATTTTTTAGTTGATTTGCCTAGTATAGAGTTAGATAATCAGTTTTTTTCACTGTTTTAGTTGGCTAAAGCAGGTAAAAAATAGTTTTTTGTCGTGCAAAAATGGATTTAAAAGGAAAAAATAATGCGTCCATTAGATCGTACTGATCGGTTGATTTTGGAAATCTTGCAACAAGAGGGGCGCTTAGCAATCAGTGAACTTGCTGCACGGGTGAATTTATCAACAACACCGTGTTCTGAACGTGTAAAGCGACTTGAGCGTGATGGCGTGATTATGGGCTATTATGCGCGTGTGAATCCGAATTATGTAGATAAAAATTTACTGGTTTTTTTAGAAATTAAGCTGTCTGCAAAGTCGGGCGATGTTTTTGACCGTGTTGCCGAAGATTTAGCACAAATTCCAGAAGTTTTAGAGTGCCATCTTATTTCGGGCGAGTTTGATTATTTAGTCAAAGCTCGCTTAAAAGAAATGAGCGCGTATCGGCGCTTACTTGGTGACTTACTCAAAAAATTACCTGCCTCTGCTTCATCACATAGTTATGTTGTTATGGAAGAAGTAAAAGAAGGTCTCTATTTGAATTTGCTTTAATCATGATGCAAAGTTATTCAATAATTTCTGCACAAGGTGAACTGTGCCAAGTGTGGTCTGCTCCCCAAGTTCGAAAACCTTGTGTGTCAATATGAATTTGCCCTGTGGGATAAACGCCAAGCCCCATATTGTAGCTTTTACCTTGCTGTTGCCAAAATTTACATAATTGCTGTTTGTTTTGGTGAATAAATTCCCAGTCTTGTGCCGAGGGTTGTGGCGGACCAATTCTAAAATCAATGGCGTTGTTATTTAAATGGCTAGATGACTTTGCACCGCCAACACAGCGGTTTAAATCCGCAGGACGATAGCTTGAGGTGAGTTCAATGTCTGAGATGAATTGTTGTTGTAACAGTTGATTTAAGACTTCTAAAGTGGGTTGCATGTGTTGCCAAAGCTCAGGTGTCGGAACACTAAACTCATCACTGGCACAGCGTTGCCAATCTCGTGCTGATCGAAAAAACTCTTCGTCAGGAATGGGTAAGCGAATGTTGTGTTGCGATAAAAAAGATTTATAGTCACTGACTTGTTGTGAGTGGTTGGCTTGTAATAACCATGTCTGATAATGAACTGATGGTGTCGTGCCCAGTGGAATATGTGACGGATGGCGTGCAAGTACTAGTGGGCTAGTTTGTGTTGGTACAGTTTTAGTTTGAATAATAGGTTGAGATGGTAGTTTTGAGGGGGAGAGGGTGGATTGGCAGCCATAGAAAGCACTGCAACAGAGCAATAAACTAAAAGAGCGATATAACTTCATTATTATCAAATCGAGGGACTAGTATTGTTATAGTGTAACAATACTGCGACCCGAGTTATATAGCGAAAGCGTAAGTGATTAACGATAATTATGGTGATGATGGCGATGGTGGTACGCGCGAGAATCATAATAACGTTCACGCTCTCGTTCTGCACGTTTGTTGTTGGCTAGATGATTACCTAATGCTGAACCACCTGCTGCACCAAGTGCAGATCCAACTAAGCCACCATTACGGCCACCCATGTTGTTGCCCACGCTATAACCTGTTGCGCCGCCCACCGCACCGCCAATAGTTGACGACGTACGATTATGGCGATTACTGGCAATTGCTGCACCTGCACCGCCACCCACAGCCGAACCAATTAATGCGCCGCTGCCACCGCCTATATGGCGACCAACGGTTGTGCCAACAACGCTACCTAGGGCACTGGTCAGTGCAACATCGGTTGAGCTTCCCGCATAGGTCATTTGAGTCAGGCTGGTGGTTGCTAAAACTGCTGTGACCAAAGTCATTACTAATTTTTTCATGTGTATTCCATGACATTTAGGGAGATATTTTCTAGCTAGTAAAAGTAACAAAATAATTCTAAAAACCAATGGAGAACTTAATGATGATTGAGTACTTTTAGTTAACCTTTGTATGTTTTGTATTAAAATAAATTATAAAACGCGCATACTGTTACACAGTGAGGAATTATTCATCAATTTTGAAATCATATTGATTAATGGTGCGTGTCTATCAAAAAGACAGCAAAATAGGTACACTGTGCGGCATTAAAATGAAGTGATTTGATCATTTCAAATCAAGTTCTGCCTATATTTGAGATAGTTTAACAATGAAAGAAACATTGCGGTTACGTTTAGACCAACTCACCGACCGTCATGAAGAATTAACCGCTTTATTGGCGGATATTGAAGTGATTTCTGACAATAAACGTTTTCGTGCTTTATCCCGTGAACATAATGATTTAACTGAAATTACTGAGGTTTGGAAGCAATATCGTCAGGCAGAAGAAGATATTGCCACCGCAGAAGCAATGCTTTCCGATCCTGATTTTAAAGAGATGGCAGTTGAAGAAATTAAAGAAAATAAAGCTTTAATTGAACGCCTTGATGGTGAACTTGGCATTTTAATGATTCCAAAAGATCCGAACGATGCAAATGCGGCGTATTTAGAAGTCCGTGCAGGAACGGGTGGTGATGAAGCGGCAATTTTCTCGGGTGATTTATTTCGCATGTACAGCAAGTATGCTGAGACCCGAGGTTGGCGCATTGAAGTATTATCGGAAAATGAAGGCGAACATGGTGGCTATAAAGAAATTATTTGCCGTGTAGATGGTGAAGGGGTCTATGGTCGCTTAAAGTTTGAAAGTGGAGCGCACCGTGTGCAGCGTGTTCCTGCAACAGAGTCGCAAGGGCGTGTGCATACTTCTGCGTGCACCGTTGCTATTTTGCCTGAGGTGGATGTCGACACCACAGTTGAAATTAATGCCTCAGAACTAAGAATTGATACTTATCGTGCTTCGGGCGCAGGTGGTCAGCACATTAACAAAACTGACTCGGCAGTGCGTATTACGCATCTTCCTACAGGTGTTGTGGTTGAGTGCCAAGACGAACGTTCACAGCACAAAAACAAAGCCAAAGCGATGGCGTTGTTGGTGTCGCGTTTAGAGAATGCCAAGCGCGCAGCAGCAGATGCCGCAACTTCAGAAATGCGCCGTGATTTGGTGGGTTCGGGTGATCGTTCTGAACGTATTCGTACTTATAATTATCCGCAAGGACGTATGACGGACCATCGTATTAACTTAACTTTATATAAGTTAGATGCAGTGATGGAAGGTGATTTAACTGAATTGTTAGATAGTTTGCATCGTGAATATCAAGCAGACCAATTGGCAATGTTGGCACAGGAAAATGGCGGCTAATGAATATTGGACAAGCGCTAAGTTTGCGTGGTGACCCTGACAGCTATGAGCGGCAGGAAGCCACATGGCTACTTGAGCATATATTGGGTTTAGGCGCGCTGGCATTAAAAATGCGTTCGATACAAATATTAAGCCATGCTGAAGAACAAACCTATTTAGATGGTTTGATGCGTTTGTCTAAGGGTGAGCCGTTAGCTTATGTGATCGGTTCGCAGCCATTTTGGAGCCTAGATTTAAATGTAACAACAGACACTTTAGTGCCGCGTCCAGATACAGAAATTTTGGTTGAAACTGTGTTAGGTTTAGAGTTGCCACACGCACTTTCGATGGTTGATTTAGGTACGGGAACAGGGGCAATTGCGTTGTCTTTGGCAAAAGAGCGCCCGCATTGGCAGGTGTTAGCTACGGATATTTATCATCCAACGCTAGATGTTGCAAAAAGTAATGCGGCTAAGCATGAGCTAATACACGTGCAGTTTTTGTGCAGTGCATGGTTTGATGCCATTCCTGCCCAAAAATTTGACTTAATTGTGTCGAATCCACCGTATATTGATGCTGACGATATGCATATGCAAGATTTAGCCACAGAACCACGTCGTGCATTGGTTGCAGCAGAACAAGGGTTGTCTGACTTGCGTGAGATTATTGTGCAAGGTAAACAATGGCTTAATTCACAAGGGTGGATTGTGCTTGAACACGGTTATGATCAGGCGCAGGCTGTACAAGCAATTTTTGCAGAAGAAAACTTTAGCCAAATTAAAACGGTGCAGGATTATGGCAATAATGATCGCGTGACCCTTGCACAGTGGTTGGTGAATAAATGATAAACCGCAGAGTTTGATATATTTAATCTATTGTTATTTATTGTTTTTTTGAAATTTGTTTTTTTATGAAGTCATTCACTCCATGAATAAAGTTGTGTTATACTTCAGTTACCAAGAATATACATGCGTAATACCAAGTGTGTAGATCCAAAGAAGAGCTGCATTGACATGCAGCTTTTTTAATTTTTAGTGCGCTATCGTTTTGTCTAATTCGATGGCATTTGATTTACATCGTGTGCTGGTTGGATCAGCCAACACATCATCGTTGTCTTGCCATTGTTTAGAAAATTCAAGCATGAGCAGGCTAGACAGTTTTATCTAGGGCTATCTTATGGCGACTCCTCACTCTTCATCTGGTGTACTTGAGCGTTTGTTTAAATTAAATGAAAACAAAACCACTTTAAGAACAGAAATTTTAGCGGGCATTACCACATTTATCACCATGTGTTACATCATCATTGTGAATCCAAATATTCTCTCTGCTACAGGGATGGATCACGGGGCGGTGTTTGTCGCAACTTGTATTGCTGCTGCTGTGGGTTGTTTGGTGATGGGCTTGCTTGCAAACTATCCGATCGCACTTGCACCTGGTATGGGTTTAAATGCATATTTTGCTTTTTCAGTATGTTTAGGAATGCACGTGCCTTGGCAGACTGCTTTAGCGGCAGTTTTTGTGTCGGGTCTCATTTTTGTACTGATTAGCTTTTTGCGCATTCGTGAAGCTATTGTGAACTCAATTCCAATGTCGCTTAAATTTGCAATTGGCGGTGGTATTGGCTTATTTCTGGCTTTAATTGGTTTGAAAAATGCAGGTTTAGTGGTTCACAATGATGCAACATTAGTTGGATTGGGTAGCCTGACCAAACCTGAAGGTTTGTTAACGCTTCTTGGTTTTTTAATGATCGTTGTTCTACATCATTTTAGAGTACGTGGTGCGATTATTATCAGTATTTTAGTGATTACTGGGCTTGGGTCATTACTTGGTTTAAATCATATTCAAGGGGTTGTTGGTGAAGTGCCATCAATTGCCCCAACATTTATGCAAATGGACTTTAAAGGTCTATTTACTGCAAGCATGGTTGGCGTAATTTTTGTGTTTTTCTTGGTCGATTTGTTCGACTCAACAGGGACATTGGTTGGTGTTGCTCATCGCGCGGGCTTGTTACAAGATGGCAAATTACCGCGTTTGAAAAAAGCTTTATTTGCCGACTCTAGTGCCATTATTGCTGGTGCGGCGTTGGGAACTTCATCTACAACGCCTTATATCGAATCCGCTTCGGGTGTTGCGGCAGGCGGTCGTACTGGCTTAACTGCTGTAGTCGTAGCGTTCTTATTCCTTGCTTGTTTGTTCTTTGCACCACTTGCACAGTCTGTTCCAAGTTTTGCAACTGCACCTGCACTTATGTTTATTGGTGTTTTGATGATTCAAGGCATTGTGAATATTGAATGGGAAAACATCACTGAAGCTGTTCCTGCATTTTTAACGATTGTATTTATGCCATTTGCATATTCAATTGCTGATGGTATTGCAATGGGTTTTATTAGCTATGCCTTAATTAAATTATTTACAGGTCAAGGTAAAACTGTACCGTATATGGTATGGATTATTGCGGTATTGTGGGTGATTAAATTCGTTGCTTTTAGTGGCTAAGATGACGTACTTGCTATGTGGTGAGTTATGGCTATTTTTATAGCGCTGCTGTAATCGGCGCGCAGGGTGTAAACTCCAATTGTGTTTACACCCTTTTTCTTTTTTCGGGAGATGATATGCATCATGCTGAATTAATTCGTGCTTTACCTAAAGCTGAACTACATGTCCATATTGAGGGTACATTTGAACCTGAACTTATGTTTGCAATTGCAAAACGTAATCAGGTAGAGATCCCTTTTAAAAGTATTGAGGAAGTGAAGCAGGCGTATAACTTTCATAATCTGCAATCATTTTTAGATATTTATTATGCAGGCGCTAATGTTCTGATTGTAGAACAAGATTTTTATGATTTGGCATGGGCATACTTTGAAAAATGTCATGAAGATCGTGTTGTACATACTGAAATGTTCTTCGACCCACAAACTCATACCGACCGTGGGATTGCCTTTGAAACGGTATTAAATGGTTTGCGCCGTGCATGTTTAGATGCACAAAGCAAACTTGGCATTAGCTCAGAATTAATTATGTGTTTCTTACGCCATTTAACTGAAGAAGCTGCATTTAAAACCCTAGAGCAAGCATTGCCTTATAAAGATGTAATTGTGGGGGTTGGGCTAGACTCAAGTGAGCTTGGACATCCACCATCAAAATTTGAGCGTGTTTTTGCAAAAGCACGTGAAGAAGGCTTCTTAATTGTGGCACATGCAGGGGAAGAAGGGCCTGCTGCTTATGTGTGGGAAGCCTTAGATTTATTACATGTAAATCGGGTTGACCATGGTGTGCGCTCAGAAGAAGACTCTGAATTAATGGCGCGTTTAAGTAAAGAGCGTATGCCATTAACTGTATGTCCTTTAAGTAATTTAAAGTTATGCGTTGTTGATGATATGAAACAACACAATATTAAGCGCTTATTGGGTCAGGGTTTATGTGTGACAGTCAATTCTGATGACCCTGCTTACTTTGGCGGTTATATGAATGATAATTTCTTTGCAATTACAGAGGCATTGAATTTAACTGAAGCTGAATTAAAGCAATTGGCGATCAATTCATTTGAAGCGTCATTCTTAACGGAAGCAGAAAAAGAGAAATGGATTAATCAAATCCATGCACTTTAAAAAAAAGGCATTTCAATTTGAAATGCCTTTTTTTTTAATTATTTTTTGGGCTGACGTGTCATGCTTTCTAAAATATGATCTTTATCAATAAAGTGATGTTTAAGTGCTGCGAGGATATGTCCTACAATCAGCAGACCAGAAAACCAAGATAGATAAACATGAAGTGGCTGAAAAATAGCAAGTAGTTTAGGATTAGGTTGTACCAAAGTTGGTAAATTAAATAAGTACATGACAGGTGCAGGATGTCCTGCTGTCCAACTAAATAAACAGCCTGAGATTGGAAGTGCTACCAGTAAAACATATAAAATAAGATGTCCAATATGTGCTAAAACTTTCATTTGCGGCGACATAGTGTTAGGTAATTTTGGTGCAGGATGCGTGTAGCGCCAGAAAATGCGAATGAGGACTAAAAATATAATGGTTGTTGCAATATTTTTATGTAATGTGATGACCGTATCTAAGAATTCTCCATCGGTAGCATAGTTTAAAAAATTTCCGCTATAAAATCCAATGATCCATGCAGTGATAAAAATAAGTGCCATAATCCAGTGTAGGATTTGTGCGGTACGGGTGTAATATTGTGGCTTGCTGGTATCCATAGAAAAACTCTTGATCAAGTGGCGAGCAAAATGATTTGAATTGTAAAATTATAGAGTAATGTTTGGAAAGATCATTCAAATAACTGAGTGTTGCATTTATAGAATACTCTGAAGGGTATATGAGGATATAATTTATACATTTCTTGAGTTTTTCCTTAAAAAATACAGAAAAATAGCATTTAATTTTCTCGTAATCAGGCAAAATGCAGCCTGAATTTATATGTCTTTTAGGATTGTCTAAAAATGAAAAAGAATTTTTTTGCATTAGCTGTTGTATCATCTCTTTTATCAGCATGTGCTGCTACTGATGGTATGGCAACGGGGGCACAAAATTCTGCAAGTGGTTCAACTTATGGCACTGCAGCACAGCAAATTGGAATGACTGCGATTAAAGTTGCGATTAACGCAAAATGTACGACTGAATTGAGTCAAGTACCTGCATGGAAAACCATGAGTAAGGCATTAAGTGCGGAGCAACAACAAACGGCACAAAGTAATATTTGTGGCTGTGTGAGTGAAAAAGGTCCTGAAAATGTGACGGCAGTTGACTTGGCAACAGCTGCAATTGATCCTGCTGCGCGTACAACGATTGTAAGTAATACGATTACGCATACTTTAAATCAGTGTATGACAGCTGCGTTAAAATAAGATGATTTCGATGAAAATTGCAGGTGTAGATGAAGCAGGGCGTGGGCCATTGGTGGGTTCGGTGGTTGCAGCAGCGGTGATTTTAGACCCTAATAATCCGATTGAAGGTTTAAATGACTCTAAAAAGTTGACCGAAAAGAAAAGAGAAAAGCTTTTTATTGAAATTCAAGAAAAAGCATTGGCATGGTCAATTGCTGAGGCCACACATGCAGAAATAGACGAACATAATATTTTGCAAGCGACTTTTTTAGCCATGAAGCGTGCGGTGGCGAGTCTCAATATGATGCCTGATAAAGTCATTGTCGATGGAAACCATATTCCAAAGGGAATTGAAATTTCCTGCGAGGCGATTATTGGTGGTGATGCATTGCACGCTGAAATTAGTGCGGCAAGTATTTTGGCTAAAGTCACCCGTGATCGGCAGATGTTTGAGTTGGATGCACAATATCCTGAATATGGGTTTGCGAAGCACAAAGGATATCCAACAAAAGCACATTTTACTGCAATTGAACAATTTGGCGTTATTGCAGAGCACCGCCGCAGTTATGCACCTGTTAAAAGAGCACTTGGACTTTAAGTTTGAGACGACAAAACAAAAGCGATCTAAAAAGATCGCTTTTGTTTTTTAGAATAGACGGATAACCGTACTATTCACCTCGATTTCTTGCATCAAACCTTTTTATTTCTTGTTATAAAATAAATGGGGAGGTGTTGATGATGCAAGGTAGCGACGTTAATTAGCGGTTGAACTGATCTTGGTTTGATTCATCATTATAAAATGACGGTTGATAGTCCTGATCAAGGTTTTGTAAATGTTCGTGCATTGCGCGTTCATGTTGAATACGTTGATAAATTTCTTCGCGATGAACAGATACTTCTTTGGGAGCGTTGACACCAATGCGGACTTGGTTGCCTTTTACACCAAGTACGGTCACACTGACTTGATCCCCAATCATTAATGTTTCTCCGACACGTCGAGTCAGAATCAGCATGTTTGTCTCCTTGCTTAAAGCTAAACTTGCATTACGGTTGTAAAGCAAAATTTAAACCAAAATCTCAAAAAAGAATATGAATCATTTGTTGATAGATCGCAAAGATTTGATCTATGAATAAATAATTGTAATATTCTCTAAATATTACCCGCTAATATAGCAGAGCCACTCTATTGAGAATAGAGTGGCTCTGCTTTTTTATTGTATATCCTTCAAAAAAATGAAGGATTTACTAAAAAGTTAGGCGCGTGCGCTACTTTCACCGTGTTCACGGTCTAAGCCGAATGCAGTATGTAAACTACGAACAGCCAGTTCTAAATAATTTTCTTCAATTAAAACTGAAATTTTAATTTCAGAAGTTGAGATCATTAAAATATTGATGCCTTCTTCTGCTAAAGCGGTAAACATTTTGCTCGCAACGCCTGCATGTGAGCGCATACCTACACCGACAATCGACACTTTAACGATGTCATCACGTACGCTGACTTCACGTGCATTAATTTCTTTAGCAGTATTACTCAGAATGGTTTTTGCTTTAGTGAAATCGCTACGGTTGACCGTAAAAGTAAAGTCGGTCGTGCCATCTTCTTCGATGTTTTGCACAATCATATCGACTTCAACATTGGCAGCACCAATTGGTGATAAAATCTTTGAAGCAATACCTGGCTCATCAGGAACACCTAAAATGGTGAGTTTCGCTTCATCACGGTTAAATGCGATACCAGAAATAATAGGCTGTTCCATAGTGTCTTCCGCTTCAGTGGTAATGAGTGTGCCAACGTTTTGTTTAAAGTCTTCATCAAATGCACCATCGTTGTCGTTATCAAAACTTGATAAGACGCGTAATGGAACTTGATATTTTCCTGCAAATTCAACCGAACGAATCTGCAATACTTTTGACCCTAAAGATGCCATTTCGAGCATTTCTTCAAAAGAAATACGATCAATCTTTTTCGCTTTAGGGGCAACACGAGGGTCGGTGGTATACACACCATCAACATCGGTATAAATTTGGCATTCATCTGCTTTTAATGCAGCAGCAAGCGCAACGCCTGTTGTATCTGAACCACCACGACCAAGTGTTGTAGTATTGCCAAATTCATCTACGCCTTGGAAGCCTGCAACCACAATCACACGACCTGCATTTAAGTCGGTGGTCATCGCATCGGTTTCAATCGACTCAATACGTGCTTTGGTAAAGGCGCTGTCTGTTTTAATACACACTTGGCGACCTGTATAAGATTTAGCTTCTACACCAATCGAGTTGAGTGCCATCGCTAACATGGAAATCGTCACCTGTTCGCCTGTTGATACCATTTGGTCAAGTTCACGCGGGTCAGGTGTTTCGGTAATGGCTTTGGCAAGTGCTAATAAGCGGTTGGTTTCACCACTCATTGCAGAAACGACCACCACCACTTGGTGACCTTGGTCATGCCAACGTTTTACACGGCGAGCAACATTTAAAATGCGCTCTGGCGTACCCATTGAAGTTCCACCATATTTTTGTACGATTAATGCCATAGCTATTCCATATAAGCCATGACCCTGAGCGGCGTTCAGGGTCAGTTACACAAAAGTGAAGTCTTAGTTTTGCCCAAGCCAAGCAGGCAATGCTGCAAGAACAGGTGCAAACTTGTCGTTTAGTGGCGCGCCACCTTGTGCTAAGTCAGGTTTACCACCACCTTTACCCCCAAGTTCGGCACTTAAGTGTTTGATGATGTCACCTGCTTTTAGAGTTGCAGTAAATTGTTTTGGTACAGATGCAATCAGGCTAACTTTGTCGCCTTCAGTACCTGCTAAAATAATAACTGCATCTTCTAATTTTGATTTGACACTGTCATGTAGGTTGCGAAGTGATTTTGCATCCATTTGAACAGTGGCGATCAGGGTAGAACGCTCCGCAATGGTTTGAACTTGGCTTAAAAGTTCTGCCGCTTGGAAGTTTGCTAACTTTTGGTTAAGCTGTTCAAGCTGTTTTTGTAAGGCTGAAGAATGTTCTACAGCGGCTTGAACTCGTTCTACCGTTTGATCTTTTTGTGCTTTTAATAACACATTGATATGTTGAATATCGGCATCGGCTTTTTGAGCAACTTCAATGGCTTTGGTGCCTGTGACCGCTTCAATACGACGCACGCCTGCGGCTACACCACCTTCAGAGGTGATTTTAAACAAGCCAATATCGCCTGTGCGTTTAACATGAATACCGCCACATAATTCAATTGAGAAGTTTTTCTCATCAATGATTGAACCCATTGAAAGTACACGTACTTCTTCGCCGTATTTCTCACCAAACAGCATCATTGCGCCTTTTGCTTTGGCAGATTCGATGTCGAGTAACTCGGTAGAAACCGCAGTATTGGCAATGACTTCGGCATTAACTAAGCGTTCGATGAGTTGTAATTGCTCAAATGAAACAGGTTGGTCGTTGGCAAAGTCAAAACGTAATACTTCTGATGCAACCAACGAACCTTTTTGTTGTACATGCTCGCCTAAAACTTGGCGGAGAGCCGCGTGTAATAAATGCGTTGCCGAGTGGTTGCGTGCAGTTGCTGCGCGTAAATCCGCTTTGACAATAGCATTCACATTTTGTTCAGCTTTTAAGCTTCCCATAGTGACAACACCTTGATGAACAAAGGCTGCACCTGATTTTTTGGTATCTTGAACTTCAAAAATACCCGTATCATTTTGGAAAATCCCTGTATCGCCAACCTGACCGCCACTTTCAGCATAGAAAGGCGTTTGGTTGAGTACGATTAAGGCTTCATCGCCCTCAAAGACTTCATTAACCTGTTCACCATCTTTATAAATCGCAACAATTTGACCTTGGCTTTGGGTTGCATCGTAACCATCAAATTGGGTTTCGCTGTCTACTTTTACAATGCTGTTGTAGTCAACATTAAATTTGCCTGCATCGCGTGCGCGTTGACGTTGTGCTGCCATTTCCGTTTCGAAACCAGCTTCATCAATCGTGAGTTCGCGTTCACGGGCAATATCTGCGGTTAAGTCAGCAGGGAAGCCATAGGTGTCATACAGTTTAAATACGACTTCACCTGGAATGATGTTACCTTTTAAGTTGCTAAGTTCGCTCTCTAATACTTTTAAGCCTTGCTCTAAAGTTTTGGCAAACTGTTCTTCTTCTTTCAGTAATGCAGCTTCAATACGTTCGCGGTTTTCGATCAGTTGTGGATAAGCATCACCCATAACATCAATTAGCGGTTGTAACATTTTGTGGAAGAATGTGCCCGTTGCACCCAATTTATTGCCATGACGGACTGCACGGCGGATAATACGGCGCAATACATAACCACGACCTTCGTTTGAAGGGTTTACACCATCGGCAATTAAGAAGCTACAAGAACGCGCATGGTCTGCTAAAACACGTAAAGAAGGCTGGCCTTGATCTTCAATACCCACCAATTCAGCCGCAGCTTGAATTAAATGTTTGAATAGGTCGATGTCGTAGTTTGAGTTGACATGTTGTAAAACTGCCGAAATACGTTCTAAGCCCATGCCAGTATCGACCGCAGGTGCAGGAAGTGGATGTAAAACGCCATCTGCTGTACGGTTAAATTGCATGAAGACGTTGTTCCAAATTTCAATGAAACGGTCGCCATCTTCTTCAGGTGTGCCCGGTAGGCCACCCCAAATGTGGTCGCCGTGGTCAAAGAAAATTTCAGAACATGGACCACATGGGCCTGTGTCACCCATCGCCCAGAAGTTATCTGATGCGTATTTTTCGCCTTTGTTGTCGCCAATGCGGATAATACGGCTCGCATCGATACCTACATCTTTGTTCCAAATGTCAAAAGCTTCATCGTCAGTTTCATAAACAGTCACGTAAAGTTTGTCTTTTGGCAGACCTAACCATTCTTCGCTAGTTAAAAATTCCCAAGCGTAAGTAATGGCTTGTTGTTTGAAATAATCACCAAACGAGAAGTTACCCAACATTTCAAAGAAAGTGTGGTGACGCGCGGTATAACCGACATTGTCTAAGTCGTTGTGTTTACCGCCTGCACGGACACATTTTTGTGATGATGTTGCGCGAACATAATCACGTTTTTCCAAACCAAGGAAACAGTCTTTAAATTGGTTCATGCCCGCATTGGTAAAGAGCAAGGTCGGATCATTGGCAGGAACAAGCGAGCTTGAGGCGACACGTGTATGACCTTTGGTTTCAAAGAAATGCAAAAAGGCTTCACGAATTTCAGCGGAAGTCATAAAACGTGTACTCACAACAAGTCACTCCATTATCATTTTGGCTAAACACATTTTAAATTTTATCATTTAATAAAAGTTAAGAATGCGTGGCGTATAAATTTTACAAACGCCAAAGTATAACGAAAAATAAGGGTATGACCAATGATTTTGGCTATAAATCGTGACAAAACTGTGAAAAATGATGCGCTTATTTTGTGCTTTGGCGTGGTTTAAATCGTGGATTGGCGGTTTAATGCAATTGATATTGTTGTTGTGGTGGTAATTTGATCACTTTTGCTATGGTGCATCAGCTTCAAGTTTGTCATTTGGGATGACATGGCTTTAGTAGTTAAATTGAATAAGCTGTGTCTGTTGTGCTTCACTACAACGCTGATAACGTGCTGCAGTAAATACGCTGCCTGAAAAACCATCAAAAAAGAAGAAAGATAGGATTTTGAATTTGCACATTTGGGTTTAAATTTTAGCATTTTTGCCATTATAACGGGATTGTTCGCAATTCAACTACCATCGGCATCTTGAATGTTTTAACATGAGCCGCTTATCTGCGTTTATCAGGAAATCTCAATCATGCAACGAGTGGCTATTAATGGATTCGGTCGAATTGGTCGAAACGTCGTGCGTGCGTGGTTTGAAAGTCCTGAGCTATTTGGTTTTGATATTGTTGCAGTAAATGATGTAGCTGATATTGAAACTTTGGTTCATTTATTTAAATACGATTCGACCCATGGGCGCTTTAAAGGTCGTGTTGAAATTATTCAAGAACAAGAACAGCATTTTTTATGGGTATGTGCGGGGCAGCGCCAACTCAAAATTCAAGTCTTGTGTGGGTCAAATCCAGACCAATTACCGTGGGATAAACTCGAAATTGATGTGGTCTTAGAGTGTACAGGGTTGTTCCGCTCTCGCGCTGCGGCAACACGGCATGTTCAGGCAGGCGCTAAACGCGTGATTATTGGTGCAGCGCCATTTGATAGTGTCGATGTTGCGGTGGTTTATGGTGTAAATCATCAGGATGTGAAAGTCACCGATCAAATTATTTCTAGTGTCTCGTGTACTACGCAGGCGCTTGTCCCTTTGGTGAAGATTTTAGATGATCAATTTGGAATAGAATCTGCTTTAATGACAGAAATCCACGCGGTGACCGCCGATCAATCGGTTTTAGATCATGCACATCGAGACATTCGCCGTGCCAGAGCCGCAGGACATAATTTTATTCCAACCACATCTAGTGCTTTAGGTGCGCTTAAGCAAGTGCTGCCAAAAATGGAACATCGAATTGATGGTTATTCAATTCGGATTCCAACCATTAATGTGGCTGCGATTGATTTAAGTTTTATTGCACAGTCAGAAATTTCGGTTGAAGTTTTGAATCAGGCATTTATCGATGCCTCGCAAACCATCTATAGCAAAATTATGGCCGTGACCGATGAAGCATTGGTGTCGAGTGATTTTAATCATTCGCCAGAGTCGCTAATTGTCGATTTAACCCAAACAATGGTGGTTGGGCGACAAGCTAAAGTTTTTGCATGGTATGACAATGAATGGGGTTATGCGAACCGCTTACTTGATTTATGTGCGTCGTTTGAACGTGCTTAATGTGAGAAAAATGCATGATGCAATCACATCATGCAAGTACCAAGCGTAAAATTGCCGCCGAAAACATACTAATAATCACGGTTGGGAGTAATGAAAAGCGGCTTGCTGCCAGTAAAGTAATTGCCATTGCAATTAAGTCGGCAATATTGTTTTGTACAAAATAAGGCGCAATCACTGAAATGAGTACACAGCCCGGTACAACTTCTAAAATATTGGCTTGGCGTTTGGTTAAGGTCTTATTTTTAAGTAAAACATAACCTAAAAGCCGTGTCATATATGTAGTGAACGCAATACATACAATAGCCAGCAGTGTTGAAAGATGGATCATGCGTCTTCATCTCCAGCTAAAAAGAATGCAGTTGCAATTCCTGTTATTGCACCAATTGGAACGTACCAACCTTGGGGTAAATAATGATATGCAATAATTGCTGCAATTAAACTGACAAACCACGGACGCGCCGCAGAAAAACCTTTCCACATGCCTTTAAGTAGGACTAAAAATACTGCAGGAAAAGCCATATCAAAGCCTAAGCGTGAAATGTCGCCAAGTATTGGGCCAATTACGCCGCCAAGCGTTGTGAAACTAATCCACATTGCATAAAGGGCAAAGCAGATTCCTGAATAAAACGACATGCTAAATTGTGGTGAGCCATAGTTTGATTTTCTTTGTGCATCGGCTAAGCCTAAAGCCCAACTTTCGTCACACATAAAAAACAAAGCAGGGAAGGCTTTAGAGTTGGGCAAGTGCTTTAAATATGGCACTAAACTTGCGCCCATTAATAAATGACGGCTATTGACCAAAAAAGTAATGAACATCAGCATTAAAATATGAGGGGGATTGGTCCATACTTCTAAAATGGCAAACTCTGAACCGCCTGCAAAATTTAAGCCGGTTAATAGCGGGATTTCTAAAATACTAAAGCCTTTGCTGGTGGCTTGCGTGCCTAAAACCAGCGCAAAAGGAACAATGCCAAGCAGCACAGGAATAGATGCTTTTAGTCCGCGCTTAAATTCAGCAAAGTCCTCAGACTCATTTAAATTTTGTACCGCATCTTTCCAAGCCAACATGACGATTTACCTTTTGTTACTTTGTTCGAGTTTAGTTGGCTATTGTAAAAATATGGTCTCGCTATTTGGCACTAAAAATAAGAAATAAAAGCTTGTATTTGGGTTTTATATTTCAAATAATAAACATAAATTGAAATTTTATGCTTAGGATGTGGTTTTGGATAAAATTGATACACATATTTTGCAGGTTTTGCAGCAAAATGGAAAGTTGCAAAATAATGATTTGGCTCAAAAAGTAGGATTATCTGCATCGCCCTGTTTACGCCGTGTTAAGCAGCTCGAAGATGATGGCGTGATTGAAAAATATGTGGCTTTAATTAATCCTGTTAAAGTCAATTTAGGTTTAACTGTATTTGCACGAATTTGGTTAAAAGACCAAGCAGCAAAAACCGTCAATAATTTTGTCGATGCGATTCAAGACTTACCCGAAGTGGTGGAATGCCAACTCATGGCGGGGGATTGTGATTTTTTCTTACGGATTGTGGTGGCTGATTTAGAAGCTTATCGGAAATTTCAGATTCAACGCTTAAATAAAATTGCTGGAATTCAAAATGTAAAAACAGAAATTCCCTTACAAAACATTAAGCAAACCACTGCTTTACCTTTATAAGCGTTAGAATTGCCTAAGATGCGGGCAATCAAACTTAATGACTTGAATGTTGAGTCAAAAAGATTGAAAAAACGTAAGGCATTACCCAATTTTTCGGTTTATACTTTTCTAAAATTGTCAGGTGCATGAGCATAACTTACGTGCTAGACTAGGAGAAATCGGGTGTGTTCCCGATTTTTTTATGCGGATTATGCCCGCTTCGATCAAATTTTAGGTTGTTAGCATGCCCATTTCAGAGACCTGGTTATTGCCTGATGGCGTAGCCGATGTGCTACCCGAACAAGCACAAGTAATTGAAACGTTTCGTCGTGAAGCACTCGATTATTTGGCAGTTCATGGTTACCAATTGGTCTATACACCATTTATTGAATATATCGAATCATTATCTTCACTGTCTGAGCCAAATCAGGACTTAGATTTAGTGTCGTTTAAAGTAATTGATCAATTGTCAGGTCGTCTGCTTGGTATCCGTGCAGATATGACACCGCAGGTTGCACGTATCGATGCACATGTACATGCAGTTGAAGGTATTGCGCGTTATTGCTATGCAGGTACTGTACTGCATACGCGTCCGCAGGGTTTAAGCGCATCGCGCACGCCACTTCAATTAGGTGCTGAGCTATTTGGTCAACAAAGTACCGAAGCTGATATTGAACTCATCAATGTGATGTTAGGCTTGCTTGGACGCTTTGATTTCTTAGAAGGTGCGCATTTAGACCTAGGTCATGTTGGCTTATTCCGTAGTTTAGTGAAAAAAGCCCAATTAAGTAAAAGTACTGAAGCTGAGCTTTCAGACTTGTATCAACGTAAAGCCTTGCCTGAATTAAAACAATTTACGGCCAACTTAACGTTGGGTGATGACTTTTATATTCTAGGTCGTTATGCCAGTGATTTAGATGCACTACAACAATATTTAAGTGCAGAAGTTTTTAACGATCCTGAATTTAATCAAGCCTTCACCATGTTGTCTGCGACACGTCAAACCATTCAACAACATTGGCCTGAGCTGAATATTGGTGTGGATGTGGTTGAACTACGCAGTTACCATTATCACACAGGTTTGGTTTATGCTGTTTATGCGCCACAATGGGCAACACCATTGGCACAGGGTGGACGTTATGACGGCATTGGCGAGCATTTTGGTCGAGCACGACCTGCAACAGGCTTTAGCTGTGATATTTATGCTTTGGTCGCAGGGAAATTTGAGCAAATAGAAACTATAGTTGCACCGAAAGGACAACAACCCGAATTAGTGAAGGCGATTGCTGAAGCACGTGCCGAAGGTCGCCGTGTGGTGCAATTGCTTGGTAATGATGATCTGACCTCTATTCCTTATGCAACGCATGTGTTGTTGCTTAAGAGTAATATTTGGCAGATCGAAAAAATTTAGTGGATGCCGCTTTGCACGCAAAAATGGCAAAGCAACGTCTTTTTTCAGTTTTAACAGCATGATGTAATTGAGGCTATTATGGGCAAGAATGTTGTGGTACTTGGTACCCAATGGGGCGACGAAGGTAAAGGTAAAATCGTTGACCTGCTTACAGACCAAGCGGCTGCCGTAGTTCGTTATCAAGGTGGACACAACGCAGGGCATACCCTTGTTGTTGGTGGTAAAAAAACTGTATTACACTTAATTCCATCAGGTATTTTACGTGAGAACGTTTTGTGCTTAATTGGTAATGGTGTGGTGCTTTCTCCTGCGGCGCTCATTACAGAAATGGATATTTTGGAAAAAGAAGGCGTACCTGTTAAAGAACGTTTACGTATTTCTCCAAACTGTCCATTAATCCTTCCAAACCATATTGCACTTGACCAAGCACGTGAGAAAAAACGTGGTAATGCCAAAATTGGTACAACGGGTCGTGGTATTGGCCCAGCTTACGAAGATAAAGTTGCGCGCCGTGCGATTCGCGTTGCTGACCTTGTACGTGGTGGTGAGCATTTAACTGCACAATTAACTGAATTATTGGAATACCATAACTTCCAGTTAACTCAATACTATGGTGTTGAAGCGGTTAAGCTTGAAGATGTATTGGCGCTGTGTGACCAGTGGCGTGAAGTGGTTGCACCACTTGTAATTGATGTAACGACTGAATTACATGACTGCCGTAAAGCGGGCAACAACATCATGTTTGAAGGTGCGCAAGGTTCATTACTTGACATCGACCATGGCACATATCCGTATGTAACGTCTTCAAATACAACTGCGGGCGGCGTAAGCTCAGGTTCTGGTTTAGGTCCATTGCACTTAGACTACGTGCTTGGTATTACTAAAGCTTATACTACACGTGTAGGTGCAGGTCCGTTCCCAACAGAATTGGTTTACGATGCAGCGGCTGATGAAGGCGATGCAGTAGGTAAACACTTAGGGACAGTAGGTCACGAATTTGGTGCATCTACAGGTCGTCAACGCCGTTGTGGTTGGTTCGATGCTGAAATTCTACGCCGTTCGGTTGATGTAAACTCATTATCTGGTATTTGCTTAACTAAACTTGACGTATTAGATGGTTTAGAAGAGATCAAAATCTGTGTGGGTTATGAAAGCGCAGATTCAGGCTGTGTTGGTTCATCTGACGCACTAGCGTATGAAACCTTAAAGCCAATTTACGAAACACTGCCAGGTTGGTCTGAATCAACTTTTGGTGTGAAATCAATGGATCAATTGCCAGCAAATGCGATTAACTATATTAAACGTATTGAGCAATTAATTGAGTGTCCAATTGATATCGTGTCGACCGGTCCAGACCGTGACGAAACAATTATTTTACGTCATCCATTTGGTAACTAAGCTTTGCTGATAAAAAACGCGCCTAAGATGGCGCGTTTTTTATTTGTCTAATTAGGTCAAACCCGACCAAAGTTGACTATTCAGCCCAAATAAAAATCGTTAAAACTAAAAATAAGTTACATACATTTATAAAAATTGATGAAATTACCTGCCGAACTGACCAAAACTTTATTTTATTCTTTCTTGTTTGCATTGGGTGGTGCACCGTCTATAGCAATGATGGTGGTCTCAGAACGAGGAATTCATCAGGATATGATGCTTTCGGGTTTTATTGGGCTGACCTTGGTTTTAGCCTGTGTATTATTACCTCTGATTTTATTACAAAATAGTATTTTACTTTTTACACGGCATCAAACGTATTCAGAAAAAATCGTACAGGTTTTAGGCCCTATTTATTTGGTGTTGAATGTGCTGTGTTTATTATTTTGGCTTTTATTTATGTTTAAGTAAGATAGGCATTACATAAAGTAACATGGAGTGATAAAAATATAACATGTTGAAATAAATTGATTCTCGTTATAATAAGAATAATTTTGATTGATCATGTAGAGCAAAAATAATGAAAGTAGCAAAAGCATTGGCTTTGAGTACAGCAGTAGCTTTGACACTCAGCGGATGTACTACAATTGCAGATATGGCAGGTGCCGACTCTGCAACTTTAAATGCGTCAGCTGCGCAAAATTTTACTAAAATGCGTCAGGATGCTCAGCAAAAAGGGCAGCTTGATACATCATCTGCAACTTATAACCGTATCAATGCGATTATGTTGAGGATGATTCCCTATGCCAATCAAATGAATCAAACAGGTCAGGCTTTTAATTGGCAATTGGCTGTGTTGAAGTCTGACACAATGAATGCTTATGTTGCACCGGGTGGAAAAGTGGTTTTCTATACGGGAATTGTCAATAAACTTAATTTGACCGATGCTGAAATTGCAGCAGTGATGGGGCATGAAATGACCCATGCTTTAGAAGAGCATTCTAAAAATAAAGTGGGTGCAGATGTGCTTACAAATTTAGCATTAGGCGTTGGTAAATCTTATGTGGGTACAGCAGGTGGTGGTTTAGGCAGTGCAGCACTTGATTTAGGTAGCCAAGTTGGTGTGGGTTTACCTTATTCGCGTAGCTTAGAAAGTCGTGCCGATTATGGTGGATTAATGTTAATGGCAAAGGCGGGCTATAACCCACAAGCGGCAATTACGTTATGGAATAAAATGCAACGTGCCGAAACATCATCAAGCCCTGCATTCTTATCGACTCATCCATCGAACCAACAACGAATTGAAGCAATGGAAAAGAACTTACCTGCTGCAATGGCTGTATATAATCAACGCCGATGAGTCAAGTAAAGGATGCGCGTTACGCATCCTTTTCTGTTTTAATTCTTGTATGTGTGAATCAGACATCACATCTTTAATGTAAGTATATTAATGTGATGTCGGCATTATTTTCATTGCTATTATTGGTTATTTTTATTTTAAGCAGGCATTGGATTTACCTGCTTTAATTGGTATTTAAATATTGAATTTCAAATACTTGAGTGCATTAAATGCTCGACATAGCAAGTTTTAAACCAAAGGCAAGAAATAAGCAGCCTACACTAAAAATTGCAACACTAGATAAGCGATAGTGACTCGAAAAATAGCCTGCAAGTTTTCTTCCACTAAAAATAAGCGTGCTTAAATAGCTAAAACTAATCATTTGCACAATAATGGCGAGCACTAAAAAGCTTAAAGCGGGGCTTGAGGCTTTCTCATCGACAAATTGTACAAAAAATGACAAGAAGAACAAGATCGCTTTTGGATTTAATAAACTAATGGTGAGTGCAGTACGAAAAGGGGATTGCATCTTATCGTTTTTGGACATCTTAACTGTATTTACATCTGGATCAGTGTGAATTTTTTGCCACGTGTGTACACTTGCAATCAGTAGTTTAATACCTAAATAGCCTAAATAACTTGCTCCGACAACTTTAAGTGCAACAAAAGTAAATGGGTAGGTATGTAAGATAGAGGCTGCCCCTAATACTGTTGCCAATATAAGGATACTGTCGCCGGTAATAATCCCTAAAGCTGCTGCATAGCCTGCACGGATACCTTCTTTTGAAGCAATGGCCAGCAAATATAATGAATTTGGCCCTGGAAGTAACACAATTAAAATTGCACCGACAATAAATGTCGAAAGATGAACAATGCCCAACATGGAACGACCTAAAGCAAGGATTTATAAGCGCAGAATCCCATTTACTAAAAATAAAGGGTGTATTTTAGCGCTATAAAATACACCCGAAACAATAGATTATCTACTGTATTTTAAGGTTTTAATTGGGCATCGATACCAAAGCTTTGGCGTAGTAATAGACTGAGTTGCTCCCGTGCTTTGATAAAACCATCAATGCCTGATTGTAAGAGTTGAAATGACATTAAGTCTTGCTCAAGTTGTTGTTTAAATTCGGCATGTGAAATTTCTTCCACAGCATTTGCTGTTGCGTTTTTTGCAACTAACTGCGCAGTGACTGTTTGTTGGTTTTGCTCAAGCTGATCGAGTAAATTCGGAGCGATGGTGAGTAAATCACAGCCTGCAAGTGCTAAGACTTGTTCAGGACTACGGAAACTTGCGCCCATAATTTCAGTTTGAATACCATGACTTTTGTAATAATCAAAGGTGGCTTTAACCGATAATACACCAGGATCTTTTTCAATTGGGTACGCACTGACATTTTCAGCTTTTTTATACCAATCTAAAATGCGACCCACAAAAGGGGAAATTAGAGTGACTTTAGCATCGGCACAGGCTTTGGCTTGGTGTAAACCAAACAATAAAGTTAAGTTACAGTGAATGCCTTCGGCTTCAAGCGCTTTGGCAGCTTGAATACCATCCCATGTCGAGGCGATTTTAATTAAAATCCGATCTTTTCCAATTCCATATTGTTGATATAACGCTAATAATTCTTTGGCTTTGGCAATGGTTGCCGCAGTGTCATAAGATAAACTTGCATCAACTTCAGTTGAAACACGACCATCAATTAATTTTAAAATTTCAACGCCGAATTTGACCGTTAAAATATCAATGGTGCGTTCAATTAGCGCATCTGACGAGAAGCCTTCTTGCTTGGCTTGGTTGTAGGCATCTTCAATTAACGTTTTATTTTCTGGCTGAGATGCCGCAGCGGTAATTAAGGATGGATTAGTGGTTGCATCTAATGGACGAAACTTTTCAATTGCGGTTAAATCGCTGCTATCAGCAACAATGGTGGTTAACTTTTTAAGTTGGGATAGGGCTGAATGGGTCATGACACATTAATCTTTTTTCTAAGCTATATGCTTTTATAGCATAACTTTTTTCAAAAGATTGTAGAAAAAATAAGCAGTAGTATTCTATTTTAGCCTTTCCGTTGTGTCCGCACATATTCAATTAAAAATTGACTGGCAGGGCCAAGTTCAGATTCTTTACTCCATACTAAGTCAATGTAATATTCCATTTGTGCCGTAAAATCTTGAATCTGTAATACTTTTAATTGTTGAACAAGTTGTGGCTGCTGTTTAAATAATTCTAGAGGTAAAATCCCCCAACCTAAACCTTTTTGAATAAGAGACAGGGCAATATGGTGATGATCGGTGCGCCAATAATGTGGGGAAAATAACAATTCGGGCTTAATGCCTTTGTCACGACTGGTCACAATAATTTGGCGTTGTTGCTGCAATTGTTCTAAACATACCATAGGTGATTGTGCCAAAGTGTGTTGTTGGCTTGACACAGCAACTAAGGTTTCTTTTTTTAGCTCAATAAATAATTCACGTTGATCTAAATATTCGCGTTCAAACATTAATGCAAATTGTACTTCACCTTGCATAAGCATACGCTGAGCATCTTCTTGTGGTGCAGAAAAAATATGAATGGCAAGGCTTGGAAATTGTTGTTCTAATACCGCAATATAATCAATCCAGTCGTTATAGGTTAATTCTGATACCACCACAATATTGAGCGCCGCTTCAAGTCCTGCACTTAATGCATGGGCGTGCTGTTTCCATTGCTTAATTTGAGTAAGCAGCTGTGTGGTATGTTCATACAGTTGCTGTGCTGCTGCGGTGGGTACAGGTTCACGTCCAATCCGTTCAAATAGTTTGAGGTTTAAGTCGATCTCTAAATTAGCAATCGACATACTAATGGTGGAAGGGACTTTGCTTAAATGCCGCGCAGCTGCGGAAAAAGAACCAGTCTCTATAACGGTTTTAAAAATATTGAGTTGTTCTTGATTAATGTTCATCTATCAATTCTTTTGAAAGAACCTAACTTTTATAATCAAAATTATAAAAATATAATGGCAATTATTCAATCGTACAGGATATTGAGCGCGTGTCATCATGCTAATTTCAAAAAAGAGAATTATTCATGCTGTGCTTTATGAAGCCATTTTATTGGTGGTGATTGCCTATGGTGTGAGCTATTTTTTTAGCATGCCACTTGAAGAAAGTGGGCTATTAATGCTGATTGTATGTGTGATTTCAGTGTTTTGGAATATGATTTTTAATACATTATTTGAAAAAGCTGAACAAAAATATCAATTTAAACGGACTGTTTTTTTCCGTATTTTACATGCAGTTGGTTTTGAGGGTGGTTTAATGATCATCACTATTCCAATTTTTGCTTACGCACTTAATTTAAATTTACTTGATGCTTTCTTATTAGATTTAGGCATTACCAACTGTATTTTGGTTTATACCTTTATTTATCAATGGTGTTTTGATGCTATTGAAGCCAAATGGTTTCGTACCAAAAATGCATAAATAAAAAACCACGCTCATTAGCGTGGTTTTCTTAAAAATCTAAGCTTAGATTTTACCGACTAAGTCGATAGATGGAGCAATTGTTGTTGCACCTTCTTTCCATTTTGCAGGGCAAACTTCACCTGGGTGGTTTTCTACAAACTGTGCTGCTTTAAGCTTACGTAAAGTTTCTGATACGTCACGAGCAATTGCATTGTCGTGAACTTCAGCAGTTTTGATGATCCCTTCAGGGTTAATTACGAAAGTACCACGAAGTGCAAGACCTGCTTCTTCAATATGAACGTCAAATGCACGTGTTAATTGGTGTGTAGGATCGCCGATTAATGGGAATTGTGCTTTACCTACTGCAGGTGAAGTTTCATGCCATACTTTGTGAGAGAAATGCGTATCAGTTGTTACGATATAAACTTCTGCACCTGCTTTTTGAAATTCTGCATAGTTATCAGCAGCATCTTCAACTTCTGTTGGGCAGTTAAAGGTAAATGCAGCAGGCATGAAAATAATCACAGACCATTTGCCTTTTAGGTCAGCATCGCTCACTTCGATGAATTGACCGTTATGGAATGCATTTGCTTTAAATGGTTGTACTGCAGTATTAATTAAACCCATGTTGTTCTCCAGATATAAGTTAAGAAGTCATTTCTGTTTACGAGGTTCAGAATAATCAAATTTTATTGATTGGGGAAATAGTATTTTTTAATACAAAGAATCGGAAAATTAGATAAATCTAGTTTTCAATTGATTTCTGCAATAATGATCATTTCCTATCCTGCAAAATCAATCTCTGTTAGATGATTCGCCTAATAATATGGGGAGAGCTGCCTAAAATTTCAAGCGTGAACCACAGAAAAATCCACAAAATCTTTGCCTTTCTATCATCGGCAGAGTCGAGTAAAATGCTTTCTTTTGTGTGTTAGGAAAGGCTTCTGTGCAAAGTGGTTTAAATGTAGATCAATTGGTTATGGCGCGTGACCGACATCGTTTAAATCGGCTCAAAAAAGGCAAAGATGCCAATCCGCAGCAATATCAGAGTGTATTTGAGCAGTCGCATGCACAAGTTGAAAAACGTCTTGCTCGCTTGCCTACCATTAAGCTCAATCAAGATTTGCCTGTCACCCAATGTGCCGATGCGTTAATTACCGCTATTCAGCAGCACCAAGTAATTATTGTGGCAGGGGAAACAGGTTCGGGAAAAACCACACAATTACCACAAATTGCGATGCTTGCAGGACGTGGATTAACGGGAATGATTGGACATACCCAGCCACGTCGTTTGGCGGCACGCAGTGTTTCACAGCGGATAGCCGAAGAAGTCGGGCAGAACTTAGGCGATGCGATTGGTTTTAAAGTCCGATTTAATGAGCAAGGCTCGAATGATTCAATTGTACGGTTAATGACGGATGGGATTTTACTTGCTGAATTAACCCATGACCGCTATTTAACCAAGTACGACACCATTATTATTGATGAAGCGCATGAGCGCTCACTTAATATTGACTTTATTATGGGCTATTTAAAACAATTATTGCCCAAACGCCCCGATTTAAAAGTGATTATTACCTCGGCAACTTTAGATGTAAATCGCTTTAGCCAGTATTTTAATAACGCGCCGGTATTTGAAGTTGAAGGTCGCAGTTTTCCTGTAGAAGTACGTTATCGTCCAATTTCTGAAATGAACATTGGCGGTAGTGATGACGATGAATTTGATGATTTTGAAGAAAATTTACCGCGTGCCGTTGTACAAGCGGTAGAAGAATGTTTTGCCGATGCGGCTGAAAAAGGTCATCCTGAACATGCCGATATTTTAATTTTTTCCAGTACCGAACAAGAAATTCGTGAACTGCAAGAAACTTTGCAAAAATATGGCCCACGGCATACCCAAATTTTACCGTTATATGCGCGTTTGGGATTGGCTGAGCAACAAAAAATCTTTCATCCAACAGGTGGTGGACGACGCATCATTATTGCCACCAACGTGGCGGAAACCGCTTTAACTGTACCCAATATTCGTTATGTGATTGATGCAGGTTTTGCGCGTATTTCTCGTTATAATTATCGCTCTCGCGTCCAACGCTTACCTATTGAAGCGGTATCACAAGCGGCAGCGAATCAGCGTAAAGGGCGCTGTGGTCGTATTGCAGCGGGTGTGTGTATTCGCCTATATAGTGAAGAAGATTTTTTAAGTCGCCCTGAATTTACCGAGCCTGAAATTAAGCGTACCAATTTGGCATCGGTCATTTTGCAAATGCAAAGTTTGGGTTTAGGCGCGCTTGAAAATTTTGATTTTATTGAACCGCCAGATCATCGATTGGTCAATGATGGGCGTAAATTACTGGTTGAACTTGGGGCATTTAACGATAAAAAATCGGAGCTTACCAAAGTTGGGCAAATGATGGCCAAAATGCCAATCGACCCACGTTTAGCCCGCATGTTGGTGGGCGGGGCGCATTTTGGCGTGTTGAACGAAGTGTTGATTATTGTCAGTGCCTTGGCAGTACAAGACCCACGCGAACGTCCTGCCGATAAACAAACCCAAGCTGACCAAAAACATGCCTTGTTCAAAGAAGCCGATTCCGACTTTTTATTTTATTTAAAATTGTGGGATACGTTGCAAAATAACCGTGAGCAAATGAGCGAAAACAAACGCCGCCAGTTTGCCAAGCAACATTTTTTAAGTTGGTTACGTTTACGCGAATGGCGACAAACGCATAGCCAATTGCTTGATTTGGTTCAAGGTTTAAATTTAAGCTTTAATGCCAAAGCTGCCAGTTATGAAAACCTGCATCGGGCTTTATTAACCAGCTTATTGTCATTTATTGCCAATAAAACCGACGAGCGCAATATCTTTATGGCTGTGCGTCAGCAAAAAGCCAAAGTGTTTCCGGCCAGTACCTTACATAAAACCAATACGCCGTGGATTATGGCATTTGAGATGGTGGAAACTTCACAGATTTATTTACGTACACTTGCACGAATTGAACCTGAATGGATTTTATTGGCCGCGCGTGATTTATTAAAGCATCATTATTTTGAGCCGCATTGGTCTAAAAAAGCCGGCATTGTGAATGCATACGACCAAATTTCATTGTTTGGTCTTATTATTGAGCCGAAGCGTTTGATTAACTTTGAAAAAGTGGATCATCTTGCTGCACATGAAATTTTCTTAAGAGATGCACTGACGACAGGAAAACTGGGGACAACGCCGCCATTTTTACAACACAATTTACGCAAACTTGAAGAAGTAGAACGGGTTGAAGATAAATTGCGTCGCCGCGATTTGGTGGTGGATGAAGAAACCATTTACCAATTTTATGCCGAACGTGTCCCAAATGATGTCGCAAGTCGTAGCAGTTTTGAAGATTGGCGTGCAACTATCGAACCCACCCAGCCGCGTTATTTATTTGTAGAAGATGATGCACTTTGGCAAACTGACCGTCCAACCACGCAACAATTCCCCGATTATTTGCACAATGGGGAATTACGCTTAGCTACGACTTATCGTTTTGACCCAAGCCATGACCAAGATGGGGCGATGGTGAAAATCCCACTCCAAGCGCTCGCGCAAGTCGATGAAAATATTTGGTCGTGGGGCATTCCTGGTTGGCGATATGCTCTCATTGAAGCGCTGCTTAAAACCTTACCAAAAGATAAACGCCGCCATTTAGTGCCTATTCCAGACACCGTGCAAAAATTGCTGAAAGGCATTGATGCGGTGCATTTGCGTGAGCATTTGTTTAAATATTTAGCTTTTGCACTGCGCGGTGAAGCGATTACTGAAAAAGATTTTTCTTTTGAAAAAGTCGATGCCTATTTATTGCCATATATTTTGGTGGTCGATGCCAAAGGGCAAATTTTGCAGCAAGGGCGCGATTTATCTGAACTCAAAGCCCGTTGTAAGAGCGACACGCATCGACCTGTGCAGCAGTTAAAAGGCGAGTTTAAAACTTTCCCAAGTAATTTTGTGTTTGAAGCCTCGCAAAAAGTCACAGGCGTGATAGTCAAACAATATCAAGCACTTGTGCCGATCAAGGCGTTTGAAAATTTAGATGTGAAAGATGAATCGGGCGTGGTGATTCAAACCTTTAACGACCAGCAAGAAGCCATTTCTAAACATCGCCAAGGTATTATTCGCTTAATTCATTTGCAATTGGGCGATGCGATTCGACAGTTGAAAAAGCAAATTTCTAAACCCATGGCACTGGCATTTGCACCACTGGGCGATAAAGCCAAGCTAGAACAAATGTTGGTTTATGCAACCTTAGATCAGGCATTAAATGAATTACCTGTGGATGAACAGCATTATCAGCACACGTTAACGGTGGTGAAACAACAATTTTTGAGTTGTGGTCAGCAGGTATTAACTCAACTGAATGATATTTTTATCACTTGGCAGACAATTCGCCGTCAATTACTTGTTCTTGATGCTGATATTTTTGGCAAAAGTATAGATGATATTGAAGATCAGCTCGATTTAATGCAGCTAGATAGCTTCGTCTATACACAACCTTTACAGATTTGGCAAGCCTTTCCACGCTTCTTAAAGGCGTTAATGGTGCGACTGGAGCGTTTACCAAATAATCTACAAAGAGACACGGCAGCTATTGATCAAGTCGACCCTTGGATGGAAAAATTGTTTAATTTTAAATATGATCCGCGTTTGCATGAATTGTATCTAATGATTGAAGAATTCCGCATTTCATTATTTTCGCAGCCCATGAAAACCAAAATGCCCATTTCGCCTGCACGTTTGCAAAAATGGTGGGAAAAAGCCGATTTGCGCTAGGGTCACACACAGGAGTTTTACATGAGCATTCGCATTACAGGCACAGGGTTGTATCACCCCGAAAGTTCGATTAGCAATGAAGAATTGGTGACGAGCTTGAATGCTTATGTTGCACAATATAATCAGCAACATGCTGCGCAAATTGCGGCAGGCGAAGTGCTTGAGTTGCAAGGTTCAAGTGCCGAATTTATTGAAAAAGCCTCAGGCATTCAGCGCCGTTATGTGGTCGAAAAAGACGGCATTTTAGATATTCAGCGCATGCGTCCGAAATTACAAGCACGTGCAAATGATGAATTGTCATTACAAGCCGAGTGGGGTGTGCTTGCTGCTAAACGCGCCATGGATGCAGCAAAGGTATCTGCTGAAGAGATTGATGTGGTGATTTTGGCATGTTCGAACATGCAACGCGCTTATCCTTCGGTCGCCATTGAAATTCAAGCGGAATTAGGCATTCAAGGTTATGCGTATGACATGAATGTGGCTTGTTCATCTGCAACTTTTGCTATTCAGCAAGCTTATAGTGCCATTAAAACTGGCGCACGTCGTGTATTACTGATCAATGCTGAATTTACCTCTGGTCATTTAGATTTTACCCAACGCGACAGCCATTTTATTTTTGGTGATGTTGCAACCGCCGCCATTATTGAAGACTGTGAAGATAAAACCGGTTATGAAATTTTAGATATTCATTTGAAAACTCAATTTTCCAATAATATTCGCAATAATTTTGGCTTTTTAAACCGCTGTGAAGATGTTTCAGGCGAAGATTTATTGTTTAAACAAGATGGTCGTAAAGTTTTTAAAGAAGTGTGTCCATTGGTGGCTAAAATGATTAGTGAGCAATTAGCGAAAAATCAGCTGACGGCGGATGACGTGAAACGGTTTTGGTTGCACCAAGCCAATGCCAATATGAATGAATTAATTTTAAAATATGTAGCTGGCAAAGACGCCGATTTAAACCGTGCGCCTATTATTTTAGATGAGTTTGCCAATACCTCTTCTGCGGGTGTAATGATTGCATTACACAAAACGGGACATGAAGTAGCACATCATGAATATGCGGTGCTAAGTTCGTTTGGCGCAGGCTATTCGGTGGGTACAGTCTTGCTACGTAAGCAAATTGCTGCTTAATAAAAAATGAGAAATTAAAAAAGTCGGCTGAATTTAAATTGAGCCGACTTTTTTATGGGTTTATGAGTTGGTTTTACATTTGTGGTAATTCGTTTGGACGCAGATCAAAAATTAAAACATCTGCATTTTGACCTTGGCTAAAATGTAAATTTTGTGCGCTACGAATGCGTGCAGCATCGCCTGCATGAAAAATTTGCCCATTGATATCAACCGAGCCTTTGGCAACATGCACATATACATAGCGGTGCTCGGTAATCACGAAATTGGCTTGTTCCGCGCCATCAAACAAACCTGAATAAATATTGATGTCTTGTTTGATGCTTAAAGTTTTGTCAGCAGCATTCGGTGCAATCATTAAATGAAATTTACCGCGTTTATCTTCATCCGCGATATGCAGTTGCTGATAGCTTGGTGTGCTATTTACTTGATTGGGTACAATCCAAATTTGTAAAAAATGGACATTGGTGGTTGCTGAATGATTAAATTCGCTGTGTGCAACGCCTGAGCCTGCACTCATCAATTGAATATCGCCCGGCACAATGATTGAACCCGTTCCCATAGAGTCTTTATGTGCTAAAGCACCTTCAAGCACATAGGAAATAATTTCCATGTTTTGATGTGGGTGTGTGCCAAAACCTTTTGAAGGGCTCACAGTATCATCATTAATAACCAATAAATCGGAGAAGCCGACTTGTTTCGGATCCCAATAATTTGCAAAAGAGAAACTATGCTGTGAATGCAACCAGCCGTGTTGAGCTGTACCACGGTCTTTTGCCAAGCGCATATCGAACATAAGAATTCTCCTTATTAATGAAATCTGTGGCTATTTTATCGTAATACAAAAGCACATAAACTCTCACGAATGAGAGTTTATGTTGCATATTTAGCACGATATTAGCCACAAATTGCAGCAGGTACCTGTGTTGTTCCTTTTTCGGATGCAATGACTGTATTTGAAATGGAGGTGATGACACGATTTAACGCGCTACGCGATGCATTTACCGTATCTGGAATTTTAAATGGGCTTGCAATGGCTTGATTAAACGTCATTCGGCAGCTCAGTGGACGCGCTACATTAGACGCATTCACAGGGTTTGCAATGATGGGTTTAATCGTCCAGCTCACTTCAACTTCAACGCGGTTATTATTGGGATTGGATGCCGATTGAATAGTATCGAAACGTGAAAAGTCTGTTGCAATCCGGTAGGCAATTTTGCCATTAGGCATGCCACTGCTATAGCGGTCGACTGCACCGAGCTGTTGTTGTAATCCTGCCGATAAACTGTCATGCAGTTCAACGGCTAAATTAGACGTCCAACGGTCGTTATCTAAAATTTTTGCCTGACCTTGTTCGCTATTAATCATCAGCGAAGCACGGTCTAAACGGTCAGGTAAATTAACCGGCAATAACTCGATGACGCGTAAAGTGGGTTGCGCGGTGGGCACCACACGCGGTGCAAGCGTGTAGTAGTTGGGCTTTACTGAACTTGAGCATGCCGTTAGCCCAAGTGCAGCAAGGCCAAATAAGCCTGCTGCTGCACCATAAACAGTTGAAGAAAAACGCAAGCGATGTAATGTCTTATTTCTCATTTTTCTTCTCTCCCGATTTGCCACGAATTAAAGATTCAGGATGTTGTTCAATATAGTCGGACATTAATTGTAATGATGCTGCGGTGCGCGTTACTTGTTGTAAGGCACGGCGTAAATCTTGTTGCATTGGTGCATCGCCCGATAAAATCGATTCGGTAGACTGCATGGTTTTACGAGCATCATTTAAGGTGGCTTGAAAGTCCGGTGCCACTTTAGTGTCGAGTTGTTTAACTAATTTATCTGTCGATTCGATGGTGGTATTCATGCTTTTTAAGGTTTTTCTGACATCTGCACCAATTTCATTAATTGGGAATTTGCTGACTTTATCTGCAATTTCAGAAACTTGTGCTTGTAAGCTGTTGAGTTCAGGCGGTGTGGTTGGCACTTCAACAACGCCGTTTTCATGTTGGATTAAACCCACAGGCGGTGCTTTCGGGAATTTATCAAAGGCAATATAATTTTGCCCAGTTAATAGGCTTCCGGTACGCATTTGCGCGCGCCATCCGTTATCAATAAAGCGTTTGAAAATAATCCCCGTTGGGTCTAATTCTTTGCCATTGGCTAGGCGAGAAGGATAGAGCACCGCATCGACCCGCATGCGTAATTTACGATAATGTTGATCAAATTCAACATTAATGGCGGTTACATCACCAATATTAATGCCCATAAAGTCGACAGGGGCACCCACAGCCAGACCACGTAAAGAAGTGTCAAAATACATAATCACGCGATGCGGTTTGCCATCTGGGATTTTTAAAGCATCCACCCGAGAATTCCACAGATTAAAATGACTTTGAGCCGATGCAACGCCCGCATTGGAATTGTCTGGATAACCAAATGCAATGCCGCCTGCAACAATGGTCGCTAAAGACTGCGTATTTAAGCTAAAGCCAGATGCATTCAGGCTGACATCGATACCACTGGCTTGCCAAAAACGCGCATCGGTGGTGACAAATTTGTCGTATGGCGCGCGAATAAAAGTTTGTAATTCAACATGCTGACCATCTTTGGATAAATTATAAGCGGTAATTTGACCCACATTAATCCGTCGATAATAAATCGGTGAGCCAATATCTAACGAGCCTAAGTCATCCGCAGTGAGGAAAAAGACTTTACCTTGAACATCTGACGGGACAACGGGCGGAGTTTCTAAGCCGACAAACTGATCTTGCTTGGTGGTTGCTTTGCCGCCATCAACTTCAATATACGACCCTGAAAGCAAGGTGTCGATCCCTGAAACACCACTGGTGCCAATGCGAGGGCGCACCACCCAAAAACGTGCATCTTTGGCTGCAAAGCCACGGCTGTCTTTACTGAGCTCAATTTCTGCAATCACATGTGAATTGTCTGGTGCCAAATGAATTTTTCGCACCAAACCAATATTGACTTGTTTATAGCGCACAGTGGTTTTACCTGCTTCTAGGCCATCGGCGGTTTTAAATGAAACTTCGATGGTTGGGCCGCGATCCCAAACCGCTTTGACTGCCAAAGAAAGGGCAATGAGTAAGGCAATTAAAGGAATCAGCCAAATAAAGGAAATACTAAAACGCGATTTCTTTTTTTTCGGCTCAGGTACAGGCGGCAGTTCATTAGACTGCGCTGGCTGAGAGGTCGTTGTCGGATCGTTATCAGTCATATTAGGGTTCATTAAATGAGTTGGAATGAGAAATATCTGAAAATACTTGTGAATATGGCTGTGCCGCTGTTGGGTTATTGGCTTGATTTGGATGATTGGCATAATAGCTATCCCAAATCATCCGAGGGTCAAAGCTAAGCGAGGCAAGCATGGTTAAAATAACCACTGCGCCAAAAGCCACTGCACCCGGACCGGCTAAAATGGTGGCTAAGGACTGAATTTGAATCAGTGCAGTCAGCAAACTCACCACAAAAACATCAATCATCGACCAACGGCCAATAAATTCGACCACGCGGTATAACACGCTACAATGCTGAGGGCTAAAGCGCCAATGGCCTCGCGCCTGCATTGTTAGAGTAATTAGCAAAAAACTTAGAATAAATAATTTTAATAGCGGAATGAAAATACTGGCCATAAAAATCACGGATGCCACCAAGTAATCACCCGATTGCCAAAAGAAGACCACACCACTCATAATGGTATCTTGCTGATTGCCGAGCAGAGAATTGGTAATGGTCATGGGCAGAATGTTGGCAGGAATATATAAAATTGTCGCGGTGATTAAAAAAGCAAAAGTCTTTTGCAAACTTTGCGGCTTACGAAAATGTAAAGGTGTTTTACATCTAGGGCATTTTTGCGTGGAATCTTCGGCTTGCTTTGAACGTGGCGTTAAACGCCCACAGCAATGGCAGCGCAATAAGGATAAATCTTTGGCGCGGATTAGCGGTGCTTCGGATGCTGCATGTTCATCTTGGATATTGTTCATGGCAGCTTCCGATCAATGGCATCCCAAATATCTTGGACTTGAATGGCATTTAAAAAAACCATAAATAAACTCAGTGCGGCAAATGCCCACAAGGCGATTTCGGGAATAACGAGTACCATATCAATGAGTTTAACCAGTGTGACCAATATACCAATCAAAAACACTTCAACCATCGCCCAGACTCGAAATACATACAGTGTTTTAAGCGCCATGTGCATAAAAGGCGGACGTTTTTTTAACCAACTCACACTTGCATAAATATAGAGCAATAATACAAGATTAATCAGAGGAATAAAAAACGTCGTAGCCACTAAAATAAAGCCGACAAAACCACGGTGTATATGAAACATCGTCCAAGCTGCACCCAACAAAGTCGTTTCCATACTGTTGCCTTGAACTTCGACTTTTACAATAGGGAAACTGTTGGCCACGATAAAAATAATCAGTGCGGTTAAGACCAGCGCAAGCAAGCGGTTAAACGACTTCACCTCTCGATAAAGTTCTGCACCACAGCAAAGGCAAATCGCTTTTTCACCCAATGCTAAAGGAATTCGTTGATAGAGTGCGTCGCATTCCTCACAGCTTATAAATTGGCTTAATTGTTGTGGAGTGAGTTGTGTGTGTTGATTTGATATAGGAATTTGGGTCATAGCAGAGATACACCCTAAAAGGCCTTATTTTGAATGCGGTATTCTGTCGGTTTATATATCACCATCAATGATGAAAAGTCGAGCGTTGTTTTGAAATTCTACCTTGAAGGTTGGTTTATAGAAAAGATATATTTTTATTGCGACTTAATTTGTCGTACTCATCAGATTATATGCTTTTAAAATAAAGGGGTTGTGCTATTTTAAATATTAATAATTTCATAAATGTAGAATAAAAATGGAACAACTTGCACCTTCAGACTTAAAAGCGATTCTACATTCCAAACGCGCCAATATTTATTACCTAGAACATGCCAGAGTGATGCAAAAAGATGGTCGTGTGTTGTATTTGACCGAAGCTAAAAAAGAAAATCAATACTGGAATATTCCGATTGCCAATACCACGGTGATTTTACTCGGTACAGGTACATCCATTACTCAAGCTGCCATGCGTATGCTTGCCAGTGCAGGTGTTTTGGTTGGGTTTTGTGGTGGCGGAGGTACGCCACTGTTTATGGGATGTGAAATTGAATGGATGATGCCACAAAGTGAATATCGCCCGACGGAATATATGCAAAATTGGATGAGTTTTTGGTTTGATGATGCCAAACGTTTAGAGGTGGCAAAACAATTTCAATTTGCGCGGATTGAATTTATTCGCAAAATTTGGGCAAAAGATAAAGATTTAAAAGATGCAGGCTTTGCCATTGATGATGCGGATATTCAAACCGCACTGAATGGTTTTGAAAATAAAATTCCGAATCAAAGCAAAGTGGGTGATTTATTACTTGCTGAAGCTGCAACCACTAAACAGCTTTATAAAATTGCGGCAATACGTTGTAAATTAGGTTTTGAACGTAACCCTGAACAAGGGGATTTAGCCAATGACTTTTTGAATCATGGGAATTATTTGGCGTATGGTTTAGCAGCAACGACGTTGTGGGTTCTAGGAATTAGCCATTCTTTTGCAGTGATGCATGGCAAAACTCGGCGTGGTGCATTGGTGTTTGATGTGGCGGATTTAATTAAGGATGCTGTGGTTTTACCCTATGCGTTTATTTGTGCCAAAGAGGGCATGGCTGAGCAGGAATTTCGTCAACAGATTTTGCAAAAATTTTCAGAGCATCGGTGTCTAGACTTTATGTTTGAGCAAGTGAAATTGCAAGCTTGCAGAAATTTTGATGATAATAAGAATGTTTCTGATTCTTAGATTTATGAGTTGAATTTATATGAAGATCATATGTAATAAAAATATTTTGTCACGAAGTTTTTTAAATTAACAGTATAATTCACATGGATAGATATTTTTGTGTGGTGGAATATCCTTTATACTTTTCTTACATTAACTAAATGTAGGGAGGGTTGAATGTATAGAAAAAGATTCTTAGTTTTTATTGTAATGGTGATTGTTTATTCGGGTAATCAAATATTCAATAACAATTCTATAGTAATTAACATAGGAGGTTTTTGACGAAATCGGCGACATACGCCACTTAGAAAATGTGCAATATGCTGTTAAGTTCACGGCGACATACGCCAATTATAAATCAAAGACTTATTTATCAGAGGAGTCCTTCTTCTGATAAATTTTAAATTACATTAAATGGACACTTAGCTATGATCGTTACTCTTATCAGTCAATGTGAGAAAAAAGCCATTGCCCGTACTCGTAGAGTACTCGATGCCTTTGCCGACCGTATTGGGGATAACACGTGGCAAACCGTGATTACCGAAGATGGGTTGTTGGCGTTAAAAAGATTACTTAAAAAAACAGTAACGAAAAGTACTGCAGTGTCCTGTCATTGGGTACGTGGTCGGCGTAGAAGTGAATTAATGTGGATTGTGGGGAATCGTAATAAATTCAATTCACAAGGTATTGTGCCTGTAAATACTACACAGAAAAAATTAGATCAGCAGAAATGGGAAACCGACTGGCACTATTTACCTTTAATTAAAGCATTGGTCGCGGTATCTGCGTTGTTGCATGATTGGGGTAAGGCCAGTGCCTTATTTCAGGAAAAACTAGAACGTAATAGTAAAAATGCGAAAAAAGGTGATCCCTTAAGGCATGAATGGATTTCCTGTTTATTGTTGAATGCATTGGTGCAGTCATCGGGCAATATCGAATCGGATGAAGCATGGCTGAACATGTTGATGCAATGCAGTTGGGATGAGCAAACGCTAAAAAACACCGTTTTAAAAAATGCGGATCAATCTAAAGTGTTAGATCAATTGCCACCATTTGCACAATTGGTGGCATGGTTGATTGTTTCACATCATCGTTTACCCGATTTAAGAGAAGAAACGAAGCGAGAACAATATAGCGATAATAAAAAATCTGACTTATCGAGTTTACTTAAAATTATTTCAGCGCAATGGGGTTATCAAAATAAACAAGATGAAGCTGAATATCAAAAAAGATTAAAACAGTGCTTTGAGTTTGATCATGGTTTATTAAGTCAGTCAGCTGAATGGAAAAAACAAATTAAAAAATGGTCAACACGGTTAGCACAAGAATTAACTTCGCAAGAGCAGATTTTTGCCGATGGAAGTTGGCGTGTGATTTTGCATCATGCACGATTGTGTTTAATGTTGGGCGATCATTATTATTCATCTCTTCCAGTAGATGCATCTTGGAAAACAACGGTTAATTTATCCGCAAATACTGATCCAAAAACGAAACAAATTAAACAGAAATTGGATGAGCATTTGGTACGTGTCAGTGATAATGCAATACGTGTTGCACATTCACTCAGCCGTTTAGCCGATGAAATGGAACCTGCTTATGATTTGAAAAAATTAAAGAAAAAAAGTCCGATTGGTTTTGAATGGCAAGATCAAGCGGTAAAAGGGATTCAACAATTTATTCACAATAATGAAAATGCAGAGCAACAAGGCTGGTTTATTGTCAATATGGCGAGTACAGGCAAGGGGAAAACCATTGCGAATGCTAAAATTATGCAGGCACTCTCGAAAGATGCCCAGTCATTGCGTTATATTTTGGCTTTGGGGTTAAGAACTTTGACCTTGCAAACAGGTGATTCTTATCAAAATGACATTGGTTTAAGCAAAGATGAATTGGCTGTTTTAATTGGTTCTAAAGCCGTCCAAGAGTTACACCAAAAAAACAATACGCAGGCGAATGACACAGAACAGACAGATATTGAAGCGTTCGGTTCTGAGTCTTTGGAAGAATTGTTAGAGAATGAACTGCGCTATGAGGATATGCCTCAAGCTGATTTTATGGATGCATTATTCCCACAAAATAAAGCCGAGCGAAATAAGGCATTCTTATATAAGCCTGTTTTAGTGTGTACCATTGATCATATTATTTCTGCAACTGAAACCAAACGAGGTGGAAAGTATATTTTACCAAGTCTTCGATTATCATCTTCAGATTTAGTGATTGATGAAGTGGATGATTTTAATGGGCAAGATCTGATTGCAATTGCTCGCCTGATCCACCTCACGGGCATGTTGGGGCGTAAGGTGATGATTTCATCTGCCACTATTCCGCCTGCTCTGGCAGAAGGTTTTTTTAATGCCTATCAACAGGGGTGGCAACTGTATTGTGCGTTTAAGAAAATCAAAAAAAACGATGCAATTGCGATGTGGGTGGATGAGTTTAAAGCCAAAATAGATGCTATTCCTTTATCTACACACAGTAAAATTATTCAGCATTATCAAAACTGTCATCAAGATTTTGTGAAAATTCGCTCAGATTATTTACAAAAACAAATCGTGAAACATAAAGCCTATATTGTCGATTGTGCAGATTTAGTGCTTGAAAAAACTCAAGACCGTTTAGAGCAAAGTATTCAAGATCAGTATTTTGAACGAATTCGAACTGAAGCCGAAAAGTTACACCATCACCACCACAGTATTGATGCAAAAACTGGCAAAAAAGTCTCATTTGGGGTGATACGTGTTGCCAATATTCCGCCATGTGTCGCACTTACTCGATATTTATTGAATGCTGAATGGTCGGAAAATATTGCACCGCGGGTCATGGCGTATCATAGTCGGCAAGTGCTGTTATTACGTAGTAAGCAAGAACAGCACCTAGATGAAACTCTGAAACGTAAAGAAAAACAAGGTGAACAACCTAAAGCATTTTTAGAAGTCGATAATGATGGCGTTATTCGGCAGCATTTAGATAAAACAGATTGTGATCATGTGATTTTTATTCTTGTCGCAACGCCTGTCGAAGAAGTCGGACGTGACCATGATTTTGATTGGGCAATTATCGAACCATCATCCTATCGTTCGATTATTCAGTTAGCTGGGCGGGTTTTAAGACATCGGAAATTAGCACAAGATATTCAGCAACCAAATATTGCATTGATGCAATTCAATTTACGCGCATTACGAAAAGCGAAGGTTGCTTTTACAAATCCTGGTTTTGAAATCAATAATGCAAAGTTTCGATTGGAATATAAAGATTTAAATCAACTTTTAGATATTCAACAAGTAGAAACAGGAATTACGGCAATTCCTCGTATTCAAGTGAATAGCCCTTTACAAGCCAATAAAAAACTTGCCGATCTTGAACATGCGGTTACAGCGTATCAACTAACGGCTTATGAAAAAAATGGTGCAGAGTTTTTGAATGCTTGGTTGGATGAAACGTGGTATTTAACTGCTTTGCCACAACGGTTTAATCCATTTAGGCAAAGTTCCCCAAATATTCAATTATTTAGAGCATTTCAAAATCGCAAGCTTATGATGTGTATTAAGGATGATTTTGGAGAATATATTGATAGAAGCAGTTGGTACAATATCTCAGATATTGATTTAACGGATTTGGAAAATCAACGACTTTGGCTCAATCGAAACTATTACGACATACTGTGTCGTTTGGCTATTGCAAAAAATCCTGATCACGATGATCTTGATCAAGACGTTGAAAAATTATCAAAAAGATATGGTGAAATTATGTTGCCAGAATATTTAAATGGAAAAAAATTAATATATTCAGATCAATTTGGTCTGGTGGTATCGGATCAAGAATAATAGAGGAAATAAGATATGCCTGAAAATATCACCGCTTTTTTTAACGATCGTAAAGATTTATGGTTGAAAGATCGTCTAAAAAAAGCCAAAGATGATGAAATTGCTGATTTACAACAACAGGCAACAACAAAGTTTAGTCTTGCAGAATGGTTACCTGATGCTGCAAAACGTGTTGGGCAGCTTTCGATGGTCAGTCATCCAAGTAAATTCAGCCATCCTAGTGCTAAAACATCCAGTGTAATTGCCAAGGTAAAAGCTGAAAATGATGGTTACTTACGCAGTGGGAATGTGGATTATCCGCTGGATGTATTTGGTAATGCGGCTGCAATGGATGTATTTAAATTTCTCAGTATTGAATTATCTAACGGTAAAACGGTGTTGGATAATTTTGAAGAGAGTAATGACGTACTTATACAATATATCAGTACATCATCATTAAAATTTGAAGATTTACGGCATGATTTTCTTAAAATCAAAGTAACCGATACGACTTCTAAAACCGATCATTTAGTAAAACAAGTTTATTTCCCGATCAAGCAGAATCAATATCATTTGCTCTCTATTTTGACACCATCAGGATTGATTACAGAATTAAAGCAAAGAGTTGATAAAATACGATTTTCGGATGAAACCAAGCAAGCCAAAGAAAATCGTAAGAAAAATGAATCTGACGCTATCGGCTATGCAGATATTTATGATCTTACGGTAACCGCTTACGGTGGAACACAACCTCAAAATGTCAGTGTACTGAATAGTCAAAATGCAGGTAGAGCGTATTTATTGGCAAGTGTGCCACCTTCTTTTGAAAATAGAAAAGTAACGTTACCTACTCGTGATTTTTTTTCTCAGTGTTTATATGCGAAAGGATACAAAGATACATTCAAGCATTTACAAGAATTGATTAGGAAAGATTTAGATGGTGTGACAGGTCAAAGGAAAAATAATATATCTATTCGTAAAGATATAGACAAGACACTTAGAAAAATTATTGAACAAATTTTATTTACTGCTTTTTGTATTCGTCAATATAAACAGCAGTGGTCGCTTAGTGCATCTTATCAAAATCTGCCTTTGTCTCAGCGTATTTGGCTAGATGATTGTTATCAAGAAGAGCGAGAAGAAAATGATTCATGGTTTGAAGAGATTAGCCATAGAATTGCCAAGTGGATTTTAGATGTTTATCAAGATAAGAATATTGTTCCTCAGTCATATCAATTGGGCGATGGTGAGTTAAGGGCGGTTAAAGAAATCGTTAGAGATTTACTGAATGAAGATAAGGAGTTTTTTTAATGCGCCGTTTTATTTTAATTCCGCATCTTAAGATTCATAATGCCAATGCGATGAGTAGCCCATTTACCATTGGTTTCCCTGCAATGACAGCTTGGTTAGGTGCAGTCCATGCACTACAACGTAAACTGATTGCTCAAGGTTTTGATGAAATTATCTTAGATAAAGTTGCTGTCAGTTGTCATGAATTTAATTTGCAAACCTATAAAGGACAAAATGATTTTGTATCGTCCATCATTGGAACAGCAAATCCATTAGATAAAGATGGAAATAGACCTGCATTTATTGAAGAAGCACGTTGTCATTTAGAAGTTTCATTATTGATTGAATATAAAAATCTTGATCCAGAAAGAATTGATGATTTTTTAAAAACCATTAAGCAATTGATCATCAGCATGAAATTTGCTAGTGGTGATGTTTTGTCTGTAAAAGATAGTCAAGTGCTAAGCTTTAATGAGGATAAAGATGAAGATCAACAGCTTAGACCTATTTTAAATAAACTTATGCTGGGGCATGTACTGATCGAACGCCGTGATTTGGTCATGCAAAGCATGAGTGAAGGGCGAGATGCATTAGATGCCGTATTAGACCACTTAAAAGTCACGCATAGCTCACAACTTGACGATGATGGAAAAGTGACTTGGACATCTCAACGTAAAACACAAGGCTGGCTTGTACCGATTGCAGTGGGTTTTCAGGGGATTTCTGAGCTAGGGCTTGCTAAAAATCAACGAGATGCAAATACACCACATCGTTTTGCAGAAGCAGTTTTGACGCTTGGTGAATTTGTGATGCCTTACCGAATTGAAAGTATTGATCAACTGTTATGGCAATATCATGTTGATTTAGAAAATAATCTATATCTTTGCCAAAACCAAACAACAAACTAACTTTATTTTAAAAAGGAAAAACTCATGGCTAAAAAAGAAAATATCATTGCAAGCGTTTTAGCATTTGAAAAGAAGCTTGTACCATCAGACGGTTATTTTTACGGAACAAACTGGAATAATCGTGCTGAACAAACAGCATTAAAATTGATTCCAAAATCCGTTCGAGGCACGATTTCAAACCGTTTAAAACCTGCGGTTGCTGGCGATCCAATGAAACTTAATGCAGAAGTTGAAAAAGCTAACTTGCAAACTGTTGATGCATGTGCATTAGGTGAACATCAAGACACCTTAAAAGTTGGCTTTACTTTAAAAGTATTAGGTGGCGTGGAAAATCCGTCTGCGTGTAATAATGAAACTTTCTTAAAGTCATATCATGCTGTTGCTCAAAAATATATTGAGAATTATGGATTTACCGAGCTTGCAAAACGCTATGCACTGAATATTGCCAATGCACGTTTTTTATGGCGTAACCGTGTTGGTGCGGAAAAAATAGACGTGGTTGTCACGGTAAATGACCAAGAAGCCGTGACCTTTAATGCATTTGATTATCCATTACATGGTTTTGATCATGCAGATGGGCAAGTACAGAACTTAGCCAATCAAATTGCGAGTGCGTTGAAAGGTGAATTGCCATATTTACTGATTAAAGTGGAAGCTTATGCTTTGGTTGGAAAAGGGCAGGAAGTTTATCCAAGTGAAGAGCTTGTGTTAGATAAAGGCAAAGGCGAAAAAAGTAAAATTTTATATCAAGTCAATGATGTTGCTGCGATGCATTCACAAAAACTAGGCAATGCATTACGCACGATTGATACGTGGTATCCTGAATTTGATGAGAAAAAAACAGCCATTGCAATTGAACCGTATGGTGCTGTCACCAATCTTGGGAAAGCGTATCGCACACCTAAAGATAAAAAAGACTTTTTTACTTTGTTTGATAAATATGCTTTAGGTGAAGCACTTGAAAATGCTGAACAAGAACATTATGTCATGGCTGTTTTAGTGCGTGGCGGTGTCTTTGGTCAAAGTAGTAAGGATTAACGATGCTCTATTACTTAGAAATAACCTTATTAGAGCAGGAAGAAATTCCATTGCATCTTATTTGGTCAAAATTATATACACAAATTCATCTTGCCTTTGTTGAACAAGCCGATGAACAGGGAAAGATTGCTTGCGGGGTTTCTTTTCCTAAATATCGTTTAATTAAACAAAAGCAACTTGGTTTTTTGGGCGATAAAATTCGTATTTTTGCTCATTCAGTAGATGAATTAGCACAATTGAATTTAGATCAGTGGTTACAGCGCCTGATTGATTATGTGCATGTTACGTCTATACGCGAAGTGCCACAAGATAAAGTAACGGGCTATGCCACGTATTTTAAAGCCAGTCCTAAATTGACCATCGAACAGCGGATTGTACATCAAGCAAAGCGCCGTAATATTTCAATTGAGGAAGCGACAGCACATTTTAAAGCGTTGCAACTGACAGAAACTTTTGCACCTTATATCAATATGAAAAGCCAAACCAATGACATGATGTTTCGCTTGATTATTGGTAAAACGCTTGTTGATAAGGCAAGTATTGGAAAGTTTGGGACTTACGGACTCAGTCGCACATTCACTGTACCCGAATTTTAACCCAATATTTTTTTGACTCTTTAACAGCTTAATAAAATCAATGAGTTATAACTTTGCTTTAAAACTTTGGGTATTTGATGCTTTTTAGGGCTAAAGCACTGTTATAACTTTATTTTTTGCTTTATCCTTACTGTTCATGGCGACATACGCCATTTAGAAATTACGCAACGTCCAAACCATGAAATGAGTTTGGGTTCATGGCGACATACGCCATTTAGAAAGAGATCAGCCTTGCCAACGATGCAATCCGTGAGTTCATGGCGACATACGCCATTTAGAAAAACGATCAATAATTTTTGCACGTAGTTCAATGTGTTCATGGCGACATACGCCATTTAGAAAATAGCAAAGTTTCGATCAAAAAAAACTTCCGAGTTCATGGCGACATACGCCATTTAGAAATGCAAGAAGCTTTTGAGCGTTTGTGCCTGCATGTTCATGGCGACATACGCCATTTAGAAAAATGTCCACGATGTATGTGAAGCCAAACCCAGGTTCATGGCGACATACGCCATTTAGAAATAAAAAACGTGTTGTGACGTTTGAAGACCACCGTTCATGGCGACATACGCCATTTAGAAAAACCAATCGCTTTCAACAAGCACTATGTTTTTAGTTCATGGCGACATACGCCATTTAGAAAATTAAAGTCAGGACCATTCGGTGGAATACCGCGTTCATGGCGACATACGCCATTTAGAAATTTTACTATGCAAGACACGCAAGCCTATATTTGTTCATGGCGACATACGCCATTTAGAAAAATGCGCTGTGAAATCGATTATGAAAAACTTAGTTCATGGCGACATACGCCATTTAGAAACTGAAGACATTCCATACGTAAAACCACCTTTTGTGTTCATGGCGACATACGCCATTTAGAAAGCACAAATTCTTGCAGATACCATTGCCGAAGCGTTCATGGCGACATACGCCATTTAGAAAGGATGGAACATTACGACCTGAGTCCAATGCAAGTTCATGGCGACATACGCCATTTAGAAATATAAACAACTTGTTTGATAAGTCATTTATATGTTCATGGCGACATACGCCATTTAGAAACTTTTGTATCATTACCTTGCTTAAACGTAATATGTTCATGGCGACATACGCCATTTAGAAAAACAAACAAGACCTGAAAAACAAACAAGAAGAGTTCATGGCGACATACGCCATTTAGAAAGTAGCCATTCAGAACGAGAGTTAGACCTAGAAGTTCATGGCGACATACGCCATTTAGAAATGTTTTGCGTGTATAGTCTTGTTCCCTCCCTTGTTCATGGCGACATACGCCATTTAGAAAGTTTGCTTTTCTATGTCCTGTGCCTGCTCTATGTTCATGGCGACATACGCCATTTAGAAATGTCATACATTTCTCCAAGCATAAAAAAAGCAGTTCATGGCGACATACGCCATTTAGAAAAACAACCAAGGAACAAGTAATTTACAATGTTTTGTTCATGGCGACATACGCCATTTAGAAAAACAACAATATCAAATTGCAGATATTGGTTTTGTTCATGGCGACATACGCCATTTAGAAAAATCAATACATTCTGCTGCTGTACGCCAAGGCGTTCATGGCGACATACGCCATTTAGAAATGCTATACGCTCTAGGGTTGCATTCGCTAATGGTTCATGGCGACATACGCCATTTAGAAATTTTGGAATGTCAACGTTAAAAGCCTGATCTGGTTCATGGCGACATACGCCATTTAGAAAAATCTGCGTATTTTTTCGATATTATGTAGCAACCGCACAAAACTATAATAATCAATTATTTAATAAGGAAGAAGCTAAAATTAATTTAGCTTCTTTAAAAATAGCTATCAGCAATTTATACAAAACTAATATTACTAACGATTACCTTTACTTCGATTATGGGTAATGCAGAGCATTTCACAATTATCTAAAGTTGTTGCACCGCCTTTACTCCA